>JAFQMF010000005.1 GCA_017396395.1 Clostridia bacterium | reverse complement strand
CGTTTCAGCTGAAATCGATTCAAGAACAGCATCTTCTGCACTTACTGAAATCACACCTGTAAAACAGGAAACAATAAGACAGAGTGTTGTCAAAATACTTATAATTCTTTTTGTATTCATTATGTTTGTCCTTTCCTTAAACTTAATTGTTTTTACTGTTTATGTAGAAAAACAAAGATTCTTACAGATACTTGCTGAAACTTAGATACCTCCTTAATAGTTTTTTGTAAGAATATTTATTTAATTTCTACCACAATAATGAATTTATATAATTTTTTACATTAAGGTTGTTTATCTATATTTATTTCGTTAATTATTCTTTTATGCAGATTATTGATTAGTATTTGTATTTTTTCTGTCGTACATAGAATGACTATCCATTTTGTTCACTCCTAACGTTTTTACTTGTTTTTTGCCTTATTGTAACAGGAATTACAAGCAATAGCCAAAAATATGCCTGCACCACATAATCAAAATTATGTGGTGCAGGCATAAAGAATTTTATGTTGAATGTATTAAATGAAACAGATGATTATATAGTTCTCACAAAAAAAGTCATAATAACAAGGCCGGTCATTGTAGAATTTTTCAACCGGTCTTATTGTTATGACTTTAATTTTCACGCTCTGACAATTTTTGAGAAATGTATCAAAAATCATTGACAAATCCCCTAAAATGTGGTACAATACATTTAAGTTTTTATGTACTTGCTTTAATTTCTACCACATAATTTTGATTATGTGGTTTTTTTATTTTAACACAAAAGCAATCCCAATTTTTGAATTTGCCTTCTATGCACATCTCCGCTTTCCATAGTATAAATTCTTGTAGTGTTTACACTAGAATGACCCAGGATGTCAGCAAGGCGAACCACATCCTTTTGTAGAGAGTAATAAGTTCTTGCAAAAAGATGTCTAAGATTATGGGGGAATACTTTATCTTTTGATACTCCAGCAGATTCACAGAGCTTTTTCATATCAGACCATATATTTGACCTGTCAAGTGGTCTTCCGTTTTTACTTACAAAGACGGAGCCGCTTTTTATATTGTTTTCTTTTATATAATCGGTAAGAATCTTGCAAAGCTGTTTGGGCAATATTACAACTCTCATTTTACCTTTGCAGTTGATGGTTGCTTGTCCGCATCTAATAGCATCCGTTGTAATAAACTTCAATTCCGATACTCTTAACCCACAGGAACAAATTGTTTGCATCAAATAATATAGCCTTCTGTTGTTTTTACTCTTGGCTGCATTAAGAAGTCTTTCATATTCTGTCTTGGTAAGCTCTTTATCCTTGCTTGTAAATATCTGTTTTTGAATCTTAATGAATTTTACTCTAAGGTCATATCTATCGTTTTGAGCAAAGAAACTGTTCAAGGAAGAAATAATTGAATTTACACTTGCAGGAGCATAATTCTCAATCAAGTATTCCTTGTATTGCAATACAGCACTCTTATCCAAAATTGAATCCGCCAGCCATTCCATAAATGCTGATACATCTCTCAAATACTTTTCAAGAGTAGCAGAAGACTTTTCCTCATTAATCAAATATACTTTAAATTTGCCAATTAATTGTTTTGTTATTTTTTTCATTATTACCAACTCCTTCTGTATGTATTTTACCACAATAGATAAAATTTAATGTTAAGCTTATCATTGATTTGGGTTTTGTTTGAATATTAAAAGGTCGTGCATCTTCTTCGCCACAAATAGTGTATGCTTGATATAAATTATATTCAGTTGTTCTCATATGGTTTTAATTTGTTATATAATTCTAAAATAAATTAGATTTGCTTATTGCAAAAAAACTTATGTAGTGTTATACTGATTGTATAACGAAAAAACAGAGGTGATATATATGAGGCTTGTGCTGCTTACTGCTCTGGGAGTGGGAGGAGCTACCATAATCGGTGCCATTATCGGGTTTATATTCAAGAATATTTCTCACAAATTTTCAGACATTGTACTGTCCTTTGCTGCTGGAGTTATGCTGTCGGCAGCAGTTCTCGGTCTTATACTTCCTTCTGTGGAATATGGGGGAAAATACGGACTGCTGTTTACAATTCCCGGTATTTTTGCAGGGGCAGTCTGTCTAAACCTTATAGACAAGCTGGTGCCTCACCTTCATAAGCTGGTAGGTGCTGATGATGAAAGGCATAATAACGCTAATCTCAGCCGTGTACTTCTTTTTGTAACAGCTATTGCCATACATAATCTTCCCGAAGGTATCGCTGCAGGGGTAGGTTTTGGCTCAGGAGATGTATCTCAGGCCCTTGTTATTGCGGGGGGTATTGCCCTTCAGAATATTCCTGAAGGTATGGTTATTATCGGGCCTATGCTTCTTGCAGGAGTATCTCCCCAAAAAACTTTTGTATGTGCTATGCTTACAGGTCTTGTTGAAGTTATAGGCACACTTATAGGATATTTTGCTGTCAGTGTTTCTTCAGCAATTCTTCCCTTTGCTCTTTCCTTTGCAGGAGGCACTATGCTATATGTAATAAGTGATGAAATGATACCTGAAACTCACGCACACGGAAGCCAGCGTGGTGCTACATATTCTCTTCTTGCAGGTTTTTCCCTTATGCTGATTACTGATGTGCTTCTTGGATAAAAGAATAATACAAAAATGCTGTAAGGTTGCTTTTTTCAAAGCAACCTTACAGCTATACTAAGCAGTACGGTAATGGCGTTTGCAAGAGTAAGCCACCAAAACGCTTTTTTAATTTTGTATATAACCCTTATTGCAAGCCCTTCTGTTAAAACATTTGAAAGCACTGCCAGAATATAGCTGAGTATCCAATGAGAAATGTGGAATGTGGGAGTGTTTGTAGGGATAAGCAAAACTTCTGCCAGAAGTCCGCTTATGGGAATTAAAAATATGCCAATGAGTGCAGAAATCAGATTCATTGTAACTGACGCCAGTCCCGCCTTTAAAAAGGATGTTTTAAGAAATATTTTTATAAATAAAAACTCTATTACAAGTCCTGCTAAAATAACATACCAGACAAGCATACCCTCTGCAATATATAAAGAAGGCCATACCACATTTGCAGATGCTGAAATTGGAAAAAGTATAAAGAGTGTTATCAGAAATAAAATATTTTTATTATTTGCTTTCATTTTTATCCCCCTTTCATTTTCACCCTCATTATAAATCATTTACTTTTAGTTGTCAACGCGGTTTTATATGGGTAATACTTGACAAGAGGCGGTTTTAAGAATATAATTATAAAAAGAATTATTTTAAAATAAAAAAAAGGGGGGAGAAATATGGAAACTACCGTTAAAAACAAATACGAAACTAAATATGGTGAAGTTTTTACTATTCCAAACATTCTCTCTATGGTAAGAATTTGCCTTATTCCCATAATTGTGTGGCTGTATTGCGGAGTAAAAGATTATACCCTTACAGGAATTATATTAATACTTTCAGGAATAACTGACCTTGTGGACGGATTTATTGCAAGGCGTTTTAATATGGTAAGCGATTTGGGCAAAATTCTTGACCCTATTGCAGATAAATTAACCCAAAGCACTATGCTTATTTGTTTATTTTTCCGTTTTCCTCTTATGCTTCTTCCTTTTTTTCTTATTTTTGCAAAAGAAGTATTTATGAGCATAACAGGAGCTTTGGTAATTAAAAAAACAGGGGAAGTGAATAGTGCTGACTGGCACGGCAAGGTGGCTACCTGTATGCTGTACGCTATGATGATTTTACACGTTTTCTGGTTTGATATTCCTTCTGATATTTCTGCCATATCTATAATTGCCTGCTTTGTAATGATAGGTATTTCTTTTCTTTTATACGGAATAAAAAATATAAAAAAGATAAAAGCTTATAATAAGTAAAGATGCACCTTCTCTATTAAAAATCTGGAGGCAATACCAATGAAAGAAAGGCTTAGAAAAATTGCCCGTTTTATACTTAACCCAAGACTTATTATGTGTCTGGTAATTGCATGGCTTATTACAAACGGCTGGTCATATATTCTTTTTGCAGTTGGCACTTTTTTTGATATTTACTGGATGACTGCTGTAGCAGGAGCATATCTTGCGTTTTTATGGCTTCCTGTATCTCCTGAAAAGCTGGTAACTATAGCTATTGCAATCGGACTTCTTCGCTGGCTTTTCCCAAATGACCAGCAAACTCTTGCCGTACTTCGTCAACTGCATTATAAAACAAAAGAAATAATTAAAAACAGAAAAGAAAAAAATAAAAAGTAGAAAAACTGTGATAAAAACTTTATCACACTTTTTTTGTAATATCATAAATTTTTATGAAAATATTACCTGATTTTTATTTGTGCTTTCCGCTGAATAATAACTAAAAAAACAGGGAAAATATTGACATTAAGACAAAACAATGATAGAATTTATAATAATTAAATTATATATATTCAAATAAGGGGTAACGCTATGTATGCTATTAAAAAAATAACAAAGGACCTTGTTTGGGTAGGTGCAAATGACCGCAGACTTTCTTACTTTGAAGGGGTTTACTCTGTGCCTAAAGGGGTTTCTTATAACTCGTATCTTTTAAATGATGATGTTACTGTACTTTTTGACACTGTGGATAAAGCGGTGGGCAAAACTTTTTTTGAAAATGTTACTCACGCACTTTCGGGCAGAAGGCTTGATTATGTGGTAGTTCACCATATGGAGCCTGACCACTCAGCTACCTTAAAGGAGCTTATTTTGATGTACCCTGACGTTAAGGTAATATGTAACGAAAAAACTAGGGGTATGTTCAGTAATTTTTTTAACTATGAAGCAAACTTCCATATTGTAAATGAGGGAGATACTTTAAATACAGGCAAGCATAACCTTACCTTTATTAATGCTCCTATGGTTCATTGGCCTGAGGTTATGATGACCTATGATGCTACCGACAAAATTCTGTTTTCTGCTGATGCTTTTGGCAGTTTTGGTGCTTTAAACGGAGCAATTTTTGCTGACCGTGTGGATTTTGATACAGAGTATATGGAAGAAGCAAGAAGGTATTACACAAACATTGTGGGTAAATACGGAAATCAGGTACAGGCAGTACTGAAAAAAGCCTCAGGACTTGATGTCTCCTACATCTGTCCTCTTCACGGCTTTGTATGGAGAAAAAATATTGGTGATTTTATTGATAAATACGTTAAATGGAGCACCTATACTCCTGAAGAAACAGGGGTTGTTATTGCTTATGCCTCTGTTTACGGAAACACTGAAAATGTAGCAGAAATTATTGCCTGCCGTTTAGAAGAACAGGGTATTAAAACAGTGCTTTTTGACCTTTCGGTTGTACCTGCCTCAGAGGTGATTTCTGCTTGCTTTAAATACAGCCATTTTGTATTTGCTTCTACCACCTATAATGCAGGAATTTTTGTAAGAATGGAAGAATTTTTACACGACCTTGCAGCACACAACATCCAAAACAGAACGGTTGCTCTTGTGGAAAACGGCTCCTGGGCACCTACCAGCGGTAAGCTGATGAGAGAAATTCTTGAAAAATGCAAAAACATTACTATCTTAGATAATATTGTTACTGTAAAATCCTCCTTAAGGGAATCTCAGCTTGAGGAAATTGATGCTTTGGTACAGGGTATATGCAATACAATTCCAAAAAAAGAGGCTTCTTTTGAAACTACCTTAAAAGAAATTGATACTACTGCCTTGTTTAAGCTTTCATACGGTCTTTTTGTACTAACTGCACGAGAGGGAGAAAAAGACAACGGCTGTATTATAAATACTGCTATGCAGATATCCGAAAAACCTGAGCGTCTTTCCATTTCTGTTAACAACGCAAACCTTACCTGTGAAATGATTAAAAGGACAGGTATGTTTAATGTATCGGTGCTTACAAATGATGTGCCTTTTTCTACCTTTGAGAAATTTGGCTTTGTAAGCGGACGGGATAAAGATAAGTTTGAAAATTATCCCCACTGTGACCGAAGTGAAAACGGAATTTATTATATAACCAAAAATACAAATGCTTTTTTCAGCGTTAAGGTTACAAAAATAGAGGAGTACGAGTCCCACACTGTTTTCACGGGAGAAATTATACAGGCTAAAGTACTGTCTGATGAGCCTTCTGTAACATATTCCTATTATTTTGACCACATTAAACCAAAACAGGGAATAAAGGAATCCAACGGAAAGGTATGGATTTGTAAAATTTGCGGATATATTTATGATGAGGAAAAGGAAGGCGTGGCTTTTGACGCTTTACCTGATGACTGGGTATGCCCCCTTTGCAAGCATCCCAAATCTGATTTTGAATTACAATAATTAATTATATATCACTTTGAAAGGAGATGAAATAAATGAAGTATGTATGCAATCTTTGCGGTTGGGAATATGACGAAGCAGTAGGCGATCCTGATAACGGAATTGCTCCCGGCACAAAATGGGAAGACCTTCCTGATGATTTTGTTTGCCCACTTTGCGGTGCAGGCAAGGAAGATTTTTCTGAAAATTAATTTAAACCATCCGAGCTGGGACAAAGTGATTTTGTCCCAGTCTCTTTTTAAGGTGATTATTATGAATTTACCAACAGATTTTATAAACAGAATGAAAGCTATGCTAAGTGAAGATTACTCCGCCTTTGAAAAAGCCTTTTTTCAGGGACTTCCCGCTAAAGGAGTGCGTGTGAATACCGAAAAATGCAAAGAGATCCCTTCTTTTCTGGAAAATGCTGAAAAAGTACCTTGGTGCAACGAGGGATATTACGCAGATACTCTTAACATCACAGGCAATCACCCTTACCATATGGCGGGACTTTTGTATTTTCAGGAGCCTTCTGCTATGTCGGTAGTATCCGCCCTTAACTTGCAAAAGGGAGATTATATACTGGATTTATGCGGTGCCCCTGGGGGAAAATCTACTCAGGCAGGAATTGCCCTTATGGGAAGCGGACTTTTAATAGCGAATGAAATTGTTCCTTCAAGAGCAAAAATTTTAGCAGAAAATGTTACCCGTATGGGACTTAAAAATACCATTGTTACAAATGAAAGCCCAGAACATTTAGCAGAGCGGTTTCCAGAATTTTTTGATAAAATAATTGTGGATGCACCCTGCTCAGGCGAAGGTATGTTTCGCAAAGAGCCTCAGGCTGTTACTGCATGGAGTATAAACCATACTTTATCCTGCAGTGTCCGTCAGCAGAACATTGTTGACAGTGCCCTGAAGATGCTGAAAAAAGGGGGAAGACTGATTTATTCCACCTGTACCTTTGCCCCTTGTGAAAACGAGGGAATATGTCACTATATTTTAGAAAACTACCCATATATGCACCTTGCAAATACAGGTCTGGATATGCTAAGCCATGGGGATGAAAAATATGTACAAAGTCCTTATGATATGAGCAAAACCCGAAGAATTTTCCCACACAAAAACAAAGGGGAAGGTCACTTTCTTGCGGTTTTTGAAAAAGAGGGCAAAGAAGAAAAACATAATATGGAAAAACCCAAAAAGCCTTCAAGAGAGCTTCTTGATGGAATAAAGCTATATAAGGAGTTTGAAAAAGCTTCATTGAATATTACTTTAGAGGGAAGCTTTGCTTTGTTTGGAGAAAATCTTTACATAATACCTGAAGGAATTTCCCTTGATAAAATAAAAGCGGAGCTTTTCGGTTTTCATCTTGGAATGTGTAAAAAAGGGCGTTTTGAGCCTTCTTATGCTCTTGCTCTTGCACTAAAGGCAGAGGATTTTAAAAATATTGCGGATTTTTCTCCCCAAAGCGAAACCTTGCATCAATATTTGCTCGGAAATGTAATAGAAGGGGAGGTTAAAGGCTGGTGCGGTATTACCTGTGACGGCTATCCTTTAGGCTTTGCAAAAGGGGACGGGATAAGGCTTAAAAATCATTATCCTAAGCATTTAAGATTAAAAAATTAAGAGAATAAAACGCAGAAATGATTAACTCATTTCTGCGTTTTTTAAAGTTCTTATTTTGTTTTTTAAATTGTCAGTATTCCAAATGCACCAAGTATAGAGGATGCAAGAATTAAAATTATGCAAACAGGCGCAAAATATTTAATTATTATATCAAAAAGTGTCTTCGCCTTAAAAGTCTTGCCGTAAGCTTCTATTTCATTATGAATAGGTGTAAGCTTTAATATATATCCTATGAAAATACAGGTTAAAAGTGCAATTATGGGCATAAGCACGCTGTTTGTAATAAAATCAAAAAAGGTAAGAAAATCCATACCCATAATTTTAATATTTGCCCAGATTCCATTTCCTAAAGAGGAAGGAATACCAATTATAAAGCAAATTACAATAGTCATTATACAAGCGGTATTTCTGCTCAGTTTAAATTTGTCCTGTATAATTGAAACAACTGTTTCCATAAGGGAAATGGAAGATGTAAGTGCCGCAAAAAGAACCATAAGGAAAAAGGCAATTCCTACAATTACGCCTCCAGGCATTTTGTCAAACACCTGTGGAAGCACCTTGAACATAAGACCTGCTCCTGAGGTAAGGCCTTCCTGATAATTATCACCATACACTGCAAATACAGAAGGAATAATCATAAGTCCCGCCAAAAAAGCTACTCCTGTATCAAAAATTTCAATCTGCCGAACACAGGTTTCTATGTTGTCCTCTTTTTTCACATATGAGCCGTAGGTTATCATAATTCCCATAGCAAGAGACATTGAATAAAAAAGCTGACCCATTGCCGCCAAAACTGTTTTATAGGAAAACAGCTTAAAGTTAGGCTTAACATAATAAATAAATCCTTTTATTGCTCCATCCATACAAAGAGCATATACAGCAATTCCTACAGACAGCAAAATCAGAATAGGCATCATAAATTTACTTACGCTTTCTACTCCCTTTTCAACCCCCAGAGCAACTACTATTGCAGTAATGCCAAGAAACAAGAAAAACCAGCCAATCGGCTCTCCTACACCGCTTACAAAATTCCCAAAATAATCAGGATTTGCCGCCAGTTTTGCTTCCCCAGCAACAAAGGCATAAAGGTATTTTGTGACCCATCCTCCAATTACGCTGTAATAGGGAAGAATTATAACAGGAACTATTGCTCCCATATATCCTAAAAAGGTCCACTTTTTATTTAATGACTTAAATGCACCAATGCAGCTGACCCCTGTTTTTCTGCCAATGGCAATTTCAGCAGTCATAAGAGCAAAACCGAAGGTTACAGCAAGTATTATATATACAAGTAAAAAAATGCCGCCCCCGTACTGTGCTGTAAGATATGGAAATCTCCATATATTTCCAAGCCCTACCGCAGAGCCTGCAGCTGCCATTACAAAACCTATTTTATTGGTAAAACTGCTTCTTGTTTTTTCCATATTTTATCCCCTTATCTTTTCTTTTTGTAAGTTGTAAAATGTAATTACCTGTACATTATACTACATATTTCCTTATTTTTCAAGAATTTTTAAATTTACAGCCAAAAAACTCCCTAAAAGAGGCAGAGAATACTTGAAATTATATGTAAAATGTGGTAGAATATATACTGGATAAATGTTATTGAAAATAACATTTATACCTTTCTTTTTATTGGTTTACATAATGTTTGTTAAATAGTATAGAGTCACTCATTTTATAAGAAAGGATGGTCATATAATTATGACAGTTTTTGAAACAACAGGGTATGACCATACGGTAAGTATCGGCAAGGATTTTGCAAGGCTGTTAAAAAAAGGTGATATTGTCCGCCTGCACGGAGAAATCGGAGTGGGAAAAACTGTTTTTGTAAGAGGCGTTGCAAAACACTTTGGGGGAGATGCAGATGTTTGCAGTCCCACTTTTTCCATTATGAATATTTACCAGGGTGATATCCCTGTTTACCATTTTGATTTGTACCGCCTTGAGTCAGAGGATGAAATATACGAGGCGGGATTATACGAATTTCTGGGGGGAGACGGAATAAGTCTGGTGGAATGGCCTGAGCTTTTATCCTCTTATCCGGGTAAAAATATTTATGATGTTACAATCAGTAAAAATCTTACAAAAGGTGAAAATTACAGAGAAATTAAAATTGAGGGGGAAGGGTTTTGAAAATACTTGCTATAGATACAGGCTCTAAGGTTGCCACTGCGGGAATTTGTCAGGACGGAAAGCTTCTTGGGGAATATACTATAAATAACGGTCTAACTCACTCACAAGGATTACTTCCCATGATTGATAATTTGCTTGTTACTCTTAATCTTACTTTAAAGGATATTGATGCTTTTGCAGTAAGTACAGGACCCGGTTCTTTTACAGGACTGCGTATAGGTATTGCTACCATAAAAGGGTTTGCTTTTTCTGAAAATAAGCCTTGTATTGAGGTTTCCTCATTAGAGGCGATGGCATATAACCACCTGTACACCAATTATATTATCTGTCCTTTAATGGATGCACGCAATAATCAGGTGTATAATGCTATATACAAAAGAGAAAACGGAAAACTAAAGATAATAAAAGAACCTCGTGCAATTGAAATGAGCAAAGTGATTGAGGATTTAAAAAAGCTAAAAGGCAAGGTGCTGTTTTTAGGTGACGGAGTAACCCCTAATATTGACGCTGTAAAATCCCTTAAAACAAGGGCTTTGATATCTGAATTTAATAACAATATGCAACGTGGCGCAAGCGTCGCCCTTGTTGCATGGGAAAAGGCAAAAGCGGGGCAGTTTGTAACAGGTGACAGTCTGTCTGCGGAGTATTTGCGAAAGTCACAGGCAGAAAGGGAGCGAGAAAAATGAAAAAAATAATAATCGGAAGTGACCAGGGAGCATTTGAGCTTAAATTAAAGGTTAAGGATATGCTTGAAAATATGGGATATCAGGTTACAGACTGCGGAAGCTATGACCCTTCAAGTGTTGATTATCCTGATATTGCAAAGGATGTATGTGTTAAAGTCTTAGCAGAAAATACTATTGGCATTTTGCTTTGCGGAACAGGAATAGGAATGTCTATTGCAGCAAATAAAATTAACGGTATAAGATGTGCTCATTGTACAGATACATACAGTGCTGCTATGGCAAAGGAGCATAACGACGCAAATGTTATAGCTCTTGGGGCAAGAATTACAGGCGAGGAGCTGGCTTATTGCATTATTAAAAGCTGGCTTGGTGCAGAATTTCAAGGTGGCAGACACCAGGTGCGTGTAAATAAAATGATGGAGCTGGAAAGCCTGGATAAATAAAAAAACATCCAATTAACGAAAGGGAGGCTTTAAAGCCTTAGTCAGAATTATGAACAGATTCCAGTGGAAATACGGCGAAATTTCACCTTACTCTTTGGAAAATTCAGAGTTTTCCAAATCATTGGGGATTTCTCCTGTTTTGTCAGCTGTATGCAGACTCAGAGGAATAGCTGACAAAAAAACCTTTGACAATTTCATAGAAAAATCCCCTCTTTCTCTTCACTCTCCCTTTCTTATGAAGGATATGGATAAGGCTGTAGAAAGAATTCGGATTGCTATACAGCACAAGGAGCAGATTACCGTTTATGGAGATTATGATGTTGACGGCATTACTTCTGTACTGGTGCTGGTTTCCTACATCCGAAGTCAAGGCGGAATTGCAGATTATTATATCCCTGACCGTGCTGACGAAGGCTATGGCGTAAACATAGGTGCTCTTTGCAGTCTTTATGAAGGTGGCTCTTCCCTTGTTATTACTGTGGATACAGGCATTACTGCCTGCAAGGAAATTGAAGCAGCAAAAGAAATGGGTATGGATGTTATAGTAACAGACCATCATAGTTGTAAGGAAGAAATTCCTGATTGCGTAGCTGTTGTAAATCCAACAAGACCAGATTGTCCCTATCCCTTTAAATCCCTTGCGGGAGTGGGAGTGGTTTTCAAGCTTATTTGCGGACTGGAAAACGGGGACAGCAAAAAGGTGCTGGATTTCTGCGGAGATTTAGTTGCTCTGGGAACAGTAGCGGATGTGGTTGATTTACGGGACGAAAACAGAGTTATTGTAAGTTATGGCATTGAGAAGATGAATAACACTTCCAATATTGGACTTTCTGCACTTATTTCGGCTATAGGTCTGAAGGACAAGCCTATAACTGTACCTGCTATCAGTTTTAATATTGCTCCTAAAATTAACGCAGCGGGAAGAATAGGAGATGCAGGAATGAGTGTAAGTCTTCTGCTTTCTTCTTCTCCTTTGGAAGCAAACGAGCTGGCATCACAGCTTATAGACGAAAACGTTCACCGTCAGGAGCTGGAAAAACAAATATATCAGGATGTAATTAATAAGATAAATAAAAATCCATCCTTTGCCACTAAGCCTGTACTGGTTGTATGGGGTGAAGGCTGGCATGGAGGAGTCATCGGCATTGTTTCCTCTAAAATTACTGAGAAATATTCCAAACCCTGTATTTTAATTACTCTGGATGAAGGTATAGGAAAAGGTTCGGGACGAAGTGTGGAAGGCTTTAACCTTGTTGAGGCTATGAACAGCTGTCCTGAAATTTTTATAAAATACGGCGGACACGCACTGGCGGCAGGACTTACAATTTATGAAGAAAACCTTAAAAAGCTTGATACTGCTATAAATAAATATGCGGAAAAATACATTCCAAAAGAGGGTAAAAAGCCTGTTCTTATGATAGATTGTCCTCTTAATGTACAAGATATTTCTATAGAAACTACCCAAGATATACAGCTTCTTTCTCCCTTTGGTCCTTCTAATTCACAGCCTGTTTTTTCTGCAGAAAACTGTGTTGTTACAGGAATCAAACAGCTTACCGAAGGAAAGCATATACGCCTTTTCCTGAAAAAAGAGGGTGTGGAATTTGATGCTATAGGTTTTGGTATGGGAGAAGATTTTTCTTATATAACAAACGGAGATATTATAGACGTGGCAGGAAACCTTTCTTTAAACGAGTGGAACGGAAACAAAACAGTGCAGTTTGTTTTAAAGGATATTCGTTTTTCCTGTACAAAAAACAAAGTTAATCCCGTACCTTCTTATGATGAGTGCGGAGCAGTTTATACATACATACGCAAAAATTCTGCAGACGGGTTTTTGCGTGTAAATAAATATTATTTGGAAAATATACTGAGTAAGATATTAAAAGGTGCTTTTAATCAGGAGAAAATATATAATATTTTGTGTATTTTCAGGGAACTTACCCTATTAAGCTTTAATACTGCAAATGATAATTTTGAAATTTATATGGGAGTTGCAGATAAAAAAGTAGATTTAAATTCTTCCCGTATTTTACAGGAATTGCTTGAGAAAGGAGAGAAAAACTGATGGCAGAAATAAAACAGCCTGAACAGCTTTATAAAAAGCTGGAAGATAAGGTGTCCTCCTTATATTCCCCTGAGGAAACAGAGGAAATAAAAAGAGCGTACCAGATGGCACAGGAAGCTCATCAGGGACAGGTGCGTCTTTCAGGAGAGCCTTATATATGTCATCCTCTGGAGGTAGCTCTTATAATTGCCGACCTTTCTCTTGACAAGGAAACTGTTATTGCAGGACTTTTGCATGATGTTATTGAGGATACTGAAATAACCCACGAGCAGGTAGCTAAAGCCTTTTCTCCTGAAATTGCCGAAATGGTAGAGGGCGTTACAAAGCTGGGTAAAATTAAATTTACTACTCAGGAAGAAGAACAGGTGGAAAATCTGCGTAAAATGTTTATTGCAACGGCTAAGGATGTGCGTATTGCACTTATAAAGCTGTGTGACAGACTTCATAATATGCGTACCTTAGATGCTCAGCCTCTTCATAAACAGCTAAAAAAAGCTCTGGAAACTATTGAGGTATATGCTCCTATCGCTGACAGACTTGGTATTTTTAAAGTAAAGGCAGAATTAGAGGATTTATCATTAAAGCATCTTGACCCTATTGCATATAAGGATATAACCTCACGGGTTGCAGAGAAGCAAAGTATGAACAGTGATTTTATTCAGCTGAATATTGATAAAATTATGAGTAAGCTAAATGAAGAAAAAATCAATGTTCTTTCTATAGGCGGAAGAGTTAAGCATAATTACAGCATTTTTAAAAAAACATATATGCAAGGACGTACTATAAGTGAAATTTATGATATTTTTGCTATTCGTGTAATTGTACAGTCTATTGCAGATTGTTATGCTGTGCTGGGTGCTGTTCACGAAATATACAGACCTCTCCCAGGCAGAATTAAAGACTATATATCTATGGCTAAAGCCAATATGTATCAGTCCCTTCACACCACCGTTATCGGTAATAACGGTACTCCTTTTGAAATACAAATTCGTACTCTTGAAATGCATCATACTGCAGAATACGGTATTGCCGCCCACTGGAAATACAAACAGGGCTTAAAAGGGAAAAACAGCGAAAATGACGAAAAGCTTGCATGGATACGCAAGGTTATGGAGCTGGACGAAGCTTCAGATAACAGGGAATTTATGCGTGCACTTAAGGTAGATATGTTTAGCGACCAGGTGTATGTATTTACACCAAAGGGAGATGTGGTATGTCTTCCTAACGGCTCTTGTCCCATTGACTTTGCATACAGTATTCACAGTGCTATTGGAAATAAAACTACAGGAGCAAAGGTTAACGGAAAGCTTGTTCCTCTTACCTATACATTAAATAACGGTGACATTGTCAGTATTATCACCTCCTCCAATGTTCACGGCCCCAGCCGTGACTGGGTAAATATTGTAAAAACAACTTCTGCCCGCACTAAAATAAATCAATGGTTTAAAAAGGAAGGCAGAGATGAAAATATTGCCCTTGGAAGGGATATGCTGGAAAAGGAAATTAAACGCTCCGGATTTACCTATGCTCAGCTTATGGAACCAAAGGTGCTTGAGCAGATACTTCGCAAGCATAATTTTCAAAATACTGAGGACCTTTACTGTGCTATTGGTTTTGGCGGTGTTGCCGCTTCAAAAATTGTGCTTAAGCTTCGGGAGGATTATAAACGCCGTACCCGCCTTGAGGAGAAAAATGTTCAGGGCAAAGCTCAGCAAAAACCCGCAGGTCAAACAGGGGGAGTTGTTGTTGAAGGTATTGACGGATGTCTGGTGCGTCTTTCCAAGTGTTGCCGCCCTGTTCCTGGAGATGATATTATTGGATATATTACCCGTGGCAGAGGCGTTTCAGTGCACAGAAAAGACTGTATAAATGTGCTTAACAATTTTGAAGATGAGGACAGAGTTGTTTCTGTTTCCTGGGAAGAATCCACAGGAAGAGAAAAATATTCTGCTAATCTTCTTATTGTTGCAGATAACAGAACGGGTATTCTTGCGGATATTATTAACTGTGTAGCTACTATGAAGATATCTACCACCAACTTAAACGCAAGAGTGGGCAAAAATTTTGACGCTTTTATTGAGCTTTCTGTTGAGGTTTCTACCGCAAATCAGATTGAGCAGGTGGTTGCCAAGCTTTCTTCTATTCCTGGAATTGAAAGCGTTACAAGAAATATTAAATAAAATACTTTGGTAAAAAAGAGGTAAATTTTATGAAAAAAATACTATTCTTTTTTTTGGTTTTAGTTTTTTCTTTCAGCCTTGTTGCCTGTGAAGATACAATAAAGGATTATGCTGTTACAAATCAGCGTCCTCATAACACCTGTATTCCTAACAATACCTATGGCAGTGATATTTATACCGCTGACCTTCCTTCACTTAAAAAAATGTCAGGTATGGTATATAGAGGCGGAAACTTCCAAAACTTAAAAGAGCTTCAGTCTGTTGCTCAGGCAGGCGCAAAGGTTATTACAGACATTTACGGCAAAAAGGCATTTGACGGCTTTGAGCCTATTGTAGTAACAGAAAACGAAAGAGCAAACTGCTGGATAATTCACGGAACTCCAAAGGACAACCTTAATACGGGACTTAGCTTTGTTGCTATTAAAAAGGATACGGGTGAGGTTGTTATGGTGCTGAAAAATCCTGACAAAATAGGGTGATTGATAATGAAGCTTAAAAATATATTTTCTTTTTCTCAAGGAAACGGTCCTGAGATTATTGAGGTTAATGAGAAAAAAAGCAATAAATCCGATAAAAATGCGGAAATTATAGATTTTTCCTTTAATGAATATCGTTTCGGACATTATGAAAAGGGCGGATTTTTTAAATCCTGTCCTAAAACCGCAGGTCTTTGGGGATTTTTCGAGTATATAACAGAAGAAATTTCGGAAAAGGAATACTTAATGTGGAAGGCTTGCAGTATAAATCCTGATAAATACATAATCACTGCCAGAAAGCAGGGCAGAGGTTTTCGGGATTACGAAATTTCAACTAAAGAATAAACAGGTCGGGGGGAGCTTTATGGCACTTTCAAAAATATACAGTATTGGTCTTATGGGTCTTGATGGCTATGTAATAGAAACAGAAGCGGATGTATCTTCGGGACTTCCCTCTTTTGATATAGTGGGACTGCCTGATACTGCCGTTAAAGAGTCTAAGGAAAGAGTGCGTTCTGCCATATCCAATGCAGGTTTTGAATTCCCTCTTAAAAAGGTTACTGTAAACCTTGCTCCCGGCGATATGAAAAAGGAGGGTCCCGGCTTTGATTTGCCTATTGCCATTTCCCTCTTGCTTTGCGAAAAGGAAATAGTTTCCAACATTTCTGAAAAAAGTGTTTTCTTTGGTGAGCTTGCTTTGTCAGGAGAACTTCGCCCCATAAGCGGTGCTCTTGCCATGGTGCTGTCCGCAAAAGAGAAGGGCTTTGAAAATGTGTTTATGCCCTACGATAATATTTCCGAAGTGTCTGTAGTTAAGGGAATTAACCTTCTGGGAGCAAAGCATATTACTGATGTTATAAATCATATTTCAGGAGAAAATCCCATTACTCCTGCATATACTGATGAAAAAAAGCTGTTTGAAAAGGCTTATATAAATACATTTGATTTTGCTGATGTTAAGGGTCAGGAAAATGTTAAAAGGGCATTAGAAATTGCTGCAGCAGGAGGACATAACTGCGTTATGATTGGCTCTCCGGGCTCAGGAAAAACTATGCTTGCACAAAGGCTGCCTTCTATTTTGCCTCAGATGTCCTTTGAAGAAGCCATTGAGGTTACAAAAATTCATTCTGTAGCAGGATGTTTGCCCTCAGATACTCCTCTTATAACCACAAGACCTTTCAGAAATCCTCATCATACCACCTCTCCCGTAAGTCTTACAGGGGGAGGCAGAATACCCAAACCTGGTGAAATCAGCCTTGCACATCACGGAGTGCTGTTTTTAGATGAATTGCCTGAGTTCCGTAAAGATGCTTTAGAAGTACTTCGTCAGCCTCTTGAGGACGGGGTTGTAAATATATCAAGAGTAAATGCCACTATTACATATCCTTGTAATTTTATGCTGATTGCGGCTATGAACCCTTGTCCCTGCGGATATTTTGGGGACCCTAAAAGAAGGTGCGTATGTACTCCTGCCTCAATTCACGGATATCTCAGAAAAATAAGCGGGCCTCTTCTTGACAGAATTGATTTGCATATTGATGTTGCTCCTGTGGAATACTCACATCTTACAGATAAAAACAAACAGGAAAGCTCCAGTGATATCAGAGAAAGAATTAATAAGGCAAGGAAAATTCAGCAGGAAAGATATAAAAATCACGGAATTTATTCAAACGCTCAGTTAACCCAGAGCCTTATGGAAAAATATTGTGTTTTAGGGGAGCAGGAAACTAACCTTTTAGGTATGGCTTTTGATAAAATGGGTATGACTGCAAGAGCATATTCCAGAGTTGTTAAGGTGTCACGCACTATTGCTGACCTTGAGGGTGCAGAAAATATATCCTGTGCTCATATTGCAGAAGCTTTGCAGTACCGCACTCTGGACAGAAAATACTACAATAGATAAAAGGAGTTTTCTCCATGATTATAAAAACCCTCTCTTTAGGAGAGCTTATGACAAACTGTTATATAGCAAAGGATGAAAACAGCAATATTGCTGTTGTTATTGACCCGGGCAGCGAAAGCCACATGGTAATTTCTGCATTGGAGGATATGCAGGCTGTGCCCAAATATATAATTCTTACCCATACTCATTTTGACCATATGGGGGGAGTTACGGGAATTTTAGAAAAGTATCCGGACTGCCGTTTTGTATGTCACTCGGCAGACAAAGACGGACTTACTTCCCCACATCTTAATTTGTCCGAAGCCTTTTATGGATATCCCATAATATTAAAGGAAGATTTGACTGTAAAAGATGGGGATATTATATCCTTTGGAAACAGCTCTTTAAAGGTTATTCACACTCCTGGCCATACTTTAGGCGGAATTTGCCTGTATGATAAAGGTGTACTTTTCAGCGGAGATACCCTTTTTTACTATAGTGTGGGCAGAACTGATTTTCCCGGCGGAAATGCCTCTATGCTGATTTCTTCAATTAGAGAAAAGCTGTTTATTCTCCCTGAAGATACGGTTGTATATCCTGGACATGGAGAAATTACCAGCATCTCTCAGGAAAAAAGAGGTAATCCCTATGCAGGATAAAATTTATTTAAAGCTGGAAGGGCACAGTCAGACTACTGCTATGCAGGAAATTATCCGTATTTGCCTTAAAGCCTCTGTGGAAATAACAGATGAGCTGAAAAATGAAAATTTTGTGCTTTCCTCTCTTGAGAAAACAGAGGACAAGCTTTTGATTACTACCACTATTATTTTTATGGGAAGGCAGGGCAAGGAAAGCTTTGAATATTCCCTTTCTCCCGAAAAAAATTATAACCAAAATGCAACAAACGGAGTAAAGCTTGCATTTTACCGCTTGTTTTCCAGACTTTTTGATAAAACCTTGCCTTGGGGTATGCAAACTGGGATACGCCCTGCACTTCTTGCTATGAAATATAATCTGCCTTTTGACCAGACCATAAAGCGTCTTATGGATGATTATGATATTTCAAGAGAAAAGGCTGAGCTTGCCTGTCTTGTGGCTGAAAACGAAAAGACCCTTTTAAAGGCAAAACCAAGAAGGGGTATAAGCCTTTATATAGGTGTTCCTTTTTGCCCTACAAGATGCCTTTACTGTTCCTTTGTTTCCCTTCCTTTATCAAAGCAAAAACGAAACATTCTTCCTGCATATGCAGAGGCTCTTAGCAAAGAAATAGAGTATGTGGGAAAAATGATAAAAGAAGAAGGAGAAATTTTAGACAGTATATATATAGGGGGAGGTACTCCTACCTCTTTTGACAATGACAGCCTTAAAACTGTGCTAAATACAGTAAAAAATTCCTTTGATATAAATTCTTTATACGAATACACCATTGAGGCAGGGCGTGCTGATACCATAACCTTGCAAAAACTGGAAACAATTAAAAGCCTTACGCCCTCATCTTTACGCATCAGCATTAATCCCCAGACGCTTAATGACGGTGTTTTAAAGGCAATCGGACGGAATCATACTGCACAGGAATTTATAAATTCATTTAATATGGCAAGAAGTCTTGGCTTTTCAAATATAAACTGCGACATTATTGCAGGTCTTCCCTTTGAAACAAAGGATATGTTTTTAAATTCTTTAAAACAGCTTTGTACTCTTCATC
Source organism: Clostridia bacterium (assembly GCA_017396395.1). Classification (GTDB taxonomy): domain Bacteria; phylum Bacillota; class Clostridia; order RUG12999; family RUG12999; genus RUG12999. The sequence goes on along the minus strand of JAFQMF010000005.1, from coordinate 2,305 downwards.
CTGAAAATATTACTATGCATACTATGTGTGTAAAACGTGCTGCAAGCCTGAAAAATGCGGAAAATACTTCCTGCTGTGATGAAGAAGTAACCCAAGGGGTGTCTATGGGCGGTGAAATTCTTAAAAGTAACGGTTATATTCCATATTATATGTATCGTCAAAAGGATACTATTGGGGGTCTTGAAAATACAGGGTATTCACTTCCAGGACACGAAGGACTTTACAATGTGCTTATGATGGAGGATATATCTACAGTTATTGGACTTGGTGCGGGAGGAGTATCTAAGCTTCTTGACCACAAAACAGGTAAAATTGAAAGAGTATATAACTATAAAGACCCTTGGGAATATATAAATAATTTTGACGAAATGCTAAATCGAAAAAGATTAAAGTAATTTTATTTAATTATTTTATAAACTTAGGTTACATAATGTTGTTTTTATAATTTTTTTATACATAACAGTTCATTATTGTAATTACAGGTTGTTATTTGTAAACAAACTTTACATAATATTTTTTACTATGCTTACAATTAGTATATTTTTTTAATGGTTGTCTAATTTTTGGATGATTTTATTAAACAAAAAAGGGTTATTATTTGTATATTTTGTTTACATAATGTATGTATTTTTACTTTTATAAGTTTTTATTTTAAGTTTATTTTAAAATAATTCAATATTTTTGAATTGCTAATTCTTATTTAATAAACTTGGTTAACATAATGATAAAAAGATTAAAGTCTTTCCCTTATAAGCGGTTGCAGAGCAACCGCAGCGATATGAATTTTAACAGTATTCTCGATATGTTATAAATGAAAAAGACAAACAGCACACACTGTATTTTGTCGGCAAGAGAGTTTGGATAGAAACTTATAGATGGGACCTATGCCAAGCATTATATGACGGTGAAGTGAAAGATTTAAGTAATTCCATAACAAGTACTCATACTAAAATTCAAAATATATTTAAAATTTGGATTTTACCATTGTTAATTGGTATGCTTATTAGATTAGTGTTCGTTAAATGGAAAAAGGGTTATATTTTATCAGGTGTTTTTGCACTAATCTCTATTGTAGTATGGCTTTGGACAAAAACTTGGTTAATCACGGAGGTGACGGAACTGTAATGCTTTGGGCTTGGATGTCAACGATGCTCGCAGTTGGCTCGTTAATTGTTGGAGTTATATCACTTTGAGTTAAAAAGATAAAAGGTTAGGAGATTCTGTTATGTTTGTAAGTTATATTACATTGATTCCTTTAATTGCACTTATAGTAGGCGTAATCCTTATATGCACAAAGAAGGCGAAAATTACCGGTAAGGTCTTGTTTACTATAGGTTACATATTTCTTGCTGTAGTATCAACTTTTATAGGAATGATAGCTTTATCCTTTTCAAATGTGGATGCAAATTTTTATAATACAATTCTCGTTATTGTTTCGGTTTTATTAAGTATATTGATTTTTGGATTTGTATGGAAATTTGGCAGACGAAAAAAGGTTTATATACCACTGGTTTCTGCTATTGTTCTCTGCCTGTTAATTGCAGTAGGATTTAACCTTTATCAAGGCTATGTAGACAGTATCCCAACATTAAGAGATAACGATAATCTGCTGACACAGTACCGACCTTATTATGAAGAAACAAAAGTTGCAGAATTATCGGAAGAATCCTCTTTGAAAATAAATGAAAACATACCTAAAATGGATGGTGCTACAGCTCTTTATCCCATGTATTCGGCTTTTGCAAAAGCAGTATATCCAAAAGAAACGTTAGAGGAAGCTTCCATAGGAAGTGAAATATTAAAATGCTCAACAACAACCAATGCTTATTATAACATTGTTACAGGCGATGCTGATATCATCTTTGTTGGCGGTCCTTCAAAAGAGCAAGAGGAATTTGCAAAAGAAAATGGTGTGGAGCTTGTTTATACTCCTATAGGCAGAGAAGCATTTGTATTTTTTGTAAATAGCAAAAACCCTTTGGAGAACATTACAATAAAGCAGATACAAGATATTTACTCAGGAAATATTACAAAATGGGATGAACTAAATGTATCTGGTTTTGGAGAAATCAGAGCATTCCAAAGAGATGAAGGCAGTGGCAGTCAAACAGCACTTGTTAAGCTTATGGGTGATAAGGAGCTTATAAATCCTATCGAAGAAAATGTAATTGGCGGTATGGGAGGAATTATAAGCAAAACTGCCGATTATAAAAACTATAAAAATGCTATAGGATATTCATTCAGGTACTATTCCCAAGAAATGGTAAATAATAATCAAATTAAACTTTTGAATATTGAAGGAATT
>JAFQMF010000004.1 GCA_017396395.1 Clostridia bacterium | reverse complement strand
TTTTCATAGCAAGTCCTTCAGTAATTGCAGTTTTACCAACACCAGGCTCCCCAAGAAGTACAGGGTTGTTTTTATTTCTTCTGTTTAAAATTTGTATAACTCTGGTAATTTCTTTTTGTCTTCCGATAACTCTGTCAACCTGACCGTTTTTTGCTTTTTCAGTAAGATTAGTTCCGTAAGTTTCAAGATTTTTCCGTTTTTTATCAGGCTTTTCTTTTTTGTCCTTTTTGTTTTCTTTATTATCTTCTTTTATAGTTTCGTCATTTTCCTTGCTTGCACCTGCTTTTGCAAACATTTTAGATATCATTTCAAAAGGACTTGCTGCTTCTTCCTGATTTTCGCTAAGACTTGCAGAAAGACTTTCCAGCATTTCTTCAGGATTTTCCATAACCTCCATAAATGTATTTTCAAGTTCTTCTACACTATCTTCATCTATACCCATTTGGCTGAGCATAGCTGTAATTTGAGGGTTATTCATTTCTTTGGCACAGGTCAGGCAAAGACCTTCCATATTTTTTCCGTCTATAGAGGAAGCAAAAAATACAGCAGGGCGTTTTTTGCATTTTGTACATAAAATATTTCTGTTCATAATAATCTCCTGTTTATGTTATTAAATCATATTAAATAAATTATTCATAAATTTCCTATAGTATATCACAATATGGAAAAATTTTCAAGTAATAGATTAACTTATTAATAATTATTTAACAAAAAAAGCATCTGCAAATGCAGATGCTTTTTCTGGAGCTAATAATGGGAGTCGAACCCATGACCTCATCCTTACCAAGGATGCGCTCTACCAACTGAGCTATATCAGCAAAACATTATATATTATAAACGATTAAATACCTTTTGTCAAGAGTTTTTTAGTTATGTATATAATGTTTTTGGTTGAGGATTATTCCAAAAATGAAGTTGCTTCCATATCAGCTGTGCAAAGTGCAAAAGCAAGGGGAAACTGTCCCATTACTTTACCTACAGTGTTTTTATCATCATTTCCCGAAAAGCCCATATGATATCTTATAGCAAAGGCTTCTTCTCTGGAAAGACGCATAAAGCCATTTATTATATATACGGATTTTTCGCCGTGACCATATGCCATATGGTCATCAAATTCGTAGCAGGGAACTTTTTGCCACACGCCATTGTCGTCTTTTACATTACGAAAACTCTCTTTATATACATTTACTTTACATAAATCGTGAAGAAGTGATACAATAGCAATGCTTTCGTCAGAATAGTCCATATGATATTGTTCCTTTGTGCGGGGACGGCTGAGATAATCCTTTAAACAATAATATACATTTAAACTATGCTCTAAAAGTCCTCCCGGATAGGCACAATGAAAACGTGTACTTGCCGGTGCGGTAAAAAAATCCGTGCTTTCTAAGTATTCCAGCAACAAATCGGCACCCTCACGGTTAACATTTTCTTTAAAAATATCTAAGAAAATTTGTTTTTTTGATGCTATATCCTGATTATTCATATTACTCACTCCATTATATAAGTTTAAAGCTGTTTATAATCTTTTTATGTATTTCTTCGGAGGATTTTCCGTTAAATATTTTAGAAATTTGTATTGAAATCACATAGCCTGTGTTTTTGTATATAAAGGAATAAATATAAAAATCATAAGCAGTATTATATTCATATCCAATTCCCTTCATAAGAGTTGTATTTTGCCCCGATACAGATGTGCGTGAATTGGTAACATTATCAAGAGAATATGTGTTATATATAGTTTTTTTCAGTGTTTCTTCATTTGCATTATATAAAAGAGATACTTCTAACACCATTCGTTTATCTATATCACTGCAAATTATAGCCTCAGAATAGGTGTTTGTTTTCCAGTGAGCAGGAATTTCAACATAAAAGTTACTGTCAATATTTTTACAGGGTTTTAAAATACTGTTATCAATAATAGAAGAGGAATTTATAATTTTTCCGATATTCTCATCAACACCTGTAAAAGTAATGCTCTCATACATATCGTTTATTTCTTTCATTTTCTTTTCGTTTAAGGTTCTGCCACTATAATAACGAATAAAGGATAGTGCTACACAAATATAATTTTCCATAATAAAGAATTTACCCTTAACTTCCTGAGTAATATTACCATCATCAACAGAAAATGTCACAAGCTTACCTTTATTGTCGTTTCTGTCTTTAATGTCACTTACCAAAGGAGCTTTTAAGAATTTTGGGTTATATGTTGAAAGTATATCTTTTTCTTCTTTTGCAACAATTTTTTCAAGAGTATCATTGGGATTTGTACTGAAAACCTCTACAACCATTCTGCTGTCAATAATATCATCTCCTCCTGTAAGCATCAGCAGGGGATGGTCCATAGTATTCCATGTGACCATATTTACAGCTAAATTTTCTGGTTCGGACCAGCTTTCAAGACGATTAAAGCTAAAACCTAAAGTTTTGTCTGTATATTTAACATATCCGCCCTCGTTTAGCTCTGAAGTGTTTTCAGGGTTTAAACTTTTGTCAATTTTAAACCTAAAGGATTTTAAGGCATTTATGCCTTCCTCTTTATATGTTGAAAAAGTGGTGGAATCTTTTGCTAAAACTTCCAATTGATATAAAAGTCCGTCTTTTAGTGCAATCATAATTGCATAGTCGTAATATTCTGCTAAAAACGCCTGAGTACCGCAGGATAATGTTATATAACTATAACCGCGAAGTATATCTCCGCTTGTTGCAGATAATAGACTTTGTACAGCCTGAGTTAGAGTTGTCATATCTGTTTTTTCAGCATAAACAATCAGTGCTATAGACTGTTGTGCATTTACAAATGTTGTTTCGGAACCGTCATAAACTTTTTCGGATAAATCATAATCTGTGGGGAGCTGTAACATCCAGCCGTAATCTTCATTACACCAATACCCTGAAACAGGTCTTTTGAAAATATCCGAGTAATCAGCGGATTTTCTAAGTCTAATAATACCTGTACCATCTTCGTATTCGATAAGAACATTGAAATTATCACAAATAAAACGAATTGGCACCATATAGCTATCGTTTCTCTTTTCAACAATAGCAGGAAGATTTTTTGCCTCATCATTTACATATGCAATATTACTGCCAACAGTAAAAGTTATGGTAGTATTATTATATATTACAATATTGTTTGTAACAGAAAAAGAGTTATCAAGAGCATCAAGAGGAACCATAGAAACTCCATTTTTAAAAAAAGGTGCTTCAATAGCTTTTGTTTCACCGTTTATAATTGCAACATAACTTCCAATCTGAAATTCCATATCAATAGGGGAATAGTCGCTTGCAAGAGATATATTACAAAATGGAATTAGCATTAATATTAATATGCAAGATAGTAATTTTCTCATAATAAAATTTCCTTCATATATAGATTTTAACCCATTACCACAGGTACAGTAATTATAGAGTTTCCTCTTTTGATTTTGAAGTTTACGGTATCTCCCGGTAAATATTTTTTCATTGCTTCATTAAAATCAATTACTGTTGAAATAGAAAAAGCTTCTGCGCCTAAGATACTGTCGTTTACAATTAAACCTGCTTTTTGTGCAGGAGAACCTTCTTCTATAGTTTTAATTGTAAGACCTTCGTCAGAGGGAAGGTCATATATAGAAAGCCAGCCTTCTGTAAGTGTTACTCCAAGCTTTGGTTTTCTTATCCTGCCGTATTTTTCAAAATGTTCAATAGCGTACCTCATAGTGTCAGCAGTTACAGAAAAGAATATTCCCGTAACTCCAACTATACCTTGAGTCCCCATACCTACAACTTCGCCTTTAAATTAATAAGAGGACCTCCACTATTACCCTTATTTAATACAGCATCACTTTGTAAAAGCCTGTAAGAATTGGAAGTTGAACGGTTAAGTCCGCTTATAATACCCATTGTGGCTGAATTTCTCAGAGAAAAGGAAATGGGAGTGCCAATTGCAATAACAGTCTGTCCTACCTGTAAAGTGGAACTGTCTGCAAATTTGGCAGCTTTAAGACCTGTGCAATTAATTTTAACAAGAGCAACATCTGCATTTGCATCAATATTTTTAACTTTTCCCTCAAAGGTTCTTCCGTCATTCATTACAACGAGTATTGTTTTAAGCCCTGTAACAACATGAGCATTTGTCATAATAATTCCGTTTTCATCTATTACAAAACCGCTTCCGTAGGAAATACCTTCTTGACCGCCGGAGGAATATTTACCAATTATACCTACAGTAAATTCTGAGGCTTCTTTGACAATCTTAGTTACTATAGCATCGCTGCTGTTTTCAAGATACGCAGTATTTCCATTCCACGTTACACTTGAATTAAAACCCTCAGCAATTGAATTCAACGGAACATATACAGTTCCGTTAACATTAATAGTTTCACCTACATCTGTTCCGTTAACTACTACATTTGCATTTGCGCTTTGAAAAATCAACAGAAATGAAGCTAGAACAATAAAAAATACTTTTTTCATTTTAAAAACCTCCGAATACTAATTACATTAATTATACATTAAATATTATTCTAATTCAAGAGTTTAAAGTTAAAAAAGGAAAGTTTTTAAAACTTTCCTTTTACTAAAATATTATTTAGCTTTATTTGTAACCTTTAATAAAATTGAAATGGTAACTACAATAACGGCTGTTACAACAAATATACCAAACATTCCTTTGCCTAAAATTGGCAATGTAGCTATTAAAGCATTTATATCAAACATAATTTTTTCACCTTTCTTTTACTTAATTAAAGTAAGTATAAGTCCGCCTGCAATAACTGATGCAATCTGTCCTGATACGTTTATTCCTGCAGCGTGCATAAGTAAAAAGTTTTGATTATCCTCTGCAAGCCCCATTTTATGAACAACTCTTGAACTCATAGGAAATGCCGAAATTCCTGCTGCACCAATCATAGGATTAATTTTGTTTTTAGTAAATAAATTATATAACTTTGCAAGAAGTACACCGCCTGCAGTATCAAAAATAAATGCAATAAGTCCAAGACATAAAATCATAATAGTTTCTTTTGTGAGAAAATCTTCAGCTCGCATTTTTGAAGCAACAGTAATACCAAGTAATAAGGTTACAAGATTTGCAAGTCCTGATCTTGCACTTTCTGCAAGAGAATCCAGTACACCACACTCACGGATAAGATTACCAAACATAAGAAAACCGATTAAAGCAACACTTCTTGGGGATACAAGACCTGTAATAACTGTAATTACAATGGGGAATAATATTCTTAAAGTTTTGCTGACATTTTCCTGTTTATAAACCATACGGATTTTACGTTCCTTCTTTGTTGTAAGAAGTTTAATAACAGGAGGTTGAACAATCGGAACAAGTGCCATATATGAATATGCGGCAACTATAATTGCTCCTAAATATTTTGTACCAAAATGATTTGCAACAAAAATTGATGTAGGACCGTCAGCTGCACCGATAATTGCAATTGATGCTGCATCCTTTAAATCAAAACCAAGAAATGATGCAAGGCTTAAAGTGAAGAATATACCAAACTGTGCAGCCGCACCGAAAAACATAAGTTTAGGATTTGAAAGAAGAGGACCAAAATCAATCATCGCTCCAATACCAATAAATAACAACAGAGGGAAAAGCTCATTTGCTATACCTGAATTAAAAAGTAAATCAATAACACCGATTTCAGCAACCTTATCATAAATTTGGGTTACTGCACCGGATTTTGGAAGATTAACTAATATTGCACCAAAACCGATGGGAAGTAAAAGGGAAGGCTCCATATCTTTTTTAATTGCAAGATAAATAAGTACCGCACCTATTACCCACATAATAATTTGCATAGGGTCAAGCAAAAGCACGTTGCCAAATAATTCTTTCATAAAATAATTTCAACTCCTATATACTTTGGTAAATTTTACTTTATTATTTTACAATATTCATTACTAAAAAGCAAGTCTTATTATAAAAATCATTAATTTCAATAAAAAAATATTGAGATTTTAATAGTTTTATGTTAAAATATATTGTATAAAAGCAATAAGGAGAATATTAATGGAAAGAAAAACAAAAATAATATGCACTGTAGGACCTTCTTGTGCTGATAAAAATACTCTTAAAAAAATGATTGAAAAGGGTATGAATGTTGCAAGGCTTAATTTTTCACACGGTGATTATGAGTATCATAAAAAGAATATTGAACTGATTAAAGCGGTACGAAAAGAAATGGGAGTTCCTCTTGCGATTTTATTAGATACTAAAGGTCCAGAAATACGTACAGGAATATTATCAGATAATGAAATCTTTCTTGAAAAAAATAATGATATTACACTTACCACAAAAGAAATAAGCGGAAATAGCAGTATAATTTCTGTTTCCTACAAAGAATTGCCTTCTCAGTTAAAAGAAGGTGACAGAGTGCTTATAGATGACGGAAATATTGAATTAAAAGTATGTGGTATATCAGAAACGGAAATATATTGCAAAGTTTTACGAGGAGGCAAGCTATCAAATCACAAGGGTGTTAATGTTCCTAATGTTAAGCTTGATTTTCCTTATCTTAGTGAAAAGGATAAATCAGATATTTTATTTGGTATTGAAAATGATGTTGATTTTATTGCCGCATCTTTTGTAAGAAAAAAACAAGATGTTATTGATTTAAGAAACTTTTTGTCAGAAAATGGGAATGATGATATAAAAATCATTTCTAAGATTGAAAATGCTGAAGGAATTAATAATTTTGACCAGATACTTGATTTTTCTGATGGAATTATGATTGCAAGAGGGGATATGGGAGTAGAAGTAGAATTTGAAAAGCTTCCTGGACTGCAGAAAAAATTTATAAAAAAATGCTATTATTCAGGTAAAATGGTAATTACAGCAACACAAATGCTGGAATCTATGATTGAAAATTCTACCCCCACGCGTGCAGAAATTAGCGATGTTGCAAATGCTGTTTTTGACGGAACTTCAGCAATTATGCTTTCTGGGGAAACAGCTGTAGGTTTAAATCCTGTTCTGGCTGTTAAAGTAATGGCAAAAATAGCCAATCAGGCCGAAGAAGATGCATTTAAGATGGGTATGTATAAAAACAGCATATATGAAATTAATGCTGAAGATACAACAAACGCAGTGTGCGATGCGGCGGGGATTACAGCAAAGGATGTTAATGCTAAAGCTATTATTGTTCTTACAAGGTATGGGCAAACAGCAAGAAGAATGTCAAAATTCCGCCCTAAAGAAATGATAATTTCCGCTACTCCTGTGGAAAAAACCTACCATCAGCTTTCTCTATCCTGGGGCGTTGTTCCTCTTATTTCAAAATATCAGAAAGATACAAATAAGTTATTTGACCACGCAGTAAAATGTGCAGTGCAAAGCAAGCTTGTAGCAGAAGGTGATACAGTTGTAATTACTGCAGGCATACCCCTTGATACTTCAGGAAATACAAATATTATGAAGGTGGAAAAAATATCTAAGGAAATCGTACAGCAATATTTGAAAAATACTTGACTTTAATTTTCCTGTTTGATATAATTTTAATATACCTCATAGAAAGGAAAATAAAAAAATGAAAAAGACATTTGTTTTAATTTTGACTTTTTTATTAATAGTTCCTGTTTTAAATATTTCTGTGTATGCAGAAAATATAAACGCTCATTTTATTGTAGGACAGGTTGACGGAAAACCTGGAGAAACTGTGTCTGTACCAATAGAGGTGGTATCTGAAGCAAAGATTTCCCAAATTGGTCTTAATATTTCATATAAATCTGAATATTTTGAATATATACCTTATGACCACAAAGAAGATAAAGGAACGGTTAAGTTTTCAATTGTAAGCGGAGATAAGGTTATTGATGGTGATGCTGTCGGTATGATTTTTATAGCAGATATTATTAAGCCTACACCCTTAAACGGCACAATAGCTTATTTAAGATTTAAAATAAAAGACTTTGCACCTATTGGTAAAAATCAGCTTAATATTACAAAAATTGTTTCTGATATAGGAGATGGTACAAGTCTAAATGCTATTTCATCTGATGGCTATATAAATGTTATAAAAGATGAAGATATAACAGAAGATGGTACAACTGAAGAAGATACAACTGAAAACGATACAACTGAAGACGATACAACTGAAGAAGATACAAAGAGTGATGACAATGGCGGCACTGTAACACCTGTTGTTCCTGAAAATCCTTCTGAGGACAATAAAAATGATAAGCCAGTAGCCCCTGTTATTGAATTTACCGACCTTGAGGGTTACGATTGGGCAAAGGATTATATTTTGCCACTTGCTCAGGAGGGAATAATTAAGGGAACGGGAGGAAGTACATATTCACCTGCAACCAATATTACCCGTGCTGATTTTATGGTACTTTTAACAAGACTGCTTGAAATATCCGGTGAGGGCAAAGAAAGTTTTAGTGATATTCCTGCCGACAGTTATTTTGCCGACGCAGTAAACAGTGCAAAAGCACTTGGTATTGCAAAAGGCTCTGATAACAAATTTATGCCCTATGATACTATTTCAAGGCAGGATATGTTCGTGCTTGTTTACAGAGCTTTAAATCAATTTGCATATCTTCCCGTAGTACCATCAGTAAAAGATTTTAATTCACAGTTCAGTGATGTTGGGTTAATTAACAACTATGCTCTTGATGCTATGAAGGCACTTTGGGAAAGCGGAATAATTACAGGCTCTGATGGACTAATTAATCCTAACGGATTTGCTACCAGAGCAGAAACTGCAGTAATCATATATCGTGTAAAAAACCTTATTCCCAAAATTTAAATGCATAAGGCGTCGAAAGACGCCTTTTGATATATTCAAACATTAGAAAGGCAGAATAATTTATGAACATCTATAAGAAAATAGGCTTTAAACCTGCAGACATTTTATTGCCTGAAAACATTGATATGACAAAATGGAGTGTTGTTGCATGCGACCAGTACACTTCACAACCTGAGTATTGGGAAAGCGTAAAAAACTTCGTTGATGAAAATCCTTCCACCTTAAATATGGTTTTTCCTGAACTTTATTTATCAAATGATAATTCACAGAGAATTGAAAAAATCAATAATGCAATGACAGCCTGTATTGAAAGCGGTATATTAAAAGAATATAAAAATGCATTTATATATTGCGTGAGAGAGCTTGGAGAAGGTAAAATCAGGAAAGGTATAATTGGTGCTGTGGACCTTGAGTGTTATGATTATACACCAACCTCCGATAAGCTTATCAGAGCAACAGAAGGTACTGTAATTGAAAGAATACCGCCAAGAGTGCAAATTAGAAAAGATGCACCCTTGGAGCTTCCGCATATAATGCTTTTAATTGATGACGCAAAGCAGAATATTATTGAAAATATAAATACAGAAAATTTAACTATGCTGTATGATTTTGACCTTATGGAAAACAGCGGTCATATTAAGGGCTTTTTAATTGATAATAACGAAATTATCTGTGAAAAGCTGGAAAAATTACTTGATAATCAGGGAGAAAAACCTTTACTTTTTGCAGTAGGTGATGGTAACCATTCTCTTGCAACAGCAAAAACCTGCTGGGAAAACCTTAAAGACTCTTTAAGTGAAGAAGAAAAGGAAAATCACCCTGCAAGATATGCACTTGTTGAAATTGTAAATATTCACGACAGTTCTATGATTTTTGAGCCAATTCACAGAATTGTATTTAATGCAGGGAATATTATTGAAGAATTTTTAAAGGCGGAACCTTCAAGTTTTATAGGTGAAGGAAAAGGACAGCAAATCAAAGTTGTTTACAATGGAAAAATTGAAACGATTACAATAGAAAATCCTTCTCATACTCTTGAAGTGGGAACACTGCAGAAATTCCTTGATAAATATGTAAAGGAAAATAATGCAACTGTGGATTATATTCACGGAGATGACGTTGTAGTGAGCCTTGCAAAAAAAGAGGATACTGTGGGATTTATTCTTCCTGGAATGGATAAATCGGATTTATTTACCGCAATTAAAAATGACGGAGTACTTCCAAGAAAAACTTTTTCAATAGGGGAAGCTTTTGAAAAGAGATTTTATTTAGAATGTAGAAAAATTAAGTAAATTAAGAGGTAAAGTGTTATGACAGAAGATATTAAAAAAGTAATATCAAATTTAGAAAAAAACCTTATGAAGGCATATTATGTTGAAAATAAAGAGCAGGTAGTGCCGCTTATATCTAGTTTAGTTTCAGGAAAAGAAAGTGTGTCAGCAGGAGGCTCTGTTACACTTAATGAGTGCGGAGTTATTGATTATCTTCGAAATGGCAAGTTTAACTTTCTTGACAGATTCAAACAGGGACTTTCCCATCAGGAAAAAGAAAAACTGTTTCGTGAAGCGTTTCTTGCTGATTTGTATATTACAAGCAGTAACGCAATTACATTAGACGGACAGCTTTATAACGTTGATGGTAATTCTAACAGAATAGCGGCTATAGCCTATGGCCCCGAAAAGGTAATAGTTGTTGCAGGCATCAATAAAATCGTAAAGGATATGGACGAGGCTGTCCTTCGCGTTAAAAATATAGCTGCACCTAAAAACTGTGTAAGGCTTAATATGAATACTCCTTGTGCTAAATTAGGTCACTGTATAAAAAATGACACAAGCTACGAGGGTTGCAACAGTCCTGATAAAATTTGCTGTTCCAGACTTGTTTGCGGACAGCAAAGGTATAAGGACAGAATCAGTGTTATAATTGTGGGAGAAGAGCTTGGATATTAATTTACTGAAGATATCCGTCTTGCTTTAATGTTTCTTTGGTAATTACTCCAACACATTTGCCTTTATCCATAACAAGAATGTTAGTTAAGTTTTCCTCCATCATCAGTTTTAATACAAAGCTTAAATCACTTCGGGAAACAACTGACATTTTACAAGGGTCAATAATATCCTGTGCTGTTAATTTTAAATTTTCAGGATATATTTCCTCCCCGTGAAGCAAACCTATAATACGACCGCCGCTTGTTACACACAGGCAGGCGGTTTTGTTTTTTTGCATTAAAACTTGTGCGTGAGCAACAGTGCGATTACAGTCTATAGTTACAGGAACACGCATAACATCTTTTGCAGTTAAATTATTTATTTTGTTATCTAACATTTATATCACATCCAATGGTAGTATTTGATATTTTAAAAATTTATATTCGCCTTTTTCTTTACTTTTAAAAAGTAATGTAGTATAATTATATTATACGAAAAAATTATTCATTCTGACAAAAGGGGATAAGATAATGCAGATTATTTACGGACTGCCAGATAGCGGAAAAAGTAAATATTGTCTTGATATGGCTGAGCAAATATGGAAAGGAAAAAATGATACTAAGGTATTTTTTATTGTCCCTGAACAGTATTCATACGAAACTGAGAAAACTTTAGTAGAAAAGCTTGGTATAATAAGCCCTAAAACCGTTGAAGTATTATCCTTTAAACGGCTGTTTTTCTATGTTTGCAACAATATAGGAGGAAGTCTTTTACCCCGTCTTACCGATACATCAAAGCATATTCTTCTTTCGCGAATTGCATCAAAATACGCAAAAGAGCTTAAAACACTTGGAAAAACTGCAAAATATTCAGGTTTTTCTGATGTTTTAATTACCCTTTTTTCTGAGTTTAAAAGATATAATATTTCTGCATACGACCTTAAAAATGTATCTGATAATCTTGCGGATACTGACTTTTTAAAGCTTAAGCTTCAGGATATAATTTTACTGTATGAAAGCTATGAAACTGCTCTTGAAGGAAAATTCTCCGACCCTGACAGTGAGCTTACGCTTCTTTGTAATATTTTACAAAATAATGAGGGTTATTTCTCGGACAGTGTATTTTTTATTGACCAGTTTGATGGCTTTACTCCTCAGGAAACTCTTGTTATAGGGGAGTTGGCAAAGCAGTCACAGGAAACTTATATAACTTTATGTACAGATAACTTATATAAAACCTCAGGGTTATTTAGTATGCAGGCAAAAACCTTTTCACGTCTTACTGAGCTTGCAAAAAGGTATGGATTTACAAACAAAGAGCCTATATTTTTAAATAAATTTTGTTCTTTTTCTGGTAAACCTTCTTTTGTTCATCTTGAAAATGCTCTTCGTAATGAAAGCTACAAAATTTTCAATGAAGCTACGCAGGATATTCATATGCTTTCTGCTCTTAATTTAAATAAAGAGGTAGCCCAAGTGGCACAAATCATTTGTGAGCTTGTAAAAAATGAAGGGTACAGATATAGGGATTTTACTGTAGTTACTGCAAATTTGGAAAGCTACAGGGAGCTTATATTGTGGATTTTTTCAAAATACGATATTCCATTATATTTATCTGAAAAAACGCCTCTTTCACAAGAGATACCCTGTTATGCTATCTTATGTGTTATTAACATTATTATAAAAAAATGGGATTATGAGTCAGTATTTGCATATTTAAAAACAGGTTTTTCAGGTCTTACAGATTATGAAACTGACTTTTTGGAAAACTATATAATAAAAACAGGGATACGCTCCTCAAGCTGGACCAACGGGAAAAAGTGGAAATATAAACCTAAAGGTTTTTCTGATATTGATTTAGAGAAAATTGAAGAAATAAGAGAAAAGTTTGTTACTCCTGTACTTTTATTGCAGGAAAAAATTAAAGATGCAAAAAATGTAAGAGATTATATTAGAATTCTCGTTGAATATATGCAAAATCAGGATTTTTTTGGAAAAATTTTAAAAATCCGTGATATGTATAGAGGATTAAATGCAGATTTGTCAGCGAAATATGACCTTATTTATAAAGGAATTATTTCTGCTTTTGAGGATATTGACAGGGCAGTTCCTATAGATGATGAAATTAGTCTTGATGAGTTTTATAGTATGCTTTCAACTGCTTTTGAGTGTAACAAGCTTGGTGTTATTCCCACATCTGTTGATAGCGTTACGGTTACAGATACTGAAAGATGCAGGTCGGCAAAATGTAAGGTTATGTTTGTTATCGGTGTAAATGAGGGCTTTTTCCCTCAGGTTTTTGAAAGTGAAGGAATTATTAAAGATAACGAAAGAAATAAACTTGAAAATATGGGACTGGCCCTTGCACCTGATACAGTAAGCCGTATGCTTGATGAAGATTTTATAGTTTATTCAACACTTCTTACCCCTTCAGACAGGCTGTATATTTCATATCCTTTATCCAATATAAAAGGGGAAAGCTTATCACCATCTTCTTTAATACGTAAGCTGTTATATATTTTTCCGCAAATCAGCCAAAGAGATAATATTATTTCTGATACACCTTTAAATGAAGTAATATCAAAAGAGGTTGCTCTTGATATGCTTGCTGAAGCAAAAGGGGAACTTCGTGATGGAAAAAAATATAATAACATATACAATGACCTTGAAAAGTGGTTTAAAAACAGACCTGAATATAAGTATAAAATTAAAATGGTAAATAACGGATTTAATTATAAAAATAATGTAGCAGATTTATCAAAAGACCTTATTGATAAAGTGTATGGTGATGAATTTTACACTTCTGTTTCAAGATTAGAAAGCTATAAAAAATGTCCGTTTATGTATTATGCAAAATATATGCTTGGTGCAAATCCAAGAGAGGATACACAGCTTAAAAGTGTAGATACCGGCACAATTATGCACTCTATTGTGGAAAAAGTATCTCTTCTTGTAAAAGAAAAATATGACTCATGGCATAAGGTTCCTGATAACTGGATAGAGGAAAATGTAAAAATAATATCAGACAAGGCAATTGAGGAATTTATTTCACAGCTTGATTTTGTAGAGCCAAGACAGATGTTTACAATTTTAAGACTTAAGGATACTGTTGTAAAATCCGTAACAGTTATGACAAGTCATCTGAAAAACAGCGAATTTATACCTATGGGATACGAAATTTCCTTTGATGAAGGAGAAAAATACGGATGTATCAATCTTGACGTTATGGGTAAAAAGGTAAAGCTTCGGGGTAAAGTAGATAGAAGTGATATGTATGTGGATAAAAGTGGCAGAAAGTTTATTCGCATTATTGATTATAAGTCAGGAAAAAGGGATTTTGATATAAGAGATTTCTTTTACGGACTTAACATTCAGCTTGCGGTTTATCTTGACAGTATGACACAAGCTGAAAATGCCATAGGTGCAGGTATATTGTATTTCAGATTGTTTGACCCTATTGTTAATACTGACAGGGACCTAACTGAAGATGAAATGAAAAATTTAGAGGTTAAAAATTATAAAACAACAGGTCTTGTACTGGGTGATGGAGAAATTATTAAAAAAATGGACTCCCGTGCACTGGAAGGGGATGGGTATCTTCCTGTTGCCTTTAAAGCTGATGGCGGATTTACGGCAACCTCCAAAGTTGCAACTTATAATGAATTTAATGCCATTAATATTTTTCTTAGAGATAAGCTTGAAGAAATGGCAAAAGATTTGATAAAAGGAAAAACGGATATATCGCCCATTATAACAAAGAGAACGGACCCTTGTTTATACTGTGATTATAAGCAAATGTGTCAATATGATTTTTCTTGCGGAAACAGACACAACAGACTTGAAGATATTTCCAAAGAAGATGCGTGGGCAGAAATAAGAAAGAAAGGGAAGTAGGATATGACTGTATGGACAAAAGAACAACAGTCTGCAATAGATACAAGAGATTGCGACCTTTTAGTATCTGCGGCTGCAGGCTCGGGTAAAACTGCTGTTTTGTCAGAGCGTGTACTTAAAAGAGTAACTGATGAAAAAGCTCCCTTATCTGTAGATAGGCTGCTGGTGGTTACATTTACAAATGCAGCTGCAGCAGAAATGCGACAGAGAATTGTGGATAAATTAAGAGCAGAGCTTGTAAATAACCCTGAAAATAAAACAATCAGCAAACAGCTATCTCTTGTTCCTAAAGCAAGCATTACCACAATTCATCAGTTCTGCTTAAATCTTATTAAGAATAATTTTCATCTTCTTGATATCGACCCCTCTTTCAAAATACTTGATGATGGTGAAAATGAACTTATAAAAACTGATACGGCAATTAAAACAATGAACTGTATGTACGAAAAATACGGCAGTGATTTTTCGGATGTTGTTTTAATGATTTCAGGTGGAAATGACCAGGAGTTTGTAGCAGAAATGCTAAGAATATACAACTATATCTGCAGTTTTGAAAATCCTTTAAAATGGCTGGATGATGCTATTGAGGAATATAATCTTAAAGATGAAAATCCCGATAATCTTCCTTGGACAGAGCTTTTAAAAACAAAGTTTAAAGTAATACTTTCAAAGCAGTACGGAATGTATGAAAAAGCAGAGAAATATGCGGATATGGCAGGCTGTACCAATTATTTTGAAACCTTTAATCAGGATAAAAATTATATTTCAAACTTAATGACCGCATTAAACGGGGATGTTAATACAATCAAAGATAGTGCATCTAAACTTACATTTGTAAGACTAGCACCCAAAAACAAAGATTGTGACCCTGACCTTGCAACTGCCGCAAAAATATGCCGTGATGATATTAAAAATGTTGTAAAAAGCGTTTGTGACGAAATACTATGTTCATTTACCGATAATACAGTAACGGCAGTTAAAAATACATATAAATATCTTAAAATTTTTGGTGAAACTATTTTCCAGTTTGATAAACTTTTTAAAGATACAAAATACGATAAAAAGGCTATTGATTTTAATGATTTTGAACATTTTGCTCTAAAGCTTTTACAGGATGAAAATTTACCTGTTGCAAAGGAAATTTCTGAGAAATTTGACGAGATATACGTTGACGAATATCAGGACTGTAACGGAGTGCAAGAAGCAATTTTTTCAGCAATATCAAGGAAAAGTCCTGAAGGAAAAAGCTGTAATATGTTTATGGTAGGTGATATAAAACAAAGTATTTACCGTTTTCGTCATGCTGACCCTACCATATTTATTGGTAAACTGAATTCCTATAAAAAAGACGGTATTCAAAGAAAAATTATGCTAAATAAAAATTTCCGAAGCAGACCTCAGGTAGTAGAATGTATTAATAATTTGTTTAGTAAAATTATGTCTGAGGAACTGGGAAGCATTGATTACACAGATGATGAAGCGTTATATGCAGGGTTTTCATATCCGGATGAAGATGTGTGGTGTGGAGGAAATCCTGAAATAATTGGTGTTCTTGATGACAGCGACTATGCTAACGAAACTTCAATAACCCTTCAGGCAAGAGCAGTAGGCTGTAAAATTCGCGAAATGGTGGGCAAGTTTATGGTTTATGACGCGAAAAATCAGTGTTACAGACCTTCTAAATATAACGATTTTGCTGTGCTTTTGCGTTCAGGAAAGGGTAAAACAAATGATATTGAGCAAGAGTTCAAAGCTCAAAATATTCCATATTTTCTGGATAAAAGTGCAGGACTTTTTGAAACTTTGGAAATTGACTTTTTGATTTCTGTCCTGTCTGTGATTGATAATCCTTTGCAGGATATACCGCTTCTTGGAATTATGCGTAGTCCGGTTTTTGATTTTAATGAAAATGAGCTTTTGAAAATTAAGCTTTATAAAAATAAAAAATATTTTTATAACTGCCTTATTTCTTATGCTAAAAAAGGAGGAAAACTTTCGGAAAAATGCAGTAATTTTATATCATTAATAAATTTATGGCGTAAGGAATCTAAAGTGATTTCTTTATCAAGGCTACTTATAAAAATTATGGAAGATACATCATTTAATGCATATATTTTGGCACTTCCGGGAGGTAAAAACAGAATAGCCAATGTAATGCTTCTGCTTGAATATGCAAAGCAATTTGACAAGGCAGATATGCGTGGCGTATTCGCCTTTATGAAGTACATTTCAAGAGTCAAGAAATCGTCTAAGGAATCTGAAACTGCCAGAATTCTTTCGGACAACTGCGATGTAGTTAAAATTATGAGTATCCACAGGTCAAAAGGCCTTGAATTTCCTGTTGTATTTGTTATGGATATTTCCAAAAAGTTTAATGATAAAGATTGGACAGGAAATAATCTTATGCTTCATAAAAATTACGGAATAGGATGTTCTTATTTTGATAAAAACAAAAATATTAAATATCCGCTTATAAGCAGAGGAGCAGTATCCTATAGAATTATGCTGGATTCTTTGTCTGAGGAAATGAGGGTTTTATATGTTGCTCTTACAAGAGCAAGAGAAAAGTTATTTGTTACTTTTTCAGGTAAAACTTCCATTGAAAAGGTAGAAACAAATATTCAGTATCCCAGAGAAGGTAAACCATTAAGAGGTGAAGTGGAATGGTCAAACAGCTTCCTTGACTGGATTTTGCTTGCACTAAAAGGAACAAAAAGTGATTCTTCCTGGAAATTTACCTCTTATACTAAAAGCCAGCTTGAAAAAATGGTATCTAAGCTGTCAAAACCCTGTGTTAAATATACAGATGAAAGTACGCTTTACAATAAACTTAACGAAAATCTTTCTTACAAGTATCCCTATAAGGGAGCAGAAAAGCTTTCTTCTAAATACTCTGTAACAGAAGTTAAGAAAAAGTTTAATGAAGAAGACGCAGAAGGAAATAAATTCCGTTTTTCTGATGCTGAAATTTTACCATCATTTATGAGAGAGGAAAAAATTACTTCAACCGCTCTTGGTACTCTTTATCATTTGGTGCTTAAATTTATTGATTTTAATGAAACAGATTATACTAAGGCTTATGATAATGCAGTAAATTATTTGAAGGATAATTCTTTTATTTCAGACGCTGAAGGTGAAAATCTAAAAAGTGAAATTGTTATTAACTTTTTAAAAAGTGACTGTGCACAAATTATAAGAAAA
Organism: Clostridia bacterium; assembly: GCA_017396395.1. Lineage (GTDB taxonomy): Bacteria > Bacillota > Clostridia > RUG12999 > RUG12999 > RUG12999. Next base: position 6,623 of record JAFQMF010000004.1, on the reverse strand, counting down.
GCGGAAAAAGTATTTCGTGAAATACCTTTTAACATATGTGTTTCAGGCAGTGTTCCCACAAAGGATAAGACTTTTGAAAATGAAAATGTATTACTGCAGGGAATAATCGACTGTCTTGTTCTATATAAGGATTGCTGTTATGTAATTGATTATAAAACAGAAAGTAATAAAATGTCAGCAGATGAGCTTACAAAAATTTATAAAGAGCAAATTGATTTTTATAAGCTTGCCGCAGAAAAAATTACAGGGATGCCAGTAAAAGCGGCATATTTATATTACCTAAACAGAGGAAAATCTGCAGAATGTTGACATTATAGGTGATTTATGGTAAAATAATTTCAAAAGATTATGGAGGAAATTTTATGGCACATAATGTAATTGTAGGACAATCAGGCGGTCCAACCGCAGTTATTAACGCAAGCCTTGCAGGAGTTTTTTCAAAAGCAAGAGAACTTGGTGCAGACAGAATTTATGGAATGATAAATGGTATTGAAGGACTGTTAAATGGTAAATATTGTGACTTAGAGGAAAAGATTACATCTAAGGAGGATTTGTCGGTATTATGCCAGACTCCGTCTTCGTTTTTAGGCTCTTGCAGATTTAAGCTTCCTGAGCCTGAAGCAGGTAACGAAATATACGATAAGCTTTTCAATATTTTAGCTGAGCTTGAAATAGAAGTTTTTGTGTATATTGGCGGAAATGATTCAATGGACACCATAAAAAAATTGTCTAAATATGCAGGACTTATCGGATCAACTATTAAATTTATGGGTGCTCCCAAAACTATAGATAATGATTTGGCTGTTACTGACCATACTCCTGGATTTGGCAGTGCGGCAAAATATATTGCTACAGTTATAAAAGAAATAATACGTGACAGTTATGTATATAATTTAAAAAGTGTTACTGTTGTTGAAATAATGGGAAGAAACGCAGGCTGGCTTACAGGTGCATCTGTTCTTGCAAAAGGCACAGATTGTCCCGGACCTGACCTTATTTATCTTCCTGAAGTCCCTTTTGATATGGATAATTTTGTTGCAAAAGTAAAAAAACTTACCGAAGAAAAGGGAAATGTTGTTGTAGCTGTTTCAGAAGGTGTTACACTTGCTGATGGCAGAAATATATGTGAAATAGATGGTGAAATAGAAGGTCTTGATGCTTTTGGACATAAGATTTTAAGTGGAGCAGCAAGCTTTCTGGCAAAATATCTTGCAAAAAATCTTGGTGTTAAAACAAGAGCAATTGAGCTTAACACTCCTCAGCGTGCAGCTTCACATATTGCATCTCTTACTGATGTACAGGAAGCCTTTATGACAGGTGCTTTTGCAGTTCAGGGCGGATTTTCAGGAAAAACAGGAGAAATGGCAATTATTTGCAGAAATGAAGGGGAATATAAAAGCTATGCAGACTCCTTTGATATTAACAAAATTGCAAATGAAGTAAAACAAGTTCCAATAGAATGGATATGTGAGGACGGAACATATGTTACAGATGAATTTGTTTCATATGTACTTCCGCTGATACAGGGAGAGCCTCAGCTTATTTATAAAAACGGCTTGCCTGCACACCTTAGTTTGTAAATAAAACAAAAATGAGCAGAATTTTTCTGCTCATTTTCGTTTTTGGTGCAAATTATCTCACAATATTTCCATGGCTTGTTTCACGGTCTCTGAAAAGAAGTGTAATACACCAGATACCTGCAACTGCAACGATGGTGTATATAATTCTACTCAGTACTGAAAGCTGACCGCCAAGAAGTGAGCCAATTGCGTCCACACCGAAAATCCCGATAGAACCCCAGTTAAGTGCACCGATTATAACAAGTACTAATGCGGTAATATCCATACTTTCTCCGTTCTGTCACACTCCGTGACTTTCTATTAACTAAAAACAAGATATATTCTTGCAACCTTTTAGTCAATATATATATTTGCCAAAATAAGAATAAATTATTCAAATATATTTTTTGAAAAAATACAAATTAAATTAACTTGACAAAAAATTTATTTAATGATATAATTTAAGTTGGATTTATAATGTAATAATTATATACATAAATAGATTAAAAGGAGAGATTTTTATGAAAAAAACAGTCCTTTCGCTTTTACTTGTTTTTGTTATGATGGCAAGCTTATGCTTTTCAACAATTTCGGTATCAGCTGAAACACTTGCAGATGTTTTAAATTCCAATGAATTTAAAGAAGCGATTGCAAGTTCAAGTATTGGAAATAAGGTTGATATATTTACCGATATTAAGGTAAAAGAGGCATCAGGCGGCAGCTATGAAAATACACTGCTTGATGATGATTTTACGGGCGATTCCGTAGGCTTTACTTTTAAAGCTAATCTTGATATGCAGAGAGTTAGAAATAAGTACAGTCAGTATATTGCGTATGCAAATAATACATTATTACTTCCTAACGAGCTTTTAGGTGAGTTAAGAAAAGTTAAAATTACAGGTAGCTTTAACGTAGGTATTACTATGCCAGAAGTGTTTGCGAACTCTGTTGGCGGAATGACAAACGTTACTACCCCATCCAATGGTAATGATTTGTATGGTTTTAGTTTTCCTGAAGGAACGCTTGCACATACTAATGGAATAAGTATTACAGATGTTTATACGGAAATTGATCCTTCAACAAACTCTATTAATAGAACTTGGGTAGATGAAGGTAACGGTTTTTGGACTTTAACAATTACCTTGTATCCTAAGTCACCATTAGATGACACTTATACAACGGATGTTGGCTATGACCCGCTTACAGCAGGCGACCTTATGAATATTGGTGGTACTGACCCTGATTACGCTTTATATGCACCCCTTGACTACAATTCTTACCTTTCAGATATTCGTTTTGAGATTTTTGACCCTATAACTATTGATACATCGGCTTCTTCTGAAAATTATAATGGTTTTGCCGAAACTATTTGGGGACATATAGAGGGTAATACTGATTTTGTATATTATGATGATGTTGGAACTGAAGACATTGTAATCACTGATGTTGAATATAATGCTGTACAAAAAATCGGTAAAGCAGACGAAAATCCACAGTTGAAACCTGATATGGAAAACCATGATATTATTTCAAATGATATCAGTGCAACTGTTGAGTTTGCCAGAGCAACTGCAAAAAGAATTATATTTAATATTGATGGTAAATATCTTATCAGCCCCGCTAAATCAGGTGTAAACTATAACAAGTTAATTGATCCCGTTTATAATGAGGGGGCATCTGTTACCTTTGACCCTGATTTAGGTGATTATGTACCAACGGGAGTAAAAACAAACTATAGTTTTGAGGGTTGGTCACTTACTCCAAACGGAGAAGTTATTACTGATTTGACTGATTTTACTGCTCAGTCAACTAACCTTTATGCAGTATTTAATTCAAAAGGTGGAGTGACAATCCCTGAAAAAGCCGATATAACATTAAGCTTTGTTATTGACGGCGACAGTACAATTATTGAGTCTATAAGCAAAAAATCTCCAATTTCTATTGACCTTACAACATTAAATATTCCTGAAAAACCTGGATTTAAATTTGATGGTTGGTACGAAACAGGAGAAATGATTAAAAAGGTATCAAATGATTATTCTACATCTGTTACAACTACACTGTTTGGTAAATATGTGAAGATTGAAGCACCTTCTAAGCTTGAATCAGATGACCATTTTGCATATATTATTGGTTACCCTGAAGGAGACGTACGTCCTCTTAGAAATGTTACCAGAGAAGAAGTTGCTACTATATTCTACAGACTTATGAAGGCAGATTACAGAAGTACAATCTGGACAACAGAAAACGACTTTATTGATGTAGAAAGTGACAGATGGTCAAATAACGCAATCTCTACTATGGCAAATGGTGGATATATTAAGGGTTACGGCGATGGTAATTTCAGACCTGATGCACCTATTACAAGAGCAGAGTTTGTTACTATTGCAGCAAGATTCCTTGATAGTGATGAGAATAAGAAGGCATCATTTGTTGATATTGACGGACACTGGGCTGAAGAATTCATTAAGCTTGGTGTAGGAAATGGCTTTATTACAGGATATGAAGATAACACATTCAGACCTAACACATATATTACAAGAGCTGAAACAATGGCAATTATCAACAGGCTTCTTGTTCGTTATGTGAATGCTGAAGGTCTTCATGCGAATACAAAGCATTGGCCAGATAACCTTGAAGGTGCTTGGTATTTCTACCACGTTCTTGAAGCTACAAATGCTCATAATTATGTTAGACAGAAAGACGAAATTTATGAAACATGGACTGAAATAAGACCACTTGATGTTTTTCTTGACTAGTTAAATTTTTAAAAGGCGGTAAATTTTACCGCCTTTTTATTTTAAATATAATACTAAAAAAATCCCCCTTTTTATTGCAAAAAGGGGGATTAATTATTCTCCCGATAGGGGATTTTTTTTGATTGCATATTTTGCATTTTCGTCATTTAGATGAGTATATATTTGAGTGGTTGCCAGACTTTCGTGACCTAAAATTTGTTTTATTATAAGTAAGTCTGCCTCTGCATATTGATATAATAAGGTTGCTGCAGTGTGACGTAGCTTATGGGGGGAATATCTGTCACTGTCAAGCCCGGCACTTTCTAGACACTTTTTAACAATACACCAAACTGTTTTTGTGCTAATTCTTTTTTTGTTTCGTGAAATAAACAGAGCATCTTTATCAACAACACCATCAGCAGGACGTACACGAAGGTAGTTGTCTATAGTACAAAGACATGCCTTATTTAGATAAACAGTTCTCTCTTTATTACCTTTTCCCAGTATTGTGATAGTTTCGTCCCGAATACTGCTTATATTAATTCCTACAAGTTCACTTATACGTATCCCGCAATTTAAAAAGAGTGTAATAATACATAAGTTTCTTGCAAAATGTTCATCTTTTGGTATGTTTTGCAATAAAAGCTGAGATTCGCTTAAAGTAAGATATTTTGGCTGTTTTTTTGCAACCTTTGGCGATTCCAAATTTTCTGCAGGATTATGCAAAAGCTTTCCTGCACGAACTGTCATATATTTAAAAAAAGAACGAAGACTTGAAACTTTTCTTGCTCTTGCACAGGATTCATTATGCATATATTTGTTTACAAATGACAAATACTCATATAGCTCAGAAAGAGTTACCTCTTTTAGTAAATCTATTGACACATCCGAAATTGTAATTTTTGAAAAATTTTCTCTGAAATCTTTATTTGGTGCAGGACAGGGAATAAGACCTCTGTTTATTTTTAAAAACCTGAAAAAAGTAATTAAATCGTATCGATATTCTGATGCAGTTTTAGAAGATTTTCCTTTAATTACCTCCATATAATTTATAAATTCTTCAATCAGCCTGTTCGTTTTTATCACCTCATTTTATGCCATATGTAATATTTTACTATATTATTTTAAAATTTTCAATGTTTTTAAAAAAATATAATAAATTTTTAATGAAATAATGTTAAAAAACCCCATAAATTCTGCATTTTTTTTAATGTTAGTCAAAATGTACAAAATTAATTTATAAATTTTAGACAAATGCCATATTGACATAAAAATGTAATAATATTATAATGATATTGATATATTGCATATCTGTTTGTGTTTTTTAGATTTGCAAATGTAATTTAAGGAGGGACAAATATGAAAAAAACATTATCATTGTTTTTAGCAGTGCTTATGATGGCTACTTTTGTAACTATTCCTGCTCTTGCTGAAACAGATGGCTCAAATCTGGTTTCTAAAGATGTAATTTATCTTGCAACTGAAGATTTAAGCACATTTGAAGAAGGTACAGTATTAGATAATGAAAACGCTAATGCTACCGGAATAATAAAGTATGCAGGTGTAGGTTCTGCCAGAACCCCTTGGGCAGCACATGCTACTAATGGTTACAACGGTGTAATCTATGCTAATATGGTTAACATTACCAATAAGAACCTTGGTGTAGAGCATGGATTCGACACATGGAGTAAGTATTCACCCACAAGCACTGATGCTTCAGTAACAGTTGAAACCTTTGAAGACAGTAATGTTATTAAGCTTGCAGCTGATGCAACAGCGGCTGGTGGTAATCCTGTTAATGCAGGTATCGGTCTTAACCCTGTAAGTGGTGCTGACCTTATTGCAGGTGCAACTTTCACTTATAACTTCAGAGTTTATGTTCCTGCAAGTGAGGTTGCTTTAAACTTTGCTTCTGTAGGTGTAGCAAAGGTTGAAGGAGATACTCTTAATTATTTCCTGATTAACCAGCCTGTTCCTACTGTAACAACAACTACAGAACAGTCTGTTAGCAAAGCAAACAGATCTACAGATCCAGGCTTTGAAAAACCTATCGGTGTAGCACCTCTTTTCTATCATGAAGGAACTACTGTTAAGACTATTCTTACAAATAGACATAACAAAGATACGGGCTTGTATTTAGGAGGCACCGGTTTTGGTGACGGTGCTAAAAACTATGCAGGCGGTGGTTCATTAGTTTATGAAAAGTGGTATAATTATACAGTAACACTTGGCTATAAAGAAGATGTAGGTCTTACAGTTTCTCTTGGTGCAGATGATACTGCATTTCCTGAAACAACAAATTCTACAACAACACTTCCTTTAACAG
>JAFQMF010000003.1 GCA_017396395.1 Clostridia bacterium | reverse complement strand
AGGTGTTCAATTTGGACATCAAACAAAAAGATGGAACCCTAAAATGAAGGAATACATCTTCACAGAAAGAAACGGTATCTACATTATTGACCTTCAGAAAACAGTTAAGAAGGTTGAAGAAGCTTACAACTTTATCAAATCAGTTGCAGCTGAAGGAAAAGAAGTTCTTTTCGTAGGTACAAAGAAGCAGGCTCAGGATTCCGTTAAGGAAGAAGCTGAGAGAGTAGGTATGTACTATGTTAACAACCGTTGGCTTGGTGGTATGCTTACAAACTTTAAGACAATGAAAAAACGTATTGCAAGAATGGACCAGATTGAAAAGATGGAACAGGACGGCACATTTGATTTACTTCCTAAGAAGGAAGTATCTAAGCTTTTAATTGAAAAAGAAAAGCTTGACAAGTTCCTTGGCGGTATCAGAGAACTTAAAGGCACACCTGGTGCTCTTTTTGTAGTTGACCCCAGAAAGGAAAAAATTGCTATTTCCGAAGCTCGTAAACTTCACATCCCAGTAGTTGCAATTGTTGACACAAACTGTGACCCTGACGATGTTGACTATGTTATTCCTGGTAATGACGATGCTATCCGTGCCATTAAGCTTATTGCAGGTGCTATGGCTGATGCTATTATCGAAGGCAGACAGGGCGAAGATGCTCCTGCTGAAAAGGTAGAAGAGGCTCAGGACGCTGAATAATTATAATTTCATAGGAGGAAATGAATATGATAACCGCACAGGCTGTTAAAGAACTTAGAGAAATGACAAACTGTGGAATGATGGACTGTAAAAAAGCCCTCATGGAAACAGATGGTGATATGGAAAAAGCCGTTGAATGGCTTAGAGAAAAGGGTATTGCAAAGCAGGCTAAAAAGGCTGGAAGAATTGCTTCTGAGGGTCTTGTTGATGCATACGTTTCTGAAGATGGTAAGGTTGCAGCAATTGTTGAAGTAAACAGTGAAACTGACTTCGTTGCAAAGAACGCAGATTTCTGTGCATTTGTAAAGAATGTTGCTAAGGTTGTAGCTGAAACAAATCCTGCTGACGTTGAAGACCTTAAAACAAAGAAATATGATGATACTTTCAATGTTGAAGAAGCATTAAGAGAAAAGATTCTTACAATCGGCGAAAATATGAACATCAGAAGATTTGCAAGATTTGAAGGTGCCGTTGTTACTTATATTCACGGTGGTGGCAGAATTGGTGTTATTGCAAAGTTTGATACAGATTTAGCAGGAAACAGCGAATTTGAAGTTGTTGCTAAAGACGTTGCTCTTCAGATTGCAGCAGCAGCTCCTGCTTACCTTAACAAGGAACAGGTTCCTGCTGATGTTATTGAAAGCGAAAAGAAGATTCTTAGAGAACAGGCTATCAATGAAGGTAAGCCTGAGGCTATTGCTGATAAGATGGTTATGGGTAGAATTAGCAAGTATTACAAGGAAAACTGCCTTGTTGACCAGGAATTCGTAAAAGACCCTGATATGTCCGTTGCAAAGATGCTCGAAACAAAGGGCAAGGAACTTGGTGGCTCTATTGCAGTTGTTGAGTATGCAAGATTTGAAAAGGGCGAAGGTCTTGAAAAGAGAGAAGACGACTTTGCTGCTGAAGTTGAAAAAATGGCAGGCAAATAATTCTAACATTTGAATATTATTTAGTTGAAAAACAAAAAATGCTCCTTGCAAAAAGTAAAAATTTTGCTTTAAGTGTTTTTTGTTTTTCTGCCATATGGACTTGTTTTTACAAATAATTCCTAAAATACCCAATGTTGAAAGGAAAGTGAAAGATATGACACCTAAGTATAAGAGAGTTTTAATTAAGGTAAGTGGAGAAGCACTTGCTGGTGATAAGGGTTTCGGACTTGATCAGGATATGATAGATTCTGTTGCTGTTGTAATTAAAAAATGTGTGGATGCGGGCGTTCAGGTTGCAATGGTAGTAGGAGGCGGAAACTTCTGGAGAGGCCGTTCAGGCAAAAATATGGACAGAACCCGTGCAGACCATATGGGTATGCTTGCTACTGTAATAAATGCTCTTGCAGTTCAGTCTGCTCTTGAAAATGTAGATGTGGAAACAAGAGTGCAGACTGCAATAGAAATGAGACAGATTGCTGAACCATATATCAGAGGTAAGGCAGAATCACATCTTTCCAAAAACAAGGTTGTCATTTTTGGTTGCGGAATAGGTAATCCTTTCTTTTCAACAGATACAACTGCTGCTCTTCGTGCGGCAGAAATCGGTGCAGATATAATTCTTCTTGCAAAGAATGTTGACGGTGTATATGACAGTGACCCTAAAACTAATCCTGATGCTAAAAAGTATGATAAAGTTACATATGCACAGGTTTTATCAGGAAGACTTGGCGTAATGGATTCTACAGCAACCTCCCTTTGTATGGATAACAATATTCCGATTCAGGTATTCGGACTTGATGATCCTGATAATATTTATAAAGCAGTTATGGGTGAACAAATAGGTACACTTGTGTACTAAAAATACAAAATAATAAAGGAGAATTCAACTATGAATGAACAGTTTAAAGATATATATGGTACAATAACAGAAAAAATGGATAAGTCAATTGCATCTTTAGAATATGAATTCAATTCAGTAAGAGCAGGCAGAGCAAACCCTGCAATACTTGACCAGATAAAGGTTGATTATTATGGTGCTCCTTCGCAGATCAATGCTGTTGCAAGTATTTCTGTGCCTGATGCAAGAACTATTGCTATTCAGCCTTGGGATGCATCCTTAATTAAAGAAATTGAAAAGGCAATTTTAACATCTGATATTGGTATTAACCCAAATAATGACGGTAAGGTTATTCGTCTTAATTTTCCACCTCTTACTGAGGAACGTAGAAAAGAGCTTGTTAAACAAATTCACAAGCTTGCAGAAAACGGCAAGGTTGCAATCAGAAACATCCGCCGTGATGCCATGGAATTATTTAAGAATATGAAAAAGAAGTCTGAAATTACTGAAGATGATTTAAAATCAGCAGAAAAGGACCTTCAGGACCTTACAGACAAGTATGTTAAACTTGTTGATAATAAGCTTGCTGATAAGGAAAAAGACCTTATGTCTATTTAGTCATAGGAGGTCGATATGACTGTAAAAGAACTATTTGGAGCAATATATAAAAAGTTAGTCTTTTTGTTTGCACAGGATGCGCAAATTGATATGGATAATATTCCAAAGCATATTGGGATTATTATGGACGGAAATGGCAGATGGGCAAAAAGACGGGGACTTAAACGCAGTGATGGTCATAGAGCAGGTGCAAAAACTCTGGAGGATATTACAGATTATTGCGGAAAAATTGGTGTTAAATATTTAACCGTATATGCTTTTTCAACCGAAAACTGGAAAAGACCTAAAGAAGAAGTAGATGCAATAATGAATTTGATTTTGGAGTACCTTACAAATATGGAAAAATTTGTAGGAGGAAGGGATTGCCGTATTCGTGTAATCGGTGACAGAACTGCATTAAGCCAGGTTTTGCAGGAGAAAATTCTGGAAGTTGAAGAATATACCAAAGACAGAACAGGGCCTACACTTAATATTGCTTTGAATTATGGTGGCAGAGATGAAATTGTCCGTGCTGCAAAAGTTGCAGCAGAAAAACTTAACAACGGTGAAATTAAAGATATTAATGAAGAGTATTTTTCTTCTTTAATGTACACAGGAAATGACCCTGAGGTAGAACTTATTATTCGTCCAAGCGGTGAGAAAAGGCTGAGTAACTTCCTTTTGTGGCAGTCAGCATACAGTGAATTCTGGTTTTCAAACACTTGCTGGCCTGATTTTACAGAAAAACATATGAGAGTGGCTATTTCAGATTATCAAAAGAGAAACCGCAGATATGGCGGTGTATAAGAGGTAACAATATGGCTGTTAGAATTATTTCAGGAGTAATAGGTGCAATATTACTTCTTACCATACTACTCGCTTTGCCCGAAATTGCAACAATAATTGCAGTGGCAATTATTGCATCTATAGCACTTTTTGAATTTTGCAACGCAAACAAACTACCTGTACCTGTTATAGTAATAGCTTATTTTATCGGTTTAGGAGTTATGTTCTGCAAAGAACTTTTAGCTTCAATTATAATAGGACTTATTTTGTTTTTAATTACAAATGTGCTAATTAAAAAAGTGACTTTTAAAGATTGTGCGTATGGGTTGTTTGGCAGTATATATGTATTTGGAATGATGAAATACATATTTATGGTACGGCTTTTAAATGGCGGAAAATATCTTATTTTTGCAATATTTATTGGTGCATTTTTTACGGATATTGGTGCATATTTTGCAGGCAGAGCTTTTGGAAAGCATAAGCTGGCACCTGTTATCAGTCCCAAAAAAACTATAGAAGGTTCAGTTGGTGGAGTGGTGCTTGCAGTTTTAGGGCTGGTTGCATTTACATATGCAGGGAGCAGAATTTTTGTTTATACACCAAATTATTTAAACGCAAGTTTAATTGCTGTAATTCTTTCAGTAATATCACAATTTGGAGATTTGGGAGCGTCCTCTATTAAAAGGGAAGCAGGCATTAAGGATTACGGCAAACTGATGCCGGGACACGGCGGTGCGCTGGACAGATTTGACAGTGTACTTTTTGTAGCTCCTGTATTTTATTATCTTAATATGATTTTGCCGATTTTTGTAATAAAATAACGAATATAATCATAAGTTTTAGGGATGTAACTTGTTTTTAGGTTATATCCCTTTTTGCGAAAGGACATAATAATGAAAAAGATTGCAATACTTGGCTCTACAGGCTCAATAGGAACACAGACCCTTCAGGTTATAGATGAAAATAATTGTGCAAAGGTACAAGCACTGTCCGTCTATAGCAATATATCTTTAGCTGAAAAGCAGATAAGAAAGTATAAACCTGAAATTGTGGCTGTAATGCTGGAAGATAAAGCAAAGGAATTAAAAATTAAAGTTGCAGATACCTCTACAAAAATAGTTTCGGGTTTAGAAGGCATATGTGAGTGTGCAACTTATAATACAGTTGACACTGTTGTAACAGCAGTTGTGGGAGTATCAGGACTTATTCCTACAATTTCGGCTATAGAAAGCGGTAAAAATATTGCTCTTGCAAACAAGGAAACACTTGTGGCAGGTGGAGAAATTGTTATGCCTCTTGCTAAGAAAAATGGTGTTAAAATACTTCCTGTAGATAGTGAACATAGTGCAATTTTCCAAAGCTGTAACGGAGATAGCAGTAAAATAAAAAAAATACTTTTAACTGCGTCAGGTGGACCTTTTTTGGGAAGAAAGAAAGAAGAAATATATAATATGACACCAGAAGACGCATTAAAACATCCAAACTGGAGTATGGGTGCAAAGGTTACAATTGACAGCAGTACACTGATGAATAAGGGTCTGGAAGTGATTGAGGCACGACACCTTTTTGATGTTGAACCTGAAAATATTCAGGTGATTATTCAGCCTCAGAGCATAATTCATTCTATGGTGGAATACCAAGATAACAGCGTTATTGCACAGCTTTCTACACCTGATATGAAGCTTCCGATTTCTTATGCACTTACTTACCCTGAAAGAAAGTACTGCGGCACTTCTTCTGTTGACTTCTATACGCTTGGCAGTATTACTTTTGCTCAGCCTGATACTGAAACATTTCCTTGCCTTAAATATGCATTTGATGCAATAAAGGTGGGAGGAACAATGCCCTCAGTTATGAATGGTGCAAATGAAATTGCAGTTGCCAAGTTTTTAAATGGTGAAATAAAATACGGCAATATCCCTGAAATTATTTATAAAACTATGTCAGAACATAAAAGCATTAGCAATCCTTCTTTGCAGGATATTTTAGATGCTGATATATGGGCAAGACAAAAAGCCCTGGAGGTTATTTAATGGAAACTTTTTTATATGCTATCCTTGCAATTTTCATTTTTTTGATTATTATTATGGTACACGAGCTGGGACATTTTTTAGCTGCAAAGTTTTTTAAGGTTAAGGTTCCTGAATTTTCCATTGGATTTGGGCCAGTAATATTTCAAAAACATACTAAGGAAACAGATTATTCTCTTCGTGCATTTCCGCTTGGCGGATATGTAAAAATGGAGGGGGAGGATGAAGAATCTGATGAGGAAAATGCACTATGCAATAAACCAGTATGGCAAAGACTTATAATAGTAGCAGCGGGGGCAGTGATTAACCTTATAATGGGTTTTGTTATTTATATAATTTTGTTTATGCAAATAACAAGTGTACCTGTACTGAGAGTGGAAAGTCTGGAAGAAAACACACCTGCTTACCGACAGATGATGGTAGATGATACTATTATAGCAGTAAATGGTAAAAGAATATGGTATTATAAAGATTTTAAGTTTCTAATAAATACTGTAAGTCCTGAAAAAGAGCTTACACTTACAGTTAAAAGACAAGGCGAAAAAGTGGATGTTAAAATTACACCGCAATATAATGAAGAAAATAATGTGTATTTGATAGGTATTAATATGGCAAGAGAAAAGCTGAATTTCTTTAATACTTTAAAATATGCAATATTTGAAACTTTTTATATAATGAAGGTTATTTTATATTCCTTCTCAATGCTGATTACAGGCGGTATATCAATTAAGACAATGTCAGGACCTATCGGTACTGTGAATGTAATGACACAAGCTGCAAAAAGTGGTCTGTTTACTTTCTTCAACCTGTTTGCTATGCTTACTGTTAATATTGGTATTTTCAATTTGCTTCCCCTTCCTGCTCTTGACGGGGGAAGAGTATTCTTTATGTTTATTGAGCTAATAAGAGGAAAGCCTATTGACCCTAAAAAAGAAGGAATAGTACATTTTATAGGTCTGGTACTCCTTGTGGTGCTTATGGTTTTTGTAACCTTTAACGATTTGTCTGCCATTATCAATAATCTAACTTCTTGATTTTAAAAGCTGTGGTATTATTTAATACCACAGCTTTTGCATATATAAGCCTTCCTGTGGTAAAAATAATAAAAACAGTTTTATATGGAGGAAAAGTATGGCTAAAATTGGTATATACGGATTTAATCGAATTAGCAAGGTTGTAGCAAGACAGATTATTGAAAAAAAAGATATGGAGCTTGTTTGTATAAAGGAAAATGAGCTGGAAGCTGAATATCTTGCATATCTTTTGAAATTTGATAGTATTTACGGAAGGCTAAAAGGACGTTTGCAGGAAAAAGAGGGAAATCTTATATGTGGAAACAGCGAAATTAAAGTATGCAGTCTGGAAGAGAAGGACTGGAATGGTGCGGAGATAATAATTGATTGTATCTCTACGGATTTAAGTCAGGCAAAAAAGGTTATTTCTATGAATCATCAAAAGTTGATTTCCTGTGCAAATTCCGTGGACATTCCCACTGTAATATGGGGAGTTAATAATGAGTGTATCGAAAATATTGTATCCTGCGGAAGGTCAGAAGGAAATGCTGTAGGGGTCATTGCAAAAATTATTGACAAATATTTTGGAATAGAAAGTGGAGTTGTTACATGCCTCAAACCTGCTGAGGAAATAACAGCAGCCGTTGATAAAAGATTTGAAAAAAACTGGCGTAACGGGCGTATGATACAAGGTTCTGTTATACCAACTCCCTGCGGTGCAACATCTCTTGTTGCAAAGGTTATGCCTGAAATGCAAGGCAAACTCCAAGGAGTGAGCTTTACACTTCCTATAAATGCGGTGGGTACTGTAGGATTGATTTTCACACTTAAAACACAAACAGATTATGAAAAAGTATGCAAGGTATTAAAAAATGCCTCAGAAAAAGATTTCAGAGGCATTTTGGGTTATACAGATGAAAAGGTTATTTCAGCAGATTTTATAGGTTGTACCGAAACAGCCATAATAGACACCCGAATAGGTTTTGTAAAGGATGGGAAAATTTTAAAACTTTCCGCTTTTTACGACAGGGATATGTCATTAGGTGCAAGAATTTTGGATATTGCCAAGGTTTTTGTTAAATAAGTCCTTTTGCTCTTATATCAGTACCTAAGAACATAAGATGGCGATAAGTCAAAAGTCTGGAAACTATCCGGTCTGAATATTTACTGCTAATGTCTTTAAGTGACAAATTTGCATTGATAATAGTAGGTTTTTCAAGAGTGAGCCTTGTGTTTATTATATCAAATAAAGCAGAAACAGTATATTCTGTTGAAAATTCGGTACCAAGGTCGTCCATAATAAGCAAATCACAGTTATAAAGCTGTGCCACTTTGTTGTCAAGGTCACTTTTGTAATTGAACTTATTTTTTGATATTGTTTCGAAAATATCATATGCAGATTGAAATATCACATTAATCCCTTTATTTGTAAGCTCGCCGGCAATACAGCTGCACATAAATGTTTTGCCAAGACCTGCACCTCCGTACATCAGAAGATTTTCTGACTTTAAGGAAAAGTTTTCTGTATAAGCTTTACAGAACTGTAAAACATCCTGCATTTGCTGTCTTGGACTGCGGTTGAACTGTGAAATAGGTTCAACACTGTAATAATCTAAAGAAAAATCTCTAAACCCCTTATTATGGTTTAAAACGGATGGGGAAAGGTCAAAACTTGCAAGGATTTTCTTTGCACATGAGCATAAATTGCCCTGCACATATCCTGTGTCTTTACAAACAGAATGATTATATGCATCAGATAAATAATTGGCGGAATATCCATTTTCTTTTAATATTTCTTTTTTGCTTTCTTCCAGTTTGGCAATCTTAGTGGAAAGCTTTGCAAAATCCTCATCCGAATTAGTTTTACCTTTCATAGCCTGCTTTGAAAGCTCAATTCCAAGAGATGTAATTTCTTCTTCCAGTTTTATAATCTGCGGAAGCTTTTGGGAAATCTCATTATATCTTTCAATTATTTTTTCTTTTGCTCTTCTTCTGTAAGAGGAAAGCAGAGCTTCCAGCTTTTCATAAGCTTCGGGTGAGTATCCCATAAATTAACAACTCCTCACTTTGTATTTTTGAAATTAAGTGCTGCCTGTTCAATAGCATCATAATCATATCCTGTTTTGCAGGAATAATCATTGAATTTTCCTTTGCGGGAAAGGATTGGCTGTGCAGATTGCTTTTTGAATTCATTTCTCATAGCCCTTGCATCAGTTACAGATTTAATTCCTTTACTGTACCACTCCTGAAGCATTGTATTCATATAAGGCAAAGAAATTTTACCCGTATTGAGTGCTGTAATTTCAGCAGCAAGCTTTACTAGTTCCACAGGTGAGGAAAGCTTGTATGCCCACTGCATCAAAAAATCATTTTCAGCTTTTGTCACAACTCGTCCGCTGATGCCGATAGCTCTTTTATATCCTGATATTTTTAAATTATTTTCCTGTAAAACTGCAATATATTGCTCAGCTTTTTCTAAAGTGTCGATACCTTGATCGCACCAATTTATGGCAGTGGTTTCCATAAAACGCATACTTTTCTTATTTATAGAAACGCAATATGTAATAAGAAGGGAAATAACAGAAGTAGGAAGACCTAGCCAATCGTGAAAACTAAATATGGTAGATTGATCATTTGTACTAAGGGTTTTTCCAAGTGTTTTTTCAGCGTGTAACAGAAGCTCACGCATTTCCTGATGATTATCAATATATCCCGAAATTTCTGAGGATGAATAACTTGGTTTTGAAGAAGGGATAATTGTGCTTTTAGAAGAAATGTCAGATAAATCATTGAAAGAAATATCAAGATATCCCTCGCTACTGGTTTTACAACTTACAACTCCTGCGTTTTCCCAATATTTCCACGCATGAAGTACATCTGTTTCTAAAATACCCAGTACTGTAGCAATACCCTTTGAAGTAAGCTTTACACCCTGAGAACATTGACGCAGGCCCAATAAATATACTTTTACAAAGGTACCGTCAGCACTCGGCATATATTTGTCAATAAACACCGCAGAGAGCTTTAGATATTTTTCTGACAGGTTATTTGAATATTCCGACATTTTTCTCCCTCCTTTCTATAAAAAATGGACGGCATATACGGCCGCCCGAAAACATTACATACATTCCTGCTTTTCACATTCGGATGTGATAGCACGATATTGTTTAATGAGGTAATTGTATTTCTGCTCAGTTGCCAGACGGCAATACATAAAATAGTCCAGCAAATCCTCATCTGTAACCTCTTCGTAGTTCCGTTCTATTCTTGTTAACTCATCTCTTGTAGTTTTCATAAGTTCTACCAGATGTATAGCATCGGTAGTTTCTTTCAAAGGTTTACCCTTAAACAAATTTTTGGTATTTTCAAAAAGCCCGTTCATGCAACTTGTCCGTCCTTTCCTGATATAATTTATATTTTAATTATATCCTTGGAACAAGAAAAAAATACCAATTATAGCTTAAATTATTTTTTTATTTCGTTTATGCACAAGGTACATATCTTTTTGTCTTTAAATGTTATAAGTCCCTCATTTCCACCGCAGAAAATGCAGGTGGGCTGATATTTTTTAAGGATAATCGTATCTTCCTCACAGTATATTTCCAGAGAGTCAATCTGTGACTTGATATCAAAAAGGTTTCTCACCTCTTTGGGAATTACTATTCTGCCAAATTTGTCAAGACAACGTATTTCTCCGCTGACGCCTTCTTGCATATTAGCTTTTTTAAGAACGATTCCGCCTTCAGATACAAATATTTCAATAGGGTCGGTAAGTCCCGAAATCCCCATGGCAATTCTCATTTTTTTGGGTAATACTATTCTGCCAAGTCTATCTACGCCTCGCACGATGCCGGTAAAAGTCATTTATATAAGCCTCCTGAAATTTTATGAATATTAATTTGTAAATATTCTACCTGACAATTATAGCACATATACTTAAAAAAGTCAATTAAAAAGTCAAAAGGAAGGGTTTGGAATGCTAAATTTTCTGTGGAGTGGAATGATAGTTTTTTCTATAATAATATCCGTATTTACAGGGACACTTAATGAAACTGTAAACGCTGGCTTGAATGGGGGAGGAGAGGCTGTAAAAATGTGCATAGAGCTTCTTGGTATTATGTGTTTATGGAATGGTATTATGAAAATAGCTGAGCAAAGTGGTATTATAGAAAAAATAACAGTTGTTATTAAACCTTTGTTTAGAGCACTTTTTAAAGGTGTGGACGAAAAAAGCAAGGCAGGGGAATATATAATTATGAATTTAACTGCTAATTTGCTTGGTATGGGAAATGCTGCCACTCCGGCAGGTATAAATGCTATGCAGGAACTGGATAAAACAGAAAAAGGTAAAGATAATATGCTTCTATTCACGGTGCTTAACACTACATCCTTTCAGTTAATACCTTCTACATTAATTGCAATGAGGGCAAGCTTTGGCTCTGCAAATCCAGGGGAAATAATTGTGCCTGTGTGGTGTGTGTCAGCAATTTCCGTTCTGGTAGTAGTGCTATGTTCAAAATGCATAAAGAAAAAGATATAAAATGATAATCTCTGCTATATCAGAATACATTATTCCCTTTATAATGGTAAGCGTTATAATGTACGGACTATGTAAAAGGCGTGATGTATTCAGTATATTTACAAGCGGTGCTAAAGATGGAATGTATGTTACTTTTCAGATACTGCCTTCTCTTATAGGGCTTATGGTGGCAATTGCTATGGTTAAAGAATGTGGAATACTACAACTTTTAACAAAGCTTTTAAATCCTTTTTTATCCTTTATAGGATTGCCGGAAGAAGTTCTTCCACTTGCACTTTTAAGACCTGTATCAGGAAGTGCATCGCTGGGGATAGTAAACAGTGTGCTTGCATCAAGCGGTGCTGATTCCTATCCGGGAAGAGTGGCGTCTGTTATGATGGGTTCTACGGAAACCACCTTTTATACCATAGCTCTTTTTTATGGATGTACAAAGGAAAAGAGTGGAATTAAAACGATACTTGTAGCACTATTGGGGGATTTTTGCGGACTTCTGGGAAGTGTAATTTTCTGCAGAATATTCTTTTAAATGTTAAATTTTGTAAAAATAAAAAAAGTGTAAAAAAGTGTTGACAATAGGTTTTTAGTGTGGTATAATAAGAAAGCTGTCACGCAAGGGGCGGCAAAAAAGTTTGAAAAAGTTTAAAAAAGTTCTTGACAAGGCTTCATATTTGTGATATAATAGTGAGGTCGCTGAGCCT
>JAFQMF010000019.1 GCA_017396395.1 Clostridia bacterium | reverse complement strand
CAGGCTTTTCTTTTTTGTCCTTTTTGTTTTCTTTATTATCTTCTTTTATAGTTTCGTCATTTTCCTTGCTTGCACCTGCTTTTGCAAACATTTTAGATATCATTTCAAAAGGACTTGCTATGAAAATTATAGAAAAGCAAGTTCCTGAAAAGCTTCATAATACAGAAGTATATTTAATAGATTTTGCAGCACTTGTTGCAGGTACACAGTTTAGAGGCCAGTTTGAGGCAAGAATAAAGGCTCTTGTGGAAGAAACAAAAAAACTGGGTAATATTATACTTGTAATTGATGAAGTCCATAATATTGTGGGTGCAGGAGATGCTGAAGGTGCTATGAATGCAGCTAATATCTTAAAACCATCTCTTGCAAGAGGTGATATTCAGATTATTGGTGCTACAACAATTGAAGAATACCGAAAGTTTATAGAAAAAGATGCTGCCTTAGAGCGTCGTTTTCAGCCTGTTATGATAGATGAGCCTACCATTGAGGACAGTATTGAAATTTTACAGGGCATAAAAGGGTATTATGAGGATTTTCATAAGGTATCAATTTCTGATGAAGTTATTGAAAATGCTGTACGTCTTTCCGAAAGATATATTCATGACAGATTTTTGCCTGATAAAGCTATAGATGTAATTGATGAAGCGGCATCTAAGGTAAATCTTGAAAATACAGAGCTTACCGAGCTGTTTAACTTAAAGGATAAATTAAAGGAAATTCAGTCTGAAAAGGAAAACGCTGTCCAGACCGACTCTATTGAAGATTATCAGAAAGCGGCAAATTTAAAAATTGAAGAATGTCAGCTTATTGAAAAAATTGCAGAACTTGAAAAAACCTGTTTCCATAAGCCTGTTTTAGTTGATGATATTGCACAAGTAATTGAAAGCTGGACAAAAATTCCTGTTAAAAGCCTTACAAGAGTTGATAGTGCAAAGCTTATTGATTTGGAAAAAAGCCTTCACAAAAGAGTTATCGGTCAGGATAAGGCAATTGACCTTGTTTCCCGTGCAGTAAGAAGAAAACGTGCTGATATAAGCATATCAAAACGTCCCGTATCCTTTATATTTGTAGGTCCTACAGGTGTTGGTAAAACCGAGCTTGTAAAGGCACTTGCAGAAAATGTATTTGGAAGTGAAGAAGCACTTATCCGTCTTGATATGTCAGAATATATGGAAAAACATTCTGTATCCAAGCTTATTGGCTCTCCACCAGGATATGTAGGATATGACGAAGCAGGTCAGCTTACTGAAAAGGTACGCAGAAATCCCTATTCTATTATTCTTTTTGATGAAATTGAAAAAGCTCACGAGGATGTATTTAATACTCTTTTACAGGTACTTGATGATGGCAGAATAACTGACAGTCACGGAAGAACTGTAAACTTTGAAAATACTATAATTATTATGACCTCTAACGCAGGAAGCAGTATAAAAACAGGTCTTGTAGGCTTTGGAGAAACAAATGATGGATTGTCAGGTAAATATGACAAAGCTTTAAAAGAGCTTTTCAGACCTGAATTTTTAAACAGAGTTGATGAGATTATAGAATTCCATTCTCTTACTTCTCAACAACTTTTATCTATTGTTTCACTCCAGCTTGAAAGTCTGGTTGAGGGACTTAAAAACAAGAATATAACACTTATTGTAACAAATAATGCAAAAGAATTAATATTAAAGCTTGGATATGAACCTTCTTATGGTGCAAGACCAATAAGAAGAACTATCACAAGATATATTGAAGATGCTGTTGCGGAAAAAATAATAACAAATGAAAATATTTCTGAAATTACAGTAGATAGCAATAATGAGGAATTTATTCTACAAATAAAATAAGGAGGAATATATTTGAAGGTATATGAAAATATATCCCAGTTAATCGGCGGTACTCCCCTTTTAAAACTTAATAATATTATAAAAAAGCACGATATTAAGGCAAATATTTACGCAAAACTGGAATATTTTAATCCTGCAGGAAGTGCAAAAGACAGAATTGCAAATGCAATGATACTTGATGCAGAGAAAAAAGGATTATTAAAAGAGGGCTGTGTTATTATTGAACCTACCAGCGGAAATACAGGTATCGGACTTGCCTCTGTGGGTGCATCTAAAGGCTATAAAACAATCTTTACAATGCCTGATACTATGAGTATTGAACGAATTAACCTTTTAAAAGCATTTGGCGCTGAAATCGTACTTACACCAGGAAAGGAAGGAATGACAGGTGCCATAAAAAAAGCTCAGGAGTTAAACAAAGAAATTCCTGGAAGCTATATCCCCTCTCAGTTTGATAACCCCACTAATCCTCAGGCACATTATGAAACAACAGGACCTGAAATTTGGGAAGATACAAAAGGTACTGTTGATATTTTTGTTGCAGGTGTTGGTACTGGAGGTACACTTTCAGGTGTAGGTAAATATTTAAAATCAAAAAAAGAAAATATAGAAATTGTAGCAGTAGAACCCGCATCCTCCCCTGTTTTATCTAAAGGAGAAAGCGGAACACATAAAATTCAGGGTATTGGTGCAGGATTTATTCCAAGTGTTATGGATACTGGAATTTATAATGAAATAATCACTGTTGAAAATGATGATGCTTTATCTATGGGCAGAGAAATTGCAAAAACCGAGGGTGTTTTGGTTGGTATTTCCTCAGGTGCAGCTTTATATGCGGCATTAAAGCTTTCTCAAAGACACGAGAATTACGGTAAAAATATTGTAGTTTTATTTCCTGATACAGGCGAAAGATATTTATCAACAGAAATGTTTAAATAAAAAAGGCTGAAATCAGCCTTTTTTATTTTTATACAAATAATTTTCCTATATTTGCAATGATAAAACAAATAATAAGACCGCAAATTGTAGGAAGTAAAATTGATAAAATTGTCCATTTTATGCTTTTCGTTTCCTTATAAATCGTTCTGCAAGTAGTAGCACAGGGAAAGTGCATAAGAGAAAAACATATTGTACAAAGTGCTGTAATATGAGTCCAGCCATTATTACGCAATAAATCACCAAGCATTGATGTACTTTCATAATCCACCATATTTCCTGTAGCAGTATAACACATCAGCAGTATAGGAATGACAATTTCGTTTGCAGGAAAGCCTAAAATAAAGCTAAGAAGTATAAATCCGTCAAGACCAAAATTTTTGGCAAAAGGGTCAAGTATATTTCCTAAAATCAGCAAAATACTTTCTTCACCTATTTTAATATTTCCGCAAAGAAAAATTAAAAGTCCTGCCGGAAGGGCAACAATTACAGCTCTTCCCAGTACAAATAATGTCCTGTCAAGAAAAGACCGCAAAATAACTTTGCCAAACTGGGGAGTTCTGTAAGGAGGAAGCTCCAAAGCAAAGGAAGATGGCTTTCCCCTTAATACTGTAATCGATAATATTTTTGATACCAAAAGCGTAGCAAGCACGCCTATTATAATAACCGCCAGAAGATATATACTAGATAATATTTTACTGGTTGCAAAAAAAATGGAAATAAGTACAATTATTGTGGGAAATCTTCCATTACAAGGTACAAAATTATTGGTTAAAATTGCAATTAATCTTTCTCTTGGGGAGTTAATTATTCTGCAACCCATAACACCGCAGGCATTACAACCAAACCCCTGACACATAGTAAGTGCTTGCCTGCCGTGTGCACCTGCACATTTAAAGCATTTATCAAGATTAAATGCTACTCTTGGAAGATATCCTAAATCCTCTAAAATTGCAAAAAGCGGAAAGAATATTGCCATAGGCGGGAGCATTACAGAAACAACCCAGGCAAGAGTGTGATACATTCCCGACACCAGCATATTTGTTATAAATTCAGGCAAAAATTCTAAAAGCTTATATAGATATTTCTCAATTCCAAAAAGTATTTTAGACAGAAGCAAAGAGGGATAATTGGCACCCGATATGGTCAGCCAGAAAATAAATCCAAGAAGAAGTAACATAACAGGTATTCCTGTAGCCTTAGAGGTTAAAAATCTGTCAATTTTCCTGTCTTTATCCTCCCCTTTACTTTTTTCTTTAGTAGTTACGCTTTCGGCAATATCTTCTGCTTTTTTTATTGTTTGTTTAGTGCATATTGTTTCAAGATTTTTATAATCTATATTATTTTCCTTTAAGTATTCTCTTGCTTTTTCTATTTCGCAATAATATTCATCAGTATCAATATTTGTATATTTTTTAATTTGCTCTATAATTTTTTCATCGCCTTCAATAAGCTTTCTGGCAATCCATCTTGATTTTATATTATACTTTTGCGGAATATTTAAAATATCGATAGCCGTTTCAATTTCATTTGAAAAAAATCTTAAATCATTATTTTTACCACACTGAAGACAGCTTTCAATTTTTCTAAGCAGTCCTTTTATACCTTTTCCCTTTCTGGCACTTGTACCTTGAACAGGAATTTTTAATATACTGCTTAACTTTTCAAAATCAAGAAAAATCTTCTTTTTCCCTGCTTCGTCAATTAAATTCACACACAAAACGGCTTTATTTGATATTTCCAGAATTTGCAAAACAAGGTTAAGATTTCTTTCAAGTGTTGTTGCATCTACCACAACAAGGGTTATGTCACTGTTTCCAAAACATATAAAATCTCTGGCGACTGCTTCATCTTTTGATGTTGCCAGAAGAGAGTATGTACCCGGTAAATCCACAATTCTGTATTTTTTATTATTCAAATTAAAATATCCTTCTGCCAAATCTACGGTTTTACCAGGCCAGTTTCCGGTATGTTGTTTTAAACCTGTAAGATAATTAAATACTGTGCTTTTCCCCACATTAGGGTTTCCTGCAAGGCTAATAAGTATTTCTTTATCCATTTTCATTTACCGCCCTTACACCAATTTCCCGAGCATCTTCACTTCTTAAAGCAATAACAGTACCTCTTACAAGATAAGCGGAAGGCTCGCCAAAAGGTGCTGTAAGTACTTTCTTAACATAAGTACCCTCAACAAGCCCTAAATCCATCATCCTTTTTTTTATGTTACCTGTGTTTCCAAGACTATTTATATAACAAGCCTGATTAAGCTTAATATCACTTAAATTCATACATATCCTCCTATAGAATAATCTACACTATAGAATATGTATTTACTTGGGTTACTGTTAAAAAAAACAACAGTAAAAAATTACTGTTGTTTTTTTATGTGTATTAAATATTCAATATTTCCGTCACCGCCATTAATAGGTGAGGGAATTGTATCCATAACTTTAAAACCAGAAAGGGCAACAAAGCTTTGAATTTTTTTAACTGCATTATCCCTTAACTTGGAATTTTTTACAACTCCGCCTTTACCAAGATTTCCCTTTCCCACCTCAAACTGAGGCTTTATAAGAGCAACAATATCACCATCTTCTTCAATAATAGAAAATGCAACAGGCAAAATAAGCGTAAGGGAAATAAAGGATGTATCAATAGCAATAAACTGTATTTTATCGTAAAAATCTTCTTTTGTTAAATTTCGTATATTGGTATTTTCCATATTAACAACTTTGTTATTATTCCTGATTTTTTCATCAAGCTGGTTATGACCAACATCCACAGCATATACTTTAGAAATTCCATTTTGAAGCATAACATCTGTAAATCCTCCTGTTGATGCACCCATATCAACAGCAGTTTTTCCCTCTACCGAAATTTCAAAAACCGAAAGTGCTTTTTCCAGTTTGTATCCGCCTCGGCTAACATACGGAAGAACTTCACCATGAATTTCAACTGTATCTTCATCTTCAAGAATAAACGAAGGCTTTAGAATTTGTTTTGTATTAACATAAACAATTCCTTGCGTAATCATATCCTTAGCTTTTTCACGGCTTTTTGCCATCCCTCTTTTGAAAAGCTGTATATCAAGTCTTTCACTCATTTATAATACCTCTATAGAATTTTTCTGCATCCTCAAAAACAGAGTTAGTATCAAGCCTGTATTTTTTTAACAGTTCATCTACACTTCCCTGTTCAATTATTCCTTTTTCAAATGCTTTAATAAGTATGGGAATATGAATTTTATTTCTTACCAGTACTTCCAGAACAGATTCGCCAAATCCACCTTGTTTAACATTATTTTCAAGGGTTAAAGTACATTTACTATTCTTTGCCATATTACAAATTGTGTCTTCATCAAGAGGAACAATACTTTGTATATCTATTACTGTAGTTGATATTCCTCTTTCAGACAAAATCTCTTCAACTTCTAAAGCAGTATTTACCATATCTCCACAGGCAATAATACAAATATCAGTACCATTTTTCAAAACTTGTGCCTTCCCTGAAATAAAAGAATGTGGAAAAGCAATTTTTTGCTTTTCTCCCCCTCTTGGATATCTTATAACTGTAGGTCCTTTAGAATTTTCAACAGCAAAAAAAAGCATCTCTCTAAGTGACTGATAGTCACTTGGAGCAAATATACTGATATTTGGCATCGAACGCATATAGGATATATCAAAAATACCCTGATGAGTTTCTCCGTCTGCACCCACTATTCCTGCCCTGTCAATACACATTACAACATGAAGATTTTGAAGACAAATATCATGAAGCACAGAATCATATGCTCTTTGCATAAAGCTTGAATATATAGAAACAACAGGAATTATACTATTCATAGCCATACCTGCAGCAGTTGTAGTGGCGTGAGCCTCTGCTATACCAACATCAAAAAATCTTTTGGGGAATTCTTTAGAAAAATCATTTAGGCCTGTACCATGAGGCATTGCGGCAGTTATTGCCACAACATTATGGTTATTTTTTGCAATATCTATAAGTGTCTTACCAAAAACAGCAGAATAATCAAGGGGACTTCTTTTTTCGTCCTCCATTAACTTTTTAAATGCAGGAACTCCATGATACTTTTCAGGCTTGTCCTCTGCAGGTGCATATCCTTTTCCTTTAATAGTGCGTATATGCATAATAACGCCTTTATCAATGTCCTTTATACGTTTAAGAGTTTTAATAAGCTGACCTATATCGTGTCCGTCAAAGGGGCCGAAATAAGTAAGACCCAAATCAACAAAAAGGGTATTTGTAAGCATACTCTTTTTTAATCTGTCTTTAATTTTTTGAATAAAACTAAAAAGCTTTTTATGATCAGACTTTAAAAGACTTGATGCAATTTTTTCTTTTAAATCAAAATAGCTGTGAGATGTTCTGATGCTGTTTAAATATTTTGACATCGCACCTACATTTTCTGAAATAGACATTTTATTATCATTTAATATTATCAGCATTTTTATTTTGCTGTTACCCACATCATTAATACCTTCAAATGCAAGACCTCCACCCAACGAGCCATCGCCTATAACAGCCATAATATGATTAGTTTCTTTTTTCAAATCTCTTGCTTTTGCCATACCTAACGCCGCAGAAATAGATGTACTTGCATGGCCTGTATTAAAGCTATCATATGGGCTTTCAGATGTTTTAGGAAAACCTGAAATCCCGTCAAACTTACGAAGTGTATCAAAATCTTTCATTCTGCCGCTTAAAATTTTATGTGTATATGACTGATGACCAACGTCCCATACAACCTTATCCTGTGGAAAATCAAAAACATAATGAAGAGCTATGGTAAGCTCTACAACACCAAGATTTGACGCAAGATGCCCCCCATGCTCTGCAACCTTACTAATAAGGAAAGAGCGAATTTCTTTAGCTAAAATATTAAGTTCGGTAATTGTAAATTTTTTTATGCTTTCACCCTGAAAAATTCTATCAAGCTGTGTCAATATTTTCACTCCATTACATTCTTTAGTATTATAGTAAGTAATCGTTTCATTCAATGGGCCAATAAGCTCAAATGAATAATTAATAATGAATTATGAATATTGGATTTCATCCACGATTTCTCGTTTTGCTCCATGAATTGAGTTGCCTTAAAATGCACCAAAGGTGCAATTCATGAGCCGCAAGGCTCAATTCATGAAATCTTTAGATTTCAATTCATGCCGTCAGGCAATTCATTGCGGTTGATACTCAACCGCATTGCGAGGCATACGGTTTAGATGCAAAGTGTTTTGATGCTAGTTCGTATCAAATTAGAACCCAAATTATATATTGTTATGTATAAAAAACAGTGTTTTTGTCTGTGCATCAAAAAAGTAAACATCATAGTTCCAATACTTATGTTCTTCCGTCTCATTGTTTTCAATATAAAAATAATCTTCAGTATCTATTATATTTCTTTGAAAGTCATACTTATCCTTATAATCGACATAATCAAGCCAACCTTCAAAATTATCAAAATAGCCATTTAGTTCCGTTATATTGTCAGGTGCTACAGGTTTAAAGTATGAACTGTTTTTTACTTCTTCCAAAATATTTTCTTGTTTAACATAATAGTACTTACAGTAATCTGTATAATCTTGAAAACCGTCACTATAGTAGCAATCAGAAGTATCGGATTGT
>JAFQMF010000018.1 GCA_017396395.1 Clostridia bacterium | reverse complement strand
TCAATGCTATTTCTAATTTGTGAATAAAGTCTGCTCTGCTTTGTGCATATTTTGCCTCGTGTGAATTTGCACCTATTGAAGAACACGACCGCAGTAACTGGTTAACAAATACGGCTCTGTCTTTTATATTATCACATATTGCAGTTATCTCAACAGTGAGTTCTACTGCTAATTCCTTTATTGTTTTATCATTCATAAATTATTCTACCTTTTGCGATATACTCACTTTCGCTCGTGCGATATATTTGTTTTACAAATGCGATATAACCTCATTTCATTCGGTTGCGATATGATACAAATTCCTTATCTCGTCCCGAAGGGACATATCGCATCGAAGATATATCGAGTGCTTTAGCACATATCGCAAATTCCGCCAGGAATTTATATCGCTGATTTCATCTTCGATGAAATCATTATATCACACCTTTTTTATAAAATCAATACCAACCCATTGACGAAGAAAAAGGTTTTTGATATAATTACAGTATGGAGGGGAGTTGACACTATGAAAAAAGCAGAGAGAAGCTACAATCTTGATTTTATTCGTATATTTTCACTTTTTACGGTAATTTGCGTACATTTCTTTTTAAATTGCGGATATTACAACGTTTTGGTAAGTGGCGGATATATGTTTATAATGACTTTTCTACGCACGTTTTTTATGATATGTGTACCTCTTTTCATTACTCTTTCAGGATATTTAATGAAGGACAAGGTATTGTCTAAGAAATATTATAAAGGTATTGTAAAAACCATTTCTATATATTTTATTACATCAGCATTTTGTATTGTCTTTAAAGTCTTATATCAGAAAATGCCTATGGATATAAAAGGGATTGTAAAGTCTGTTTTTGACTATACAGGAGCATCCTACGGATGGTATATTGAAATGTATATAGGGCTGTTTTTAATAATTCCGTTTTTAAATCTTTGCTATAACGGCTTAAATACCCAAAAACAAAAGCTTGCGTTACTTGCAACAAGTATTTTTGTTACCATACTTCCCCCATTTATAAATGTATATGTTAAAATTCTGCCTTCCTGGTGGTCGGCAGTTTACCCTGTTGCATATTACTTTTTAGGCTGTTATTTAAAAGAATACCCATTAAAACTTAAAAAAAGTATGTCGTTATTTTTGATATTTGATATTACTTTATTATGCGCTCTTGCATCATATCTGTATTCAAAGGATAACGTTTTTCAGTGGGCATCCTTTCAGGACCATGGCACAGCAGGAGTGTTTTTAAATACTGCACTTGTTTTCAGCTTGCTAATTCGAACTAAAACAGATAATCTTGCTCCCTTTTTTAAAAAAAGCCTTGCCTCTATTTCAGGATTAACGCTGGGAGCATATTTGATTTCATATATTTTTGACAGTGTTTTTTATCCCATATTAAATGAAAAAACACCCTTTGAGCAAAGACTTTATTGTTTTATTCCCATTACACTTGCGGTATTTATCTGCTCCCTTGCACTTTCCTATGTGGCAGATTTAATATACCGCTTTGGAAATGCAGTTTTCCCAAAAATGGAAAAGAAAAAAGAAAAAATAGTAAAATAAAACTAAAAAGGCAAAACGACTAATTTCGTTTTGCCTTTCTCTTTATTTGCTTTCCCTTTAAGAGTAATAAAGATACCTGTAGGGAATATAAAAATTTTTATTTTAACTTTACTATATCCTGCCTATAGCCTTCTGTGCATTTTATCAAGCCACAGCTAAGCGGTAACTATTTTACTTGCATCTGCAAGACCCAGATATTCAATAGCTTCCTCGCGCATTTTATATTTCAAAATTTTTCCCGCCGCATTCATTGGGAAGGAGTCCACAAATCTGAAATATCTTGGTACTTTATGCTTAGCAATATTATCTACAACATACTGCTTTATTTCTTCAATAGTAAGACCTGAGTCGGGTTTTGGAATTATACAGGCCATAACCTCTTCTCCGTACTGCTTATCAGGAACACCGATAACCTGAACATCACTTACACCAGGATGAGTATAAATAAAGTCTTCGATTTCCTTAGGATAAATATTTTCGCCGCCGCGAATAATCATATCCTTAATTCTGCCTGTAATTTTATAATATCCTTCAGGGGTTCTTCTTGCAATATCTCCCGAATGAAGCCAGCCGTTTTCGTCAATGGCAGCTGCAGTTGCTGCGGGCATTTTGTAATATCCCTTCATAATATTATATCCTCTTGCCACAAACTCGCCGTCTGTATTATCCGGTAAATCTTCCCCTGTTTCAGGGTCAACAATTTTACATTCCACACCGAAAATAGGACTACCTACAGTATTAACTCTTGTTTCCAGAGAGTCAGTGGTTTTACTCATAGTAGTAGCAGGAGAAGCTTCTGTCTGACCATAGGTTATACAGATTTCAGGCATATGCATCTTTTCCACAACCTCACGCATTGTCTGTATAGGACAGGGTGAGCCTGCCATAATTCCTGTACGCATATGTGAAAAGTCGGTTTTATCAAAATCCTCATGGGAAAGCATAGCAATAAACATTGTTGGAACGCCGTGGAAACAAGTAATTTTTTCGCGAGTAATACAGTCAAGTCCCTTTTTAGGTGAAAAGGCTGGTATGGGGGACATTGTTACCCCGTGAGTGACAGATGCAGTCATTGCAAGTACCATACCGAAGCAGTGGAACATAGGCACTTGAATCATCATTCTGTCTGCTGTGGATAAATCCATACAGTCGCCGATAGCTTTTCCGTTATTTACAACATTATAATGGGTAAGCATTACTCCTTTTGGGAAACCTGTTGTGCCTGAAGTGTACTGCATATTACATACATCATGCTTGCTTACAGAGCTTGCACGCCTGTAAACCTCTGAAAGAGGAATTTCGTCAGCCTTTGCAACTGCTTCTTCCCAGGTAAGTGCACCCTTCATTTCACAGTCAACAGTAATAATGTTACGAAGGAAGGGAAGTCTTTTTGAGTGAAGGGGCTGACCCTTTTCCAAAGTTTCCAGTTCGGGACAAAGCTCCTGCATAATTTCAATGTAGTTGCTGGTTTTGTAACCGTCTATCATAACAAGAGTGTGAGTATCCGACTGTTTTAAAAGATATTCCGCTTCATATACTTTATATGCAGTATTAACAGTTACCAGTACCGCACCAATTTTTGTGGTAGCCCAGAAGGTAATATACCAGGAGGGAAGATTTGTTGCCCATATTGCAACGTGGTCCCCTGTTTTAACACCCATAGCAATAAGGCTTCGTGCAAATGTATCTACATCATCACGAAACTGTGCATATGTTCTTGTATAATCAAGAGTGGTATATCTAAAACAATACTGGTCAGGGAATTCCTCCACCATTCTATCCAGTATCTGAGGGAAGGTAAGGTCAATAATAGTTTCCTTTGGCCATACAAACTTACCTGTGCCGGAAGCATTGTCATAAAGCCTGCTTCCGCCACTGGATTTTCCTGTATATTCAGCCATAAATTCCACAAATTTAGGGAATATTACCCCTGCATCGCAAAGGTCAGGATTCCAGCGTTTTACCCATTCAAGAGTAATATATCCTTCATAATTAATGGAACGAAGGGCAAACATTATTTCCTTTAAAGGCAGGTCGCCTTCTCCGGGGATTTTATAAATCACATTTCCCTCTTCCATTACAGAGTCTTTAATATGAACGTGCTTAATAAAAGCACCAAGATTTGTAAGAGTTGTTTCGGGAGTTTCACCGAAAAATCTGTAAGGGTGGTGAACATCCCAGAGTGCTGAAACATTATCGCTGGCAATTTCACAAAGAAGTGCAGAAAGTCTTGCAGTATCGCCGTAAACTCCATTAGTTTCCACCAAAAGGGTTACGCCGCTTTCTTCTGCAAAAGGTACAAGCTCTTTAATACGCTGTGCAATTATTTTATCATCCACTTCCCCATCGGGAGCAGCCTTCATATCACCAAGAAGACGGATATATTTAGCACCTACTCCTTTAGCAACAGTAATGTATGTAAGAATTTCCGACTTAGTTTCTTCCCAGTCTTCGTCATATTTTATGCATCCGCCTGTTGAAAGGCAGGGAATTTCTATTTTTAGGCTTTTTAGCTTCTCCGCAGTTCTCTCAAACTTTTCGGGTGTAAATGGAGATGAGGACTCTTCTTCTCTTATATGGCGAACTTCAATTCCTTCAAAGCCCAGGTCCTTAGCCATAGTGAAAATGTCTTTCCAATCGTAATTGGGACAGCAAAGTGTGGAAAATGCCAATTTCATATTGTGCTTCCCTTCCTTTCTTAAAATTTTGCGGGGGAGATAAAATCCACCAAGGATAGTTAACATTTTACCACAATAACCCTTATTTTGTCAAGTAAAGTACAATTTTTTTATTAACTTTAGGGTATATTATCCAAAAAGCATTTTTTCATATAATAAATTTTTAAAAAACAATTAAAAATACTGTAAACCCGTTGACAAAACCCCCTTTTAGATATATAATTTTATATGTAGAGGTATATACTTTAATGCAATTATTTATTTGTTTTTATAGCTTTTTATTTTTTAGAAATTGTCTCTATGTCAGGATAAAGATAAAAATATGAAAATGAGGGTGTTAAAATGAAAACACAAGAAACTTTTATTTTAAGAAGACTTATTGAAACTGTTGTCATTGAGCTTGTTTCCTCAGTATTAATCTTTTTAATAGTCTATACAGGAATAATTCCCAGTACAACAGCTGCTTATACGGCAATTTACAGCATATCGGCAGTACTTTTTCTGTTGCCTACATACATAGTACTGTCTGCTCATTTCTTTGCTCTTGATTTTAACATTAAAACATATCTGAAAATAAACCTTCCCATATTTTTCATAATGGGAATAATAAACGCATTTTCCTTGAAGTTTTTAGATTCTTTGCACTACACAGTATTTTTCAGCTACACAAAATTTTTAAGAGAAGTTTTTAAGACACTGGAAATAGGAAGGTACAGACTGTATTCCTCCATGGCGTTTTATGCCCTTTTCTTCTTAACAATAGTTGTGGCTATGGTTAAAAATCTCATATTTGATAAGCCCGAAATAGACAGAGTTAAAAAAGAAGAACAGGAAATTATACAAGAGCTTATAGAGGACCAGGCAGAAGAATAAAAGATAAAAATCAGGGTAAAATTCTAAGGAGTAAAAATGGGAAAACAACATAAAAAAACACACTTGATGAGGAGAATCACAGAAACAGCAGTAATAGAGGTTATATCTTCTGTTTTAATTTACTTGATAGTGATTTCAGATTCAATTCCAGATACTATTAAATCATATGTGGCAATCTATACAATTTCAGCATTGGTCTTTTTAGCTTTGACAGGCTTTGTTTTAAAAAGTCATTACAGAGCATTATACAAAAGGACGAAAAGATATTTAAAGGTAAATTTAAGCATATTTTTTATTCACGGGGTATTTAATATTATAGGACTTAAATATTTTTCGGATAATTTATATACGGCACTTTTCGGATATA
This sequence comes from Clostridia bacterium, assembly GCA_017396395.1. Lineage (GTDB taxonomy): Bacteria > Bacillota > Clostridia > RUG12999 > RUG12999 > RUG12999. The sequence continues at coordinate 99,208 of JAFQMF010000018.1, read as the reverse complement.
CCAAGCCTTTAAGGCCGATATTTAAAATGTATAATATTCCCCATGGCAATGTGCTTTCGTCTATGGCTTTTTTTGGGGTATATTTCCTTGTTATAATAGGAATTGCAATATGGAAATGTGAAAAAAGAAAAACAAAAGAAGAACCCCCGAAAACAGATAATAAAGTAACAGATGAAACTTCGCTCGAGAATATTGAACAAACACCAGTAAAATAAGGGAGGTTTTTCTTTGGAAAATACAGATAAAAGGCTGCTTAATCTTCTTGCGAAAACATATCCGAATATAAGTGCAGTTTCCTCTGAAATTATAAACTTAGAGGCTATTTTGGCACTGCCTAAAGGCACAGAGCATTTTGTTTCGGATTTGCATGGTGAATATGAAGCCTTTTTACATCTCAGAAACAGTGCGTCGGGGATAATCAGGGAAAAAATCCGTTTGCTTTTCGATGGAAAGATTTCCTCTGAGGAAATTCATCAGCTTGCCAGTTTAGTTTATTATCCAAAGGAAAAATTAGAGGAGATTGTTGCAACTACTCCCGATATGAATGAGTGGTATAAAACTACTTTAAACAGACTTATTGAGGTTTGCCGTCTTCTTGCTTCAAAATATACCCACTCTAAAGTGAGAAAGCTTCTTCCTGAAAGCTATGCATATATTATGGAAGAGCTTATAGGAAACAGAAACGGGTCTTTCGACCAGAATAATTACTATTCCCACATCATATCTGCTATAGTGGATACAGGCAGAGGCAAGGATTTTATAATTGCAGTAAGTGACACAATAAAACGCCTTGCGGTTGACCGTTTGCATATTGTGGGAGATATTTTTGACAGAGGTACAAGACCTGATATAATTATGGATTCGGTTATGTCGGGAATAAATGTGGATTTTCAGTGGGGAAACCACGATATTTTATGGATGGGTGCAGCAGGAGGAAGCGAAGCTTGTATTGCAACTGCTGTAAACAATTCAATAACATACCGTAACCTTGATGTGCTGGAAATTGGCTATGGTATCAGCCTTCGTCCCCTTGCACTTTTTGCAAATAAAATTTATGGAAGCTGCGATGTGTCTGCTTTTATGCCTAAAGATTCAGGGGAAGAAAGCCGTGAAAAAGATACACAGCTTATTGCGCGTATGCATAAAGCTATTGCAGTTATTCAGTTTAAAACAGAGGCTGCAGTTATAAAACGCAATCCTGAGTTTTTAATGAATGACCGAATACTTTTTGATAAAATAAATTATGAAAACAAAACAGTAGAAATTAAAGGGAAAAACTATCCTTTAAAGGATTGCGATTTTCCTACTGTTGATATAAATGATCCTCTTGCACTTACCCCTGAGGAAGAGGAGGTTATTTCTTACCTTAGAACAGCATTTACCAAGAGTGAAAAGCTTCAAAGGCACGTGGATTTTTTGTTTGAAAAGGGAGATATTTATAAAAGATATAACTCCAATCTTTTGTTTCACGGCTGTGTACCTTTAAATACTGACGGAAGCTTTATGGACTTTAACTTTGGAGGGAAAACTCTTCACGGCAGAGAGCTTATGGATTATCTTAACTATACTGTCCGCAGAGGATTTTATTCCCGTTCATCTTCTCACGCAAGGCGTCTTAGTCTTGATACAATGTGGTATTTATGGTGTGGTAAAAATTCCCCATTATGCGGAAGGGAAAAAATAGCTACTTTTGAAAGACTTTTAGTAAAGGACGAAAGCTCTTATACTGAGCCTAAAAATGCTTACTACAGATATGTAAATGATGAAAAGGTTATAGATGCGATTTTTAAGGAATTCGGTCTTTTGGATTCTCATATGAATGAAGGACTTAAATCCCATATAATAAACGGCCATGTACCGGTAATTTCCAAAAAAGGAGAAAATCCTGTAAAGGGGGGCGGCAGACTGATTGTAATTGACGGCGGATTTTGCAAAGCATATCAGAAAACCACCGGTATTGCAGGATACACCCTGATTTACAGTGCAAACAGAATGAGAATTTCTGCTCACCAGCCCTTTGAAGGTAAGGAAAAGGCAGTGCATATGGGTAGCGATATTATATCCGACTCGGTAGTTTTTGAAAATCCTACCGAACCTATTAAAGTAGCAGAAACAGATGACGGAAAAGAAATTATAAAAACCTTATCTGACCTTAAAATACTTTTATCTGCTTATGAAAGCGGAGAGATTAAGGAAAATCTTCATTCTTAAGAAATACAGTAAATAATATCAGACAGGAGAGATTTTATATGCAAAAGGCAAATGCTTTGCTTTTGAGCCTTATTATTATATTTGCCTCCTTTGCAGGGTGCGGTAAAAAAGATGAACACATAGGCTCTTGGTTTACAGAAAAAAACGGTGTAGGTATGACCGTAACCTTTAATGATAATGGGACAATGGAGATATTCTGCAAAATAGCAGACAAAAAAACAGCAGACGCTTTAGGGGTTAATGAAGATATTGTGCAGGCGAAAAATGTAACCTGTCTTTATGATGTGGATAAAAATCCTGATTTATCATCTTTTGGGGGAAATGTACCCAAAGTAATAGAGGGAAAGCTTGCACTAAACAGGTATTTATCTGCAGAAGATATGAAAAATAACAGGGTAGCAGAAACCATATATTTTATGGTAAGCGGGGATACCCTTGTTACATATCAGCCAAGCGTGCAGTACGATAAAATGTCTGACACTCCCATATATTCAGAAACTGTTTTTAAAAGAAGATAGGAGTAAAAAGGTAAATGAAAAACAGGATTTTATATATTATACTTGCCATACTCAGTGTTTTATTTACTGCTTGTACAGGACCTTCTTATAAGTCCGTAAAAGATACAGTGTGGGAAAACGAGAAAGGCAGTATTTCCTTTAGTGATGAAGGCGTAGTTACTGTTAATGAAGAAGGAAAGGACAAACAAATATATTATTATATGGATTGCGTATCAAAGCAGGATACACGATACATAAAATGCTACAAGGATAAAAAAGCTCTGGAAGATGATGAGATGACAGGCTTTATACCATATAAAATCAGTGAAGATAAGTTGTATTTTAATGAGGAAATCTACACTGTGCAGAAAGAAGGAAAATAATATGAAAAAAATTTTAGGAGTTATTCTGGCTGTTACAATTGTAATGTCAGCTTTATGCGGATGTAATGGAGTTTCTGTAGAGGAAAGCTCTCTTTACGGAACCTGGAAAACCGAAACTATGGGGTATTATACTATAACTACTTTTTCATCTGATGGCACTCTTCATTCTGTTTATAAACTTACTGAAGGCTCAGACGGAAGTGAAACAGGTCTTAGTCAGGAAATACTTGATTCTATGGAATCTGAGCTTTACTACAAGGTTGTAGCTAAAGATAACTATGATGAAAACGAAAAGGAATTCACAAATAATAAGGGCGTAAAAAGAGGAGTAATCAGAACATATACCAGCATTGAGGATATGGAAAATGATATTAACTATGAGTCAGGATATTTTTATGTAAAAGGAGATACTTTAACAGTTAACGGCTCAGTTTATACAAAAGGGGAATAACTATGAAAAGTTATTTTAAAAAAGCAATAGCTGTTGTTTTAATGGTTGTTTTTACAATATGTTGCTTTACCGGCTGTAAAAACTCTTCTCTTAAGAACACCAGATGGTATATAGATGATGTTAATAAGGTTGCAAGAAGTGTTGTTTCCTTTGAAAAAGACGGGGTATTAAGGGTAAATTATCTGCTGTTAGATAAGGAAAAAGCGACGAGAATGGGTATGGAGCAATTGCCCTACAGAGAGTCCGTTTCCTATTATAAGGATTTAGGAGACAGGCTGGAGGGAGAGATTGCAAAAAACGCCACCGATACCTGTGCATACATTGAATATGAAACAAAAGAGGATTTAAAAGAGGATAAAAACGGTATGGTATTTTATTACCATATTTCAAAAGATGGACTTGTAATGGGCGAGGATACATATTCCTTTGTTAATAAACATATGGGAGAAGAAATGGATAAGGAAATTCAGGAGAATTTAAGTGCCTCTTTGAACTAATAACAAAAGGCGGACTATTTATGAAACACATCCGAAAAATTATATGTACATTAATTATAGCTTTGCTGATGCTGGGAATTTTAATCACCTTTGGTATGACAAATAATTTTCATGGCATTGGCAAAAAGGACACTTTAGTTAAGGTAGAAATCACTGCAGGTATGACAGGCAGTGATATTTTTGCTATGCTTAAAAAAAGCGGTGTTATCAGTAACCAGCTTTTTTTTAAGCTGGCAACAAAGCTCTCAGGAAGCGGAAATTCCTTTATGGTAGGTGTTTATGAGCTTAGTCCAAAAATGTCCTATGAAGAAATTATTGAAAAACTATCCAGCTACAGCACAGCAGGACTAGTTAAAATTACTGTGCCTGAAGGATACAGACTTATTGATATTGCACAGCTGTTGGAGGAAAATGACCTTTGCACCAAAGAGGAATTTTTTGAAGAAGTAGCAAACGGAAGTTTCAGTTACAACTTTTTGAAAAACAATACAGCTACAGGCAAAACAAGGCTGGAAGGATTTCTTTTTCCTGATACATACTTGGTAGATGAAAAAGAAACTGCTTACCAAATTATTGACAAAATGCTTTTCAGGTTTGATGAACTATATACTGAGGAATTGGACAAAAAAGCAAAAGAGCTGGGATTTTCTACTCAGGAGATTATTACCCTTGCTTCCATTATTGAAAAAGAGGGTTCATCTCAGCTTGAAACCATATCTTCAGTATTTCACAACAGACTTAAAACAGGTATGCGTCTTGAATCCTGTGCTACTGTGAACTATTTATTTGATAAACCTAAGGATGTGCTGTCTATACAGGATACGCACATTCAGTCGCCATATAATACCTATCGTAATGACGGGTTGCCCCCTACGCCTATCTGTTCTCCTGGTCTGTCGGCAATTAAAGCCGCAATTTATCCCGAAAACACCCAGTATTTATATTTTATAGCAGACGGCAAAGGCGGAAACCTGTTTTCGGTAACCTATGAGGAGCATCTTAGCAAGAAAGGAAAATAAAGGCTGTGGAGGAAAGAATAATATATCCTGAGCTTAATAATTATCTCAGAAGCCAGTTGATACCAAACACAGGGCTTTTAAAGGAGCTGGAGGAATTTGCAAAAAACCCATACATTCCTATTATTCAGCCTGAAGTTGCACAGCTTTTAAAGGTTTTCTTTTCCTATTCAAAGCCTAAAAAACTTCTTGAGGTTGGAACAGCCATAGGCTACTCCGCTATATTTTTTGCGGAACTTATGGGGAAAAAAGGGGAAATTGTAACTATTGAGCGAAACCCTGATATGATAAAACTGGCAAAGGAAAATATACAAAAAGCAGGGCTTGTTGATAGGATAACAATTCTTGAAGGGGATGCAAAAGAAATCCTTCCCGCCCTTGAGGGAGAATTTGATACAGTGTTTTTAGACGGAGCAAAAGGTCAGTACGGGAAATTCCTCCCTAAAATTCTGCAGCTTTTGCCTACAGGAGGAACACTGATTACTGACAATATTTTATACAGAGGGATTGTGGCAAGCGAGGAGCTTGCACCAAAAAAACATATAACAATAGCAAGAAATCTCAGAAGCTATATTTATGATATTACACATAACCATATGCTGGAAACCACGGTGATTCCCATTGGAGATGGTGTTGGGATATCCAGAAAAATAAGAGGTGAGGGAAATGAAAAGAATTGAACTGCTTGCTCCTGCAGGGAGTCTTGAAAAGCTAAAATTTGCAGTGCTTTATGGTGCTGATGCAGTATATATCGGCGGTGAAGCGTTTTCCCTTAGAACGGCTGCTGAGAATTTTTCTGAGGAGGATATACAACAAGGAGTTGAATTTGCTCATAAAAAGGGAGTTAAAGTATATATTGCTCTTAATGTAATTCCTCATAATAAGGATTTGGAAAAAATTATAGAAGCAGGCAAAAAGGCACATAGTCTTGGGATAGATGCAGCCATTGTTTCGGATATCGGGACAATTCTGGCTTTAAGAGAAGCTGTTCCCGGACTGGATATACATGTAAGCACTCAGGCAAATACCGTAAATGCTCTTACAGCCTCAGCTTTTTATAAAATGGGTGCAAAAAGAGTAGTGCTTGCAAGAGAGCTTTCAATGGAGGAAATAAAAGAAATCCGTGAAAAAACCCCTGTGGGACTTGAACTGGAAATGTTTGTGCACGGAGCTATGTGCATTTCTTATTCAGGCAGATGTCTGCTCAGCAACTATATGACAGGAAGGGACAGTAACAGCGGAGCTTGTGCTCAGCCCTGCAGATGGAATTATCATCTTATGGAGGAAAAGCGTCCCGGTGAATATTACCCTGTTTATGAGGATGAAGGCGGAACGTATATATTCAACTCTAAAGATTTATGCTTAATTGAGCATATACCTGAAATTATTGATGCGGGAGTAACCTCTCTTAAAATAGAAGGCAGAGTTAAAACTGAATATTATGTAGCCTCAACTGTTAAGGCATACCGCGAGGCAATAGATGCTTACTACCGTGATGGAGAAAACTATCAGTTTGACCCTTCTCTTTCAGAGGAGCTTAAGAAAGTCAGTCACAGGAATTACTGTAACGGATTTTTTAAAGGTAAAACCGATGAAAACAGTCAGGTTTATGAAACCTCCTCCTATGTACGCAATTACGATATTGTGGGAGTGGTGCTGGATTATGATTCAGAAAGCAAAATCCTTACTGTTGAGCAGAGAAATCGGTTTTTCAAAGGTGATGAAATTGAAATATTACAGCCTATGGTACCGGGATTTATTACCATTACTCCTGAGGAAATGACAGACGAAAACGGATGGGAAATTGCGTCTGCCCCTCACGCAAAAATGATTGTAAAAATGAAGTGCGAAAAAAAAGTCATTCCAAATTCAATATTAAGAAAAGTAAGACAGTAGCATAAAATGATATGCCCCCAAAAGTGTGACTTTTGGGGGCATATCATTTTCAGGTAGTATTTAATAAATTTATTTTACTTTATTAAGAGTAAACTCATATGTTTCAAAGTTTACAGTATATTCAAAGCGTATTTTGTCCTCTTCAATGTAGAAAAAAGCCTTTGCATTATCATTAAGAGTTTCATCTGAAGGACGAAGAGTAAGCATAGTATTGTTTGAAACATTATATACACCCTTTTCTTCTTCCTTAGCACCATCTTTAGATGTAACAGTAAGATAATACATTTTTTCCTGAGTGGAAACGTTTTCAATGTCTTTAGAAAAGTTAAGTTCAATTTTTGTTCCGTCAGAAGCTGTGCCTTCCCATACGCCAACAATTTTATTAGCAGGAGAAGTAGCAATAGCATACCAAACTATTCCAGCAATAATAGCAAGGAAAACAAAAGTAAGTATCATAGATTTAAGTATTTTTTCTTTTTCCAATTCGGACATCTCACTTTCAAATAGAAATATTATATTTATAGTAATTATACATCAAATACCTATAATTGTCAATAGTTAAATCAACCTTGAAAGGATAGTGTTGGATAGGTCAAACCCCTTTAATGTAAAGCGGATATTTCCCTTTTCCATTTCCATAAAGCCTGCCTTTATAAGTTCCTCTGTTTTTTTGGGAGAAACAAGACCAGGGTCAATTCCTTCTTTCAGGCGAAGTCCCATAATAATTTTTTCAATTTTCATATCTTCCTTTGTAAGGGGAGTTTCTTCCTGTGTGGCATCCCCGAAAAGATTAATTTTCTCTATGTATTTTTCAATGGGAAAGCAGTTGTAGCTACGCACATTTCCAACATATCCGTGAGCACCTGCACCCAGTCCGAAATATTCCTGGCAGTGCCAGTATTTTAAATTATGTTTGCTTTTTTTACCCTTTAATGCAAAATTTGAAATTTCATACTGCTTAAATCCGCTGTTTTCCAAAAACTCCACAGCGTAGTGATACATTTCCCTGTCTAATTCCTCACAAAGAGGCGTCACCCCATTTTCGTAAAAAGGAGTTCCTTCTTCGATTTTAAGTCCGTAACAGGAAATGTGAGTAATGCCTGAAGCTACAGCTTTTTCCAGGCTATCCTTCCAACTGTTCATTGTCTGAGAGGGAAGGGAAAACATCAAATCCATACTGATATTGGAAAAGCCTGCTTTCTTGCAAAGGGAAACGCTTTCTGAAATATCTTTGGTCAAGTGTGTTCTGCCTAATATTTTAAGAAGCTTGTCATCAAAGCTTTGTCCGCCCATACTGATGCGATTTACTCCAAGAGAGAAAAGAGCTTTTAAGTATTCTTCCTTTGCAGTTGCAGGGTTCATTTCTACAGTAAACTCAGTATTTTCATCAAAAGAAAAAATATCCTTAATTCCTGTAATAAGACGGGATATGTCATACAGATTTAAAATTGTGGGAGTGCCTCCCCCTATATAAACGGTATCTACCTTTTCTCCTTTATATTTTTCCCCTTCCTTTAAAAGGGCATTAACATATGCAGGGGCTTTAAAAAGGCACCCTGCATAGGAATTAAAATCACAATAATTACATTTTGAAAGGCAAAAAGGAATATGAATATATAACCCTCTCATAGCTATAACCAAAGCTTCCCTTCCTGAAGTTTTAAAAGTCAATATTTATTCGTCCAGCTTAAGCACAGACATAAATGCTTCTTGAGGCACTTCTACGCTGCCCACCTGACGCATACGTTTTTTACCTTCCTTCTGTTTTTCCAGAAGTTTTTTCTTACGGGTAATGTCACCGCCGTAGCACTTAGCAAGCACGTCCTTACGCATAGCCTTAACAGTTTCTCTTGCAATAACCTTTCCGCCGATAGCCGCCTGAATGGGAATTTCAAAAAGCTGACGCGGAATATTTTCCTTAAGCTTTTCTGCAATTCTTCTTGCTCTTGCATAAGACTTTGACTCATGCACAATAAAGGAAAGTGCATCTACAACCTCGCCGTTTAACAAAATATCCAGCTTAACAAGATTTGAACGCACATACCCCTTCATTTCATAGTCAAAAGAGGCATATCCCTTTGTGCGGGATTTTATAGCATCAAAAAAGTCATATATAATTTCGTTTAAAGGAAGGTCATAATGTAAAATGGCTCTGTTTCCTTCCACATATTTCATATCCTTATAAATTCCTCGTCTGTCCTGACAAAGCTCCATAATATTGCCTACATATTCGCTGGGAGTAATAATAGAAGCATCCACCATAGGCTCTTCCATATAAGAAATACTTCCTGCAGGAGGCATATTTGTGGGGTTATCAAGAGTAATTTCGGTGCCGTTAGTAAGACCTATTTTATAGATAACGCTGGGAGCTGTTGTAACAAGGTCAAGATTATATTCACGCTCTAAACGCTCCTGAATAATTTCCATATGCAAAAGTCCCAGAAAACCGCAACGAAAACCAAACCCTAAAGCAACTGAGGTTTCAGGGTCAAAGGACAAGGAGGCATCATTAAGCTGTAATTTTTCAAGTGCATCACGCAAATCGGGATATTTTGCACCGTCTGCGGGATATATCCCTGAAAACACCATAGGAACAGCTTTTCTGTATCCTGAAAGAGGCTCAGATGTGGGATTGTGTGCATTTGTTACAGTATCGCCCACAGAGGTTTCAGAAACATTTTTAATACTTGCAGTAATGTATCCAACCTCTCCTGATTTCAGCTCTTTACAAGGCTCAAGACCAAGAGGACGCATATATCCAACCTCTACTACATCAAATTCAGAGCCGTGAGCCATCATACGCACTCTGTCCCCTGCCTTTACGCTGCCTTCTTTTAAACGCACATACACAATTACACCACGATAGCTGTCATATACCGAGTCGAAAATAAGAGCCTTTAAAGGAGCATTTTCATCTCCCGAAGGGGGTGGAACAAGCTGTACAATCTGTTCCAGTACAGCATCAATATTTATATCATTTTTAGCAGAAATAAGAGGTGCATCCTGAGCAGGAATACCAATTTCATCCTCAATTTCATTTTTCACAAAGTCGGGCCTTGCACTGGGAAGGTCAATTTTATTTATAACAGGCACAAGCTCCAAATCGTGCTCAACTGCAAGATAGGTGTTTGCAAGAGTTTGAGCCTCAATACCCTGTGCCGCATCCACAACAAGCACAGCACCTTCACAGGCTGCAAGACTTCGGGATACCTCATAGTTAAAATCCACATGCCCCGGAGTATCAATAAGATTAAGAGTGTATTCACAACCGTCACTTGCTTTATAATCAAGCTTTACTGCACGGGCTTTAATGGTGATACCTCTTTCTCTTTCCAGCTCCATATTATCAAGAAGCTGTTGCTCCATATCCCTTTGTGATACAATACCGGTGTGCTCCAGAAGCCTGTCTGCCAAAGTAGATTTTCCATGGTCAATATGTGCAATTATACAAAAGTTTCGTATATTTTTCTGTCTGTCTGACATAAATTAATCCTGCCTCTATTTAATAGTTAACTATATTCTACCATAAATATGCTCTCTTGTAAAGATAAAAAAATTTGCAGAAATTTGTATTTTTGTGAAATATTACAAAAAGTACTTGACAAAATATAAAAATTATTATATAATATACACATATCATAAAATGCATATGTTATTTGACGGCTTGTTTTATTTAAAAATTTACAGGTATTTGAAGAATCTACCATAGTAAAAATGATAGGCTTACAAGGAGAAATAAATGACAGAAACAGATACCCCTTATTTTAAACAATACCTTGACAAAGCAGATGATGAGCTGGTTGAATTGGCAAAAACAGATGAATGTGCATTTGAGTTTTTGGTGACTAAGTATAAATGCATTGTTCTTTCTAAGGCTAGAGGCTACTTTTTAGTAGGTGCGGACAGAGAGGACATTATACAGGAGGGTATGATTGGCCTTGTTAAGGCAATCAGGGACTACAAGTGTGAACGGGAAGCCTCTTTTAAGGGGTTTGCCGAAATATGCATCAACAGACAAATTATAACTGCAATAAAATCCGCAACACGGCAAAAACATCTTCCTCTTAATACTTATATTTCCTTCAGTTGCCCTGTTTATGACAATAACGAAAATGGCGAAAGCCGTACTGTTATTGACATTATTGAGAGTGATTCCTCAGACAATCCTGAGGAGCGTGTTTTAATTGAAGAAAGCTACAGAGGTATGGACGAAAAAATAATGAAAACTCTCAGCAAATATGAAAAGAAAGTACTGGAGTTTTATCTTGGCGGATGTACCTATATGGAAATTTCGGAGAAAACGGGAAAGCCTGTAAAATCAATTGATAACGCACTTCAGCGTATTAAGAAAAAGCTGGAAAAGTATTATAATGAATTGATGTATTAGAAAAATTGCTGGGATATCAAACATTTTTATGTTGATATATAAACCTCGAAAACCTTTAAGGAAGAACTATTTAAACAGGTTAGTCGTTAGGGCTTTTGGGAAAAAACAAAAAGTGAGGGAGAAAAATGTTCGAAGACAAAACATTAGTGTGTAAGGATTGCGGTAATGAATTCGTATTCACAGCTGGTGAACAGGAATTTTACGCAGAGAAAGGTTTCCAGAATGAACCTACTCGTTGTAAGGACTGCAGAATTGCACGCAAAAACAGTTTAAAGGGAGAAAGAAAGATGTACACTGTTATCTGTGACGAATGCGGTGCAGAAGCTCAGGTACCTTTTGAACCCAGAAACGACAAGCCTGTGTATTGTAGCGAATGCTTTGCAAAGCATAAAGAAAACGCATAAGAGAGGCAAATATTAAAAGCCCTGTCCAAAACTTGGACAGGGCTTTTTGCATAACAAAAATCACGCAATAGTGGTATGATTCAATATAGGCTGACTATATAACAATTTTAAAAGGGAGTAAAACTTACTATAAAGTTCCTTTAGCAGTTACAGGTCCTCTCCCATATTGCAGGTATATAAAAATTCTACTATATCACCCTGCTTAACCTTATAGCTCCCGCAGTCTTCGTTTGGAAATTCCCCGTTTATTTTCATAAACCATCCTGAAAGATTACCGCAATCCAGCTCATAAATGTTTCCAATTCCCCTTACATACACACTTCCAAAGGAGTTAGAGGTATTAAAATCAATATGAATCTTCTCTTTTTGCATTAATGTTTTTAAAACCTGGTAAAGTGTCTGGCCCTGCGAAAATTCCAGATGGTCATTTTCATAAAAAATGCCATTTTCAGGGACTAGCTCTCTTTTTTCCTCAGGTAGTTTATCCTTATTTTCAAGAACTGTTTCACAGCTTATTTTAATAGAAAAGGTTTCTGATTTCCCGCTTTCTTTCGTTTCGCAGGAGGATAACATCAGACTTGATAAAGCCATTAGTATTGCTAAAGTAACAGAAATTATTTTTCTCATTTTTTACACCTCAAATATTTTATTTTTATAAATTTTATCACTGAGGCTGAAAAAAGTCAATAACATATTTTTAATTCTTTAAAAGTTGTAAATAAATTTTCTTAAATGTGGTATGTATCAGAGGAATTTAAGCTATATATTCATCAAGTATATCAAAAAAATGAACAGGCTCCACTTCTCCCTCTGCTAAAAATTTACAAAACTCCTCCGCTTCGTTAAGGGTGCAGAAAATATCCGTCATATGACTGCACATATAGGGAATGGAAGAAAAGGCGTTTAAAGGAGATTGAATTATTTTAACTCCATAGGTATTTAATGCTTTTTCCTCAATTTTAGTTTCTGTTGTTAAAATATAATAATCAAGACGAAACCCTTCCTTTTCAAATATAAGGCTTGTAGTAAGTTTACTGGTCATAATTTTTCCTCCAAGGTGAATGGTAATTAATGTAAAATAAATCAATATATAAATATCGACAAAAAATAAAACCACAATATGTTGTGTTTTTACACTTTTTATTATACCATAATTCACAGACGATTTCCATAAAAACAGTACCCAAAATTCCCTTAAATCACGACAGGAAAACAAGGCGTTTTTATTATCTATTTTTAAAAAACCGATAAAATAAAAGAAGTTTTACAAAATACTCTTAATACCTTGACTTTCACTGTCAAAAGGGGTATAATAGTGTAAGAATTTATATAAGAGGAAGGTGTCTGAAATGAAATCATACAGCTATAAAGATAAACCTTTAAAAGTATATGGAGTGCCAATGTTTGAAAAGGACGGAAGCCTTTGTAAAATGCCTGGATACTTAAGAGAAAAATACAAATTATATAAAATTATAGGCGGAAGATGCGGTGGCGGAAGAATAAGATTTAAAACAAATTCAAAAAATCTTACCGTACATATTAAGCTTGAAACCCTCAGTGTTGATATAGGACTTTCTATTTACACAGTTCAGTCTGCAGACATTTTTGTGGGTGCACCCGGTCAGATGAAGTTTTTGGGACTTGTATATCCTAACGGATACGAGCAGAAGGAATTTCAGCAGACCTTTAAATTAAGCGGAGAAATGCAGGATGTAACAATCTTTATTCCCCGAAATGAAATTGTAGAAAATGTTGTAGTGGACATTGATGATGATGCACAGGTGGAAGAACCTACTCCCTATAAATACGAAAAGCCCGTACTTTTCTACGGGTCCTCAATTACAGAAGCAGGTTCTGCCTGCAGAGTTTCCAACTGCTTTGTTTCTATGCTTTCTGAAAAATTAAATATGAACTTTATAAACTTTGGTCTTGCAGGCAGTGCAAGAGGTCAGCTTGATGTTGCAGAGTATATTGCAAGTCTTGATTTTTCTGCATTTGTAATGGAATATGACCATAATGCAAACACTGCACAGCTTTTAAAGGAAAGCCACGAGCCTTTCTTCAGAGTTATAAGAGATGCTCACCCTGATATTCCCATGTTACTTATGAGTGCAGTGGATTATGACTATATTGACGATGCAGATAAAAGAGAAGAGGTAGTATATACCACATATAAAAATTCTGTTGACAGAGGGGATAAAAATATTTACTTTATTCCAGGCCGTGAGCTGTTTGGAGAAACAGACAGACAGCTTTGCACTTCTGATACAATTCATCCCAACGACCTTGGTCATTACAGAATGGCAAATAAAATAGAGCCAGTGCTTCGTAAAATGTTAGAAAAGTAAAAACAAAAACCGATGTGTTACACTCACATCGGTTTTTCATTTTTCCGAATGCTTTTTGCTATCAAAAAAAGAGAAAATAAAATCCTCCAAATCCCCTTTTATATGTTCAAAACTTTCCTGATAATTATAACTTAACATTTCTTTGTCTTTAGGCGGATTTTCTTTTTTATGTTCAATATTCAAAAGTATTTCACCTGCCTTTATAAAAATTCCTGCAATATTTATTATATGCAGGGTTTTTTATAATATCTACAATTTTAAAAATATATTTTAATAAAAGGCGAAAACAGCGAAGGGGGAGTAGTCCTACGCTGTTTTCTTTTGGGAGTATGATATGAAAAAATCTATTAGTATCGCGTCTTTTTAAAAGGCGTCGCACTGCAAAAATGTTTGTAAGGTATTGGTTTTTCTTCCTTACATTTTAAATTATAGCAGGCAGTTATGAAATAATAATGAACTATATATTAATAAATTGTAAATTTCAAATTGATAATTAAAATGTGAAGAAACGGACTTTTGGTAAGTTAAAAAAGTCGAAAAATAGCTTGACAATCATATTGGAAAGTGGTATAATACAAAGGATGATTATATAAGGAGAAAAACCTATGCGTAGTTTGCTTTCTGTGAACTTTATAGTTGTAGCCGTCATAGTGGTATTCGTTAACCTACTTTAAGGGAAAATGAATAGCACTGTGCGTTAATGCCATTTTTTCTGAAACAAGAAAAATGCAGATAAGCTTGGTTTATTTTATGGCTTATAACCCACAGAGCAGGGTTATAAGCCTTTTATATTTTAAAGTTTAATTAGGAGGAATAAAATATGAACATCAGAATTGAAAAAACAACTACTCCAAAAGCAAAACCGGATTTTAAAAACTTAGGCTTTGGCAAAATTTTTACAGACCATATGTTTGTTATGGATTATACTGAGGGAAAAGGTTGGCACGATGCAAGAATTGTACCTTTTGCAAACATTGAACTTTCTCCTGCATGTATGGTTTTCCACTACGGACAGGAAATGTTTGAGGGTCTTAAGGCTTATCGAGGTGAAAACGGCAGTGCAAGACTTTTCCGCCCCGATATGAACGCAAAAAGAACAAATGCAACAAACGAAAGACTTTGTATTCCAAATCTTCCTGAGGAGTATTTTGTGGAAGCTGTAAAAGCTATCGTTGATGTGGATAGAGATTGGATTCCAAATGAACCAGGTACATCTTTATACATAAGACCCTTTATTATTGCAACTGACGACTTTTTAGGTGTTGCACCTTCCAAGACTTATAAATTTATTATTATTCTTTCTCCTTCAGGAGCTTACTATGCAAGCGGACTTGCTCCAGTAGGTATCTGGATTGAAGATGATTATGTAAGAGCCGTTAAGGGTGGTATGGGCTTTGCAAAAACAGGCGGTAACTATGCTGCCAGCCTTATTGCTCAGGTAAAGGCACATGATGACGGATATTCTCAGGTGCTTTGGCTTGATGGTGTTGAAAGAAAGTACATTGAAGAAGTTGGTGCTATGAACATCTTCTTTAAAATCAACGGAGTTATTGTAACTCCTGAGCTTAGCGGAAGTATTCTTCCCGGTATTACAAGAAACTCTGTAATTCAGCTTTGCAAAAGCTGGGGTATGCCTGTTGAGGAAAGAAAGATTTCCGTTGAAGAGCTTATTGAAGCACAGAAGTCAGGTGCTCTTGAAGAAGTATTTGGTACAGGTACCGCAGCAGTTATTTCCCCTGTAGGAAAGCTTCGTTATAAAGATGATGTTATGACTATCAACAGCGGAGACATTGGTCCTGTAAGCCAGAAGCTGTATGATACAATTACAGGTCTTCAAAATGGTACTATTGAAGATACCTTCGGTTGGACACTTACAATCTAATGGATAATAAAAGAATTACAATTTTTGCGGGACATTACGGAAGCGGTAAAACAAATGTTGCGGTAAATTATTCTCTTTACCTTCGTAATAAGTATCCGGAAAAGGAAATATCTATTGGGGATATTGATATTGTAAACCCTTATTTCCGTTCTAAGGACAGTATGGAAATTTTAAAGGATAACAGTATCCGTCTTATCTCATCTGAGTTTGCAAATTCCAATGTAGATCTTCCTGCAATTCCTCCTGAAACATATGCCCTATTGGATAATAAAGATATGCTGGGAGTAATTGACGTGGGAGGAGATGACAGAGGTGCACTTGCACTTGGAAGGTTTGCGGAAAAAATCGCACAGGAAAATGATTACGAAATGTTATTTGTAATTAACAAATATCGTCCTTTAACAGAAACACCCCAGGCAGCTATAGAAATAATGAAGGAAATCGAAACTGCCTGTGGACTTAAGTTTACAGCTATTGTAAACAATTCCAACATAGGGGTACTAACAAAGGAAAATCATATTATTTCATCTTTTTCCTATGCGGAAAAGGTATCTGCGTTAAGCGGACTTCCAATAAAATTTACAGGGGCGGAAAAAAGCCTTGCAGAAAGCTTAAAAGGCAAAGCAGAAAATATTTTTGGTATGACCCTGTATGTAAGGCAATCATTTAAGTAAAAAATTAATGGTATATATGAAAGGAAGTGTGAATATGGCAAAAGTAACCATAAGCACTGAAGTTTGTAAAGGTTGCGGACTGTGCGTAGGTGCTTGTCCCAAAGGCATTATTGCTCTTTCTGAGGAAAACCTTAACTCAAAGGGGTATCATCCTGCAGGAGTGACAGATGCTGACAAGTGTATAGGCTGTGCGTTTTGTGCTACAATGTGTCCAGACTGTGCAATAACTGTTGAAAAATAATAAAAAGGAAAGTGATTAGATTATGTCTGATAAAGTTTTAATGAAGGGCAACGAAGCCCTTGCTGAAGCGGCTATTATGGCAGGCTGCCGTCATTATTTCGGTTATCCTATCACACCTCAGACTGAGGTTGCCGCATATATGTCCAAAAGAATGCCTAAAATTGATGGCGGTGTATTTCTTCAGGCGGAAAGTGAAATTGCAGCTATTAATATGGTTATCGGTGTTGCAGCTACAGGTAAAAGAGTTATGACCTCCAGCTCCAGTCCAGGTATATCCTTAAAGAGTGAAGGTCTTTCTTATCTTGCAGGCTGTGACCTCCCTGCTTTAATTGTAAACGTACAAAGAGGCGGACCTGGTCTTGGTGGTATTCAGCCTTCACAGTCTGATTATTTCCATGCAACAAGAGGTGCAGGACATGGAGATTTCCATATGCTTGTGCTTGCTCCCAACTCTGTTCAGGAAATGGTAAGTCTTGTATTTAAAGGCTTTGACCTTGCTGAAAAGTACAGAATGACAGCTATGATTTTGTCTGATGGTACTATGGGACAGATGATGGAACCTGTTTCTCTTGATATGGGAGAAATCAAACAGTACGACAAACCCTGGGCACTTACAGGTACAGAGCTTAAGAGAAAGCCCAATATTGTAAACTCTCTTTATTTAAAACCTGAAGAGCTTGAGGTTAAGAACTTTGAAAGATACGAAAAATACAAAGCTATTGAAGAAACAGAAGCTATGTATGACGAATATATGATGGAGGATGCTGAAATTTGTATTGTAGCTTTCGGCGTAGCATCAAGAGTATCACAAAATGCAATTGACCAGGCAAGAGCACAGGGTATTAAGGTGGGTATGATAAGACCTATCACTCTTTGGCCCTTCCCCAAAAAGGCTCTTTTGAAAGCCTCTGAAAAAGTTAATGCATTTGTCAGCGTTGAACTTTCAATGGGACAGATGGTAGAAGATATTGAGCTTGCAACAAGATGTGCAAAGCCTGTTCTTCTTTGTAACAGAGTGGGCGGTATGATTCCCACTACTGAGGATGTACTTAACAAAATTATGGAAGCTACAAAGGTTGGAGGTGCAAAATAATGATAGTTTTTGAAAAACCAAAAGCACTTACAGATGCTACTTTGCACTATTGCCCAGGTTGTACACATGGTATAATCCACCGTCTTGTTGCTGAAGCTATTGACGAGCTGGGTATTCAGGGCAGAACAATCGGTGTTGCATCAGTTGGTTGCTCAGTTATGGCATATAATTATTTTGATGTTGATATGGTACAGGCAGCTCACGGACGTGCTCCTGCAGTTGCTACAGGCGTAAAACGCTCTGATCCTAACAATATCGTATTTACTTATCAGGGTGACGGAGACCTTGCAGCTATAGGAACAGCTGAAACAGTTCACTCTGCTGCAAGAGGAGAAAACATTACTGTTATTTTCGTAAATAATGCAATTTACGGTATGACAGGCGGACAGATGGCTCCCACAACATTACCAGGTCAGATTACACAGACTTCTCCTTATGGACGTGATGTTGAGAAGGTAGGTTATCCTGTAAAGGTTTGTGAAATGCTTTCACAGCTTGATGGTGCAACATACCTTGAAAGAGTTGCTGTAAACAATGTAAAAAATGTTAAGAATGCTAAAAAGGCAATTTTAAAGGCATTCAAAAATCAGGTAGAGGGAAAAGGCTTTTCCCTTGTTGAGGTTGTTTCAACTTGTCCCACAAACTGGGGCTTAGAGCCTTCAAAGGCACTTGGCTGGCTGGAAGAAAATATGATTCCATATTATCCCTTAGGAGTTTATAAAGATAAGTACAAAGAGGAGGGAGAAGCAAAATGACAACACAGATTTTAATAGCAGGCTTTGGAGGACAGGGTATTCTCTTCTCAGGCAAATTCCTTGCATATGAAGGTCTTTTAGAAGGTAAAGAGCTTAGCTGGCTTCCTTCCTATGGTCCTGAAATGCGTGGTGGTACAGCTAACTGCAGTATTATACTAAGTGATACTAAAGTAGGCTCACCTATCGTTTCAAATCCTGATGTTTTAATTGCAATGAACGCACCTTCTCTTGATAAATATGAAAATGAAACAGTTTCAGGCGGTATTATAATTGTAGATAGCTCTCTTATTTCCCGTAAAGTTGAAAGAGAAGATGTTAATGCATTTTACATTCCTGCAACTAAGCTTGCTTCAGAGGAAAATCTTGCAGGACTTGCAAATATGATTATTTTAGGCCATGCCATTAAAAAAGCAAATCTTTGCCCACACGAAAATTTAGAGGCTACAATGAAAAAGCTTGTTCCTGCAAAGAAACAGCATCTTTTAGAGCCTAACCTTCGTGCTCTTGAACTTGGATATAACTACTGATTTTTTACAGGTGACAGTGTAAAAGCTCCTTTTACACCCAGCCTTCGGCGGATTAAACAACACCGCCGAAATTTATGCACTCAAAGTGCGATACGGCGATGTAATTTAAAATCTCTTATCATTACTTTGCCTTGCAGATAAGAGATAAATTTAATTGCGAGTTATGCCGATGCAAGGCGGCGGAATGGAGATTTTTATGGCAGATCAGTTAAAGGATATTGCAATGAGAATTGCTTCTCTTCGTGATATATGCGATTTATCACTGGAGGAAGTAGCAAATCAAATGGAAATATCAACTGAAGAATATGAAGAATATGAAGAGGGAAAAAAGGACTTTTCTATTTCCTTTCTATGCAAGCTGGCAGATATTTTCGGGGTGGATGTTCTTGACCTTATGTCAGGCGATTCCCCTACACTTTCAATGTGCAGTGTAGTAAAAAAAGGTGAAGGTTATAGAGTAAAAAGAAATTCAAGATATAACTATAAGCACCTTGCCTTTACCTTCCGCAATAAAATGGCTGAGCCTTTTATGGTTACAGTTGACCCTACAGATGAGCCTCCTGTTATGAATACTCATAAAGGACAGGAGTTTGATTATGTTGTTTCAGGGAAAATGCAGTTTTTTATAGGAGATATTTCCTATGTGCTGGAGGCAGGAGACAGTGTGTATTTTGATTCCAGCCTTCCTCACGCAGAAATTGCAATTGGTGATAAGCCCACCAAATTTATTGCGGTAGTTATAAAACCGTAAAAAACTAAAAAAACAAAAGGACGACAGTACAATGCCTATTTACGAAAAATATATCGGGAAGCATCGGGATGATTTTACATCACTTAAGGATGCTCAGGAAAATTACAAGTTAATATATGGGCAGGACTTTAACTTTGCCTATGATGTAATTGACGAGCTTGGCACTACTAAGCCCGATAAGCTTGCTATGCTCTGGGTTTCTGACCAGGGAGAGGAAAAGCGGTTTACCTTCCGTGATTTTATGCTGGAGTCCAGCAGGGTGGCAAATTATCTGAAAAGTAAAGGAATTAAAAAGGGTGACGGGGTTCTTCTTGTACTTAAAAGAAGCTATCTTTTCTGGTTTATCACCTTAGCTCTTCATAAAATAGGGGCAGTTGTAATTCCTGCCACAAATATGCTTAAAGCAAAGGATTATGAGTATCGCTGTAACGCCGCTAAGGTAAAATGTGTAATTATTACAGGTGACGGACAGTGTACAGAGTATTTTGATGAAGCAGAAGGAAAATACGAGACAGTTACACTTAAAATGGTAACAAAAGGCAAAAAGTGTGAAGGCTGGATAGATTTTGAGGAGGAATATTCAAAGTTTTCTGATGACTGGCAAAGACCTGTAGGGGAAGATGCCACTAAAGCAACAGATACCAGTATGATTGCCTTTTCTTCAGGTACAACAGGATATCCTAAAATTATTTCTCACGATTTTACATATCCTCTTGGTCATATTATGACAGGCGTTTTCTGGCACAGAGTTATTGACGGAGGGTTGCATTTTACCATTTCCGACTCAGGCTGGATGAAATGTATGTGGGGAAAATTTTACGGACAGTGGTTTGGAGAAACTGCACTTTTTGTTTATGACTTTGAAAAGTTTGACGGAGCAGATATTTTATCCAAACTGGAAAAATATAAAATTACTACCTTCTGTGTACCACCTACAATGTACAGATTTATTTTACAAAATGATGTAAGTAAGTATGACCTTTCTTCCATTAAGCACTGCTGTACAGCGGGAGAAGCACTTAATCCTGAAATTTTTAATAAATGGAAAGAGGCAACAGGACTGGAGATTTACGAAGGCTTCGGTCAGAGCGAAACACCTGTTTGTCTTGCAACCCTTTACCCTTGGAGCAAGCCTGTTCCGGGTGCTATGGGACTTCCTGTTCCGGGACTTGATGTTCATGTAATAGATGAAAAAGGAAATCACTGTCCCAGAGGTACAACAGGGGAAATTTGTATAAGATATGAAAGCAAACAAACCCACCCTTGCGGAGTACTGACGGGATACAATTTCAGTGATGCTGATACTAAAAAGGCAATTCACCACGGATTTTATCATACTGGAGATACTGCATATCGTGATGAAGAGGGTATTTTCCATTATGTAGGAAGAAATGATGATGTTATTAAATCTTCAGGCTATCGTATAGGACCCTTTGAAATTGAAAGCGTGCTTATGGAGCATCCCTCAGTTTTAGAGGTTGCTGTAACTGGAGTGCCTGACCCTGTTCGAGGATTTAATGTAAAAGCAACAATTGTTCTTCAAAAAGGGTATGAAGGCAGTGAGGAGCTTATAAAAGAGCTTCAGACTTATGTAAAAAAGAATACTGCTCCTTATAAATACCCAAGAATTATTGAGTTTGTTGATTCTCTTCCTAAAACCTTCAGCGGTAAAATCCGCCGTACGGAAATAAGAAAAGCGGATATGGAAAAAGCAAAAAACAAGGATTAAAGATTTAATATTCTGTTATACAAAAACAAGGCAAAGATTTCTTTGCCTTGTTTTTTCTATTCAAATAAGCATTTATAAAAAAGTTCTTGCATTACACAAAACAAAAGAGAAGAGTTGATTTAAAATCAACTCTTCTCTTGGAGAATATACTAATATTTTAAAAATTATCTCTTAGACTGAATATCCTTTTCGTATGTTCTTACATCTTCAAGCCATTCAAGTCCAACGCCTGCATCCTTCTGCTGGCAGTAATAATCCCAAACAAGACTGAAGGGAGCAGCCTTAAATTCCTGAGAAACAGCAAGTCTGCCACTAACATCTCCGTCAGCTTCTAACTTTTTCATAGCATCAACTGGCTGTAAAAGTGCAGCAAGAATAGCTTTTCTGGTGTTTCTAAGACCGGTTACCCAAGCAACAACTCTGTTGATTGAAGCATCAAAGAAGTCAGTTGCAATATATGTGTCCTGAAGCTTTCCAAGACGAACAAGCTCTTCCATAATAGCTCTTGTTTCATCATCAAAGTTTACAACGTGGTCAGAGTCCCAACGAACAGGTCTTGATACATGAAGAAGAACGTGGTCAGAAAATGTATATACAGAGGCAAGCTTTGCAGAAACAGTTTCTGTGGGATGATAATGACCTGTATCAAGTGTAAGAATGATATGGTCACAGTTTTTGCTCATTACATAACCCATACAAAATTCGTGAGAGCCTGCAGTAAAGCTTTCTGCACCGATACCAAACACTTTGGATTCAATACCGTCCATAACACCTTCAACATCTTTTGTAGCTTCAAAAATCTGGTCGTAGCTATCTTTAAGACGAAGTCTTGGTCCGATAGTATCAATTGGGAATTCTTTATCGCCGTCGGGAGTCCAGTGGTTAATTACACACACTTTACCTGTTTTTTTGTAGAAATATTCACCTATTTTTCTGGAGCGAATACCGTGTTCAATCCAGAATTTTCTAACATTTTCATCAAGTGCAGAAAGAGTACCATTTTCACTTTTTGGATGTGAAAAATATGTGGGGTTAAAATCAAGGCCAATGCCCTGTTCTACAGCCCAGTCTGCCCATTTTTCAAAATGCTTGGGTTCAATTTCATTACGGTCAACAAAAGTATCAGCCTCCTGATAGTTAGCATGAATGTTAACCTTCTTTTCACCGGGAATATACTTCATAGCAAATTCAAGGTCAGCTCTAAGCTCATCAGCAGTTCTTGCTTTGCCGGGATAGTTACCGGTAGTCTGGATACCGCCTGTAAGACCGCCTTCCTTCTTTTCAAAACCGCCAACGTCATCTCCCTGCCAGCAGTGAATGGAAATAGGAGTTTTGTCACAAATTTCAATCATCTTGTCCACATCAATGCCGTATTGAGCGTAAAATTCTTTTGCTACTTCGTAGCCTTTTTTTACATCGTACATTTTTATATTCCGCCTTTCTGTAAAATTATTTTTCTCATTATGCCTTCATTATACAACCTTTTAATAAAAAAATCAAGGACTTTTCTTCATATTTTTACGTCCTTATTTTCCAAATTGTTTTCGATATTCTAAAGGACTCATTTTGTATTTTTCTTTGAAAATCCTATGAAAATAACTGGTGTTATCATATCCAACCGCAAAAATAATATCCGTAACAGACAGACTATTTTCGCTAAGGAGTGCCGCCGAACGGGACAATCTTTTATTTTGCAGAAGCTCTTTAAAGGTAAATCCGGTATTTACTTTAATGATTTTACTTAGAGAGGAAACAGAAAGTCCCAGAGTTTGTGCAAGAAAAGAAAGATTTGCTTCTTTGTAATTTTCCTCCACATATTTTACTGCCTTCATAGCTATTATTCTTTTATCTCTGCCTCCTGAGCTATCCTCTAAGGTATCGGTATATTTAAGAAGCTGTACAAACAAAAGACCCATAGTAAGCTGCATAATATGCAGGTCGTTCTCCTCCTCTGCGAAAATACCCCATACCAGATTTTCCACCAGATTTTCCACTGCAGGGATATCTGCCACTTTAAAGTGGAGATACAAAGGATTTTTTTCTTCGGTTTTAAGAGAGCTTATAATAAAATCGGAAATGGCATTTTCCTGATGCATCATATCAAATGCCACATCAAAAAATTCAGGCATAACCACAAAATTTATAGCAATATCATTTTCTCCTGCAGGCTTAATTTGGTGATAACAATGCTGATTTAAAAACAGTAAATCCCCTTTGCAAAGAAGAATTTCCCGTTCTCCGTTAATAATATGAGTAGTTTGTCCACAGCACATATAAATTATTTCAATATAATTGTGCTTGTGTCTTGGAAAAGAGGTAAATCTTGTATGAGGACGTATGCTGATAAGCTTACCCTCAGCCAGCATTTTTTTGCTGTCAATGGTAAATTCCTTTGTGGTAGTATAAATATTTTTTTGTATGGATTTTTCCTTTAAAATTTTCTGCTCCTCTTTGGTTATGGGACGGAGCATTTCTATAAGCTTTTCGTTCAAGAGGTAAGCTCACCTGCCTTTTTGCCTGATTTAATTATATATTATCATATTTTTTAAAAAAAGTATATAGATTATGTAAAAAAATCTTCAATTACTATTGAAATTTGTATAAATATTAGAGTATAATATATATTATAGTAGAATGGCAGGAGGTATAGCCTTTGAAGATAAATATTAAGGGATTGAATATTCACTATCAGGTAAGTGGTGAAGGGAAAAATGTAATAATTCTTCACGGATGGGGTGCGTCTTCTGATGTAATGAAGTCTGCTCAGGATGCCTTTCTTGGTAAAATGAAGGTGTATAATATTGATTTGCCTGGTTTTGGACAGTCAGATGAACCTGTTGAGGATAACTGGGATATTTATTCCTACGCAGAGCTTATAAAGGATTTTGCCCTTTTGCTGGATATTGATAATCCTGTAATTCTTGCTCATTCCTTTGGGGGAAGAATTGCTCTTATTTTGGCGGGTAAAAAAATGCTGGATATAAATAAAATGATACTTACCGGCTGTGCGGGAATAGTTCCAAAGCGGGGAATAGATTATTATTTTAAGGTTTATACATATAAATTATCCAAAAAAATTATGAAGCTTTTAGGAAATAAAAACATTGAAAAGATGAAAAGAAAGCTTGGCTCGGAGGATTATGCGGGAGCAAGCGAAAAAATGCGTCGCGTAATGGTAAGGGCAATTAATGAGGATTTAAAATATTTAATGCCTGACATTTCAGTACCTTGCCTTTTGATATGGGGCGATAAGGATGATGCAACCCCTCTTTCAGACGGACAGACAATGGAAAAGCTTATTCCTGATGCAGGACTGGTAGTTATGGAAGGAAGCGGACATTTTGCGTTTTTAGAGCAAAGCGGATGGTTTGGAAATATTATAAGAAGCTTTTGTGAAAAAGAAATGGAGGAAAGCAAGTGATATATTTAATATGGGTTTTTTATATTATCGGTGTGCTGTTTTCGATTTTTGCTTTTTGCAGAAAAACTCGGTACAGCATACATATGCTACAGCAAAGCAGTTATCGTTCAGGAGATTTTTTAAAGTGGTGTGATGAAAACATTACAAGAAATTTAAGCTTTTGCGAGCTTGCTGCTATGGCTGTTACCCTTGTGTTTTTCTTTGTTACCACAAGATATTTTGACAATACATTTTATGCAAGCATAAACTGCGGAGCAGTAATGATTTTTACTTTTTTCGGAGTAGTTCCTTTTAAAAAACATTCGGGGAAAAACGCAAAAAAACCGCTTGTTTATACTCCCAGAGTAAAAAGACTTATAACCGCCTGCATTATTCTGGCGGCGGCTCTTCTTGCAGTTTCAGGGTATGCATCAGTTAAGTTTATTACTGTCTATCCCTTTGCATATACTCTTATGTTAATTACAATATTTAACTTTATTTTTGTAGCACTGGCAAATATTATTGTTCGCCCTATAGAGCTTATTATTAACAGATATTATTATAACGACGCAAAAAACATTTTATCCCAGATGGAAAATCTTAAAATTATAGGTATTACAGGAAGCTACGGCAAAACCTCGTCAAAGTATATACTTACTAAAATCCTTTCGGAAAAGTTTAATACTCTTATGACACCTGAAAGCTATAATACTCCTATGGGTGTTATAAAAACAGTTCGTGGCAGTTTAAAACCCACTCACGAAATTTTTGTATGTGAAATGGGTGCAAAATACCGCAAGGATATTAAGGAGCTGTGCGATCTTGTAAATCCTTCCTACGGACTTTTGACCTCTATAGGCCCTCAACATCTTGAAAGCTTTAAAACCTTGAGAAATATTATAGATACAAAGTTTGATTTAATAGGTGCGGTAGCAGATAAATCTCACGCTATACTTAATATGGAAAATGAATATATAAGGCAGGAGGCACCTGCAGGTTCTGTTGGATATTCAGTAGATTTTGTATCAGGTTCTGACTACTGGGCAGAAAATATTTCCTACGGCCCAGATGGAGTAAAATTCACCCTTTGCACTACAGGAGGCAAAAGGGTAGATTTTGAAAGCCGACTGCTGGGCAGACATAATATATTGAATATTATAGGTGCTGTTGCTGCGGCAGAGGCACTTGGAATGACAGCAGAGGAAGCGGTATATCCTGTTAAAAGACTGGAAGCGATTCCCCACAGATTAGAGCTTCGTCCCAAGCCAAACGGAGTTACTGTTATTGATGATGCCTTTAATTCAAACATAGAAGGTGCAAAATCCGCAGTAAGTGTACTGGGAAGTTTTCCTCAGGGAGGAAGAATACTCATTACTCCTGGAATTATTGAAGCGGGAGAAAAGGAAGCAGAATTAAATCGGGAATTCGCCATAAGCTGTGAGGGAAACTGTGACTATATAATTTTAGTGGGAGAAAAACAGACAAAGCCCATAGCAGAAGGCCTTAAGGAGATTAATTTTGATTCAGACAGGCTTTTTGTAACGGCTGATTTAAAAGAGGCACTTAGTGTTATGAACTCAATAGCAAAGCAGGGAAGCACAGTGCTTTTTGAAAACGATTTGCCTGATTTATATAATGAAAAACTGATATAGGGGAGATTATCATGAAAATAAATGCTTGTGTAATATTCGGCGGACGTTCAACTGAACATGAGGTGGCAGTAATTTCTGCAAACCAGGCAATGCACGCCCTAAACAAAGAAAAATATAATGTTATACCTCTTTATATTACAAAACAGGGAGTAATGTACTCAGGAGAGGCACTTTTTGATATTAAAAATTATAAGAATATGAGTAAGCTTCTGGAGGAATGTTACAGGGTTGTGGTATATAACGATGGTAATGGCGTTATAATGGAAAAAATTAAAAAACCCCTCTTTAGAAAAGAAAAGCCTGTGAAAATGGATGTTGCGATTCCTGTTGTTCACGGAACAAACGTGGAGGATGGCAGTATTCAGGGCTGGCTGGAAACGCTGAACATACCCTACACAGGATGCGATGTAACTTCATCTGCTCTTGGTATGGATAAGGTTGCCATGAAGGATGTGCTCGTATCTCACGGCATACCTGTACTGCCCTGTAAATGTTTTTACAGCAGAAGCTGGTTTGAAGATAAAGAAAAAATTCTACAGGAGATTGAAACTCTTTCCTATCCTGTAATTGTAAAACCTGCCAATCTTGGTTCAAGTATCGGCATTGAAATAGCAAAGGATAAAGACAGTCTTGTGATTGCTATTGACAACGCTTGCTCATATGCAGAAAAAATACTTGTAGAGCACGCCATTTCCCAAATCAGGGAAATCAACTGCAGTGTTCTGGGAGATTTTACAAATGCAAGAGCATCTGTTTGCGAAGAGCCCGTTTCTGCTGATGGCTTTTTGTCCTATGACAAAAAATATAAAGAGGGTGCAAAGGGTGCATCAAAGGGTATGGCAAGTACTCAGAGAATTATTCCTGCAGACCTTTCGGAAGAAAATACAAAGGAAATTCAGGGATATTGTCTGGATACCTTTAAGGTACTTGGCTGCGCGGGAGTTTCCAGAATCGACTGTATGATTGACGGAGAAACAAATAAAATTTATGTAAATGAAATTAATACAATTCCAGGCTCCTTATCCTTCTATCTTTGGGAAAAAACGGGACTTACCTTTGAGGGTCTTATGGAGGAGCTGGTACAAATTGCACTTAAAAGAGCAAGGGAAAAATCCAATCTTACCTTCTCTTTTGATACAAACCTTTTGGAACTTCACGGAGGTACCAAGGGAACAAAGGGAATAAAAGGATAAAACAAAAGTATTAAAAAAATACTAAGTATTGGAAGTAAACTTATGAATTACAGAAATAATACTAAAAGCATAAATGTGGGCGGTGTGTTAATTGGCGGAGATGCACCTGTGACTGTGCAGAGTATGACCAACACTAAAACCGCTGATGTAAGGGCAACAGTAGAACAGATAAAAAGACTTACTGAGGCAGGATGCGATATAATAAGAGTTACTGCACCTGATATGGAGTCTGCAGCTGCAATTAAAGAAATTAAAAAGCAAATCACAATTCCTCTCGTTGCTGATATTCATTTCGACTATCGTATTGCAATAGAATGTATAAAAAACGGTGCAGATAAAATCCGTCTTAACCCCGGAAATATTGGAGGAGAGGACAGAGTGCGAGCAGTTGCGGAAGTTGCAAAGGAAAGAGGAGTTCCTATAAGAATAGGAGTAAACTCCGGCTCTGTTGGAAAAGACCTTATTGCAAAATACGGCGGGCCCACTACTGACGCAGTTTTAGAAAGTGCTTTTACACATATTAATATGCTGTATGCTGTAAACTTTAATGATATAGCCGTTTCACTTAAAACATCAAATGTTGTTTCTACCATTGATGTATATAAAAAATTTGCAAATGTAAGTGATCTTCCCCTTCATGTGGGTGTTACAGAAGCAGGTACGGCTTGGAGTGGCAGTATCAAATCATCAGTTGGTATCGGAAGCATACTGTCAATGGGCATAGGCAACACAATAAGAGTATCTTTAACAGGCGACCCTGTTGAGGAGGTACGTGTAGGAAAGCAGATTTTAAAAAGTCTTGAGCTAACTGAAGAAGGAGTAAATATTATTTCTTGTCCCACCTGCGGAAGAACTAATGTTGACCTTGTTTCGGTTGTAACAAAGGTGGAAGATGCTCTTAAAGGCTGTAAAAAAAATATTACGGTTGCAGTTATGGGCTGTGCCGTTAACGGTCCCGGAGAGGCAAGAGAGGCAGACTATGGGGTAGCCTGCGGAAAAGGTGAAGGACTTCTTTTTAAAAAAGGAGAAATTATAAAAAAAGTGCGGGAAAGTGAAATTGCCTCAGCACTTGTACAAATGATACAGGAATAGAAGGTTAAGCTTAAAGATGGAAAGCAAGAGTGATTTTTCAAAAGGAAATGTAAATGGTATAATAATAAGACTTGCCATTCCGCTTATTCTGGCACAGCTTGTTCAGGTTCTTTATAATGTTGTGGACAGAATATATATAGGGCATATGGAAAACATTGGTCAGACTGCCCTTACGGGAATGGGTATAGTTTTCCCTATTATTCTCATAATCGGTGCTTTTACAAACCTTTTTGGTACGGGGGGAGCTCCCCTTTGCTCTATTGAAAGAGGAAAAGGCAATGAGAAAAGAGCTGAGAAAATAATGGGGAATACTTTTGCTATGCTTATTTATACCTCAATACTTCTTATGCTTGTTTTTTACATTTTTATGAAACCTTTTTTGTATCTTTTTGGTGCAAGCAATGATACATACAGCTATGCTTACGGATATTTTTCCATTTATCTGATGGGAACACCCTTTTTTATGATAGGGACAGGTATGAGTGGCTTTATAAATTGTCAGGGATACACTAAAATTGCAATGGCTGCCACAGTTTCGGGTGCAGTTGTTAATATTATTCTTGACCCTGTTTTTATATATACTCTAAATATGGGAGTAAAAGGTGCGGCAGTTGCCACAGTAATTTCCCAGATAATATCAGCAGTACTTGTAATGGGTTTTTTATTTAGCAAAAAAACTCTTTTGAAAATCAGAAAAGAAAATCTGAAAATTGAAATAGCACTGCTTAAAAAAATCACAGGTCTTGGAGCGGCGGGATTTATAATGTCTGCATCTACAGGACTTGTACAGATAACAGCAAACTCTACCCTTAAAGCTACAGGGGGGGATGTGTATGTGGGAATTATGACGGTGATTAATTCCATAAGAGATGTTGTAATTCTTCCTACCTCTGGCTTTACCCAAGCGGTACAGCCGGTAATTGGATTTAATCTTGGAGCAAGAAAATATAATCGGATATCACAGGCAATCCGCTTTGTAACAATATTCAGCGTAATATATATGATAATTGCCTGGGCACTTTTATTCTTCTTCCCGGAAAGCTTTATAAGGATTTTCAATTCTAACCCTGAGCTTATTGCAAAAGGAGTACCTGCACTTCATACCTTTTTCTTTGGAATGTTTATGATGTCCCTTCAGGTGGCAGGACAGGCAGTATTTGTGGGGATGGGATATTCAAAGCACGCAATTTTCTTCTCTCTTCTTCGGAAGGTTATTATAGTAATCCCTCTTACCCTGATTTTACCATATGTGTGGAATTTAGGAGAAAATGGTGTATTTCTTGCAGAGGCAGTTTCAAATTTTGTAGGGGGAACAGCTTGCTTTACTGCTATGATGATATCCGTTAATAAACTCCTTAAAAGCCCAGAAAAATAGCATATAATAAGTATGGTTTAAGACATATATATTCCGCAAATATAAGAAGGAGTATATATGTCTTTTTTATACACTTTTTATAAAAAATAAATGATTAAAATGGCCAATTTATAGAATTAAGACAAAAATAAAATTTTATGTTGCAAATATTGTAAAAATGTAGTAAAATATAGAAGTGATGTTATAATGCGAAAAATTGTGGTTTTATATGACTTTTTGTTATAATAATTACCCTTACATACGCAAAAAGGAGAGAGCGGAAAATGGAAAAAGAAATAAAAAAGATTGGTATTTTAACAGGCGGGGGAGATTGCCCTGGACTTAATGCTGTAATTGCTGCAGCTGTTAAAACTGCCGTTTCAAAATATAATCTGGAAGTTGTAGGTATTAAAAATGGTTATAGAGGACTTTTTCTTGGAGAAAGTCAGGTAGTTCCTCTTGATGCTTCTGAGGTAGGTAATATTATTGCTCGCGGAGGTACAATTCTTTATAACTCAAACAAGGATAATTTATTTAAATATCCACGCCGTGATAAAAACGGAATTATTAAAGGGGAAGACGGAAAACCTATTTATGATAATTTATCAGGAGTAGCTGTTGAAAACCTTAATAGAATGGGTATTGATGCTCTTATTATTATCGGAGGCGACGGAACTCTTACATCAGGCAGAGATTTTGCAAGACTTGGCGTACCTGTTATCGGCGTTCCAAAGACTATTGACAATGACCTTAACTCAACAGACAGAACATTTGGTTTTGACACTGCTATCAGCCGTAGCGTTGAAGCTGTAAAATGTATAAATACAACAGGAATGTCCCATCACAGAGCAATGGTGCTTGAAGTTATGGGAAGAGATGCTGGACATATTGCACTTCATACAGGTATTGCATCTGCTGCGGATGTTATTTTAATTCCTGAAATTGATTATGATATTAATATTGTTGCAGAAAAAGTAAAGGATGCTTTAAAAGCACAAAGACAGTACGCACTTATTGTTGTTGCTGAAGGTATTTCTACTCCTTCAGGAGAAAAAGCAGGTGTTGCAACCGACCTTTCTCCTGACGGCTTCAAGCTTAAAGGTGCAGGTGAATCTATTGCAAATGCTGTTCAGGAAATTTTAAATAATAACAGAGATGAAAACGGATATGCAATAAGTGAAACAATTATGGATGTGGAAGCCCGCTGTACAGTTCTTGGACACATTCAAAGAGGCGGTACTCCCACAGCATATGATAGAATTCTTTGCTCAAGATACGGCAAAAAAGCTGTTGAGGCTCTTATGGAAGGAAAAAGAGGCGAAATGGTTGCTCTTAAAGGAGCACATCTTACAACTGTTCCTTTGGAGGAAGTTATTCCTACAGACGATATGGGCAGTAACTTCAGACCTGTTGATGTAAACGGGGAAATTGTTGAGCTTGCAAGAACAATGGGAATTTCATTCGGTGATAAGTAACAATAAAAAGGCATACTCTTTGTATGCCTTTTTGCAGATAATACAGAGTTGATTATTGACAAAAAAACCTTTAGATGATATGATATATAAAGTTATATAATTTTTTAAAAGTGGGGAATTACTGTGGAAATAAAAGTTGTAAAATTTGGCGGAAGCTCACTTGCTGACGCAAATCAGTTTAAAAAAGTTAAGGAAATTGTTACCGCTGAGGAATCAAGAAGATATGTTGTGGCTTCTGCACCCGGTAAAAGAAGCGATGATGATATAAAGGTTACTGACCTTTTATACAAATGCTTTGAGCTTGCTATTGCAAAAAAAGATATCAGTGAAGTTTTTGATAAAATTGTAGAAAGATATAACGGCATTATAAAGGACCTTGACCTTGACCTGTCACTTGAAGAAGAGCTTGAAACCATACGAGCAGGAATTATACATCGTGCCAGCCGTGATTATGTTGCCAGCCGTGGTGAATACTTAAATGCTATTATTATGGCAAATTATCTTGGATATGATTTTATTGACGCAGAAAGCTGTATTTTCTTTAAGGAGGACGGAAGCTTAGATACTGAAAAGACTAACAAAGTTCTTTCGGATATACTTTTAGAACATCAAAGAGCAGTATTTCCAGGCTTTTATGGGTGCACCAATGAAGGAACAATAAAAACCTTCTCAAGGGGAGGCTCGGATATTACCGGTTCTATAGTGGCAAGAGCAATTCATGCTGACATATATGAAAACTGGACAGATGTTTCAGGTATGCTGATGGCAGACCCCAGAATAGTTAAAAACCCCAAAACCATTGAGGTTATTACATATGGTGAGCTCCGTGAGCTTTCTTATATGGGAGCAAGCGTTATGCACGAGGATGCAATTTTTCCTGTTAAGGTAGCGAATATTCCTATAAATATTAAGAATACCAATGCGCCTTCTGACCCGGGAACTATGATTGTGCCGGCAACAAGTATTTCTGCGCCTAATATTATAACAGGTATTGCAGGCAAAAAGGGATTTTCTATCATAAATATTGAAAAAGATATGATGAATGCAGAAATTGGCTTTGGCAGAAAGGTTCTTGAGGTACTTGAAAATCATAATGTTTGCTTTGAGCATTTACCTTCAGGCATTGATACTATGTCTGTTGTAATCAGTACAGATGAGCTTAGAAATACTAAATATGAAATGGTTGCTGAAATTGCAAAGGTTGTAAATGCTGACCGTGTAACAGTTGAAGAAGGTATTGCTCTTGTTGCTGTTGTAGGCAGAAGTATGGAAAAAGCAAAAGGAACTGCCTGCAGATTGTTTACATCTATTGCCAGCAAGGATATTAATATTAAAATGATTGACCAGGGTTCAAGTGAAAGAAATATTATAATCGGTGTGGATGAGCATGATTATCAGGATGCAATCAATGCTATATACAGCGAATTTGTAAAATAGTTGGTATTAATAATAAAAACAGGCATTTGCAAAAAGCAAATGCCTGTTTTTATTATGCGATTTTAGTTATTAGGTAAAAAGGTTACATAAAAAGTTTTAAGTGAGCCATCAGGATTATAATAGATGAGGGTTATATCGCTTTTGCCTTTTTTCCAGGAAGTAACCTTGTTGTACTCGTTATTTTCATCTGCTGCATCCTCTTTATAGGGCTTGCCATATTTGTCAATCATAAGAGATTTTAAAAGCTTGTAGTAATCCTCATTGATTTTAGTGCTTGAAAATTTATATTCAATTTTAAACAGCTTATCTTTACTGTCAAAGTAGTACAGCAAATCCACAGCGTTATTTGTATTCACGCCTATTTCAACAATCGGCTGGCTTTTGTCTGTATCGTAAAATCGAAGAAATGCGTCGTCATACCCAACAAGCTCAGCTGATTCTGCTTTACGCACCTCAGTCCTGGTCATACCCCATGTTATATCTCTAAGACCAGTTTTTCCTCCGTCAGCATCGTTGCAGGAGCATAAACCTAATATAAATGCTACAATAACCGCAAGTATCGGAATTGTTTTTTTCATGCCTGAAATTCCCTTCCTTTCGGAAAAACAATAGTTAATTCAAAATAGAGTAGCTATATTATCTGCAAAAACAAAATTGCTATTCTCATATACGACTACATATATTATATTATACAATACATTTAAAAGTTTTTCAAGACTTTTTTAAAAAATCTTAACATACATAAAATAACTATTATTTAAAACATAAAAGATATATTTAACAAAAAAACCTATATGTTTTGTGCAATATGTAAAAATTTATAAAAGGAATTGACAAAAATATGTATAATATGTATAATGGAAGTATGGAGAAACTATCTTGAAATTTTAGGAGGAACCCATTTATGAGAACTTTTGAAAAAAATGAAATCAGAAATATTTGTTTGATAGGTAAGAATAAGTCGGGAAAGACTTCTCTTGCTGAAGCACTGATTTATAATACAGGTATTTCATCCAGACTGGGTAAGGTTGATGAGGGCAACACTATCTGCGACTTTGATGCAGAAGAAATAAAAAGAAAAATGTCCGTCCGTTTATCCATCGCCTCTTTTGAATATAATAACCATAAAGTTAACTTAATAGATGCTCCTGGATATTATGATTTTATTGCTGACAGAATTAGTTCAATGGAGCTTGGTGACAGCGGTCTTGTTGTAATCAGCGGTAAATCGGGTATTGGTGCAAGCGGTGCAGTTGCAGTAAAAAAAGCACAGGAAAAAAATCTTCCTCTTATGTTTTTTGTAAATAAAATGGACCATGAAAATGCTGATTTTGATAAGGTAGTGGCAGAGCTTAAAGAGAGATTTGGCGGTGCTGCCGTACCTGTTATGATTCCAATTCGTGAAAACGGAAATCTTATAGGATATATTGATGTTGCAAATAGTGTAGCCTACAAATACGGCCCTGACGGCAAAAATACTGAAATTCCTGTTCCTGAGGATATGTATGCAGGACTTCAGAATACTAAGGCAGAGCTTTGTGAAGCTATTGCTGAAGCTGACGAAACACTTCTTGAAAAGTTTTTCTCAGACAGTCCTTTTACAAAAGAGGATATGAAGATGGGTATTGCAAAGGCAATTGAGGCAAAAACTCTTATTCCTATTGCTTGTGGCAGTGCACTTTTAAATGTTGGTATTAAAACACTTCTTAATCTTTTGCTTGAATATATGCCTGCAGCCAGAGGTGACGAAAATGCTCCCTTTAAAGCTCAGGTGCTTAAAACCGTTGTTGACCCCTATGTTGGCAAGCTTACAATTATGAAAATACATTCAGGCATTTTAAAGGCTAATACAACTGTATATAACGCAAACAAAGAAGAAACTGAAAAAATCGGTCAGCTTATTGTACTTTGCGGAAAAGATAAATCAGAAATACCTTTTGCAGCAGCAGGAGATATTTGTGCTACAGCTAAGCTTGATGTTACAGGTACGGGGGATACTCTTTGCACTGAAAAGAACAAGGATATTTTACCTGTTTTACAGTTCCCTGTTCCTAACTATCTTCTTGCGGTTGTTCCAAAGGCAAGAGGGGACGAAGAGAAAATCAGCAGCGGTCTTGCAAAGCTTGCGGAAGAAGATATGACCTTTAAGTCATATATAAATTCTGAAACTCACCAGTCTGTAATTGCAGGTATGGGTGACCAACAGCTTGATGTTATTATTTCCCGCCTTAAAGGAATGGGAACAGAAGTTACAACTGTTGAGCCTAAGGTTTCCTACAGAGAAACTATTACCCGTAAAATTACCGCAGAAGGAAAACATAAAAAGCAGTCAGGCGGTCACGGTCAGTATGGTCATGTTGTTATTGATTTTGAACCTGCAGACAGCGAAGGACTTGTATTTGAAGAACAGATTTTTGGCGGAAGCGTACCCAAGAGCTTCCACCCTGCAGTTGAAAAGGGTCTTAAAGAAATGATGGAAACAGGACTTCAGGCAGGCTACAGAGTAGTTGGTATCAAAGCAATATTAAAAGATGGTTCATACCATGATGTTGACTCTTCTGAAATGTCCTTTAAAATGGCGGCTCATATTGCCTTTAAAGAACTTGTTAATGCAGGACCTGTAATTTTAGAGCCTATAGGACATCTTGAGGTTTCTATCCCTGATGAATACACAGGAGATATTATGGGGGATATTACTAAAAGAAGAGGTAGAGTAATAGGTATGGAGCCGGGCAAAATTACTGCAGAAGTGCCTGTTGCCCAAATGCATTCATATGCTATTGACCTGCGTGCTATTTCAAGAGCACAGGGTGAATTTACCTTTGATTTTGAAAGATATGAACAGGCACCCGCCAATATTGCAGAAAAGATTATAGCGTCAAATAAAGAATAACTTTTGAAAGGCAGGAAGATATGCAGATTATTACAATAGGCAGACAGTTTGGCAGCGGTGGAAGAATAATTGCTCAAAAACTGGCTAAAAGGCTTGGAATAAACTATTACGACAAAGAGCTGATTACCATTGCTGCTAAAAAAAGCGGAGCTTCGCCTGAGCTTTTTGAAAAAGTAGATGAGGAAGCGGCAAACAGCCTTTTATATTCAATGGTTATCGGTATGTATGCTACCTCCAGCCGAATGGTAAACTATGGAGAGCTTTCTATAAATGATAAAATTTATGCATTACAATCTGAAATAATTGAAGATATAGCAAAAAAGGAAAGCTGTGTAATTGTAGGAAGATGTGCTGATTATGTGCTTAGAGAAAATCCTGATGTTATAAATGCATTTATTTTCAGTAATGTTGAGGACAGAATTAAAAGGGCACAGGAAGAATAT
Organism: Clostridia bacterium; assembly: GCA_017396395.1. Classification (GTDB taxonomy): domain Bacteria; phylum Bacillota; class Clostridia; order RUG12999; family RUG12999; genus RUG12999. The sequence goes on along the minus strand of JAFQMF010000018.1, from coordinate 62,527 downwards.
AAAATTGAGTCTAAAAATATTAAAGAATTTATTTTAAGGTCAGATAAAAAACGAGCAAACTACTATAATTTTTACACGGGCAAAAAATGGGGAACAGTAGGAAACTATAATATCTGCCTCGACAGCGGAAAGCTAGGCATTGAAGGTTGCGTGGATGTGCTGGAAATGATAGCTAAGAGTAAATAATAAATAAAAATGGGAAGGGTCTGTTGTGCACCCTTCCCGTTTTGTTTTTACATATATTTTCAGCATACCCCAGCTGGGAAATTAGTCTTTTTTTAATCAGCAAGATTTTGCTTTTTCAGACGGATATAAACAATAGGTGCAATAGCCACCGAAATAATTGTTTCTCCAAGCATATATATTCCGTTATATATGCCAGAATACAAAAGTGCAAGAGATTTCCCTTCAAAATTATTCATAACCATTTTGCAAAAGCCTTTAAAGGCAGGAATAACACTAAGCCCATCCTCTGCAGAAAAAAACCACTCTGCCCATGCACCGTAGAAAATATAGCCTGAAATTGTATGCATCAGCCAGCAAAGGAAGGTTGAAAAAATTATTCCCAGTACAAGCTCTAAAACAGGTTTTTGAAGCTTTTCTTTGAAAATTCCCCCAAAACCCAATGCTACATATGCAAGAATATAATCAAAAATGCATATGGAGATTGCCTGCCATAATACCATTTGTTCATCCCCAGGGAGAAACATTCTGGAAACTATTCCTGTAGCTATTCCGCATACAAGCTGTAAAAGGCTATACACAAGGGAAGAAAAAAGTCCCCATTTAATTCCGTAAATATAGCCTACCAGCAGTATAGGTACCATAGAGGCAACGGTTATGGTACCGCCAAAGGGCATTTCAAACAGCTTTAGCAGGGAAAGTATAGTACCAAGTGCAATAAGTCCTGCTGTTACAACGAGTTTTTTTGTGTTTTTTTGTGTGTTCATAAATAACACTCCTTCCAAAATAAATAAAAAACCGAAAGACGCACAAAATAGGGTCTTTCGGTATAAATAAATCATTTTTATTTATTTTAAAAGATTTTTAACTACATCCCTACGTTGGCATTATCCAAATCAGGTTAAGGGTCGAAACCTTAAGGTTTCCTCTCAGCATATAGCTCCCCTGTGGTCTTATTCAGTTTTCTATTATTTATTTTACTACAAAAAAATATTTTTGTCAACTATATTTCCCAATCTTTAGGAGTTTTTGGCATTTTTCTTGGTTTTACAATAAGCTCAGAGGGCTTGTTGCTTACCTTGGAGTTTTCAGGGACGGACGCTGTAATAAAACAGTTACCGCCAATAATGGTATTTTCACCGATTACAGTTTCTCCTCCTAAAATGGTAGAGCCTGCGTAAATAGTTACATTATCGCATATTGTAGGATGTCTTTTAACTCCTGCAAGCTGTTGACCGCTTCGGGTAGAAAGAGCACCAAGTGTAACTCCCTGATACAGCTTAACATTATTTCCGATATGTGTTGTTTCCCCGATTACAACACCTGTACCGTGGTCAATAAAGAAATATTCGCCAATTTCTGCACCTGAGTTAATATCAATTCCTGTAAGGCTGTGAGCATATTCCGTCATAATTCTTGGAATAAGCGGAACATTTGAAGTATAAAGAATATGAGCAATTCTATATACATAAATTGCAAGAAGTCCAGGATAGGAATAAATAATTTCCTCCATACTTTTTGCAGCAGGGTCGCCATCAAAGCCTGCTTTAATATCCTTTAAAAGAAGTTGCTGAACCTTGGGAAGGTTTTCAAAAAAGCTGTTACATACCTTCTCAGCACAGGTGTCAGGGTTTTTAAAGCTTCCCGTATAGTACATAGCGGCTCTTACCTGAGTATAAAGCTGTTCATATACATTTGATATGCTGTAGCCAAGACAGTATTCATCATTTTTAATGCAGGCATCGTCAAAATATCCAGGGAAAATAATTTTTCTAATCTGGTCAATTATTTTTATAATTGCATCCTTGGAGGGCATCTTTTTGTTAAACCTTGATGTGAAAAGTGGCTCACTTCCTGACACTGCTGTCATTTCTTTTATAACCTTGTTTAAAACGTCGTCTTTAGTCATTTATTTCGCCTTCTTTTTTTAAACTTGGGCATACAATATATAAAATTGTATGCCCTGTAGTTTTAAATTATTCTGATATTAATGCAAGGGTAATGTTAAGCTGGTCATCATCGCTGATAGTAATATTTCCAACAGCATTTTCATAACCTTCAGCATAAATGATATAGCTGTAATCTCCTGCCTGAAGACCTGTTATATTACCTGATGTTCCTTCCAGAGAAATGTTTCCGTTTCCAAGGTTAACTGTAAAAACCTCAATGGGGAAAGATCCATCTCCTGTTACATTAACGGTTAAAGTATAAACTCTGGTCATAGAAACAGGAACAGTCTGGTCGTCTTCTCCAACAATTACGCTGCCTGTGGCATCAAGATAATCAGGATGTGTTACAGTATAACTATGTTCGCCGTAAGTCACACGCTCAAACACAACCTGACCGCTTGAATCAGCTACTAAGGTTGTATTATTAAACTCAACTGATGCCCCTTCAGGAACAGTAAATGTAATATCAGATTTAATAACAGATAAAGTAATTTCTATATCATCCATATTGGTGGAGGTAACAATAGAACCTGATTGTTCATAATATCCGGATGCAGTAATGGTATAGGTAAGTGTCTGACCCACCTCAATACCTGAGAAAACAATATTTTTTCTGTCATTTGCTCCACCGTTACCTGTTTTGGACTGACTGCCAAGAGTAACAGTTGCATTACCTGGTTTCACTTTAAATCTCACATCCACCACATCACGGTCAAGATTTACTGTATATGAAATAGTGGGTTCATCTTTTCTTACCCTGATTCGTATATCTGACTCAGATTTGTAGCCTTCAGCAGAGACAGAATAGTAATGTATTCCGCTTTGAATATTTTCAAAGGTTACAGTACCACCCTCTGCCTGTCTGGAAATTCCATCAAGAGTAACAGTTGCATCAGCGGGTGTAACATTAAAGGTAATATCAGAATATGTTGCACTGCTTGCATCTGCAGGATAATATTTATCAATAACTACATTTGGAATTACATAAGCCAGATAAACAGTTTTACTGGTAGTTTTGGTAAATAAGAACATCAAATCGCCTTCCCGCGCACCATCAGTAAAAGTAAAATTAGCAGGCTCGTTAAGGGGTGGCTCATTAGTGGTTTTAATGTGCGAATATTGAGCTACTCCCAATTCGTCTTTATCTACATCATCATAAGCAAATATAGGCTTAGCGTTTTTAATAAAGCTTCCAAAGTCTGTAAATTCAATAGGCTGTTCCTGGTCAGCGTCCATTACGACAATATTATTAACCTTATCAATTTGGGTAATCTGTCCGAAACGATACCAGTAATAAGAAGAATTTGAATTGGTTACATCACCGCTTTCGTTTCTTCCCTGATTAAAGCCATAATTTTCTCTGTCACTTATATCAAGCACATGATGAATATTCTTAATATATCTGTACGCTTTAACTCCATCAACGGTGGTTTCCTTGTAATTGGATTCTTTACCAAAGGTAATAACATCGCCTACTTCAACTCTTTCGGAAGTATTTACTGCAACAAGGGTATCTATAGTACCTTTGATTACATAGTTAACAAGAGCACCGCTTGTAGAGGAGGTAGGAGTATAGGTTTCAATTAAACATTCCGTATCAAAATCGTCATTTCTGATTTCAGTAATGTTCTTTACTACGCAAAGAGAAGAGGAAACAGTAGGCATTGCGTTAAGTCCCTCGTCATACAAAACAACACAATTATTAAGCACAGAGCCGGTAGATGTTGTTTCCTTGTAAAGCTCAGCGTTGTAAATCTTATGCTGGGTTATAGTTGTTGCAATAGAGTAGCTTTCAAAATCTGCTCTGTCATCCGGCACGCTGAATATTGTAGCTGTAGAGGGTATAGTATAGCTTGTACCGGAGGGGAAAACAAGTTTTCTTGATGCTCCGCCCTTGCTGGATACCGTTGTAAACTTTTCAGCAGGAGGAATAAGCACCATTGATTTGATTTTACTTGTATCGCCGTCTGCCAGCTCGATTCTAACAGGCTGAGCATAGGTTGCATTTTTTGTTATAGTGGATGACTTACCTTCATTTATGGCAGTTGCATTTGCTTTAATTAAAGCTTCAAGCTCATCATAAAGAGAGTAATTGTAACTGGTACCTCCTATTCTAAGCTTGCCTGATAAGGGAGTAAACACATGGGTCTGCTGGTCGGTATTATTTATGTTTGTTTTTGTGATGATGTACATATTGAACCAAGACCTGTCAGCAGAAGAACCTTGTTCATAATCAATATCATACAAATATCCGTAAATATAGGTAGGCTCATTTACCTTAACATAAGCAATTTTACCAAAAGAATCAAGATGAGCTGTTATCTTTTCTCCCTGTGGGAAAAATTCTGTGAAATTTATAATATTTTCATAGTCGGCAACAACCTGTAAATAATAACTCATTTCATATTCTACACCTGCAAGACGCACAGTGTTGTCACTAGCATAACCGCCTGTAACCTTTACACCGCCCGAATTACCTAATATATCTCTGCTTACAATAACCTTAAGGTGTGTTTTATCTTTGGATGAATAAACTGTTAAAATATCATCTCTATTAAGAGAAGAATATGCAATAAGACTATCAGGATTTTTCTTGTTGTAAATTTCCACCTTTACATCATTTCCAGTAAAGGTTCTGCTGCCTGCATAAAGAGTATTTAAATATGTAACAAGCTTGTCCTGGTCTGCAACATATCTTTTATTAGAGTGCTTATCTATTATTTCTCCTGCAGAGGAATAACCGTTTTTGTTCATAATAATATCATAAGACTCAATTATTGCAACCTCAATAGGACCTGAATCTCTGTTAATATAGGTCATAGTTCCTCTTTCAGGGATAAGGTCGGCAAGAGTTACATAAGGGTCACCGCTTGTATAGTCTGCAGGCTTATGGTCCTGATTAAGAGGCACACCGTTATACACTACAGCAAGGTCATCAAGATTTGCAGGAAGTTCAATTTCCTTCTTTTTGTTTTCTGCTTTGTAAACAATACAGTCTTCGGTTGTTTCTGACCGCACAATATCCTTATCAGCTAATGTAATAACTTTATTTTCGTCAGCTTTTAATCCGTCCTGTGCTATTTCCAAAATAGGATTATGAAGAGCGTCGTACTTGCCGTTTTCAAAATACTTTGCGGTTACATTATAGCCAAGATATTTTTTATAAGGGTTTGTGCTTCCTGATGAAGGTGCACGAAGCTTAAGATAGCTTGTGTTTCCTTCTGTATCAGTAGTTTTTATGTAGATATAAGGAAGGTCTTCCAAAATAGAGTCACAATCAGTATCAATACAAATTCCCGGAACAGCAACAACAACACCATAAGCACGCTGGTATTCAGTGTTGTCATCTCCTCCGCCTCCGCTAAAGTCCCCTCCGCCTCCGCTTGGAACTATGGGAACTACGTTATTACCTGGTTTAAACACCTCATTAAGGTTATAGAAAAACTGTGCTGTAAAGCTTCTGTCAACAGGGCTTCCTACACTAAGGTTTACACCAGAGCTAAGTCCTAACTGCTCACCTGTAAGCACATATGCAGTAGGCCAAAGGGGTATAAAGGGAGAAACCTTTGCCTGTGCGGCAATTTCTCTGCCTGTATAGCAAACAAAAATTTTCATTGCCTGTTCATATGTAATAGTATTCTCAGGTGCAAAAGAGCCGTCTCCCATACCAAGAAGATATCCCTTTTGTACTCCTGCGTATATATACTTGTAAGCCCAGTGTCTGGGTGAAGTATCTACATCATAAAATCCTGTTAAAACATTGTCGGGAATATTTGCTACCCCTCCATCCTTTTCAATAAGGATTTTTATAAATTCAGCCCTTGTAACATTTCTCCAGGGTAAAAAGTTACCATCAGTATAGCCCACCATAAGGCCTGAATCCTTTGCGTAGGCTATAGCCTTAACATTAGCGTTATCTGAAGGAACATCAGGGAAGGGTGCCGGAATTACTTCAGAAGTTTCAGTCTCAGGCTGAGCATCAGAAGCTGTGGCAGTAACAGCGCCAGAAGCGGTAGCCTCAGTGTCCGCCATAACAGTTAAAGCTGAAAACAGCATACTGATTACCAAAAGTGTGGAAAGAAGTCTTTTTTTCATAATTATCCCCATCCTTTCTATGAAATTTTACAGCTTATTTTTTAAAAAAGCAAAAATTTCATATTCAAAAAAGTGTAAAAACAAGTATTGATTTATGTAACAAAAACACTGATAATTTGTATAGTAGAAAATTAGTGTAAAAGCATTATCATTATACCACAGATTTCCCTAAAAAGCAATAGAAAAATCAGGAATGATAAAAAGTAATATGGCTGTAATAATAAGAATAAATAATAGGCAAAACTATTGATTTTTTATAAAAACAGTGATATAATATATATAGTTAAGCTGCAGGGCTTTTTAAATTTAAAATATTCTGAAACGGAGGTTTTTCAGTATGGATAAAAATTACGAAAATGATTATACCGGCGATATTAAAATTTCAGATGAAGTTATAGCAACTTTAGCGGCAAAGGCTGCAAAAGAAATTGAGGGAATTGCAGGCATGACAGGGGGAATTGTTGGTAATATTACCGCTGCCGTTCTGGGAAAAAGAGACAGCTCTAAAGGTATTGATGTTGAAATGAAGGACGGACTTGCTACAGTTACACTTCATGTTAAGGTTAAATACGGAGTAAAAATCCCTGAGGTTGCATGGAGAGTTCAGGAAAATGTTAAATTAATTATTGAATCGGTTGCAGGACTTACTGTGGAAAAGGTAAACGTAAGTGTTGAAGGAATTGATTTTACTGAGGATACCCAGTCTGTTGCTGTGGCACAGGAAACTCCGGCAGAAATAATCGATATTGATGTTACCGAGGAAAAGTAAAATTGTTCTTTAAAAATCAGCCATAAAATTTAGCGGGCATTGCAACTACACTTTGAAAATTTAAAAGATAAGTCTGCAATGCCCTTTTTTATTTATAGGAGTTACATTTATGGAAAATATAATTGAGTTATATACAGAAAGCGGAGAGTTGAAATTTAACAGACGCCTTGCAAGGGACGTTGCCTTTAAATATATTTTTGAGTGGCAGTACGGCTGTGAGGAAAAGTTTGAGCAGATTGAAAATCTTGTGAAAATGCAATTTAAAGATTGTGATAAGGAATATATACAAAATGCATTTCAGGGAGTTAAAAACAATCTTGATGCCATTGATGAAATTTTAGAAAAAAATGCAAAGGGATGGAAAAAAGACAGACTTTCCAAAGTATGTCTTGCTTGTATCAGACTTGCTCTTTGCGAAATGCTTTATATGGATGATATTCCTGCAGGAGTTACCATAAACGAAATTGTGGAAATTGTTAAAACCTACGATTCTCCCCAGGCAGGTGCTTATGCCAATGGAATACTTGGAAGTGTACAAAAGGCATTGGAGGAAAAGAAGTGATACTGGGTATAGATACCAGCTGTTATACTACCTCTGTTGCAATTGTGAAGGACGGGAATATTATAGCGGACGAACGTATGCCCTTAACAGTTGAAAAAGGGGAAAGAGGGCTGCGTCAGAGCGACGGAGTGTTTATGCATATAAAATCCCTGCCTGTTCTTCTTGAAAAGTTAGGGCAGTCACACCCTTTAAAAGATATTTCCGCAGTTGCAGTAAGTGCATCTCCTCGACCTGAGGAAAATTCATATATGCCTGTGTTTATGGCAGGGCTGACGGTAGCTTCAAGTGTAGCAACGGCATTAAATGTTCCCCTTTACAAAACCTCACATCAGGAAGGTCATATTATGGCGGCTCTTGAAAGCTGTGGTGAAAAGGTAGAGGATACGGAGTTTATAAGTGTTCATATTTCAGGAGGAACAACGGAGCTTTTACATACAAAAAGAACTAAAGAAGGCTTTTGTTTTTCTCTTGCAGGAGAAAGTCTTGATTTACACGCAGGACAACTGATAGACAGAATTGGTGTAGCTATGGGACTTGGGTTTCCCTGCGGAAAAGAACTGGACACATTAGCTTTGAAAAGTAAAAATCCCATAAGCTTCCCTGTAACTATGAAGGGCAGTAATTTTCATTTAAGCGGAGCAGAAGCTCAGGGATTGCAAAAAATTTCTCTTGGGGAAAAGAAAGAGGATATAGCTAAAGGAATATTATTAGCTGTGGGAAAATCTCTTAAAAAGGCGTTAGATGAAATTAATAGAGAAGCTTCTTTTAACATTGTTATTATGGGCGGAGGAGTCAGTGCAAGCAAAACAATAAGAGATTACTTTCATAGTGTAAAATGCGATTATAAAGTATTGTTTTCAAATCCTGCCTACTCTACAGATAATGCCTGCGGAGTGGCACTGATAGGAGATAAATTAAGATAATGAGTGAATATTTCACCATCTCGCAGATAAATAAATACTTAAAGAATATAATAGAATCTGACCCTTTTCTGACAGATGTATGGCTTAAAGGGGAAATTTCAAACTTTAAAGCTCACTACTCAGGGCATTTATATCTTACATTAAAAGATGAAAATTCCTCTATCAGGGGGGTAATGTTTAAGGGAGATGCTCTAAAGCTTAAAATTATTCCTGAGGACGGAATGAAGGTTCTGGTAAAATGCCGTATTGGTGTCTATGAGGCAAGCGGAAGCTATCAGGCTTACATCAGGGAGATGACGGCTGAAGGAGTGGGAGATTTATATACTGCATATACTCAGCTGAAAGAAAAGCTGGAAAAGGAAGGGCTTTTTGCAGAAGAATTTAAAAAGCCTATCCTTAAGTTTCCTGAAAAAATTGGAGTAATTACTTCGGGCACAGGGGCGGCAGTGCAGGATATTATAAATATTTTATCACGGCGGTATCCTATAGGGGAGGTTATAATTTATCCTTCTCTTGTACAGGGAGAGGATGCTCCTGAGGATTTAGTAAATGGACTTTCCTATTTTAACGAAAAATGTCCCGTAGATGTAATTATTATAGGCAGAGGCGGCGGAAGCATTGAGGATTTATGGGCGTTTAACCAGGAGAGAGTAGCAAGAGCAGTTTTTGCAAGTGATATTCCTGTAATTTCTGCAGTGGGCCACGAAACAGATTTTACAATATGCGATTTTGTGGCAGATTTAAGAGCTCCTACCCCTTCTGCGGCAGCGGAATTGGCAGCAACTCCCATAAATGAAATAATGGGAAATCTTAATTATTATGAAAATAAAATAACCAGCCTTTTAAAAGAGAGAATTGAAAAGGAAAAGCTTAGGCTAAAAGGTTATGGTGCAGAAAAAACTCTTTCAAGACTTAAGGATTATATAAAGGATAAGCACCTTAAATGTGATGAGCTATTCAGTAAAATTTATTCTCTGGAAGAAAATATAATCAAATATAAAAAGTCAGAATTTTTACTGAAGGTTGCAAAATTAGAAGGGAAAAGCCCGCTGAAAAATATGGAAAAAGGATATCTTCCTGTTTTCAAAGAAGAAAAGGCAGTTAAAAAGATAAAAGATATTAAAAAAGGGGATAATATCAGGTTGGTGCTGGTTGACGGAGAAGCAACAGCTGAGATTACAGAGGTGAAGCAAAATGACTGAAAAGAAAATGAGCTTTGAACAGGCTATGGAAAGCCTTGAAAATATAGTAAACAAACTGGAAAGCAAAGAGGCAAAGCTGGAAGAATCTTTACAGCTTTTTAAAGAAGGAGTTGCTCTTACCGAAAAGTGCAACAAAATGCTGGAGGAAGCGGAACAGCAAATAAAGCTGGTGGAAAAAGGCGGAAATGAGTAAATGATTGACTATAAAAAGGAATATCAGGAAAGAAAAAATCAAATAGAAAATATGCTGGAGCATTATTTGGAAGTTAAAACCAACTATCAGCAAAAGGTTTACAAAGCTATGAGATACAGCCTTTTAAATGGAGGAAAGCGTCTTCGTGGTGTGCTTGCCCTTACAGGCGGACTTATGGCGGGAGGCAGTATTGAGAAGGTATTGCCCTTTGCCTGTGCTATGGAAATGATTCACGCATATTCACTTATTCATGATGACCTGCCTGCTATGGACAATGACGATATGAGAAGGGGTCAGCCTACCTGTCATAAAAAATTTGACGAGGCTACAGCAATACTTGCAGGAGATGCACTTTTAAATAGTGCATTTGAACTGATGCTTTATAAATCCTTGTCGTCACCAAAAGATACAATTGAAGCTATGAAAATTATTTCAAGTGCCTCAGGTGCAGATGGTATGATAGGCGGACAAATGGTGGATTTAGAATCAGAAAATAAGGAAATTACCTACGAAAAGCTTTTGTATTTGCATAAGCTTAAAACAGGGGCACTTATTACAGGGTCTTTACTGGGCGGATATACTGCTATGGGAGGAGATAAGGAAAAAATCCCTGCCCTTAATGCATACGCTGAAAAAATTGGGCTTGCCTTTCAGGTAATTGACGATATTTTAGATGTTGAAGGGGACGAAAAGCTTCTTGGAAAACCAGTTTTAAGTGATGAGAAAAATAAGAAAAACACCTTTATTACCTTTATGGGACTGGAAGGCTCAAAAGATTTTGCTGAAAAATTAAGCAAAGATGCAAGTGATTTGGTAAAGGATATGGGAAATGAAGGAGAATTTTTATCCCAGCTTGCCTTTGAAATGTGCAATCGAAAATTTTAAAAGGATTAACTTGTATGAAAAAAGCTGATTTTATTATATATGAAGATAGCAAAAATAATATATATGATACAGAAAGAAATGCCAAGGCTATTGTAAACCTTTTGAAGGAAAAAGGGGAAAAGGTTTCAACTGCAGAGTCCTGTACAGGGGGGCTTATAGCAGGAAGTATTACAAGTGTAAGCGGTGCCTCAGATGTATTTGACAGAGGGTATGTTACCTATGCAAATTCTGCTAAAGAAGAATTGCTGGGAGTAAAAAAAGAAACCCTTGATACATTCGGGGCGGTAAGTGCCGATACCGCTTATGAAATGGCAAAAGGGGCAGCAAAAGCAGGTAATGCTCAGCTTGGTATCAGCGTTACAGGTATTGCAGGGCCCACAGGAGGAACTAAGGAAAAGCCTGTAGGACTGGTGTTTATTGGACTTTGCTATAAGGAAAAGATAATAGTATATGAGTTTTATTTTACAGGAGACAGAAAAGCTGTTCGTGAAGGTACAGTAAATATGGCACTTTTAAAAGCTGCAGAAATTATAAAACCATAAAATATTACTGATATAAATAAGGGGGAATACAAATGAAAAAGGAAAATAAAAAAACGACTCTTGCTGTAGAGCTTGATGACGACCAGAAGGCGGAGGCTCTCCAAACGGTTTTTGCCCAGCTGGAAAAGCAGTTTGGCAAAGGTACAATTATGCGTATGGGAGATAAAACCAAAGCGGATGTTGAGGTTATTCCCACAGGTTCTTTATGCCTTGATTTGGCAGTAGGTATCGGCGGAGTACCCAGAGGAAGAGTTGTAGAGCTGTATGGCCCTGAATCATCAGGTAAAACTACCCTTTCTCTTCATATAATTGCAGAGGCACAAAAACAGGGAGGCGAGGTTGCATTTATTGATGCAGAGCACGCACTTGACCCTGTTTATGCACAGGCACTTGGTGTAAATGTTGACAAACTTATAGTTTCACAGCCTGATACAGGCGAAGACGCACTTCAGATTGCAGAAACTCTTGCACGAAGCGGCGCTATTGATATTATTGTAATTGACTCTGTTGCAGCACTTGTACCCAAAACAGAAATTGAGGGAGAAATGGGTGATGCCCATGTAGGTGCTCAGGCAAGACTTATGTCTCAGGCACTGAGAAAGCTTACAGGTGTAGCAAATAAAACAAATACTACAATATTGTTTATAAACCAGTTAAGACTTAAAATAGGGGTAATGTACGGCAATCCTGAAACCACCACAGGAGGTCAGGCACTTAAGTTTTATTCCTCTATCCGTCTTGAAATCAGAAAACAGGAAACAATTAAATCCGGCTCAGAAATTCTGGGTAACCACACAAGAGTTAAGGTTGTTAAAAACAAAATGGCACCCCCCTTTAAAGAATGTTATTTTGATATTATGTATGGTAAAGGCATTTCTCACTCAGGAGAAGTATTAGACCTTGCTACTGAATATGATATTGTTAAAAAGGGCGGAGCATGGTATTCATATAATGATGAAAAAATTGGTCAGGGAAGGGATAATGCAAAGCTGTTTTTAGAGGAGCATCCTGAAATTTTAAATGAAATTGAATACAAGATCCGTGTAAAGCTGGAGCTTCCCATCCCAGAATATTTAAAGGATATTGAGGTGTTTACCGAAGAGGATGATAAGCCTGTAAATATTAAGGTAATAAAGCCTAAAAAGGATATAGAGGACGAGGTTGACTTAGAGGATAAATTCGGAGAGGATTTAGATGACTGAGGAAATCTTAAAAAAGGCAGAGGAAACTGCTCTTAAGCTAATGAAACGGCGAAATACCAAAAGGCAAGCAGAAAACAAGCTAAAGCAAAAGGGATTTTCAAAAGAAGCGGTAGAGTATGCCATTGAAAAAATGGAAAAGTATGGGTATATCAACGATGCAGACTATGCCTCCGCTTTCGTTTCAGACAGCGTATATATAAATAAATACGGAAAAAAGAAAATAAGACAAATGTTGTACAGCAAGGGAGTTTCCAAGGAAATAATAGAAACTGCTCTTGAGGAAATTCTTCCTGAACAGGAAATGGAGAATTTAAGATATTTTCTTATAAAGACCTGTCCGAAGGCTGAAAGTATTACTCCTGAAATGGCAGGAAAATTCCAGAGGAAAATGATGTCAAGAGGATATTCCTACGGACAGATTGAAGATATTTTACAGGAAGTTGTAATAGAAGAAGATAGTTTTTAAAAGGGTAAATGTAAATGAAAAAAGTAGGTTTTGTATCTCTTGGATGTCCTAAAAATTTAACAGACACCGAGAGTATGATAGGTATTTTAAAGGACACATACGAAATAGTAAATGACCCTATGCAGGCGGAAATTATTATTGTAAACACCTGCGGATTTATAGAAACTGCCAAACAGGAATCGGTTGATACAATTCTGGAAATGGCGGAATACAAAAAGAAGGGGAATTTAAAAAAGCTGATAGTTACAGGCTGTGTGGCTGAACAGTATAAAAATGAGCTTCTTTTGGAAATTCCCGAAGCTGATGCAGTGGTGGGTACAGGAAGCTATCAGGATATTTTGCTGGCACTTGAAAAGGCAGAAAATAATGAAAAGCCTGTAATAGCAGGGGATATAAACGGGGAAATTCCTGAAAATCTCCCCAGAGTCCTGGCAACCCCGTCCTATTTTGCATATCTTAAAATTGCGGAAGGCTGCGACAACAGATGCACCTATTGTATCATTCCTTATTTAAGAGGGAAATTCCGCAGCAGAACAGAGGAAAATATATTAAAAGAAGCCAAAATACTTGCAGAAAAAGGGGTTAAGGAGCTTATAATTATAGCTCAGGATGCTACAAGCTATGGTATGGATTTATTTGGAAAGCCTACCCTGCATTTATTACTTAAAAAGCTTTCCCTTATTGAGGGAATACATAAAATAAGGCTTTTATACTGCTATCCCGAAAAGGTAACAGATGAACTGATTTGTGAAATTGCCTCTAACCCAAAAATATGTAAATATATTGATATTCCTATGCAACACGCTTCGTCAAAGGTGCTAAAGCGGATGGGAAGAAAGGTAACTAGAGAGCAGCTTGTAACTTTAGTTGAAAAACTGAGAAGTAAAATTCCCGATATTACCATACGAACAACCTTTATAACAGGCTTTTCGGGGGAAACAGAAGAGGATTTTAATCAGCTTAAAGAGTTTATAGAAAAAATGAGATTTGACAAAGTGGGAGTTTTCCCCTTTTCTTTGGAGGAAGGCACTCCCGCTATGAAGCTGGATGGTGTTATTCCTGAAGAAATAAGAAAGGAAAGAGCAGATGCTCTTTTGAAATTACAACAGGAAATTTCTTATGAGAAGAATAAAGAAAAAATAGGAAAAACCTTAGAGGTTTTGTGTACAGGACAGCTTCGTGACGGCAGATACACAGGAAGAACACAAGGGGATGCTCCTGATATTGATGGTGAAGTTATTTTTGAAGGAGATAATGTAAAGCTTGGCGAGTATGTAAATGTGCTTATTCTTGATGCCAGCGAATACGATTTGGAAGGAAAAATACCATATAATTTTGAGGAGGACGAAAAATGAACATAGCAAACAAACTAACACTGCTCAGACTTGTTTTAGTTCCGTTTTTTGTAGTTTTTGGGTTAATAGGAGGAAATATTTACGGATATATCGCACTTGGTATTTTTGTATTTGCCTCTTTTACCGATTACCTTGACGGGTATCTTGCACGCAAATACAATTTAGTCAGCGATTTTGGAAAATTTATGGACCCTCTTGCAGATAAGCTTCTTGTAATGTCAGCTCTTGCACTTTTAGTGCATCGTGGGGACACCTCAGTATGGATTTTTTATGTTGTGGTAATCCGTGAGCTGGTGGTAACAGGAATTCGTCTTATTGCTTCTTCAAACGGAAGGGTAATACAGGCGGCTATGACAGGAAAAATTAAAACTGTAATTCAGATGATTATAATAATTCTTGCACTTATTCCCTACATTAACGATAACTTCCTTATGGTTACTACAGATGTTGGAACAGTACTGGATATTTTAATGTATATAATGCTTGCAGTTACAATTATTTCGGGAACTGAATATGTTGTAAAGAATGCAGATGTAATTAAACCTTAAAAGCAGATTATATGGCATAAAATCAGAAAGGAAGCTTAAAAAATGAAACTCTATAACAGTATGACACGAAAAAAAGAAGAGTTCGTTCCGATTAATCAGGGTGAAGTTCTGATGTACTCCTGCGGACCTACAGTATATAACTTTTTTCATCTTGGAAACGCAAGACCATTTATAATATTCGATACTCTCCGAAGATATTTTGAATATAAAGGCTACGATGTAAAGTTTGTACAAAATTTTACTGATGTAGATGATAAAATGATTAAAAACGCAAACGAGCAGGGTATCACAGTGGGTCAGCTTGCGGAAAAATTTATAAATGAGTATTTTGTGGATGCTAAGGGTCTTGGTATTAAAGAGGCAACTGTGCATCCAAGAGCAACAGAAAATATTGATGCTATAATTGAGCTTATCTCTACTTTAATTGAAAAGGGGTATGCTTATGAAGCAGACGGAGATGTTTATTTCCGTACCTTAAAGTTTAAAGAATACGGCAAGCTATCCCATCAGCCTCTTGATGACTTGAAACTGGGGGCAAGAATTGATGTGGGAGATAAAAAGGAAGACCCTATGGATTTTGCTTTATGGAAAGCAAAAAAAGAAGGGGAAATTGCATGGAAATGTCCTTGGGGAGAAGGCAGACCTGGCTGGCATATTGAATGTTCTGCCATGGCAAATAAGTATCTTGGCAAAACAATAGACATCCACAGCGGTGGTAAGGACCTGATTTTCCCCCACCACGAAAATGAAATTGCACAAAGCGAAACTGCAAACGGACAGCCTTTTGCAAACTACTGGCTTCATAATGGTTTTATAAATGTAAACAATGAAAAAATGTCCAAATCTCTCGGCAATTTCTTTACAATTCGTGATATTTCAAAGAAATATGATTATGAGGTAATTCGTTTCTTTATGCTTTCTGCTCATTACCGCAGTCCGATAAACTTTTCTGATGAGCTTATGGAACAGGCAAAATCAGCATTGGAACGTCTTTACACCTGCATTAAAACACTTGATTTTATGATAGAAAGTGCAAGTGACGGAGGGCTTGAGCATGGAGAGCAGGAAATTCTTTCAAAGGTGAAGGAATATAAAACTAAGTTCCTTGATGCTATGGAGGACGACTTAAATACTGCAGATGCAATAAGTGTACTTTTTGAAATAGTTAAAGAAATAAATGTAAATATTAAAAACGACGGAGAATATACAAAAGAACTCCTTGTTTCCTGCAAAGACTTCCTTAAGGAACTGGGCGGAGTGCTTGGTCTTTTACAAAAGGAAGAAAAAGAAGAAATTGACAGCGGTCTTCAGGAATTAATTGATGCCAGAACTCAGGCAAGGAAAGACAAAAACTGGGCAGAGGCGGACAGAATAAGGGATTTGTTAAAGGAAAAAGGAATAGAGCTTAAAGACACTCCCTCAGGAGTACAGATTATATATACAAAGTAGGTGGAAAAATGCTGGGCAGAAATTTTAAGCTTGAAGAAAAGCCGTCAATGTATTCCCCACTCACTCTTGCTTATGTGGGAGATGGGGTATATGAGCTTTATGTACGGAGTTTTCTTGTAAGCAGGGGAAATCTTTCCTCCAAGCTTCTTCACAGAGAAGCCACCGCTTATGTTTCCGCAGAGGCACAAAGCAATTTTATGGAGATTTTAGAGCCTCTTTTAACAGAGGAGGAAACAGCTGTTTACAAAAGAGGAAGAAATGCAAAATCCTATACCGTTCCAAAGCACGCTCAGTTAATTGACTATAAAAGGGCAACAGGTCTGGAAACTTTAATAGGTTATCTTTATTTAAGTGAGCGTGAGGACAGGATAGAGGAAATTATGAGTTTATTATTTAATAAAAAATAAATATACATTTTCGTGCGGATAAAAAATATCAGTCGATGCACGGCGACAGAATGGAGTTATTAAATGAGTACAAAAAAAGAACTTGACATTATGGCTTACAAAATAAGACGTGATGCTCTAACAGGAATCTACAGTGCAAAATCAGGACATCCAGGAGGTTCTCTTTCTATTGCAGAGATTATGGCTGTTTTGTATTTTGACGAAATGAATGTAGATGCTAAAAATCCTAAAAAGGCAGACAGAGACCGCTTTGTTTTATCAAAAGGACATTGTGCACCTGCTCTTTATGCAACACTTGCACATAAAGGATTTTTCCCTGTAGAAGATATGACAACCTTAAGACAGATTGACAGTTATCTTCAGGGACATCCTGATATGAAAAAGGTACCTGGGGTTGATATGTCCACAGGCTCACTTGGTCAGGGTATTTCTGCCGCAGGAGGTATGGCTAAAGCAGCAAAGCTTGATAATGCAAGCTACAGAGTATATACAGTTTTAGGTGACGGAGAGTTAGAGGAAGGTCAGGTATGGGAAGCGGCTATGTTTGCGGCTCATAATAAGCTGGACAACCTTACAGCATTTATTGACCTTAACCTTTTGCAGATAGACGGAGATGTGCGTCAGGTTATGAACCCCACTCCCGTAGATAAGAAGTTTGAAGCTTTTGGCTGGAATGTACTTGTAATTGATGGTCATAATGTTGATGAAATAAAAGATGCTATTGCAAAAGCAAAACAGGTTAAGGATAAACCAACTGCAGTAATTTGCAATAGTGTAAAAGGAAAAGGTGTTTCCTTCATGGAAAATCAGGCAGGATGGCATGGTAATGCTCCAAACGAGGAACAGTACAATACTGCTATAGCTGAAATTGATGCTAAAATTAAAGAACTGGAGGAAATGTAAAAATGGCTGAAGTTAAAAAAATAGCAACCCGTGAGGCTTACGGTCTTGCGTTGGCAGAACTTGGAGAAAAAGATAAAAATATTGTGGTGCTGGATGCAGACCTTTCAAAATCCACAAAAACAGATACCTTTAAAAAGAATTTTCCTGAAAGACATATAAATATGGGTATTGCGGAAGGAAATATGATGGCAACAGCAGCAGGTATTGCTTCCTGCGGAAAAACAGTATTTGCTTCCTCATTTGCGATTTTTGCAGCAGGCAGAGCCTTTGAGCAAATCAGAAATTCTATTTGTTACCCTAAGCTTAATGTAAAAATTGCCGCAACTCACGCAGGTATTTCTGTAGGTGAAGACGGAGGAAGCCACCAGTCTGTTGAAGATATTGCCATTATGAGAGCAATTCCTGGTATGGTAGTAATCAGCCCTTGCGACGGTGAAGAATCAAGACAGGCAGTACTTGCAGCAGCACAGTATGACGGCCCTGTATATTTAAGATTTGGCAGACTTGCAACTCCTGCAATTTATGAAGAAGATAAATGCCCCTTTGAAATAGGCAAGGGTATTAAGCTTAAAGAAGGCAAGGATGTAACAATTATTGCAACAGGTCTTATGGTGAATGAGTGTATGGAAGCTTCTGCTGAACTTGAAAAAATGGGCATAAGTGCTGAAGTTATTGATATACATACAATTAAACCTATTGATAGAGAAATGGTAGTAGCTTCTGCTAAGAAAACAGGCAAGGTTGTAACGGCTGAAGAGCATAATATTGTAGGCGGTCTTGGTAGTGCCGTTGCAGAGGTGCTTGCAGAGGAAGCTCCTACAAAGATGCTGAGAATTGGTATTGAAGATAAATTTGGTAAGTCAGGTGTTCCTGCACATCTTCTTAAAGAATACGGACTTACAGCTGAAAATGTTGTAGCTAAAGTGGAAGAATTTGTAAAAAAATAAATTGAAACTTAAAAACCGAAAGGAGGGTTATAAAATGTATGATTCAGGTTCTCCCCTTGCAGACAGAATACGTCCGTCACAGCTTTCGGAGGTTGTAGGACAGGAGCATATTTTAGGAGAAGGAAAGCTTCTTTCTAAAGTGCTTAGTGCAGGGAAAATTCCTAACTTAATATTTTACGGACCCTCCGGAACAGGTAAAACTACCGTTGCCAGAATAATTGCAAAAAAGGCAGGTAAAAAGCTGTATTCCCTTAATGCTACCACAGCATCTGTGGCAGATGTAAGAGAGGTTGCAAAAAGTGTAGATGGCATTGAAGGTGCAAACGGAGTACTTTTGTACCTTGATGAAATTCAAAATTTTAATAAAAAACAACAGCAATCACTACTTGAGTATATTGAAAATGGCAGTATAACTCTTATTGCGTCAACCACTGAAAATCCATATTTTTATGTGTATAATGCTATATTAAGCAGAAGTACAGTGTTTGAGTTTAAACCCTTATCTGCAGAGGCAGTGGAAAAGTCTTTGGAAAGGGCAATAAAAATAGTATCAGAGGATTATAAAAACTTAAAGGTAAAGGTTGATGAAGGTGTGCTTTATCATATTGCCAACACTTGCTTTGGAGATGTGAGAAAAGCTCTTAATATGCTGGAAATATGTCTTCTTGCATCTACTACCGAAAAGGAAATACATATACAAATGGAAACCGCCTTAGAGGCATCAGGCAGACCTAAAATGAGGTATGATAAAGACGGGGACAGCCATTATGATATTTTAAGTGCTTTTCAAAAGTCCATACGGGGAAGCGACCCTGACGGAGCAATCCATTATCTTGCCCGCTTAGTTGCGGCAGGGGATTTGATTTCCATTTGCCGAAGACTTTTAGTAATTGCAACAGAGGATATAGGGCTTGCCTATCCGTCCGCCATAAGTATTGTAAAGGCTTGTACCGATGCTGCAAAGGAGCTGGGTTTTCCTGAGGCACAAATTCCACTTGCTCACGCGGTAATAGTTCTTGCTACTGCTCCTAAATCAAATTCAGGAGTAAATGCAATAGGTAATGCGTTGGCAGATTTGGAAAATACTGATGTGGGAGATATTCCAAAACACTTAAAGGACGGACATTACAGCGGTGCGAAAAAACTTGGTAACGGAACAGAGTATGTTTATCCCCATAATTATCCTAATCACTATTATCCCCAGCAGTATCTTCCGGATAATATAAAGGATAGAGTATATTATGAATACGGACCTAATAAAACTGAGCAGACCGCAAAGGAATATTGGGAAAAAATAAAGGGCAAAACTATTAAGAGGGAGAAAATAAAATGAAATACGACGTTATAATAATCGGTGCAGGACCAGGCGGAATTTTTTCTGCATATGAGCTTAGCTTGAAAAAGCCTGAACTTAAAATCGCAGTATTTGAGGCAGGAAATCCTCTTGATAAGAGAAAATGCCCTATTGACGGAAAAAAGGTAAAAACCTGTATCTGTTGCAAAACCTGTTCTATTATGAGCGGTTTTGGAGGTGCAGGTGCATTTTCTGACGGAAAATATAATATTACCAATAGCTTTGGTGGCACATTGTATGAGCATATAGGCAAGAAAACTGCTTTAGAGCTTATGAAATATGTTGACGATATTAATATGCAGTTCGGAGGAGAGGGCACAAAGCTTTACTCTACTGCGGGCACAAAATTCAAGAAAATTTGCATAGAAAACAAGCTTAACCTTCTGGATGCCTCAGTAAGGCATCTGGGTACGGATATAAATTATATTGTACTTCAGAATATGTATAATAAACTGGAAAAACAGGTGGACTTTTTCTTTAATCTTCCTGTCAGCGAAATTGAAATTACACAGGACGGATATAAGATAATCACACAGAAGGCTGAATATGAATGTACCAACTGTATTGTTTCAGTAGGACGAAGCGGAAGTAAATGGATGGAAAAGGTTTGTAAAAGCCTTAATATTGCCACCAAGTCAAACAGAGTGGATATTGGCGTGAGAGTGGAACTGCCTGCAGTTGTATTTTCGCACCTTACCGACGAGCTTTACGAAAGTAAAATCGTGTATCGTACAGAAAAGTTTGAGGATAACGTGCGAACATTTTGTATGAATCCTAACGGCATTGTGGTAAATGAAAATACTAATGGTATTGTTACTGTTAACGGACATAGCTATGAAGATAACGATATGAAAACCGAAAACACTAACTTTGCACTTTTGGTTTCTAAGCACTTTTCCGAGCCTTTTGAGGATAGTAACGGCTATGGGGAAAGCATAGCACGACTTTCCAATATGCTGGGCGGTGGAGTAATTGTTCAGCGTTTTGGCGATTTGGTGCGTGGCAGAAGAAGTAACTCCAAGCGAATTGAAGAGGGACTTGTTACTCCCACCCTTCAGGCAACTCCAGGCGACCTTAGCTTGGTTTTACCCAAGAGAATTTTAGACGGCATTATCGAAATGATTTATGCTCTTGATAAAATTGCTCCAGGTACTGCAAATGATGACACTTTGCTTTACGGAGTGGAGGTTAAGTTCTATAATATGGAAGTAGAACTGGATGAAAAGTTAGAAACAAAATATCAGGGTCTTTATATAATCGGAGACGGAAGCGGTATTACACATTCTCTTTCCCATGCTTCTGCAGGTGGCGTATTTGTAGCAAGAGAAATTGCTGAAAAATACTAAGAAAAATAAAATTTATTTATACAAAATACAAGGTTAATTCCTGCGTGGCAGGAGTAACCTTACATATTATACTAATGCCAAATGTAAATTCTATAAATTTTAAAGTATTAGCGTAAAGTACTTGATTTTTCTTTTTGTTTATAGTATAATATTAGGGTGTAAGTATAATATAAGTCGGTGTGATGGAATTGGCAGACGTGACGGACTCAAAATCCGTTGATGGCAACATCGTGTGGGTTCAAGTCCCACCACCGGCACCAAAAAAGAACGGTTATTGTGATACAATAGTCGTTCTTTTATTTTTATTTCAAAAATCATAAAATGCTCCCTAGTCATTGACATTTGGACAAAAAACATGTATAATGGACATATGGATTAAGTAGGAGGGTTAATATGCAGTTTTATTCAATAGCAGAAGTTGCTGAAATGTCTAACCAAAGTCAAAAAACTATTAGAAGACATATTGCTGCTGGCAAATTAAAGGCGGACAAAGTTGGCAGCAGATATCGTATTACAAAAGAAGCCTATGAGAAATGGTTAATATCAGATCTTGACCCTGAAAAGGATAATATATTCAATGAAACTATTATAGATGAACAAAACGATGAGGTAAATTGGATTGATATTTCCGACAAATGGGTATTTGATGGATGGTCAAATAAAGAATATAGAAATGGTTATAATTTTATAGACTTATTTGCAGGTGCAGGTGGTCTAAGTTGTGGTCTTACAATGGCTGGTTTTACTCCTGTTGGGAGTGTGGAAATTATGCCTGAAGCTGTATCTACATATAAGTATAATTTCGTTGAAAAAAAGGGCTTTGAAGAAAATGTAGAAACAAGAGACATAAGAGAAGAAAGCGTTAAGGAACAGCTTTATTTATCTATAAAGGACAAGCACATTCATTTAATAGTCGGGGGATTCCCTTGTCAAGGTTTTAGTATGGCTGGTCACAGGGTTGTTACAGACCCAAGAAACAGTTTGTATTTGGAAATGCTTGAGATAGTGAAAAAAGTTCAGCCGGATTTTGTTGTAATGGAAAATGTCGAAGGATTGCGTTCGATGCTTGATGGAAAGGTTGAAGCAAAAATTATCAGCGATTATAAAGAAGCTGGCTACGATATTAATGTAACAGTTCTTAATAGTGCAGATTATGGCGTCCCACAGATTAGAAAAAGGGTTATTTTCATAGGAAATAGACATAGTTTGACAAATTACCATCCTAAAGCATTATTTTCATCTGATAATTATGTTACATTAGGTGAAGGAATCAAGCGTTTTATGTCCATCCCTGAAAACAAGCAAATTAATCATATATTCACAAGACACTCAGATAAAATGATTGAACAAATTAAAGCTTTACCTGAAGGACAAAGTCTATACGGAAATTATTCTGATGCTTGGAAAAAATCACCTTGGGATAAACCATCTTGCACGGTAAAGGAAAATCATGGTGGTGTAAATATTCATCCTAAGCTTCCAAGAGTACTTACTCCGAGAGAACTTGCTGCCCTGCAATCATTCCCCGATGATTTTATCTTTCAAGGAACAAAAAAATGGCAATTAGTTCAAATAGGCAATGCAGTTCCTTGCCTTTTAGGAAAGGCAATAGGTGTGGCTGTTATGAAAAGTCTCAAGAATCTTGATGACGATAAACAAGGAGAATAAAATGGCTTGGTATAATGATTTAGACCCTAAAAAATGGCGTGAATACACCGACATTTTAACTACATCTTTGTGGTCGTTCAAACGAGAAAATTCAGGGGTTCACAATGCAAACTATCACGGAAACTTCATTCCTCAAGTTCCGCGTCAGCTTTATAAAAGATATACAAAAAAAGGTGATTGGATTCTTGACCCTTTTATGGGGAGCGGAACTTCCCTTATTGAAGCACAGCGAATGGGGCGTAATTCTATCGGCATTGAATTACAACCAAATATAGCGAAAGAAGCATACGAGAGAATGATGCTTGAGAAGAATTCTGAATGCTCAACTAATGTTGTTGTGGGTAATAGTAAAAGTATTAATATGCCTGAATTGTTAGGGAAATACGGGATTAAAAAATATCAGTTTGCTATTATGCATCCTCCTTATTGGGATATAATTAAATTTTCAGAAAATTCGGAAGACCTCTCTAATGAAGAATCATTAGAAGGATTCTTAAGTTCATTCGGGCAAGTTATTGATAATACAACTCAATATTTGGAAAAAAACAGATATTGTGCTGTTGTTATGGGAGACAAATATGCCAACAGCCAAATCGTTCCATTGGGTTTCCATTGTATGAATCTTTTTCTTGAAAGAGGATTTATGATGAAAGCAATTCTTGTTAAAAATTTCGATAGAACAAAAGGAAAATTAAATCAAGAAGCAATATGGCGTTATAGAGCATTAGCAAGTGATTTCTATTTGTTTGACCACGAATACATATTTATATTCAAAAAGGTGAAGTAGTCGCTCTACTTCACCTTTTGCATTATTTTTGCTTTAAATGTTTTTTGAACTCCAGTGGGTCGTACCAATAACATCCCACACAGGCATCCTCTTCCATATTATGTTTAGCTCCTCCAGCATAATAAGACATAGGATATCCTAATTTTTTAGCATCATATCTAATTCCAGTTCTGCGGCACTCTTTACAATATTGACGTTTTGCATCATTCGCAGCCTTGCTTAATGGTTGAAAATCAGAAAGTTTTTGATCTTCATTACGCATAACTCTATCTTCGTTTTTCATTCCGTTTTTGTGATCAACTTCCGGCTTTGATGTGCCTAATACAACACAGCGTTGTGCTCCGATAGTTTTCTTAATATCCGCTCGGATGTGTTGGGAATAATCCCCATCATTAAATCCATTTAGTCTTAAACGGTCTATTCCATTGCCAGAAGTGATGGATTTGTCAAATTCTATTATGTATTTCTTAGCAAGAGTTGATTCTTTTCTTGCCCAAGAAGCTCCGTTACCAAATTTAAGTTCAGCGTATTCTCCCACAAACTCCGTTACGCTTACCCATCTGCTTATACCATTTTTGTCTGGATTTGCTAACTTTAAAAACAAGTTCGTCTTTGTTACCTTCATTTTTAATCCTCCTTGAATAACTTATAAGTATCAATTTCCAAAGCATCAGCAATACGTTGAATATTTTCAAGAGAGATGCTTCTGCGATAACATTCGATTGCACTAATATAGGTGCGATGCATACCACATTTATCTGCAAACGCTTCTTGCGAGATACCCATAGCTGTACGATATTTTTTAAGGTTATTTCCAAAAACTTTTACAATGTCCATAAAAACACCCCCCTAATATGAATATTATATATTTTTGAATACAATTAGTCTACATACAATAAGTATCAAAAATCCAGGTGATGGTCACCATTTCTTAAATGAAGGTCACTATGCAACCAATTATACACGCTGAACAATTTGTATCAAAATATGCATTCTTACCCAGAAAAAAAGACATTATTCTTTAAGAATAATGTCTTTTTTTCTGTTATATTTGCCTACGGCAAGTTATATTGCTACGCAGTTATATTCGGCTTTTACCGAGTGAAAAGGGGAAATCCAATGTAATGTCAAAAAAGATGATTGAATGAGTATAAATGAATATCAAAATCCTGCGTTTTTTTAACCTATATTGTTTTTACACCCTGTAAATATCCGAAGGATTTATGGTAGTAACTCCTGAATTTTTAAGAATTTCTACAGCACCCTCCTGATTGTCCACACTGATTACCACAAGAGCTTTTTCCTTGTCACAACCAAGGAACGCGTAAGCATATTCAACAACAATTCCGTTATCCGCTAAAAGTGCCACAACATTTGCCAGAGAACCTGGCTTATCTTCTAAAACAATACCCATAACTTCAGTTGTTTTAACAATAACTCCGCTTTCAAAAAGCTTCTCTTTTGCAAGAGCCGGGTCTGATACAATCATTCTTAAAATTCCGAACTCGGAGGTGTCTGCAATAGATAAAGCGCTGATATCAATTCCATTGTCACTAAGTACCTTTAACGCTTCAGCAAGTCTGCCTGCTTTATTTTCAATAAATACCGACAACTGTTTAATATACATAACATATTCTCCTTTATTTTATACAAGCTTTCTGTTATCAATTACACGCTTTGCCTTACCTTCACTGCGTTCAATTGTTTTTGGATTAACAAGATGTACCTTTGCACCAATACCAAGAACACTTCTGAGCTTTTCAACAATTTTCTTTTCAATTGCCTGAATAGTTTTAATGTCATCTGAGAAAATATTATTGCTCATTTCAACATTGATATCAAGAGTATCGGTATTATTTACACGGTCAACAATAATCTGATAGTTGGGAGTAAGGTCACCACCGCTTACCTTAAGCAGAACCTCTTCGATTTGTGAGGGGAACACATTTACACCACGAATAATCATCATATCGTCACTTCTGCCCATAGGCTTTGCCATTTTAATAAGAGTTCTTCCGCAGGAGCATTTTTCACGGGTAAGCACACAAATATCCTTTGTTCTATATCTGATTACAGGGAAAGCTTCCTTTGTAATACAAGTAAATACTAATTCGCCCTTTTCTCCCTCAGGTAATACCTCACCTGTTTCGGGGTTGATAATTTCTGCAATAAAGTGGTCCTCGTTAATATGCATACCTGCCTGCGCGCTACACTCAAAAGCAACACCGGGACCGCAAATTTCAGTAAGTCCGTAAATATCATAAGCTTTAATGCCTAATTTTTCTTCAATATCGTGACGCATTTCTTCTGTCCATGCTTCTGCACCGAAAATACCCGCTTTAAGTTTAATCTGGTCACGGATACCTGCTTCATGAATGCTTTCTGCAAGATATGCAGCGTAAGAAGGAGTACAGCAAAGAATAGTAGCTTCT
The DNA here is from genome assembly GCA_017396395.1 of Clostridia bacterium. Classification (GTDB taxonomy): domain Bacteria; phylum Bacillota; class Clostridia; order RUG12999; family RUG12999; genus RUG12999. Next base: position 36,360 of record JAFQMF010000018.1, on the reverse strand, counting down.
AAGTCTGTCATAAACTGAAGCTGACGATCTGTGTTTCCTGAGGACATAGGAAGTGTAAGACAGCCAACCTTGTGAGAACCGCCGTTAAGACCGGGACCTCCGGTAAACAACCCGTATCCATAGCATACCTGACACACATCGTCCTTAGTTCCTCCTGCTGCAACAATAGCTCTGGCACAGCATTCTTCCCAAAGGTCAATATCATGCTGAGTATAAAAAGCAACAACTCGTTTACCAGTTGTTCCACTGGTGGACTGGATACGCACGCATTCAGACAAAGGCTTGGACATAAGTCCGTAGGGATATGCTTTTCTAAGGTCATCCTTTGTTAAGAAAGGAAGCTTGTGCAAGTCCTCAACGCCTTTAATATCATCGGGTGTAATTCCTTTTTCATCCATAAGATTGCGGTAATACTTATTATTTTCATAAACATGGTTAATTGTTTTAACAAGTCTTTCGCTCTGCCACTTTTTTATCTGCTCATAGGAGGCAGTTTCAATGCTTTCCTGATAATATCTTTCCATTTAAAATCATCTCACTTTTTACAGATTATATCCAAGGTCAAATGCCTTAATATTTACATCAACAAATTTTTCGGGAACAGTTTCTTTAATTGTTTTAATCCATTTTTCATATGCAATATCAGTAGATTTTGCCATAACACCAATTAAAACAACATTAACAGACTTAATATTGCCTGCCTGTTTTGCAAGAGTAACTGCATCCACCACAGTTGCATCTGCCATATCTGCAATTTTGTCAGTAATATTTTCAGGATATTTTGCCACACCAGTAATTACAGGCATAGGATTCATTTCCTGATTATTGATTATTATTTTTCCGCCCTTTTTAAGAAAAGGAAGGCTTCTGTAAGCTTCAAGATTTTCAAAAGCAAGGATAATATCTGCCTCTCCTCTGTCAATAATGGGAGAATACACCTTATCGCCATATTTTACATAGGTTACAACACTTCCGCCACGCTGACTCATTCCGTGAACTTCGGAAACTTTCACATCATAACCTTCATTTATTACAGTGTTTCCAAGTATTCGGCTGGCAAGAAGTGTTCCCTGACCGCCAACACCTACAATCATAATATTTTTAGTCATAGAATTAGTCCTCCTTCTTAATTGCATCAAAGGGACATACATTTACGCAAAGTCCGCAGCCGTTGCACTGATTTAAATCAATTTTAACTCCATCGCCATCAGCAGATATTGCAGGACAGCCAAGCTTCATACACATTTTACACTTTTTGCAGTTTTCAGTAATAGTGCAGTGACCGGAATATTTAACTGTCTTTAAAAGAGCACACGGACGCTGAGCAATAATTACAGAAGGTTCTTCTGCCTGTGTTTCTTCTTTAACAACCGCTTCAAAGGTTTTAACATCAAATGGGTCAGCAATACGTACTCTGTTTACACCCACTGCTTTGCAAAGAGCAAGCAGATCAACCTGTTTGGTAGCTTCACCGCGAATTGTTTTACCTGTGGTGGGATTTTCCTGATGTCCTGTCATACCTGTAATGGAGTTATCAAGAATTATAACGGTGTTTATACCCTTATTATATACAATATCAATAAGGCCTGTAATACCTGAGTGCATAAAGGTGGAATCACCTATAACGCTAACAAGCTTTTTACTCCACTCATCTCCTCTTGCTTTTGCCATACCAAGAGCTGCAGAAACAGATGCACCCATACAGATGGTAGTATCAACACTTGCAAGTGGAGCCACAGCTCCCAGAGTATAACAGCCAATATCTCCTGATACTACAAGTCCTAATTTTTTAAGTACATAAAATGTTCCTCTGTGTGGACAGCCTGCACACATAACAGGTGGACGAACAGGGATTTGTTCCTCTAAAGCTGTAAATTCAGGCACGCCTTCGCCCAGCACCTGCTCTTTTATCATAGCAGGGGTATATTCTCCAAGAAGAGTAAATACATCCTTGCCGATTACTTTAACACCAAGAGCCTTACAATGATTTTCTATTACAGGGTCAAGCTCTTCAATTACATAAACCTTGTCAAATTTCTTTGCAAAAGCCTTAATTTTTTCTTCAGGCATAGGCCATGCAAGTCCAAGTTTTAAATAACTTACCTTGTCCCCAAGTGCTTCTTTTGCATACATATAGGAAATTCCTGAAGTGATAACACCGATTTTTCCTTCATTTATTTCTTCGATATTTAAAGGACAGGTTTCTGCATACTCTATAAGCTTTGCAGTTCTCTTCTCTACTTCAATATGACGCTTAACTGCATTTGCAGGCATCATAACATTTTTTCCAATGTTTTTTTCGTAATCCTTTAAATTATAGCTTTCTCTTTCCTGCAGCTTAACCATACTCTGTGAGTGAGAAACTCTGGTAGAAAGTCGGATAATAAAGGGAGTGTCAAACTCCTCAGAAAGGGAGTAAGCAAGTTTTGTAAACTCCTTGCATTCCTGAGAGTCAGAAGGTTCAAGCATAGGAATTTTAGAAGCCTGTGCATAATGTCTTGAATCCTGTTCATTCTGGGAAGAGTGCATACCAGGGTCGTCTGCAACACAGAATACAAGTCCGCCGTTTACCCCAATATAGCTAACTGTAAACATAGGATCGGCCATAACATTCATACCTACATGCTTCATACAGGACATTGCTCTTGCTCCTGCAATGGATGCACCGATAGCAACCTCAGCAGCAACCTTTTCATTAGGTGCCCACTCTGCATATATTTCAGGATATGAAACAATATTTTCAGTAATTTCGGTACTGGGAGTACCGGGATAAGAAGATACAACAGTTACGCCTGCTTCATAAGCACCTCTTGCAACTGCCGCATTTCCAAGTAACAACTTTTGCATTTTATATACCTCCCTTAATTTATCTCGTTTTGCTGAGCAACAAGGCTTTGTCCGCAGTACATCTCACGAAGCTTTGGTTTTTCAATCTTGCCTGTAGGATTTCTGGGAACATCAGCAAAAATAATCTTTCGTGGTCTTTTATATTTAGGAAGCTCGTGACAGAACTCCGTAATATCTTCTTCTGTAATATTCATACATTCGGGCTTAAGCTCAATTATAGCTGCCGCAATTTCTCCAAGACGGCTATCCGGAAGACCGATAACAGCAACGTCTTTAATATGTGGACAGGCTCTTAAAAAGTCCTCAATCTGTACAGGATACAGGTTTTCGCCACCTGAAATTATAACGTCCTTTTTCCTATCTACAAGGAAAATGAAACCGTCCTCGTCCTCTCTTGCCATATCTCCTGTAAACAGCCACCCATCACGAAGAACCTCGTTTGTAGCCTTTTCGTCATTATAGTAACAGGTCATAACACCTGGACCTTTAACTGCAAGCTCGCCTACATCTCCTTTTTTCACACTTACGCCATTTTCGTTGCAGATTTTAACTTCCCAGCCGTAACCTGCCTTGCCGATAGCACCCACTTTATGAATATTTTCCACTCCAAGATGCACACAGCCTGGTCCGATAGATTCACTAAGACCATAGTTGGTATCATAGCTGTGAAGGGGAAAATGCTTTTTCCAACGGGAAATAAGACTGGGGGGTACAGGCTGAGCACCTATATGCATTAACCGCCAGTTAGAAAGGTCATAATCATCAAGACTGATTTCCCCTCTGTCAATGCTGTCTAAAATATCCTGTGCCCAGGGTACTAACAGCCACACTATAGTACATTTTTCTTCAGATGCGGCACGAAGTATCCATTCAGGCTTAACGCCCTTTAAAAGCACCGCCTTACTACCTGCATAAAGTGAGCCAAACCAATGCATTTTTGCCCCTGTATGATAAAGAGGGGGAATACAAAGGAAGCAGTCGTTACGGTTCTGACCGTGATGTGCCTGCTCTGTTTTGGCAGAATGTATAAGACTTAAATGCTTGTGTAAAATTGCTTTTGGAAAGCCTGTTGTGCCTGAGGAAAAATAGATTGCACCATCGTCCTGCTGTGTAATTTTTATATCAGGAGCTTTAGATGAGCAATAGGTTACAAGCTTATTGTAGCTTTCTGCAAAGGTAGGACAGTTTTCTCCCACATAAAATACCTGCTTAACCTTTGGAATTCTGTCGTAAATTTCTTCCACTCTGCCTATAAATTCAGGGCCGAAAACCAGCACATCAGAATCGGATAAATCTACGCAATATTTTATTTCCTGAGCGGTATATCTGTAATTAAGAGGTACTGCCAAAGCACCTGCCTTTAATGTGCCAAAATAAATAGGAAGCCACTCAAGACAGTTCATAAGAAGTATTGCAACCTTATCGCCCTTTTTTATGCCACGGCTTAAAAGAAGGTTTGCAAATCGGTTTGCTTTTTTATCAAATTCGCCCCAAGTAAGCTCTTCACGCACAGGCTCGGTGGTATTTGGCTGAATAAGTGCATATTCCTTCCAGGTTACCTTTGCACCCTCCATAAGCTGAGGAGCAATTTCAATTAAAGCTACCTCATCCTTATATTCCTTTGCATTTCTCTCAAGTAAATCGGTTATAATCATAGCTATAACCCCTTTCTGTTACAATCTCTATATTTTTAAAAGTTCTACTGCATTTTTATAATAAATTCTTTCTTTATCACTGTCTGAAAGGTCAAGACTTTCAATTAAAAGCTTATCCTCACATGGCCTGTGCCAGGGAGAATCCGACCCAAAAAGAAGCTTATCTGTGCCATGCTTTTCCACAATTCGCTGTATCATTGGTTTTGCCACTATTCCGTGAGAAAATGAGGTATCAAAATATATTGGAAGTCCCGCCAGATGCTTTAAAACCTCTTCATGACAGGTAAGTCCGCCCCAATGGGCAGCCACTACAGGAGTATCAAGGTACTTTAAAGCCTTTACAAGATTTTCCGGCATACCATGGTAGGGAGTGCCGAATCCAAAATCGCATCCTGCATGAAAAAGAACAATTAGACCAAGACTTGATGCCTTTTTGTATAAGGGAATAAGCTTTTCATCATCTGCATAAAACTCCTGATATTCAGGGTGCAGTTTAATGCCCTTTAAGCCCATATCTTTAATTCGCTCAAGTTCGCAAAGAGCATCCTCTGCATCCGGATGTACCGAGCCAAAAGCCAATATGCCTTCAGTTTCATTCTGCTCACGGGCAAAATCATTTACAGAGTGTTGCTGACGGGGATTTGTGGCAATATTCATTACCACCGAAATATCCACACCATCTTCTTTCATATTATTTAAAAGTCCCGATATACTGCCATCGTTGCGGGGGATAAGTCCCCCTGCGGAATATTTTAAAGTATTTACAGCTCTCTCTGCTATTTTTTCAGGAAAGCAGTGAGTATGAAAATCTATAACCATTTTTATTCAGAGCCTTTCACAGTTTAAAAACTTACTTTAAAGTTTATTCTCCAAGTGCCTTTTTAACAGGAACGGTAACCTTTTCTTCGTAGCAGACAAACATTTCTTCAACATTTTCAGGTTTTTTAGAAATAAGACTTACTAAAGGAACAATTACCATACCAGCAAGTAAAGCTACCGCACCGCAGTTAATAGGTGACTGTAATGCAGTTGGGAAATTGTTTCTAAACAGCATATTTGCAACCATAAGTCCTGAACCGAAAATAAAGTTCACCCAAACAGCAAGCTTTGTTACCCATTTAAAGTACAAACCGTATAAGAAGGGAGCAAGAAATGCACCTGCAAGAGCACCCCAGGAAATACCCATCATATCTGCGATATAACCCAGTTTATCTTTGTTAATAGCAATTACTGCAGAAATTATAATAAATACTACAACAAAAATTCTCATAGTAAAAACCTGTTTTTTATCTGACATATTTTTTATAATGTGTTTTCTTATCATATCAAGGGTTAAAGTTGAACTTGATGTAAGTACTAATGAGGAAAGTGTGGACATTGATGCGGAAAGTACAAGTACAATTACAATACCAATAAGCACATCTCCAAGTCCGCCTAGCATCTGAGGAATAATTGTATCAAATCCCCCAACAGGGTTTCCGCCTTCTACTGCAACACCGGAAATTCTTCCGAAGCCCCCAAGAAAATAACAGCCACCTGCTACAATAATAGCAAATACTGTAGAAATAATAGTACCCTTTGAAATATTCTTTTCGCTTTTTATTGCGTAAAATTTTTGTACCATCTGAGGAAGTCCCCAAGTGCCAAGAGAAGTTAAAATCACAACGCATAAAAGCCCAAAGGGGTCAGGGCCAAAGAAGGAGGCGTATGCACCGGGAATTTCGTGCTCAACCTGTGATAATTCCTTTAAAGATGCCATAAATCCACCGTGACCTGAAAGTACTGCACCAATAACTGCTACAATACCTATAATCATAACAATTCCCTGAATAAAATCATTAATTGCAGTTGCCATATATCCCCCTGCAATAACGTAAATTCCTGTAAGGACAGCCATTACAATTACACATACATTATATGAAATGCCGTCAAACGCCATTTCAAAAAGCCGTGAAAGACCGTTATAAAGGGAAGCGGTATAAGGAATTAAAAATACAAACACAATACCAGATGCCACTATTTTAAGAGCAGTGCTGTTAAAACGCTTGCCAAAATATTCTGGCATGGTAGATGTGTGAAGATGCTGAGTCTGCAAACGTGTGCGTCTGCCTAAAACTATCCAAGCAAGAAGTGAGCCTATAATGGCGTTACCAAGACCTATCCATGTAGAAGCAATACCAAACTTCCAGCCAAACTGACCTGCGTAGCCCACGAAAATTACTGCGGAGAAGTAGGAAGTACCATATGCAAAAGCAGTAAGCCAGGGACCTACATTACGACCTCCCAGTACAAAGCCTTTTACATCAGTGGTATGCTTTTTACAGTAAAAGCCTACCCCAATCATAGTACAAAAGAAAACTACCAACATTAAAATTTTCACTGCCATTTTTATTAATCCCTTTCTGTTGGAGGAGGATATAAAAAAACCGTCCTCTGATTTTAACAGAGGACGGCGTATATGCCGTGGTACCACCTCAGTTCGTTTGCATCTCACGGTGCAAACCTTTGCAGGTTCCAACAAACCCTTGTTCTGTGACGGGAACTCCCGTTGCATCCTACTTTAAGCAAAACGCTTTTTCGGTGCACTGCTCTCGAAATGTATTCGGTTAAAATATATAGCCATTGCCTTGCACCAACCGGCAAATCTCTGATAGCAGGAAAGTCCTGCTGTAGCATCAAAATCAACCTACTTGTTTTCGGTCTTCGCATTTATATACTACTATTATACTGCGGTTTTTAAATTTTGTCAATATTTTTCCGCCAAAAACTGAGGTTTTTTTATTTGTATCAGCTTTTTTCTTTCGCTTTTTAGAAAGCTGTTTTTTTGCAGTATAGGTTTTTTCTCTTTCAATTTACAGTCAACATCATTTAAAAGAGTAAAAAAGCTCAATAAAGCTTAGATTTTTCTTGATTTTTAAACTTTCTCAAAAGCTTCAAATAAGCTTGTTTATTTCTTTTTTAAGGCGTGAGATAATACGCTTTTCCAGCCTTGAAATATAGGATTGGGAAATGCCCAGCATATCTGCTACCTCTTTTTGCGTTTTTTCGGTTTTTCCTGCCAGTCCGAAACGAAGCTCCATAATGGTACGCTCTCTTTTTGCAAGACCTGATATGGCACTATACAATAACTGACGGTCAGTTTCCTCCTCAATATTTTTGCTTATAATATCCCTGTCAGTTCCCAGTACATCTGAGAGTAAAAGTTCGTTGCCGTCCCAATCGGTATTAAGAGGCTCATCAATAGAAACCTCATTTTTTCTTAAAGTATTTTTACGAAGAAACATTAAAATCTCATTTTCAATACATCTGGAAGCGTAGGTGGCAAGCTTAATATTTTTATCTGCTTTAAAGGTGTTTATAGCTTTTATCAAACCAATAGCACCTATGGAAACCAAATCTTCAATTCCCACACCGCTGGATTCGAATTTTCGTGCTATATACACCACAAGACGAAGGTTTCGCTCAATAAGAATTTGTCTTATATCTTCTCTGTCATCTGAAAGCTTCAAAATCAGTTTTGCCTCTTCTTCGGGTTCTAAAGGCGGGGGAAGAACATCACTTCCGCACACATAAAAAATACCATCCTCACTTTGGGATTTTATATTTATTGCACTGCAAATTTTAAGTATTATGTACTCTTTAAAATTACAAAATTTTTTCATTGTTTCTGGGCTTCCTTTCGGGATTTTAAACTTTACTTAACACTTTATTGTTTGTAAGCATCTGGGGATTTATTATTGCATCAACACCCTTTTTTATTGATATATCAGTGGAGGTGATTATACAGGCAGGAAAATATCTTTTTCCGTCAGGTGTGGTAATGGTAACAATTTCAGGCAAAATTCCCAGCATTACACCATGTGGCTTATCCACAGTTTTATAAGGGATAATATAAAGTTTGTCATTATCGGTATGCAAGGTTTCATAAAAATGCCTTGCTATTATGCATACAGGCAGTCCTGTAAAAGGTTCACTCAGCATATTCCCTGTATCGCAAAGAGCATTAAGTGTAGCTGTTTTTTCTCCGTTTTTAATTTCCAATATAACATTTTCCTTTCGGGAAAGAGCAAGTCGGTCAAGAATTTTGCAAACAATCTTAACGGATATATATAATAGAAATGCACCTAAAATTAAATTTGTTATTCCAGCACTGAAATATACACTTCCGTTTGAGATAAAAACGCCCCCTTTTAAAAATATGGCAAATATAATTCCTCCTGCAAGGATACTTACACCCCAGAAAACACCTAAATTTTTAAGGAAGCTTCCCTTTAGTGATATTTTTACCATAAGACAGGAAAAGAGTACCATACAAAAAAATGAATATAATGGTTTAATGGGAATAAAAAACATTCCGCAGCTGTAAATTGCTCCTGCCAGACTGCCAAAAAGCTTACGGACAGGGGAGTAGCTGCCTGAAATTTTAGCTGTAAGGGAAATAATAAGAAAATCCATAATGAAATTTACAATAAAAAGCATATCTATGTAAACAGTTATCATTTACTCACTTCCTTTAAAGCACCCTTTAATTATACAACATAAATATGGAAAAAAATGTAAAAAGAGGTAAGTGAAAAAAGAAAAGTCAAGGAATTTTCCTTGACTTTAAGTTTTAATATATAATTTCTCCTGTTAAAGTATCCTTTGAATATCCTGTAATTTTCACTTGCAGAATTTCGTTATGCAAGTCCATATCGCTTTTTACTTTTACAGTCAGGTAATTTGTGGTATGACCTATATAATAATCCCCATCTTTTGTTTCAAAAAGCACGCTTTGAAATGTACCCCTCTGGCTTTTCATAAATTTTTCCGCATTTTCTCTATCGGTGTTTTCCATTAAAGAAGCCCGCTTCTTTTTTTCCTCTTTGTTAAGCTGATTGGGCATATCTGCAGCCTTTGTGCCTTCTCTTACAGAGTAGGGGAAAATATGCATTTTAGAAAATTCTGCTTTTTTTGCAAAGGCAAGACTTTTTTCAAATTCTTCCTGTGTTTCTCCAGGAAAACCCACCATAATATCTGTGGTAATGGCACAATTGGGAAAAGCTTTTCTTAAAAGGGAAATTCCTTCAAAATACTCACTTGTGGTATATCTTCTTCTCATTCTCTTTAAAGTTTCATCACACCCACTTTGCAGTGATACATGAAAATGGTTGCACAGCAAAGGAAGCTCATCTGCGTGATTTGCCACGTCAATTAATGCATCGTTATATTCAAGAGAGCCAAGTCGGATGCGTCTGATACCTTCAATGCTATGAAGCATTTTCAGAACATCAAGTAAATTTTTATCCCCTGTTTCCTTGCCGTAAGAGGTAATATGAATACCTGTAAGGACAATTTCTTTATAACCGTTTTTTACAAATTTTTTTGCTTCACGGACAATGCTTTCCATATCCCTGCTTCGGATATGACCTCTTGCATAGGGAATAATGCAGTAAGCACAGTAGTTATCACAGCCGTCCTGAATTTTCATAAAGGCTCTTGTTTTGTCTGAATGTCCCGACACGGAGTTTTCAGCAAAAATTCGTTCTTCCATTATATCGGTAACGAAAAATCTGTTTTCCTTTTCTTCAACAAGAGAAACAATATTTTCTTTGCCTGTATTTCCTAAAATTATATCTGCCTCAGGAATTTCCTTAACATCTTCAGGATGGGTCTGACTATAGCAACCGCATACCACTATGGTAGCATCAGGATTCTGTTTTCTGGCTTTTCTAAGGGCAGTACGGGACTTTCTGTCTGCAAGTGCAGTTACCGAACAGGTATTTACAACATAAACATCCGCTTTTTGGTCAAAAGCTTTAATTTCATAGCCTTTATTTACAAAACTATCAATTATACTTTCAGTTTCATATTGATTTACCTTGCAACCAAGTGTGAAAAAAGCAACTGATTTCAAACGCTCCCACCTCCTTAAAAAATTATTTATATTTTATCATACCCAAATAAAGTAGTCAAGGCTTTTTAATTTTAATAAGAAAAATACTTGACAAAAGGAAAAAACCGTGATATAATAGCAAAGTAAAACAAGCAGAGGTTAGTCTCTCGCCTGCCGTAGCTTAAGCGGAGGGCAAATATTGCAAGAATAGTAAAAGTGTGCTATCTTGCGGTGTTTTGTGAGGCGAAATGTTTGTTTTCGGCTCATTTTTTTATGAAAAATTTGGAGGTGTTAACCATAGCAAAGGAGCTTTTAATTAACGAAGAAATAAGACACAAGGAAATTCGTGTAGTTGGCGAGGACGGTAGTCAGCTGGGCATTTTACCTCTTAATGAGGCCATGAGAATTGCTGATGAAAAAAATCTTGACCTTGTGGAAATTGCTCCCCAGGCAACGCCACCTGTATGCCGTATAATGGATTACGGAAAATACAGATTTGACCAGGCTAAAAGAGAGAAAGAAACTAAGAAAAACCAGAAGATTATCACTGTTAAGGAAGTAAGACTTACTCCTTCCATTGATGTTGGGGACTTGGAAACAAAGATAAAGCAAGCTACCAAGTTTATCAAATCAGGTGATAAGGTTAAGGTTTCCCTTCGTTTCAGAGGCAGAGAGCTTGCTCATACTGAAATAGGCGCACCCCTTCTTGATAAGTTCGCAGAGAGCTTTAAAGAAATTGCCACCATTGAAAAACAAGCAAAGATGGAAGGCAGAAGTATGGTTATGTATATGTCCCCAAAACAGTAATGTATATGATTTAGAAGATTTGATTTTCTAATTTCACATAAACTAAGCACAAAATTCTGAGAGGAGAGAAAAATATGCCTAAAATAAAGACACATAGAGGCGCAGCTAAGAGATTTAATCTTACAAAAAATGGTAAAGTTAAGAAGAACCACGCCGGAAGACGTCATATTCTTACAAAGAAATCAACAAAGAGAAAACGCGGACTGAGAAAGCTCAGCTATGCAGTTCCTGCAAATGCAGCTGTTATCAAAAAGCTGATTCCGTACAAATAATTAGGGAGGTAAAGTTAAATGGCAAGAGTTAAAGGTGCATTATCCACCAGAAAAAGACATAAAAAGATTTTAAAGCTTGCAAAGGGCTATTTTGGTGCTAAGTCAAAGCTTTATAAAATGGCAAACCAGCAGGTTATGAAATCACTTGTATATGCTTACGCAGGCCGTAAACGTAAAAAAAGAGATTTCAGAAGACTTTGGATTACCCGTATCAGTGCAGCTGCAAAGATGAATGGTATGAATTATTCCACATTTATGCATGGTCTTAATAAAGCAGGTATTACAATGAACAGAAAGGTTCTTTCTGAACTTGCTATCAATGATGCTGCAGCGTTCACAGCTCTTACTGAAAAGGCAAAGAAGGCATTATAATTTAAACCAATTAAAAGCACTCCTTAAAAATGGAGTGCTTTTTGACTTTTAAAAGTAAAAAAAGTCGAAAAAACCTTGACAAACAAAATGTTTTATGATAGAATTCCTTTATAATTTTATTGCTGTCGAGGCGGGGGTCTTAGCGTTGGTGCAGGGTTCTCGTCTTTTTATTTGTAAATTAAATGTTAATAAAATCTTAGGCGTATTGACTTTATATATCAAAAGAGGTATAATACAAACGTATTGTCTTTAAAAATACGAAACGGAGGAACATAATATGGATGAACAGAATGTAAAAGAAACAGTTGAAGAAGTTATTGAGGATGTAGAAGAAAAAGTAAGACCTGAGGTTTATGATGACTTTTCTGAGGATTTTCAGCAGGCAGAAGAAAAAGCTACAGAAGTAAAACCCATTAAGGAAGGCAAAATTATTGCAATATCTTCGGTTATTGCAACTATTGCATCAATAGTAATTATTCTTCTTGGAAGCTTTGGTATAAAACTTGTGGGAGGAATTATTACCACAAGCCAGTTAGAAGGCACATGGGCATTTGATTTAGGTGCAGCATATGGCGGTACCGAGGAAATGAAGGTATATCTTTTTATGGACGGAGGAGAACTTCAGCTTGCATCATCTGAGGGTATGGAATATTTTACCTGTAAATATAAGGGCGTAGAAAAAGGTATAATTGAAATTGTAGCAACTGACGAACAGAAAACTGCAATGACAGGACTTCTTACTCCCGGTGAAATGAAGGTTTCATACGATAAGGATATGGATATGATTATACTTGACCCCGGCATTGGTGGTATTACTGACTGGACTGCAGTAAGTAAGGAAGAGTCAGCCGCTATGCAGGAAAAAATTGAAAATTATTCTCCTGCTCCTATGGAAGGAATAGTTCCTCAGGAGGTTCCTTCTGAAGGGGAAGTACCTGCAGAAAATTAAAAGTTATAATTGATATTTACAGTAAACCGACACTTAAAAGTGTCGGTTTATTTTTTTGTTTTTACGCAATAAATCAGCTTAAATCGTTGACAAAATGTACTTAATATGATATGATAAACGTATAAAATATAGTGTGAAAAGATGTTGAGGTATATATAATGTATAAGAAATATTTTAAAAGATTTGTAGATATAATATGTGCCCTTTCAGCTATTGTTGTATTTTCCTGGTTGTATATTATTATAGCGGTTTTAGTAAGAATTAAGCTGGGAAGTCCTGTTATATTCAAGCAGTACAGACCAGGGAAAGATGAAAAAATTTTCACTCTTTATAAATTTCGCACAATGACAGATAAAAGGGACGAAACAGGTAAGCTGTTACCTGATAATAAAAGGGTTACCCCCTTTGGAGTATTTCTTCGTAAAAGCAGTTTTGATGAGCTTCCTGAAGCTTTTAACATTTTAAAAGGGGATATGAGCCTGATAGGGCCCAGACCTCAGCTTGTGAGAGATATGGTTTTTATGACCCCTGAGCAAAGAAAACGCCACAGTGTAAAACCGGGACTTTCCGGACTTGCTCAGATTAGCGGCAGAAATGACCTTCCCTGGGAGCAGAAGTTTGAATATGACCTTGAATATATTAAGGATATAACATTTGGTAAGGATTTAGTTATAATTTTTAAAACTATAGTCAGTGCGTTTATTAAGCGGGAAGGTGCAGGGGAAGCAAGCGTAGAATCTCCCCTTGACTTTGGAGATTATTTATTGGAAAACGGGAAAATCAGTCAGGAAGAATATATTCTTGGTCACGAAAAGGCAAAGGATATGATTGAAGGGATAACTCATAAGACTGCAAGGGAGGCTATTTATTCTTGAAAAAACTATTTGTATGTAATAAAAGCCTGATTAGAAAAAAAGAAATTCCCTATGAAATAAGAGAAATAAAACCAGGACTTTTCAAAGGATATCCAGGTCAAAAGCTGGACTTAAAGAAAGTAGCAGAAAATATATATTGGTATTTATTAACAGCTGGGAAATATCGTATATGGGTAGCTTATGATGCAGAAAAAGCCATTCATTATACCTATGTTGTGCCAAAATGCAGCAAGTTTCCTTTTATACCCAGTGACGGATATGAAATAGGCCCTGTGGTAACCGAAGCAGAGTACAGAGGCAAAGGGATTCTCCCTGCAGTGCTATACAGTGTTGTAAGCAAGTATAACAAAGATGCCTACAGCTTTATTGAGGAAACAAATAATTCTTCTGTAAAGGGATTTTTAAAAAGCGGATTCATTTTGGTTTCGGGGGAAATTATTAAAAAACCTTTTAAGAAATACGCATATAGTTGCGAAAATATAGATGAATACTGGAAATATTATAAATTTGCAGTTATTCCAAAATGTCAGCCACATCAGGAAGCCTTTACACTTCCGATAAAAAATAAATACATATGGAATTTTAAAGGGAAAAAGCCTCTTCTTGCCAGATGGACATCTGATTTTGACTGCAAGGAGGAAACAAATTGGTGGTATTGTATTAAAGACGATGCATATGATTTGTCCTCAGTAAAGGCAAAACGAAGATATATAATTACAAGTGCAAGGAAATTTTTTGAAATAAAAGAAATAAACTCCTTTGAATATTCTGAGCAATTGTACCAAGTGCAAAGACAGGCACTGAAGGCATATCCTGCTAAATACAGGCCAAAGCTTGATAAAGATATTTTTATAAAGAAAATGAAGGATAGAAAGCTTAAACTACTTGGTGCCTTTATGCGTGAGGATGCACCGGCGGAGGAATTTAGAGGAAGGCTTTGCGGATATGCATATGCTGAGGAAAAGGAAGACTGCATTATTTTCTCCACTTTAAAAAGTATTCCGTCTTGTGAAAAATATCAGATAAATGCAGCACTGGTAGATGGATTTTTAGAGTATTACAAGGAATATTTGGAAACAGAAGGTAAATATATCTGTGACGGGGAGCGTAATATCCGCCACGAAACAGCTTTTCAAAATTATCTGGAAAAATATTTTGGCTTTCGTAAAGCTTATTGCACACTAAACATTAGCTACAGACCAGGTTTTGGCAGAATTGTAAAAATTCTTTATCCTTTTAAAGATATATTTAAAAAGCTGGATAAAATTAATCTTTTTCATATGATTAACGGAATACTGGAAATGGAATACTTAAGAAAAAACAGACAGGACAAGGAATAGCTATGAGTGAACTGGTTTCAATTATTATGCCCTCTTATAACACAGCAAAATTTATAGGGGAAACTATAAAAAGCGTTATAAATCAGACATATACGAACTGGGAGCTGATTATATCAGATGACTGTTCTGACGATAATACAGACAGCAGGGTAGAGGAGTTTTTAACTGATTCAAGAATAAAATATATAAAAAACAAACAAAATGGCGGTGCAGCACTTGCCCGTAATAATGCCTTAAAAGAGGCAAAGGGCAGGTGGATAGCCTTTCTTGACAGCGATGATTTGTGGATGCCTGAAAAATTGGAAAAGCAGATAGCTTTTATGGAAGAAAAGGGTTATGCTTTTACTTATACCTGCTATGAAGAGATAGATGAAAATTCAAATCCCCTTTGCGTTTTTGTTTCAGGGCCGAAAAAAGTTACAAAGCATAAAATGTATAATTATTGCTGGCCGGGATGTCTTACCGTTATGTATGACAGAAATATTGTGGGGGATTTGCAAATTGACCTTATAAGAAAAAATAATGATTATGCAATGTGGCTTAAGGTATGTAAAAAGGCGGATTGCTATTTGCTTTGTGAAAATCTGGCAAAATATCGAAGAAGAAGCGGTTCAATCAGCAATCATTCCTACACGGCTCTTATTAAGTGGCATTATCGTATGTACAGAATTTGCGACAGACGCTTAAAATTTACAAGCCTTGTATTTACCTTAAGAAATCTTTTCTGGGGAGCATATAAAAAAATCAGATATGTTAAAAAATAAAGCTATAACCCAAAATGCACAGATTCATTTTGGACTATAGCTTTATTTTTATCCCTCAATATCTACTAAAATTACATCCTCTCCGATGATTTTTATTTCATCCCAGGTGATTACAATATCCTTAGGAGCACTACCCCAAGGTATCCAGCGACCTGGAGCAGGCACCACTATAGAACGCAAAATCCCCTCGTTCACATCAATTTCTACATCACATACATACCCCATTCTTTTGCCGTTTCTTATGTTTATTACCTCTTTGTTTTTAAATTCTGTAGCCTTTTTCATTTTTCAACCTTTGCCTTTCTTAGTAATCTCTTTAATACATAGATATGTTCTATATAAAGATATTCCCCAAATAGTCCAAATATGCTTGGTTGGTGCTTTTGCACAAAAATGAAAATTGTTTTTGTGTACATATCCTATTGTCAAAAAATCAATTATGTAGTAAAATATAGATATCTATAGGTATTTTTATTTCACAGGGGGAAACATTATGAAACTCGGCAAATTTTTATCCTTAATTCTTGTAATAATTATGGCGTTATCTTTCTGTATGGTAGTTAACGCTGAAGATATTGCTATTGCTGGAAGCAACCAGCAAACTGCATTAGACCTTACCACTGCTCCCGCAGGTGTTTATATTAATATGAGCGAAAGCTTCTGCAGTGCATCCTTCAGATGTCCAAGCTGGAGTAACAACATAGGTATAATTCATATGGGAATTTACCTATGGTTAGGAGATTATCAGACAACTATTGAGGGCAGAGAGCTTTATGGTAAGGATTTTGTGGATTTTGCAGACGGAGCATCGCTGAAATTTGAATTTCCCACTGCTCCTGCAGGAGAATACCTTATTCTTATGCAAGGTAGAGGAACTGATACGGTGGGTGTATGGACCTGTTCCGAAGTTTCTTCAAAGGCAAAAGAAATAGAGCTTACATTTTACTATAAGGGTGCAATTAATGTAACTTTCCCTCACGGAACTATTGTAACAGGTAAGAATCCAACTCTTGGAGAACTTAATATTTCTCAGAACCCAGGAGAAATGATTGATATAGGCACTGACAAAACTTCTGAACTTCCTGCAAGAACTTTTGAAGAAAAAATATCAGAAAGCATTATTATGTACACAGGTTCTCCTTTGGCATACGTAAATGCACAATCAAAAATGATTGACAAGTATAATAAATGGGTTACTCCTTATGTGGATAGCGGTTATACACTTCTTCCTGTAAGATTTGTTACTGAAAATCTGGGAGCAACACTTGCTTGGAATGACGCAACACAGCATATTACAATTACAAAGGATGATATTGTTATTGAACTGTCTGTGGGAGTAAACTTTATGTCTGTTAACGGAGAGATAAGAGCAATAGATATGGCTCCCAAAATAGTAAACACAAGAACTATGGTACCTCTTCGTGCAGTTACAGAGGCTCTTAATATTCCTATCCATTGGAGACAGGATGGTGAAAATGGTCTTATAATTATTGGAGAAACCTGTAATGACCTTGGATATGATGTATCAGTTATAGGTACTTTACTTGCAAGATATAAATTAGCTAATTAAAAAGTTGTGAGTTTTTAAAAAGCTACCATAAGTATAAAATGATTTAAAAAGAGAAAAGCTTTAGCCAACACCCAATAAGGAAGTAAAGCTTTTCTTTTTTTTCACCGGCTATAAATTTTAGGAAAAATTATAAAATGAGAATTTTATGATTTAGAAGGGCATGATAATAATGGTAAAAAAACTTGTTGGAGTATGTGCAAATTTTGGAAATAACGAAAAAGCCACTAACGGACAAGTTATAAAAACACAGATTTTGTTGAATGAATTAAAGTCCCAGCTAGGAAAAGTTGAAATAGTAAATACAAACGGCGGATTTAAGGATATTTTTAAGATTACAAAGGAATTTGGAAAGCTTTGTAAAAAATGTAAAAATGTAGTTATACTTCCTGCACAAAACGGACTTAAACTTTTTCTTCCCTTGTCTTTTGTTTTTGGCAAAATACATAAAACAAAAATTCATTATGTTGTTGTTGGAGCATGGCTGGCGGAAATTCTGAGTAAAAATCCCATTCTTCTTTATTTTGCAAAAAGAATTGATATGATATATCCGGAAACTACAGTGCTTTGCCAGTCACTAAAAGAATTGGGAATAACAAATACACAGGTTATGCCAAATTTTAAATATTTAAACATTGTAGAAAAACCTAAAACAAATCACCAAGCTCCTTTTAGGCTATGTACCTTTTCAAGGGTAATGGAGGAAAAGGGAATTGAAGATGCAATAAAAGTGGTAAAAAGATTAAACAGCGAAGCAGGAAAAACCCTTTTCACATTGGATATTTACGGAGAAATTGATAGTGAATATGAATTTCGCTTTAATAATCTTCGTGCAAATTTTCCTGACAGTATAAAATACAGGGGAGTAGTGGAATTTGATAAAAGTACATTTGTTTTAAAGGATTATTTTGCACTTTTGTTCCCTACAAAATTTAAAACAGAGGGTCATCCGGGAACAATACTGGATGCTTATGCTGCGGGAGTGCCGGTTATTGCAAGACGATGGAATTCTGCAGATGAAATTATTTTTCAGATGCAGACAGGCATGATATATAATGAGGAATATCAGCTTGGTCCTACTTTGTTATTTGCATCAGAACATGGGGATATTATGGATAAATTAAGGTACAATTGCATTTTAAAAGCAGAGGATTATAAGCCTTCAAACATAATTACTTTACTTATAGAAAATCTTCAATAAAGGAGAAAACTTATATGAAGAGAGTTTTATGTGTACTCAGTGAAATTAATCAAGGCGGTGCAGAAACCTTTATAATGAAGCTTATGCGTAGTATGGATAAAAGTCAATATATGATTGATTTTTGTGCTATGACGGATATAATTGGTGTATATGAAAAAGAAATAGAAGCTCTTGGAGGTAAAATTTATCACGTAACTCCCAAAACAAAAAACCCTGTAAAATCTTTTTTTGATATAAGAAAAGTAGTAAAACAGGGGAAATACCAATATGCCCTTCGCCTTAACAATCACGCTGTTACGGTAATTGACCTTTTAGCTTGTCGTGCAGGCGGTGCAAAAAGACTTATTATGCGTACTACAAATTCTGGGAACTCAGGCAGTTTTTCTATTATTTTACATAAAATACTTAAATTTTTGCCCATGCTTGTTCCAAATGTAATGATTGCCCCTTCTAAAGAAGCAGGAATATATACTTTTGGGGAAAAAGCAGTGAGTGAAGGAAAGGTAGAAATACTGCAAAACGGACTTGATATAAGTGAATATGCCTATAATGAGGGAAAAAGAAATGAGCTGAGGCAAAAGTTAAATATTTCTCATGATACGTTTGTATTAGGTCATATAGGCAGATTTACTCAGGTGAAAAATCATTCCTTTATTATTCAGGTCTTTAAAAAGCTTCTTACTAAAAAGCCTGATGCAAAGCTTTTGCTTATTGGAAAAGGTGAGCTTGAGGAAGACATTAAAAGTCTTGCAAAGGAAAAGGGTGTATTTAAAAATGTGATTTTTGCAGGAACAAAAAGTGATGCAGCATCATATTATTCTGTTATGGACGCACTCATATTGCCCTCCTTATATGAAGGTATGCCTAATGTGGTAATAGAAGCTCAGGCAAGCGGACTTAAATGCGTAGTTTCTGATACTGTTACAAAACAGGCGGATATTACAGGGTTATGCAGTTATCTTTCTCTTTCGGATAATATTGACCTTTGGGTTGATACGCTTTTAGAAGGTGAAAATTTCACAAGAAAAGATACAAAAGAGGATTTCATAAAAGCGGGATATGATATACAATCTGTTTGCAAGAGATTTATACAGCTTATATTTGGAGAATAAATCAGTAAATACAAAAAGCCGAAACGAGTAACTCATTTCGGCTTTTTTGCAGTATAGCGAAATATTAATTATTTGTTTTCCTTTGCTGACTGAATAAGATAAGCATTTATAAACTCATCAAGCTCTCCGTCCATAACGGCGGTGGTATTGCCGATTTCATGGTTTGTTCTATGGTCCTTTACCATACTGTAAGGGTGGAACACATATGAGCGAATCTGACTGCCCCAACCAATATCCTTTACCTCGCCTCGAATATCATCAAGCTTATCCAGTTTTTCTCTTTCTGCCACTTCCAGAAGCTTGGATTTAAGCATTTTCATAGCTGTATCCTTGTTCTGAAACTGAGAGCGTTCTGTCTGACAGGAAACTACAATTCCTGTAGGAATGTGAGTAATTCGTATTGCCGAGTCAGTTTTATTAACGTGCTGACCCCCTGCACCGCTGGCACGATAGGTATCAATACGCAAATCCTCTGATTTGATTGTGATTTCAATTTCATCATTAAATTCAGGCATTACATCAAGGGATGCAAAAGATGTATGTCGTCTGCCTGAGGCATCAAAAGGAGAAATTCTTACAAGCCGGTGAATACCCTTTTCACATTTTGCATATCCATAAGCATTAAGCCCTGAAATCTGGAAAGAAACGCTTTTAACGCCTGCTTCGTCCCCGTCTAAGTAGTCAAGTATTTTTATGGAATATCCGCGTCTTTCTGCCCATCTTGTGTACATACGAAGAAGCATTTGTGTCCAGTCCTGTGCCTCAGTTCCGCCTGCACCTGAATGAAGGGTTAAGATAGCATTATTTTTATCATATGGACCTGATAAAAGTGTTTCCAGATTAAGCGCATTATAGCTTTCTATAAAAATATTATATTCATTTTCCAGCTCAGCAGCACTGTCCTCGTCCCCCTCTTCAAGAGCCATATCTGCCAGAACAAGCAAATCCTCTCTTGCCTGACAGATGTTCTCATATCTTTCCAGCTTATCTTTAAGCTGTTTTGTTTTTTGAAGGACTTTTTGAGAAATTTCCACATCATCCCAAAAATCAGGAGATTCCGCTTGCTTCTCAAGCTGGCTAATTTCATTTTCCGATTCTGCGATATTTAGAGTGAATCACCTAAATCCTTGATATTTTCCTCCATACCGCGTATAGCTATTTTAAGCTGTTCTATATCTACCAAAGTTTTCACATCCTATTTTTACTATTAATTATTTATGCTATTAGTTAGCTGATTTTGCATCATCAAGAGGCTTACAGCATTTTTTGTACTTTTTACCGCTGCCGCAAGGACAAGGGTCATTAACTCCCACCTTATCTTTTTTTACTACGGGAGATTTTACGGGTGCAGAACCATCTCCGCGATTTGTCATAGTAGGATTAAGTACCTGCTGTCTTTCCTGAGGTTCAACCTTTTTAATCTTAGTTGCAAGAATAGTTTTTGCAGTATCTTCCTTGATATATTCCATCATATCTGCAAACATCTCTCCGCCTTCGTATTTATATTCCACAACAGGGTCTTTTTGTCCGTAGGATACAAAACCGATACTCTGGCGAAGCTGGTCCATCATATCAATATGGTCCATCCACTTAAGGTCAACTGTGCGAAGCATTACATTACGCTCAAATTCACGCATAATCTCAGTGCCTACTTCTTTTTCCTTTTCTTCATAAATTGAGTGGGCTTTTTGTATAAATCTGTCAATAATTTCCTGCTTGCTCATATCTCTTGGCTCTTTGTCAGGAAGTATTTGATCATCCTTATTATAAAGCCATCCTGTAACAGCAGATTTAAGACCTTCCAGATTCCATTCGTCAGGATATTCTGAACCTTCCGAGTAGCTAAGTACAGTTTCTTCGCAAACTTCCTCAATCATTTTCAGAATACTGCTGTGAATATCTTCACCGCTAAGGACTCTGCGACGCTCATTATAAATAAATTTACGATGCTCATTCATTACCTCGTCATAACGAAGTACATTTTTACGAATGTCAAAGTTTCTTGCTTCCACCCTTTTCTGAGCTTTTTCAATAGCACTTGTTAAAAAGCCGTTTTCAATAGGCTCATCTTCAGGAAGCTTAAGAGTTTCTAAAAGGGAATATACCTTTTCTGAACCGAAAAGTCTCATAAGGTCATCTTCTAAGGACAGGAAGAACTTAGTTTCGCCAGGGTCACCCTGTCTGCCTGCACGCCCACGAAGCTGATTATCAATTCGTCTTGATTCGTGACGCTCTGTGCCAATAATACAAAGACCGCCCGCTTTTACAACTTCCTCGTGTCCTCCCTGAATTTCAGCGGTATATTTTTCAAAAAGTTCATTATACACTTCTCGTGCATTTAAAATTTCTTTATCATCTGTTTCCGCATGGCCTGTAGCTTCATTAATAAGCTGGTCGGAGTATCCTAGTTTTGTCATCTCGCTTTTGCTGAGAAGCTCAGCGTTACCGCCTAAAATAATGTCAGTACCTCGACCTGCCATATTGGTAGCGATTGTAACAGCACCAGGTTTACCTGCCTGGGCAACTATTAAGGCTTCCTTATCGTGATGCTTTGCGTTAAGTACCTGATGCTCTATACCGTTATTTTTAAGAAGTTTACTTAAAATTTCAGATTTTTCAATAGAAACGGTACCTACTAAAACAGGCTGATTTTTCTCGTGACATTCTTTTATTTTTTTAACTACCGCATTAAATTTTGCTCGCTCGTTTTTATATAAAACATCATCAAGGTCTGTTCTTAAAAGAGGCTTATTTGTAGGAACTTCCACTACATCAAGAGCGTAAATTTCCTGAAATTCGGTTTCTTCGGTAAGTGCAGTACCTGTCATACCAGAAAGCTTTTTATAAAGTCTGAAATAGTTCTGGAAAGTAATGGTAGCCAGGGTTTTACTTTCTCTCTCCACCACCACGTTTTCCTTTGCTTCAATTGCTTGGTGCAAGCCTTCGCTGTATCTTCTGCCATACATAATTCTGCCTGTAAATTCATCAACAATAAGTACCTTGCCGTCCTTTACAACATAATCAATATCTCTGGTCATACAGCCGTGAGCTTTCAAAGCGTTATTAATATGATGCATCAAAGTAAGGTTTTCAGGGTCGGAAAGGTCGGTATTAAACTTTGCCTCTGCCTTTGCAAGACCTGACGGAGTAAGAGTTGCATTTTTACCCTTTTCATCAATTATATAATCCGCATCAATATCATCATTATCCTCGCGAAGGTCCACCTTAGTCTGCTTATAAGCTTTAAGCTTGCGGACAAACCTATCTACTACCTTATAAAGCTCGGAAGATTGTGCTCCCATACCTGAAATAATAAGGGGAGTTCTTGCTTCGTCGATTAAAATAGAGTCAACCTCATCCACAATAGCAAAATTCTGACCACGCTGTACCATTTTATCTTCATACATAACCATATTATCACGAAGATAATCAAAGCCGATTTCGTTATTTGTAGCATAGGTAATATCTGCCTTGTAAGCTTGCCTTCTGTCATCATTTTCAGTAGAGTTAAGCACAAGCCCCACGCTTAAGCCTAAAAATTTATATACCTTACCCATCCACTCGCTGTCACGCTTTGCAAGGTAATCATTAACAGTTACAATATGAACGCCATCTCCCGAAATTGCATTAAGATATGCAGGAAGGGTTGCCATAAGAGTTTTTCCTTCACCTGTTTTCATTTCAGCAATTCTTCCCTGATGAAGAATAATACCGCCAATTATCTGCACATCAAAATGACGCATTCCCAGCACTCTCCAGGAAGCTTCACGCACTGTGCTGAAGGCTTCGGGAAGTAAGCTGTCAAGACTTTCTCCGTTTTTATATCTGTTGCGAAACTCCTGTGTTTTACCTTTAAGCTCACTGTCAGTAAGAGCTTTATATTCTTCTGAAAAAGAATTAACCTTGTCAAGAATAGGATAAATTCTCTTTAACTCACGCTCACTGTATGTGCCAAAAATCTTTTCAAATAAGTTTTTTCCCATTTTTCCTTTCCTTTCACAACTGAAAATACTATAAATTATTCTTCAGGTGTATCCTGCATGGGTTCTTCTGAAGAATTTTCAGTATTTCCTTCCAAAGGTGCTTCTTCATCAGAAGAAACAGCTTTCGTAAGCTTTTCTCCATTAAATGCCTTTTCAAATTCCTCACCGTTAAGCTTTTCAAGCTCAAGAAGGCAAGAAGACACATTTTCCAGTTTTTCATCATTATCCTTAAGAAGCTTTAAGGTTTCTTCATATGCATTATTTATAATTTCGCGTACCATCTGGTCAATTTCAGCAGCAACAGCTTCACTGTAATTTTTAGCCTGAGTCCACTCTTTGCCTAAGAATACCTCATCATTGGAAGAACCGTATGAAATAGGTCCGAAACGCTCACTCATACCATAACGCATAATCATTTTTCTTGCAATATCGGTAGCACGTTCAATATCATTTGACGCACCTGTACTAATATCACCAAGCTTTAACTGTTCTGCCGCACGTCCCCCAAGTAATACCTTAAGTTCATCTAACATTGAAAGCTTTGTTTGGTAGGTCTTATCCTCAGCAGGAATATGCATAGTATAACCGCCTGCCCAGCCGCGTGGAATAATAGAAACCTCGTGTACAGGGTCCTGAGAGGGTAAAAGGCGTGTAATAACTGCGTGACCTGCTTCGTGAATCGCAGTAAGCTTTTTCTCTTTTTCATTCATAATTCGGGACTTCTTTTCATTACCCATAACAACCTTCATAAGTGCCTGCTGAATATCTTCCGACTGTATTTCCTTTTTGCCGTCACGCACTGCTAAGATTGCAGCTTCATTAAGAAGATTTTCCAAATCTGCACCTGTAAAGCCAGCAGTTGTTTTAGCAACATCCGATAGCTTTACTGATTTACCAAATTTTTTACCTCTGGCGTGTACCTTTAAGATTTCTTCTCTGCCTTTAAGGTCGGGAACATTTACAACAACCTGTCTGTCAAATCTTCCGGGACGCATTAACGCTGGGTCTAATATATCAGGTCTGTTAGTAGCGGCAATTATGATAATACCTGAGTTTGCACCAAAACCGTCCATTTCTACAAGAAGCTGGTTTAAAGTTTGCTCACGTTCATCGTTACCGCCGCCTATGCCTGCACCTCTGTGTCTTCCTACAGCATCAATTTCATCAATAAAAATAACTGCAGGGAGATTTTTCTTTGCCTGTTCAAAAAGGTCACGAACACGAGATGCACCCACGCCCACAAACATTTCCACAAAGTCAGAGCCTGAAATAGAGAAGAAGGAAACCCCTGCTTCCCCTGCAACGGCTTTTGCAAGAAGTGTTTTACCTGTTCCGGGAGGTCCTACCAAAAGAACGCCTTTTGGTATTCTTGCACCGATTTCGGTGTATTTGAGAGGATTTTTAAGAAATTCAACAATTTCCTGTAAATCCTGCTTTTCTTCGTCTGCTCCTGCTACATCTGCAAAAGTAACTTTTTTATCTTTATCAGACATCATACGAGCACGGCTTTTGCCAAAAGACATAGCCTTTCCGGCACCACCCTGCTGACGCATCATAAATATCCATAAAAGAGCAATTATTAAAAGAGGGAACAAGTATGGTATAATGTAATCCCATACTGATACGTCCTCAGTTTTAAAATCAACACTAAGTCCTTTTTCAAGAGCCTTTAACTTTATATCCTCAGCGGATATGTTAAGTACATAGGCAGATGAAGGCACTTCCACAATAAATTTGCTGTTATCTTTTCTTACTGCAGTAACCTTATCATTTTCTATTGTTATAGCAGAAAGCTTATCGTTGTCAAGCTCCTGCATAAAATCTGAGTAAATTTTTGTTTCAATCTTTGCGGGAGCAGTTACCATAAACTGATAAATAAAAAATGCTGCGGCAAAGAGTATCAGATAAATTCCAATACTTTTAAAATGCTTTTTCAATATAGTGTCCTCCTAATTTTTACGCATATACTTCAGGCTTTAATACCCCGATATAGGGAAGGTTGCGATATAACTGATTATAATCAAGACCGTAACCTACTACAAATTCATCGGGAATTTCAAAACCTATATAGTCAACTTTTATTTCTGCAACACGTCTTGCAGGCTTATTTAAAAGAGTGCAGATTTTAACATCTTTTGCACCACGAAGCTTAAACAGCTCTTTAAGATGAGCAAGTGTATTTCCGCTATCTACAATATCTTCCACAATTAGAACTCTTTTACCGTTTATATTTATGTCGGTATCCTTTTTAATTTGTACATTTCCTGTACTTACTGTACCGGAATAATAGCTTGAAACTGCTATGTAATCAAGGGTAACGGGAAAGTCAAAGCATCTTACAAGGTCAGCAGAAAGCATTGCTCCGCCCTTTAAAACGGTAAGGACTATAAGGTCATCACCCATTAAATCCTTTGTAATTTCCTGAGCCATTTCTTTTACTCTTGTTTTAATCTGTTCTTCATTATATAGGATTTTTGCAATACTGTTTTCCATTTTAAATTAATCCTCCCATGTAATTACAATATATTTTTCATTTGATACACAGTTGTCAGCCATCCCTGCTTTTTCTGCCCACAAAAGGATGCCGTTATATTCTATAACTATTAAGGTGTCACGAATTGTTTTATCAATTTTTTTATTAACATATATATCTGAAAGCTTTTTGGTCATACCGCCTGTTCGGATTTTATCCCCGTCTTTTCTGCTACGGACTGTAATGTTATTTTTTCCTTCAAAGGGAATAACCGCTATGGCATTTTCCACAGGACAGTAGGATATAAATATTTTTTTGCCATTTATATTTAAAGGCTCAGCTTCAGTTAAATTATAGGAAAAAGGAGAAGATTTTTTACCCTTTTCAATAATAAACTTATCATATGATATTCTTGCCAGAATACCACTGCCTATATCCACACTTTTTGTAGTTTTACCACTTTTAATAAGGGTATAAATATTTTCAATTATTTTTTTTGAAAGACGGCAGGAAAGACCTGCACATTCCAACATTTTCAAAATAAGTCTTTCAATAAGACAGGAATTCATTTTCCTAATTTCCTCCAGAAAAACATAGGAGCTGTTATTATCAGAAATAATTGAAATATCACTTATGATGCTATCCAGAAAATCACAGGCAGATTTAGCACTTGCTGATAAACTGCCTATAGCATCTGTAACAGATGGGTTAATTTCTTTTAAAAGAGGCAGAATTTTAAGTCGTATTTTGTTTCGTGTAAAATCTGTTTCCAGATTAGTAGAATCGATAACGTAGGAAATACCCTTTTCCTTACAGTAACTTTCAATGTCTTGTCTTGAAAGAGGAAGAATGGGTCTTATAATATTACCAAAAGCTATAGGGGCAATTCCTTTAAGTCCTCCCAGTCCGCAACCTGAAATCATATGCATTAAAATCGTTTCAACATTGTCCTCTTTATTATGTGCAGTTGCAATTTTGGTATTTTCTAACTTTTCTTCCAACTCACGAAAAAAAGCATACCTCTCCTGTCTGCCTGCATCTTCCAAAGAAAGCTTTTCTTCCTTTGCTTTTTTTGCCACATCAGATTTTTTAAAGTAAAAAGGTATATTAAGAGAATCTGCAAATGCCTCTGCAAAAGCTAAATCTCTGTCAGCCTCCTGTCCTCTTAATCCGTGATGAAGATGTGCACAAATAAGGGAAAAACCTAAAGTTTCTTTAAGGGTATTTAATATACTTACCATTGCACAAGAGTCTGCACCGCCTGAAAGTCCGCATATTACAGTATCCCCTGCATTTATTAAATTATTTTCTTTAATGTAATTTAAAACAGTGTCCAAAGGGTACATTTTATCCTCCGATGTATTCAGTGTGAGCAACGCTGACAAAAGTGGTAGTTTCACCGTTCCACATAAGAGGAATAGTTTCTGTAGGACCATTTCTGTGCTTTGCTACAATAAGTTCAGCCAAATCTTTATTCTCAACCGTATCGTCGTAATAGCCGGGACGGTGAATAAACATAACAATATCTGCGTCCTGTTCAATAGCACCCGATTCACGAAGGTCACTAAGCTGAGGTTTATTTCCTGTTCGGGAGGTAGTAGCACGGGAAAGCTGAGAAAGTGCGATAATAGGCACATCAAGCTCCTTTGCCAGCACTTTTAAGGAACGGGAAATTTCTGCAATTTCCTGTTGTCTGCTATCGCTTTTTTTACCGCTTTGCATAAGCTGAAGATAGTCAATTACAACAAGGCCCAGTCCGTGTTCTAACCTAAGCTTACGGCATTTTGCACGTATTTCCGTAACTGTAATACCGGGAGTATCATCAATATAAAGGGGAGAACGGGAAACCCTGCCGATTACTCTTGCAATTAAGGGCCAGTCATCTCCTTCTAAATTACCGCTGCGAATTTTATCGCCGTCAATATGAGCTTCTGACCAGATAATTCTGTTGCCAAGCTGAGAAGCAGACATTTCAAGATTAAAAACAGCAACAGGCTTTTCCTCGCGGATTGCCACATGCTGGGCAATATTCATAGCAAGTGAGGATTTTCCCATAGCAGGACGGGCAGCCAGTATAATCAAATCAGAAGGCTGAAGACCCTTTGTAAGATTATCAAGGTCACGAAGTCCTGTTGAAACCCCTGAAATTTTACCTTTATTTTTGCAGTTTTTCTCAATTCTCTCAAAGGTATCCACCATAACATCACTTATATGTTCAATACCTGAGCCTGTTTTTTTCTGAATAATACAGGAAATCATCTTTTCCGCATTATCTAAAATTACAGATAAGTCGTCGCCTTCCTGAAGTGATGCATTTGTTATATTGTCACCTGCTTTAAAAAGATTACGGCGTACTGATAAATCCTTCACGATTTTAATATATGCCTGTAAATTTTCAGTAGTAGGCAAAGAAAGAGCAAGATTTGCAAGATAGTTATATCCCCCAACAACAGCCAGAGAATCCCCCAGCTCTGTTGAAATTGTAACAATATCCACAGGCTCTCCTCGTTGGTAAAGAGATACCATAGCTGAGAATATAAGCTTATGCTGTCTTAAATAAAACTCTTCTTCTTTTAAATTTTCTGCCACAGTTCCAAGACACTCAGATTTTACTAATACTGAGCCGAGAACTGCCTGCTCTGCCTCCTGATTATAGGGAAGCTGACGCATAAACTGTATTTCTTCATTTGTAATTCCATTATTTTGCTGTGCATTATCCATTGATATTCACAACTCCTTTTTAAGAAGTCTTATTTTATATCCGTAACATTAACGGAAAGCTCCGCTGCAACCTGGCTATGAAGCTTGATTTTTACTTTTATAGCACAAATTGACTTAATAGGTTCATCAAGTGCAATTTTCTTTTTATCAACTACAATGTGGTGTTGCATTTTAAGCTCCTGTGCTATATCCGAACTTGTTATAGAGCCAAAAAGTTTACCGTTTTCACCGCATTTTGCTTTTAATACAACAGTAACTGCATTAATTTTTTCCGCTAAAGCTTTTGCACTTTCCAGTTCCTGCTGTTTATGATAAGCAACAGCGTCCTTCTGACCCTTCATAGCATTTATAGCATCCTTTGTTGCAGGAGTTGCAAGCTTTTTAGGGAAAAGAAAGTTTCTTGCGTAGCCGTCGCTTACTTTAATAAGGTCGCCTTTTTTTCCCTGACCTTTTACATCCTGTGTTAAAATAACTTCCATTATATAATCAATCCTTTCATTAAAATCTATGCTTTTGGAGTAGTTTCATTAAAATATTCATCAATAGCATTTTTAAGCAGCTGAGCAGGAGTAGCCTCTCCCTCTAAAGGAAGCTGTGTTGCTGCCATATTTGCGTGTCCGCCGCCGCCAATTTTTTCAAGTATTACCTGTACATTTATTCCCCCAAGGGACCTGCCGCTTATATGAGCAGTATTTTCCAGATTACATATTACAAAGGAGGCGGTAATACCGTCAATTTCCAAAAGGTCATCCGCCGCAGTTGCCGCAATAACAATATTATCTGTATTATCCTTATCAAGAGGGGAGAATGATGAAATTGCAATATTTTCGCCATATACATAGTGGCGTTCTACAATTCCGCTTCTTGTTGCATAACTTTCCAAATCGTTCTGGAAAAGCTGGCGGGTGCTGAGAGTGTCAACGCCAATTTTGCGAAGATATGCCGCCGCCTCAAAGGTGCGTGTTCCTGTACGGAAGGTGAAACCGTTTGTATCAATTACAATTCCCGCATAAAGAGCTTCTGCGATTGCCTGGTCAATACATCCGCCTTCGTCAATGAACTGAAGAATTTCAGTAACCATTTCACAGGCAGAGGAAGCGGAAGGCTCAAGAAAGGTGAACTGACATAACTTTTTATCAATTCTGCTTTCGCTCATTCTGTGGTGATCAACAGCGATTACCTTACTTACCTTGCTTAGTATTTCTTTGTTTTCTAAAAGTTCAGGAATAAATACGTCCACAACAGTTAAAAGTGTTTGAGGGGTAATCATTTCAAGGGCACTTTGTCCTGGAATAATCCACTCTGTAACATCAAGACCATTTTGAGCAAGGCGGTCTGTCATACGCTGAGTAGATTTTGTTTCTCTGTCTAAAACTATATACGCTTCGCTGCCCAGATGGCGAAAAGCTTTACACATAGCAACACAAGCACCAAAACTGTCAATATCCCCATTTGTATGTCCCATAATGAGAGCCACATCTGTCTGCTGAAGAAAATCCTTTAAGCTGTCTGCAAAAACTCTGGGTTTAAGTCTTGTTTCTGTCTGGCGTTCTAATGAATCGCCGCCGTAATAAGTGTTTTTGCCTGTATTATCACGGACAACAACCTGATTTCCGCCTCTGCCAAGTGCAGTATCTACTGCAATCTTTGAAAGATAAGCATTTTCTGAAAGGCTTTCTCCTCCAAGACCAATACCGATACTCAAAGTAAAGGGTATTCTGTTCCCTAGATGAATAGAACGAACCTGCTCTAAAATTTCAAAACGTTTCTGAGCAAATTGAAGGAAATATTTATACTCAAACATAAATACATATTTGTCTGATTCGTATTTTTTAAGTATTCCGTGAGAGGCACTTGCCCATTCGGAAATAGTTTTTTCAACGGTGGCGGTAATAACAGGCAGACTTTCATCAGGAGAATGTTCAAGTACATCTGCAAAATCGTCAATAATAACTGTTGCGTAGCACATTCTGCTGTTATCATACAGAGTTTTTAAAGTTTTAACATCTGTTGTATCTACAAAATATAGGATGGCGAAAACATCATCTTTACCCGCAGCAGTCTGCATAGAGAAAATATTAAAGGTTTTATCTCCCAGTTCTACTTCAACTCCGTTAAAATTCCCCTGATTTACCACATCATTAATATCAAACTGACCAAGTAACAGTTCTTTTACCGACATATCAAAAAGATTATCATTTTCAAAAAGCTTGCCAAACACATCGTTATACCAAACAATAGTATTGTCCATATGAATGGTAACAAGAGGAAGGGGAAACTTTATAAGAGAGCTTGTAGCAGTTGCATTTGTAATAAAGGAAAGATTCTTAATATAATTAAGCATCTCTTTTTCGCGAGAAGCTTCCTTATATATAATGTATATAGTTATACCCAACCCAAAAAGATATTCAATTATTGCAATAGGAATCTGACCAAAAGCAAGAGTAGCTGTTGCAAAAAGGAATAATGCAACAATTACAACCCCCAGGCTTGAAGTAAGGAGTTTTCGAAGAGGGGTGGTATTTATTTTATTATTCATAGCCATTCATCCTTTCTATATGTGGGATATTGGGTTTATTCACCCTTTGGAGCTTTTCTGCGAAGCTTTCTCAGGTCAAAGGAAGCGTCCGTCATTCCTAAAAGTAAAAGTACTGAAAAAATTATTCCTGAGAAAAACAGAGATAATATAAACAATCCTGCAATTAATATAAATATTCTGAAATAGTCAGAGGCAATCTTCTTTTTTAAGAAGTAATCGCAGGCAGAAACTCCGCAAAGTACAAAATATGAAAATGCAATAACAATAATATTTGCAATAAAGCCAAGGGTATTTACGTCTTTTACTATAAAGCCTGCAATGCAGAACACAAGGCAAATAAAAGACATAGAGGTTGGTATATATATTTCGGAAAAAGGAGTTACATTATACCCTGCCTTCTTTTTTGAAAGCATTACTGTTAAAAGCCCTGCACAGGCAGACAGTATTATAATAAATGCAGGTACAAGAATTTTGAAATATTCTCCTGTTGTTTCAATACTTTCCTTTAAAGGGGAAATAAGCTTTTGTGCATCAGGTATTCCTGCATTTTTTACCATCTGGTCCATAGCAGTATTTGCAGAAATTACAAACTGCTTTGCAATATCCTCAAAAAGACTACTTCCTTGGGTTGATTTATACATAAAGTAAAGGCTTACCCATCCTGTTATATGACAGGCAGAGGCGGTTGTTACAAGCACGGGAAGAGCTTCCTTTTTCTTATAGCAATGTCCCAAAAACAGCCCCGGCAATATTCCTGACAAAAGGAATAATACAAAACTGCTTAATCCTCCCATCACACTAAACACAAGGCTTATACCCACAACGGGAAAAATAATTCCCATACTGCTGTTTACCACTAAAAGGGAAAGGGCAGAGCCTGATAATATAAAAGCAGGAGTAAGACCTGTTAATCCAAACAAAGCCCCTGCGAATATTGTTAAAAATACGTATATGCTATTCTTTTTCAATGGTTATCCTTTCTCTACAGTTTGGTTACAACTGTGGAAATAATATTTTTTCGTCCAAAATTATCAAAATCTACTGCCAAAACAGTTAAATCACCGTTTGTAGTAACATTTACAACAGTTCCGTTGCCAAACTTTTTATGAGAAACTTTATCCCCTTGGCGGAAGCTTTCACCGCTGTGAGCCTCTTGTTGAACAAAGCTTTTTATCTCTTTTACTGTTTTGGGGGCAGAAGAATAATTTTTCTTAACAAAGCTTTCAAAAGAAACCCCGCTTTGCTTTTCAAGACGGCTTATGGAGCTGTCAATATATTCATCATAATAGCTATTATTTCTTGAAGATGCTTCGCTTATATCCTCCAGTAAGTCCATAGGAATTTCCTTAATAAAACGCGAAACGGGATTAAAGGAGGTTTTACCATATGTCATCCGACGGTTTGCACAGGTAAGATACAGCTTTTCGCAAGCACGGGTAACTGCAACATAGCACAGTCTTCGTTCCTCTTCAATTTCCTTTTCATCCTCTGTAAAATTTCGTATAGAAGGAAACAGAGTTTCCTCCAGACCTACCACAAATACAACAGGGAACTCAAGACCCTTGCTGGTGTGAACTGTCATTAAGGTAACACTATCCTCAGACTCCATTTCATCAATGCCTGAAACAAGAGCCATTCTTTCAAGAAAATCTGAAAGAGTATAGGAAGTATCGGTATTTTCCTGTTCCAACTCAGTTGCCATATTCACAAGCTGACCAATATTTTCCATTCTTGAAGCACAAACATCTTCTCCTTCTTTCATATATTCGCTGGAAAGGTCAACGGTTTGGGATATATATGAAATAAGTGCAGATGCGGGATTTTCTTCCGAATAATCCATAAATTTCCTAATAATTTCAGCAAAAGAGGAAAGGCCGTTTCTTGCTCTTTTAATACTCTCAAAATTTTCACAGTTTTCTATTATATTAAACATACTTTGCCCGGTAACTCCAGCAAGCTGTTCTATGGTATCTATTGTTGTTTGACCTATACCTCTTTTAGGGAGATTTATAATTCTGCGGAGGCTGACTGAGTCTTCGGGGTTTGCAATAAATCTCAGGTATGCAAGCATATCTTTAATTTCCTGTCTTTCATAAAAACGCAAGCTTCCTACAAGCTTGTAGGGAATACCCCGACGCATAAGATTTTCTTCAAAGATACGGGATTGGGCATTTGTGCGGTAAAGCACAGTAAAATCAGAGTATTTTCTGCCCTTTGCAGACTCCTTTTCAATAGTATCTGCTACAAATCTACCCTCGTCAAGGTCGGAAGAAGTGCAGTTATATACAACCTTTTCCCCACCCTCTTTAACAGCACGCAGCTGTTTGTCAAAGCGATATCTGTTATTGCAAATAATACTGTTTGCAACAGAGATTATACTTTCATAACTGCGGTAGTTGCGATTAATGGTAAGACAATTTGCAGTTTTGCTAAGCTCCATTATATGGTCAATATTTGCACCACGCCATCCGTAAATAGACTGATCATCATCACCTACTGCACAAAGCTTGGTACAGCCCTTTGATATAATATCCACAAGCTTATACTGAGCATCGTTAGTATCCTGAAACTCATCCACCACTACAATGCGGAAACGCTCTGCATATTTTTCTGCAATCTCAGGATTTTCTTCAAATATTTTCAAGGTGTGGCAGATAATATCATCAAAATCCACAGCGTTGTTTTCCTTAAGCTTTCGCTGATATAAGGAATATGCCTGAGCAATTTTTGTATTTTTGTAATTGCCCCTTGCATCTGTTTCAAACTCCTGGGGAGTAATCATCTGGTTTTTATTGTTGCTTATTATATTAAGAAGATAAGAAGGAGTAAATTCCTTTTCGTTAAAATCAAGCTGTTTAATGCAGGATTTTATAAGGGATTTTGCATCATCTGTATCATAAATGGTAAAATTGCTGTTGAAGCCATCTAAAAGGTCGATGTGTCTGCGAAGGATTTTTACGCATATGGAATGGAAAGTGCCAATCCACATATCCTCAGCCTTAGGGCCTACAATAGCCTCTACTCTCTCCTTCATTTCTTTAGCTGCCTTGTTTGTAAAGGTAACTGCCAGAATTCTGTAGGAAGGAATAATGTTGTGTGCTATATACGCTGAAAAGTCTGTCTTATCATTCAGCTTATCGCAGGATTCCATTTTCTGAATTACTTCTTCATTTACTCCTTGAGGCAAACTGGAAGAAGGAAGGTATCCGTCACCGTATTTAATAAGATATGCAATTTTATTTACAACTGTGGTAGTTTTTCCCGTTCCTGCTCCTGCACGAAGAATTAAAGCTTTGCCATCTACAGGGGAAAAGACAGCCTTTTTTTGTTCAGGATTTAAAGAAGAAAATTCCATTTCTAAAATTTTCTCTTTTGCCCTGTTAAATCTATCTAACATATTTTCTCCATAATTTCAATTTACATAAGGTTATTTTTCTCTATTTCAGCAATTAAGTCTTTTCCTGTCCAGGAGCCATGAACAAAAATCCTGTTCAGGTTAAAAAGACCATCACTTTTTCTGTTAGTACCCCAGTCCCTTGTGCGGGCAACACAGGAAAAGCCTGCTGCTTTTGCAATACTAAGCCCCTGTGCATCATATTCACCATAAGGAAAGGCTAAAATATTGCATTTTTTGTTAAGACGAGTTTCTATATCATATTTGGATTTTCTCAGTTCTAAAATAAGCCGTGATGAAGATATTTCCTTTGCATTATAATGAAAATTGCTGTGGCTTTGTATATCTACATATCCGCTGTTATCCATTTCCTTTGCCTGTTCCCAGGTAAAATGAGGGTAAACAGTATCGTTAAAGCCTAATAGGCCTGAAATTACAAATACTGTAGCAGGTACCTCAAGACGCATAAGTATAGGGAATCCATAGTAATAAACGCTGGAGTATCCATCATCAAAGGTGACCACAACAGATTTTTCAGGAACATCTGTATTTCCATTTGCATATTCTATATATTGTTGAAAAGGAATTATAGTGTATCCCGCATCTTTTAGAGAAGAAAGTTGCTCCTGAAATCTTTCAGGTGTAACATTCAGTGCGTCGTCTGCAGAGTTATACACAACTGCTATATTATGATAAAGCAAAATAGGCACAGCTTTCTCCTTGGCGGCTGCACAAACATCCCCCGAAATAATAATCAGGGAAACTAAAAGGGAAATTATTTTTTTCATAGGTTATTCCTTATTTATCTCGCAAAAGTTTGTTAAGCTCAGACATGAAAGTATCAATATCTTTAAACTCTCTATATACAGAAGCAAAACGAACGTAGGCTACCTGATTAACTGATCGCAAATGCTCCATAACCATTTCCCCGATGCGTTCACTGCTTACCTCGCGGCAAAGACTGTTTTGCAAAGAGGTTTCTATAGATGTAGCAATATTTTCCATATCATCAACAGACATAGTAGTTTTTTCGCAGGCAGATAAAAGGCCGTTTAAAATCTTCTGTCTGTCAAACAGCTGACGGCTTTTATCCTTTTTCACTACCATAATTGGAGAGGTTTCCACTTTTTCATATGTAGTAAATCTTTTGCCGCATTCCATACATTCACGGCGTCTGCGTATTGTTCCGCCTTCATCTGTAGGGCGGGAGTCTATAACCTTGCTTTCAAGAAAATCACAAAAAGGACACTTCATAAAAATATCTCCGTTTCTGCCAAAATATTTTCCGGCACATTATTGAAAATGAAAATATACCATTTTCTATTATATCAAAAATTTTATCTTTGGTCAACAGGAAAATGAAAAATTTCCTATTATATATATTATAAAAAACTAAAATGTGGGAATTATACATATACCGGCGAGTATCAGTTTGTCAAAATGTGAATATTTAACAAACTGCAAAAAAATTGCAAAAAAGTGTTGACAATAGGTTTTTAGTGTGGTATAATAAGAAAGCTGTCACGCAAGGGGCGGCAAAAAAGTTTGAAAAAGTTTAAAAAAGTTCTTGACAAGGCTTCATATTTGTGATATAATAGTGAGGTCGCTGAGCCT
>JAFQMF010000017.1 GCA_017396395.1 Clostridia bacterium | reverse complement strand
GAATTAGAAAAGTATATATGGTATTATAATAATAAACGAATTAAAAGCAAACTAAAAGGACTGAGTCCTGTTCAATACAGGATTCAATCCTCGTTAGTTGCCTAATTAATTTTGTGTCTAACTTTTTGGGGTCAGATCATATAACGAGGGGATATTTATTTGGTACCCCGAACAGGAATCGAACCCGCATCAGCAGAACCGGAATCTGCCGTCTTATCCATTAAACGATCGGGGCAGTTATCTTAACATATTTTATCACAAATCTTATTTTTGTGCAAGTACCTTAAAGAAAATTTAAGGGTATAATTTTTTCGATTACTTCTTTAAGAGGTTTCCCCTTTGAGGTAAGCACATTTATAGAGGTAATATCCGCCCTTTTATTTCCATAAAAGCTATGATATATGTAATGATTATTGCCATATTTCCCTGCATATATCATAACATGACCCTTCATATAGAGAATATCTCCTGCCACGCATTTGTCAAAGTCCTTTTCAGGATTTTTTATAAAAATACCCTTTAATTTTCCTATGTCATACGAATTACGGGGAAAAATAATTCCAAAAAGGGAAAAGGTGGTGGAAATAAGTGAGGAGCAGTCATAGCTTCCAAAGCTTCCTCCCCAGTCATAGGGCGTACCCAAAACAGACAAGGCTGTGTTCAAAAAAATTTTTCGGGTAAACTTTAAATTTCCTATATGTACATTTTGGGATTTTAGAATTTCTGCCTTTTTCCAAACAGCAACCCCGTTTTTGTTTCTAAAAGGCAGTAATACTTCAAAATATGGCTTATTATAACAAGGATAAAAGGGAAGGGAAGTACCATAGGATAAAACCACCTTTGAAAGCTGGTGGCAAGCGGAAGGGTTAGTTACGGCAAAAGCACCTGTTACCTTTAGCTTTCTTTGGTGAGTTAAAAGAAGCTTTGCTGTAGATTTTGAAATAATTGCAATATCATTAACAGAAACATATCCTTTAATATTTGTTCCAATCACTTTTGCAAAGTTTGCGTATGTTTCCTCTATAAACAGAGGAGTGGCAGTTTTGCATAGGCCTTCGCAGTTCAAATTAAATTTTTCGGGAGAAAGCACCGCTTTAAAAGTGGGGGAAATATAAATACCACTGTCCCTCACAGTTACTCCAAAAGTACCCCTATATGCGGAAATATCCCTCAAATTATATTTTTCATTTAATAATCTTTTATTTATATCTTTATAGCAAGACAACATTTTTAGCATCCCTTCCGCAAAAAACACTTGATATTGTTTTTTCTTTGTAGTAAAATTATATTAACACATTTAATTTATTTTCCTAAGAAAGGTAAGCATAGTATGAAAAAAGTTAAAGATATAATAAGATTAATAGAAGATTTTGCTCCTTTAACCTTAGCGGAGCAGTGGGATAACCCCGGCTTTAGCGTAGGGGATGAGAATATGCAGGTTACAGGGGTGCTTACTACTTTAGATTGTGATATAAATGTAGTGCTGGAGGCAGAAAAAAAGGGATGCAATATGATAGTTTCCCATCATCCGCTTATTTTCCGACCTCTTAACTTTGTAACTGCAGAAAATGAAATCGGCAAAATAATTCTCGCTCTTTCCCAGCGAAAAATTGCCCTTTATACTGCACATACAAACCTTGATTGTGCATCAGGTGGCATTAATGATTATTTATCCTCAAAGCTGGGACTTACAAATGTATTTGTATGTGACGATGTGGGAGAGGGCAACCTTGTTCGAATAGGAAATGTTAGACCAATTATTTTTAAAGATTTTGCAGAAAAAATTGCAAATATTTTTGGTAAAGAATATATAAGATGCGTTGGAGATAAGAATAAAGAAATAAAAACCGTAGCCGTATGCGGTGGCGGAGGAGGAGATTTTATTCCTGATATTTCAGATAAATGCGATTTATATATTACAGGGGACGTAAAATATCATATGGCAAGAACTGCAAAGGAATTGGGTCTTTGCGTTGCTTATGTGGAACATTTTCAGGCAGAGCAGTGTGCAAAGGAAATCTTTTGTGAAATACTTAAAGACAGCGGGGTAAAGGTGGAAAAATCTCAGGAAAATACCGACGTGGTATATGATATTTTCGCCTGATAAAAATGGAAAGAATTAAAATTGTTTATTATAATAAAAATATTGCCTTTTGCGTAAAGCCTCCTTTTGTAAGCTCAGAAGGGGAAGGTATGCCGAAACTTCTGAAAGAAGCTTTAGGTGAACAGGGAATTAAAACAGAGGTATATCCGCTTCACAGACTGGATACTGCCGTTTCGGGACTTATGATTTTTGCCTTAAACAAAGAAACCGCAGGAAAGCTTGGTAAGGAAATCGCACAGGGAAAAGGCATTAAAAAAGAGTATTTAGCAGTAGTTCAGGGTAGTTTAGAGGAAAAGCAGGGATTAATGGAGGATTTGCTTTTTAAGGATTCAAGAAAAAATAAAAGCTTTGTAGTAAAAAGAGAGCGAAAGGGAGTAAAAAAAGCATCTTTGGAATATAAGGTTATAGGTGAAAAAGAGGGATTTTCCTTAGTTAAAATCCTTCTTCATACAGGCAGAACTCACCAGATAAGAGTGCAGTTTTCTTCAAGAAAACATCCTCTTGTGGGAGATGGGAAATACGGCAGTAAAAATAATTGCAATATTGCCCTGTTTTCTCATAAAATTACACTGTCACAGGGAGAAAGCTATGAGGAATACCCCCCTGATATATATCCCTGGAATTTATTTAATGATTTTCTTAATATGAGGAATATTTAGCATAAAATAACACGGAGCTACAAATTTGTAACTCCGTGTTTTGTTTTAATTGCCAGTGGGCTTAACATTTACATCAGGGTTGATGTGGCCATCAATAAAAATCGTATTCTTCTTGGATTCTTACAGATACACTTTTAATAGCCATAAAATCACCTGGCATTTTGCTAAAGTAATTTATTCAAGTTCGAATGCACCTGTATATAACTGATAATATTTACCCTTTTGTGCAATTAAATCCGTATGGCTTCCTCGCTCTATAATACGTCCCTTTTCCAGTACCATAATAACATCAGAATTTTGTACTGTGGAAAGTCTGTGAGCAATAACAAAAACAGTTCTGCCCTTCATAAGTGAGTCCATACCCTTTTGAACAATAGCCTCTGTTCGGGTATCAATACTGGAGGTTGCTTCATCCAGAATCATAACAGGCGGGTCGGAAATGGCTGCTCTTGCAATAGAAATAAGCTGTCTTTGACCCTGTGAAAGTCCTGAACCGTCTCCTTCTAAAAGAGTATCATACCCTTCGGGAAGTCTTGTAATAAAGTCATGAGCATTAGCAAGCTTTGCTGCATTTTCCACTTCCTCATTGGTTGCTCCAGGTTTGCCGTAACGAATATTTTCTGCTACTGTTCCTGTAAACAGGTTAGTATCCTGCAACACTATTCCCTGAGAACGGCGAAGGTCGCTTTTTTTGATTTTATTAATATTTATTCCATCATAACGAATTTTTCCGTCTGCAATATCATAAAACCTGTTAATCAAGTTTGTTATGGTAGTTTTACCCGCACCTGTTGCCCCTACAAAAGCAATTTTCTGTCCAGGTTGGGCATACAGCTTTACATCATGGAGTACAATTTTATCCGGAGTATAACCAAAATCCACTCCGTCAAAGGTTACATTTCCTGCAACTTCAGTATAGGTAATACTTCCGTCACTGTGAGGATGCTTCCACGCCCAAAGACCTGTACGCATATCAGTCTCAGTAAGCTGTCCATCTACATATTTTGCATTTACCAGAGTAACATACCCATTATCCTGCTCAGACTCCTCATCCATTAAGGAGAATATTCGTTCTGCTCCTGCAAGAGCCATTACAATAGCATTAACTTCCTGAGAAACCTGACTTATAGGCATAGTAAAGTTTTTACTGAGCTGTAAGAATACAACTATGGTACCAAGAGTCATTCCTCCTATATTGCCAAAGGCAAGCAGTCCACCCACTATTGCAACAAGAGAGTATTGCACATGAGCAAGATTACCCATAATAGGCATTAAAATATTTGCAAAGGTATGAGCACCTGTCATATTTTTACATAAATCCTCATTGAGTGTGTCAAAGCCTTCCTTTGCCTTTTCTTCATGGCAAAATACCTTAACTACCTTTTGTCCGTTTATCATTTCCTCAATATATCCGTTAAGCCTTCCAAGTGACTGTTGCTGACGAATAAAGAATTTTGCGCTGTTTCCTCCTATTTTTTTGGATATACACATCATACAGAAAACGAAAGTGAGAATAAGAAGTGTAAGCCATATATTAGTGGTAAGCATAGCAATAAATACTGAAATAATGGTAATAACTGAAGAAAACATACCAGGCAGACTTTGTGCAATCATCTGACGAAGAGTATCAGTATCATTTGTATAATAGCTCATTACATTTCCGTGTGTATGGGTATCAAAGTATCTTATAGGAAGAGTTTGCATATGGGAAAACATATCATCCCTTATTTTCTTTAAGGTACCCTGTGCAATTGTAACCATTAAAAGATTGTAAAAATAGTTGGACAAAATTCCTGCAATATATATTGCTCCAACACCTAAAAGAGCTTTGAAAAGAGGAGTGAAATCTCTGCTTCCTGTTTGCACCATAGGTACAATATAATCATCCATAAGCTCTTTTAAGAAAAGAGAACCACGCACTCCTGCAATTGCACTGATAAATATAAATATCAGCACTGCAACAAAGGTGAATTTATATCCGCCAAAAATATAGGAAAGGAGTCTTTTGACAGTTGCACCCATATTTTTTGGTTTGCCACCGCCCATTCTAGCCATTGTCATCCTCTCCTTTCACCTGAGAGTAATATACTTCCTTGTATATTTCGTTATTTTCCAGAAGCTCGCTGTGAGTTCCTATAGCGTTAATTTCTCCGCTTTCCATAACAATTATTTTATCTGCATCCATAACAGAAGATATTCTCTGGGCAATAAATATCTTGGTAGTACCAGGAATAGCCGTCTTTAAAGCTTCTCTGATACGGCTGTCAGTTCGGGTATCCACCGCACTTGTTGAATCATCAAACACCAGCACTTTAGGTTTTTTAAGTAATGCTCTTGCAATACAAAGACGTTGACGCTGTCCCCCTGAAACATTAGCTCCGCCCTGCTCAATATAAGTGTCATATCCTTCTTTGAAGGTTTCAATAAACTCATCTGCACAGGCAAGAGTACACGCCTCTTTAATTTCCTCATCAGTGGCATTTTCATTACCCCAACGCATATTTTCTTTTATTGTACCAGAAAAAAGAACATTTTTCTGAAGTACCATAGAAACAGCATCTCTTATACTTTCAAGGTCGTAATCCTTAACATTCACGCCCCCTACATAAACTTCTCCTTCGGTGGTATCATAAATTCTGGAAATAAGCTGAACAAGGGTGGATTTTGAAGAACCTGTTCCCCCGATAATTCCAACCGTTTCTCCTGATTTAATATCCAGATTTATATTTTTAAGACATAGCTTATTTCTTTTCTTAGAATAAGCAAAGCCTACATTTTCAAAACGAATACTTCCGTCTTTTACATCAAATACAGGGTTTTCAGGCTGAGCTAAATCGGGCTTTTCCTCTAAAATTTC
Organism: Clostridia bacterium; assembly: GCA_017396395.1. Taxonomy (GTDB): domain Bacteria; phylum Bacillota; class Clostridia; order RUG12999; family RUG12999; genus RUG12999. Next base: position 155,389 of record JAFQMF010000017.1, on the reverse strand, counting down.
CACAATACGCTCTGCAGATGCCCTTGAAATTATAATCATAACAAATATCATTGAAATCATCATAAGGCTCATAAGTATCTGCATAGTATATGTTGTAAATGTTGTAAGTTGTCCGGGGGTAAGCTTGCCATCTACTACAAAATGAGCACCTACCCAGGAAAGCATAATCATACAGAAATATATGGAAAACTGCATTAATGGTCCGTTAAATGCCAGCATACGTTCTGCTTTTACAAATAATTTATATATAGTGTTTGATACACCGCCAAACTTTTCTTTTTCTTCTTTTTCGCGTACAAAAGCCTTTACAACTCTTACACCTCTTAAGTTTTCCTGTACCACATTGTTAAGCTTATCATAGGTATCAAACACCTTTTCAAAAACAGGGTGAGCCTTAGCTGCAATAAATATTAGTCCACCGCCTAAGATGGGTACAATGCTTAAGAAAATAAGAGCAAGCTTTCTGTTTATACCAGCTGCCATAACAAGAGCAAAGGTAAGCATAAGAGGACTTCTCACCGCAACTCTTATAATCATCTGGTAAGCCATTTGTACATTATTAACGTCTGTTGTAAGTCTTGTAATAATACTTGAGGTGGAGAATTTATCTATATTTGAAAATGAAAAATTCTGTACCGCATAATACATATCCTTACGCAGATTTTTTGCAAAGCCTGCAGAGGCTTTAGCGGAAAAACGTCCTGAAAGTGCACCGAAAAGAAGGGAAATACAAGCAAGGAAAACAATTATTCCGCCATATTTCAGCACTACATTTAAGTTAACGCCGTTTTCACTCTGTATGCCTTTATCAATTAAAAAGGACATCATAAAGGGAATAGTGACTTCCAGAACCACCTCCATACTAACGCATAAAGGAGCGAGAATTGAAGGAGTTTTATATTCTCTTATACTTCTGCACAGTTTTTTAATCATTTTTTCGGCCCCCTTGTCTGTGCTAAAAATTACATATATACTAAATTATACCTTTTTTTTATTTTTATGTCAATAAAATCAAAATAGAAACCTAAGGCGTAAAAGGTCTGCTTTTTATTGATTTTAAACAAACAACAGGAATTCGTTAACAAAAAATTAATATTTTTCCTCTTTAATATTTTTCGGAAATATGATATAATTGTACCATAAAGGAGGGCACATTATGAAAAAGATAGTTAGAATACTTAGTATTATATATATAATTGTTTCCTGTGCAGTGCCGGTTTTTGCGGACTATACTCAGCAAAGCACCACTCAGCTTGTATGGGGAATTGACAGAATTGATGTAACAAACTACACTTCTAAAGGCACACAAAAAGCCACTGTACTTAAAATTGACCTGACAAATCCCCGTCTTAAAATAAAGCTGTTAAGCTCTGAAAAAGGGGTAAGCTACCTTTCAAATGTAAGAACCCTTGCAAATCAGGAGGAAAGAGTAGTAGCATCGGTAAATGCGGATTTTTTTGCATGGTACTATAAAGATAATTCACGAGGCTCAGCAGTAGGCCTTAATGTGTCTGAAGGAGAGCTTATTTCATCTCCTCCTACTGATGAAGAACTTGCATCATTGGTGTTTACCACATCAGGAGATGTGCTCACTCAGTATTTTAAGCCAAATATGTCCCTTACCACAAAGGAAGGACGCACAGAAAAAATCAGGGTTATAAATAAATACGATTCGTTAAAGGAAATTGCAATGTACACACCCAGCTGGGGTAAAACCTTTTCCAATGAAGGGGGAGGGGCATATGTTGCAGTAGTAGAAGAAGATACAATCAGGGAAATTATAAACACACAAGGGGAAATTGAAATTCCTGAAAATGGATATATTTTAACAGGACTCAGTGATTTTACCGACTTTTTCACAGAAGGAATAAAGGTGGGAGATAAAATTACTACAGCCCTTTCCTTTTCTCCCTATTTTGGGGATATTGAAACAGCTGTAGGCGGAGGAACAGTGCTTATTAAAAACGGACAGACCGCACCCTGTACTCATATGAGATACGGAAGTGATTTTCGTACTGCCGCAGGAGTTTCAGAAGATGGCAAAACTCTTTATCTTATTACTGTAGATAAAGGCAGCGGAAGTATAGGTATGACCCTTGACCAGCTGAGAAATCTTATGTTTTCCTTTGATATATACGACGGCATAAATTTTGACGGTGGAGGCTCTACCCAGATGGTGGCAAGGGGATACACCGACAGGGAAGTAAAATATATAAACAGTCCTGAAAATGGATTTCACCGCCCTGTTGTAAATGCTCTTGCTGTTATGGTAACAGGAGGAGAAAGGGGAGAACCTGACGGAATTACAGTAGTTACAGACAAAGATGCCATGATAGTAGGAGAAACAGTTACAGCCTCTTTTGGTATGTACGACCAGCTTTATTATCCTATGGAAGCTGTAGGAGGAAATAAAGCAATTTATACTTTTTCAGGGGTGAAGGGAACAAAAGAAGGTAACACTTTTACCCCTGCAGAAACAGGCACTCTTAATATTGTGGCTGAGTATGGAAAATATTCAGCATATAAAAGCATAACTGTTACTGACCCTGATAAATATGTTGATGCAGACAGCGTAATTTATAAAGTTAAATCAGGGCAAACTGTTCCTGTAGTTATAAATGCGGTTACAAAAAGCGGAAAACAAAAAACTATATCTCTTTCTCAGGTAGGAGTTACAGTATCTTCGGATATTGCAGAATTTAACGGGGAAAACCTTGTTGCAAAAAAATCAGGATTTGGTAAAATTACCTTTATTTACGGCGAATTTACCTTCAGTGCATATCTTAGCGTAGATGGAGTAATGCCTGAGGATAAACTTTCCCAAAAGGGTACCTATAAAGATGACTTTGAAAAAGAAAACGGCTCAGCACTTTCATACCCTCAGGAGGTTTCTTCAAATTATAATATAACAGGGGAAGAAGCATTTACAGGCAAAAAAAGCGGTAAATTGTGGTTTGATTTTGATAACGGGCTGACAGTTTTACAGTCTGCTTATGCAGTGCTTGACAACCCCCCTGTTATTATAAACGAAGGCAAAAAAATCTCAGTTGCCATAAAAGGAAAATTTGAAAATCTGTCCTTAAAGGCTATGCTTTATGATGGCAAAGGAGCGGTTCAAAGACTTACCCTTGCGCCTAACCTTACAGAAGAAGGATGGCAGACATATACTGCTGATGTTCCCTCAGATATTATTCTTCCCGCAAAGCTTGTACGCCTTTATGTGGTAGAAACTAAAGGAGAAAGCAGGGATAGAGGGGCTGTGTATTTTGATAATTTAACTATTTCCTCGCAGGATATTGGTTATTATAATTCTGACCCTAAGGCAAACAGCTCATTTGTACCTCAGATTGTAATAAACGGCGGTATAGATGAAGGAAACAGCCTTCTTGGTCCGATAGCACGGAATATGGTAAACAGCTCGTTTTCCTCAATCCCCCTTTCCTACAGCTTTGACAGTAAAGTAAAAGGAAAAATTTTGCATGAAAATGGGAAAAAAGACAGTATTGGAAATATAGCTTTAGTTCAGTTTGCAAAGGGGGAAGATATTACTCCTGTAAATTTTGTGGGCAGTGTGGTATATGTAACCGCTGATTTAAAGATTGCTCAGAAGGAAAAGACAGCAGAAAAACTGCAGGGACAGGATGCCTTTGTAGTATATAAGGGCGAGTCTTTGTCAGTACAAAATATTAAGGGAGTGAGATTTATATCCCTTCCAAGTATAACCCCAAGTATTGTTACAAATCAGAAAACTTTTGTAAACTTAGAACTGGGTATTAAAAACGGCGAAACTGTTTACAGATTAAAATATCTTCCCTTGTGGGATTAAAAAAGGTGTTCTTTGAACACCTTTTTTAATTTGACATAAAAGTAATATTATAATATAATAAATTTCAGGTGATTATTATGAAAATTATTGCAAAGATATATAATGATTATACGGAAAAATTCGGCATTCCAAGACAAAGCGGACTTATAAATGAAAACATAAGCAGAATTGTATTTCAGGGAGAATATAAACATCCTGATGCAATAAGAGGTATTGAGGAATTTTCCCATTTATGGCTTTTGTGGGAATTTTCCCAAAATTCCCGAGAGGATTGGAAGGCTACTGTTCGTCCTCCCAGACTTGGCGGAAATAAAAGAGTAGGAGTATTTGCTACAAGGTCCCCTTTTCGTCCAAACAATATAGGACTTTCCTGTGTAAGGCTTATAAAGGCGGAAAATGGAGAATTATTTGTAACAGGAGCCGACCTTTTAAACGGCACTCCTATTTACGATATTAAACCATATCTTGCATATACAGACAGCCATCCTGAGGCAAAAGGCGGATTTGCACAGGAGGTTTTTGAAAATAACAGTCAGGTGGAAATAAGAGAGGAATTGCTAAAAAGACTTCCTGAGGATAAAAGAAAGCCTGTAATTTCTATTTTACAAGGAAATCCAAAGCCTGCTTATCATAAGGATGACCAAAGGATTTACGGGTTTTCGTACGGTGGATATGAAATAAAATTCAGGGCAGAAAAAAACAAAATTATTGTAACAGATATACTGAAGGTAGAGGAGTAATAAATATGAAAATAAGAAAAAGCCGTATGGAGGATTTGCCCAAGATGGAGGAAATCTATCAAAAGGCAAGAGAGTTTATGATTGCAACAGGAAATCCCCACCAATGGTCAAACGGATACCCTGCTCATAACCTTCTGGTAGAGGATATACAAAAGGGTATAAGTTTTGTGTGTGAGGATGATGGTGAGGTGGTGGCAGTTTTCTGTTTTTATAAAGAACACGAAATTGACTACGACGGAATTTTTGACGGAAAGTGGTTAGATGATAAGCCTTATGGAGTAATACACAGAATAGCATCAATAAGGAAAGGGGCAGGCAGTTTTTGTATTGACTATTGTTATAAAAAGACGGGAAATATCCGTATTGATACAGGAGATGACAACATCCCTATGCAAAAGTGTCTTTTAAAAAACGGCTTTAAATATTGCGGAAGAATTGTACTTGCCTCTATTAATGAAGAAAGAATGGCTTTTCACAGAAATTGAACAAAAATGGTGCAATATGTTACTTAAAAATAATTAAAAAAACATCTTGACAAAAAGGGAAAAATCGGGTATAATGGTAATGTTATTTTGCCGTCATCCTTTTAAAGACGGGAAAAATTAAGATGTAAAAGATGCCAGAAGGAAATAAAAACCTCAGGCTTAAAAGAAAATTTTCGAGGAGGTGCCACCATGGTAAGAACATACCAGCCAAAAAAAAGACAGAGAAGTAAAGAACATGGCTTCAGAAAGCGTATGGCAACAAAGAACGGCAGAAAAGTGCTTGCAAGAAGAAGATTAAAAGGCAGAAAAGTATTATCTGCTTAACTCCTTTAAAATCTAAAAGTTTTGTATGATTAAGCGGGGTTTTAAACCCGCTTTTTCTGCGTCAGGCGGTTTTGTGCCTTAGGGAAATTACTCCTGATTTATTGTAAAATGACTTTATGAAACTAAACAAAAAGGAGATGGGTTTTGTTATGAAAAAAACTCTTCCTATAACAAGAAACAGCCTTTTTCGCCGATTGTATTCAAAAGGGAAAAGCGGTGGAAACTTTGATATGGTTGTTTATGTTATGCCCGTAAAGTCAACAGTTAACAGACTTGGACTTACCGTTAGTACAAAAGTAGGCAATGCAGTAGTTAGAAATCGTATTCGAAGAAGACTGAGGGAAGCATACAGAAGTATTGAGAACAATATTCCAAATGGAATTAATATGGTGATTGTAGCACGTAGCAGTGCTAAAGACAGGCGTAGCCCTGAGCTTAAAGCTTCTCTGGTTAAAATTTTGAAAAAACTTGATGTTTGGGTGGACGCAGAATGAACAGAATTATGATAAAACTTATAGGTCTTTACCAAAAAATTCTGTCACCCCTTAAAGGAAAATCCAGTTGCAGATTTTATCCTACCTGTTCCCAGTACGGGATAATCTGCTACAAAAGATTTAACTTCTTTAAGGCAACATTTTTGACAATTTACAGAGTTTTGCGTTGCAACCCTTTTTGTAAGGGCGGAATTGATTATCCTCCCGAAGCTTAAAATGAAAGGTGATTAAAATGGGTCTTTTTGACGCTTTATACAGTGGACTTGGTTGGCTTATGGAGACTATTTACAGTCTTGTAAACAACTATGGTCTTGCTATTATAATATTTACTATTCTTACAAAGGTCGTACTTTTTCCCCTTAGTTTAAAACAGCAGAAATCTGCAGCTCAGATGCAGAAGGTTAAGCCTCTTTTAGAACAGGCTCAGAAAAAGTATGCAAACAACAAACAAAAGCTTAATGAAGAAACAATGAAAATTTATCAGGAATATGGAATAAATCCTGCAGGCGGTTGTCTGCCTCTTTTAATTCAGCTTCCTTTTATATGGGCTCTTTATCGTGTAATTCAGCAGCCCTACACATATATTCTTCATTGGAAGCTTGAGGATTTTGCAGTAAAGCTTAATCTTGATGCAGACAAAATTGCAGACAGAATTAACAAAATGAGGGAAGAAATCAAGATTGTTGCAGAGGCGGGCAAGGCAAATGAGTTTATTAACTTTGATTTCCTTGGACTTGACCTTTCTGCCACTCCTGAAATCAGCAAACCCAGTTTGCTTTGGATAATTCCCATTATTGCAGCGGTACTTACCTTTATGCAGAGTAAGTTTATGTATGCAGGTCTTTCTAAGGAAGAAATGGAGCTTCGCAAGGGCAAAAAAGCAAAAGATCCTAATGCCAGACCTCCAAGACCTGGTGAAAAGCAGGATAACAGTGCAGAACAAATGACAAACAGTATGACATACTTTATGCCTCTTATGACATTGTGGTTCACCTTTATTCTTCCTGCAGGTATTGGTCTTTACTGGATAGTAGGTAGCTTATTACAGATAGTACTCACATATATATCTAATAAATTTATTATTCCTAATATGAAAGTTAAAGTAAAAGGAGGAAACGCAAATGACATCGAAGCAGTCAGAACGCAGCTTAGAGAAAAGCGCAAAAACTCTTGAAGAAGCAGTTAACCTTTGTGTACAGGAACTTGGCGTTTCAAAGGAAGAACTTGATATACAGGTTATTGATGAAGGAAGCAGAGGTTTCCTTGGACTTGGCGGAAGAGATGCCGTTGTAAGAGTAACAACTACCAGTCCTGCTGCAGGTAATACTCAAAAGATTGCAACAAACTTCATTGATGGCATCGTAAAGCCTATGGGACTTAATGTTTCTTATGAAGTAAAAAATGAAGATAACACCCTTTCTATAAATATGGTGGGGGATGATATGGGTATTTTGATTGGAAGAAGAGGAGAAACTCTTGATGCTATTCAGTATCTTACCAGTCTTGCTGTAAACAGAGTAACAAACGATTATACAAAAGTAATTGTGGATACTGAAAACTATAAAAGCAAACGCCAGGATACACTCAGAAAGCTTGCAAAAAGAATTGCAAGTCAGGTAATTCGCACAAGAAGCGAGGTTACTTTAGAGCCTATGAACCCCAATGAAAGAAGAATCATTCACTCTACACTTCAGTCCAACAGACTTGTTTATACTTATTCCACTGGAGAAGAACCAAATAGAAAAGTGGTAATAAGTTTGAAAGAGTTTAAAAAAGATTAATTAAAAAGGACAAAATGCTGATGCATTTTGTCCTTTTTTGTTAACCTTTTAATAATTTGAATAGTTTTCTCTTGAAGCTTTGCATCATTGGAAGAATTTTATCATATGCAAAAAAGTACAGTTTGTTATACACCATATCAATTTCGCCTAAATATTCTTTAACTTCTTCCTTGTCACAAAAGCCCTTTTTGAATTTGTAAAGACCGTTTTCTTTATCAAGCACAAAAACTCCGCCAAAGTCATATCTGTTACAACCACATTCCAGTGCCCATTTTATCATTTCCCATTGCATAGCATAGTTAGGCATAAGATTTCGTTTCGCATTACTGCTGGCACCATACATATACCACATTTTATCTCCGCTTTTAATACAAACTGCGGAGGAAAGAATATCTTCCTCGTGCTTTGTAAAATATATACGAAGGTTATCTTTTGGAATAACCTCCAGCATATGAAGGAAATAATCCTCATCTCTGTAAGAAAATTTGTCACGAAGTGCAGTAACTTTATAAATTTCATGGAATTTTTTTGCACTTTCGGGGCTGTTATCAAAATATGCAGTAACTCCTTTACGGTAAGCAAGGCGGATATTATATCTTGTTTTATTGCTGAAGCTTTCCATAAGGCTATCCTCAGTTTGTCCCGAAAGGGTAAGAAGCATATTAAATTTGGGTTGAGCATAATCGTGCAGATGAGCGTGACCGCTTTTAACTTTAAAACCCATATTTTTAAAATAATCTATATTTTCCTGAGTACATAATACTTCAGGGTCAAATTTCAAGGTGAACAGATTATATTTTTTCTTTAAAGGTTCTGCTTCCTTTATAAGCTTATCAAAAAGCTCTCTGTTCATAACATCACAAACAGGACCTTTTGAACTGTAGGCAAGTCCTGCACCAACAATAGGCAAAGGACGTATAAGAAGAAGCATTGAAGCGATTATTTCTCCCTTTTCCTCCAGATAGACACCTTCATACTTCCAATTTTTTTTCACTTGACCCCAATAGGTTGTCTGAGTAATATCCCCGTGTTTTAAAACAAATTGGTTAAATTTATTCACCAAATTTTTGTCTTCTATATTAAGTATTGGTATGGTAATCAGCCCCTTAAACTTATTCCTTTGTAAATTTTCAAAAACTATTCCTGTTTTCCGTATAGATTACGATATTGAGTAGGAGTTATCCCTTCGGCTTTTTTAAATAACCTTGCAAAATATTTTTCATCTGTATATCCGCATGCAACACCAATATCACGCACACTGTCGTAAGGACGCATCAGCAGTTCCTTTGCCATAAAAATACGCTGTCGTTTTATGTATTCCATAGGAGAAACGCCTGTTTTTTTCATGAACAGTCTGGAAAAATATGCTGAATTATATCCGAAATGATTTGCAATATCAGATGCACTAAGTGAAGAAGAAATATTTTCGTCAATATAAGAAAGGATTTTTTTGAAATTATCCTTTGTATGCTTTTCTATTTTGTTGCTTCCGTTTGTAAAAGAGTAAAGAAGCGTTAAAAGTAAAAAGGAAAGATATTCTTCGCTTGCACCTGATTGAGCATTTGAAAAAATCTCTTTTATTATAGGATTTGTTACATAAGATGAAGAAGCATTTACTAAATTTTTTAACCGATATTTTGTTCCGATACCTGTTTCACTTAGGGTGAATTTACACCAGTAAAAGGTAACAGGGGCTTTGGAAAGCTTGTAAGAACCATAAACCGTTTCAGGAGGGATAAATAAAATATGTCCGGGAGATACCTCATATCTTTTATCTGCACTTTGAAGAAAAAGAGTTCCTTTTGTAACATAAATCATAGTATAATTGGTGTTAGAAACAGGAAGATGTGCCCATTCGTTATATACAGATAATTTTGCTCCGTCTAAAAACTTAACGGGGGAATCATATTTCAAATATATACTCAAAAATGCACACCTCCCAACTATAAATAAGTTTCGTTATATTTTTTTAAAAAACACAATATATTGTACACAAATTACATATCCATATACAATAATAAATATAGGCAAAAACCAAAGTAAAATTTTCTTTAAAATAATTATACCATCTGAAAAAATGAATGTCAACGAAGTATTACAAAAAAACATAAAAAATACAATAAAAAGTCAAAAATGTCCTACTAATGTGCTGTTTTATCAGTTTAAAAAATAGACAAAAAAAGATATAATATGTTTATGCATATTATGAAAAGCTGTGGTCATTTTGTACAATTTTGATATACTTCTCTTATTCAAATAGTACAAAAGCAGGAATATTTGAACTGTTTTACTAAAAGTCAGAGAATTGTTAATATATATTCTATTCTCAGGGCATATATTTTTTAATATGATAACAGCCTTAAAAATAACTATGTGAGTAATTAAAATGTGGGGTAACAGTTAAAACCCGAAAAAATAATGTAAAGGAAAAGATGCTTATGAAGAACAAAATGAAAAAGGTATTTTCTTTGGCACTCAGTGTATCCATGATTGCCGGAGTATCTGCTTTTAGTGTGATGACAGCTTCTGCGGCACAGCCAATCGAAGAACGCAAAGTCGTAGTTCTTGATTATGACCGTAATAAGAATTATCATGCTTATCTTGAGGCAAATAAGGATTTGGGAAATCCTCAGGGAACAGAAATATTTGCACCTGCCTCAGATGCAGCGGCAACTTTGGGGCGTACTCCTGAAGAAGCAAATGCAATTGCTGCAGCGGGAATGACAATTTCTCTTGTGGAACATCAAGGGAAAACAAACGTACTTAAAATTCCCGGAGAAAAAACAACACTCTCCTGGGATGTTGAGATAGCTCAGCAAGGCTTTTACAATATTTATGTTGAGTATATGACAGAGCAGAATGCTAAAAATAAATTTACAGCAGAAGTTCGCGTAAATGGAGAAACACCTTTCAACGAAATTCTTAAAGCAGGCTTTGCCGGTGTATATAAAGACAGAAATGCAATTGAACAAGACAGCCGAGGAGATGATATGCGTCCTCGTCAGGATATGGTTTTTGCATGGCAGAAGGGTGCTTTAAAAGATGGTGACGGTAACTATACAGGAGAATTTAAAATAGCACTTAAAGAAGGTGTTAATAATATTACTCTTGTTACACTTGGAGAACCGGGATACATAAGCGGTATTTATATTGAGTCTGTTAAAGATATTCCTTCATATGCGGATGTTAAGGCGGAATATAAAAAGAACGGATATAAAGAGATTAAAGGAGAAGGAAAAGTAAAAATTCAGGCTGAAACTGTATGTGAAAAGTCTTCTTCTGCAATCTACCCCACATATGATAAGGCATCTGCTTCTACAGAGCCTCAGTCTCCAAAAAACATTAGAATGAATTTAATCGGCGGTGCACAGTGGGCATCTGCCGGACAATGGATAAAGTGGAATTTTGATATTCCAAGAACAGGACTTTATAAGCTTAATATTAAGTTCAGACAAAACAGCCTTGAAGGTATGTTTGTCAGCCGTGATATTTATATTGATGACGAAATTCCGTTTAAGGAGCTTCAGGGATACAAGTTCGTATATGACGGAAACTGGCAGAACGATGTACTTGGAACAGAAGATGAAGATTTCTTGTTCTATCTTGAAGAAGGAACACACTCCATTAAAATGGAGGTAACAACTGGTGAGCTTTCTGAGGTTATAAGAATTCTCAATGACACTGTATATGAGCTTAACGATATGTATAAGAGAATTATACTTATCTCAGGTACAACTCCTGACCAGTTCAGAGACTATGATTTCGTTTCTCTTATTCCTGACTTGCCGGAAGTATGGACAAATCAGGCAAACATCTTAGAAGAACAGTCTAAGAAAATACAGGAGATTACAGGAACTTCAGGAAGTATGCTTGCTTCTATGGAAACCTTGTCGAGAAGTCTTCGCTCTCTTGTAGAAAGACCCAGAACAATCAGTTCACGTCTTAGTACATATAATGACAATATCAGTTCGCTTTCTTCATATATACAAGGTATGCTTGCTCAGGGACTTGAACTTGACTACTTTGAATTTGTTCCTACAGATGCTGAAATTGCAAAACCTGAAAAGGGCGGATGGGAACAGTTTAAATATGAATGTGGAAGATTCTTCAACTCATTTGTGCAGGATTACTCACTTACAGATACAAGCCAGATTGGCAAGGATGCAAGAACAATTAAAGTTTGGGTAAGTACAGGTCGTGACCAGGCACAGGTTTTAAAGGATATGATTTCCGACTTGTTCACTCCTGAAACAGGTATTCAGGTTGACCTTCAGCTTGTACAGGGCTCGGTTATTGAAGCAACTCTTGCAGGAAAAGGCCCAGACGTTGCACTTATGCAGGCAACTGCACAGCCAGTAAACTTTGCGGTAAGAGGTGCACTTGTTGACCTTAAGGAAATTGCTGAAAAGTATGACGGCGAAGGCGGATGGGAAAAGGTTGCAAGCCGATTCACACCCGGTTCAATTACACCATTTAAATTTAATGGTGCTGTATATGCCCTTCCTGAAACCCAGTCATACGATATTATGTTCTATCGTAAGGACGTATTTGCAGAGCTTGGTCTTAGCGTTCCAAGAACATGGGAAGAGTTTTACCAGATAGTTCCTGTACTTCAGAGAAACAACCTTCAGGTTGGACTTCCTGATATCAGCCAGGCAGTTGCTGGAGTTGTACAAAGTGCCCCCGCAACACAGAATATGTTCTCATCACTTGTGTTCCAGAAGGGTGGTTCATATTATAAGGAAGATTTAAAATCAACAGCTTTTGATGAAGAACCTGCAAAGGAAGCTTTTGCAGAGCTTGTTGAATGTTATACAAAGTTTGATTTCCCTGTAAAATATAACTTCTATAACAGATTCCGTTCAGGAGAAATGCCTCTTGCAATTCAGCTTTATACACAGTATAACCAGCTTAGTGCAGCGGCACCTGAAATTGACGGTCTTTGGGATATTGCTCCTATACCAGGAACAATTGTAGGCACAGATGAAAACGGAAATCAGCTTATTGACCGTTCACAGGGTAGTGTAATTACCGGTGCGGTAATGTTTGAAAAGACAGAAGATAAGGAAGCAGCTTGGGAATTTATGAAATGGTATGTAAGTGCTGAAGCTCAGGCAAGATACGCTCTTGATATGGAAGCTATAATGGGACCTGCAGCACGTCAGGCAGTTTCTAACCTTGAAGCATTTGAAGACCTTCCCTGGACAAAGGATGAAAAAGATGTCCTTCGCAGAAGCTGGGTTGAAGTAAGAGGTATTGAAGAAGTACCAGGAAGCTACTACACAGCAAGAGGTATTCAGAACGCATTCCGTATGTCAGCTTATAACTTTGAAAATCCTTACGAACAGTTTGCACTTAAAAATAAGGAAATCAATGAAGAAATCACACGTAAATATGAGGAGTTCGGTCTTCTTGATACAGACGTAACAAAGTAAAAGGGTTGAAACTTAACTTTGTAAAAAAATCTAAAGACAGATATGAAAAGGGGGAGAACCTTTGAGCACACAAACTCTTACTAATCAAACCGAAATTAAACAAAGTAAGTTCAAGCTCTGGAAGGCTGATGTTAAACACACAGTGTCTGAAATGAAGAAGAATAAGGTAAGTTACCTTATGATGGCACCGTTTTTAACCTTGTTCTGCTTGTTTACTGTACTTCCTATTCTTTCTTCAATGGTACTCAGTTTTACATATTTCAATATGCTTGAAATACCTGAGTGGAGAGGACTTTACAACTATGTAAGACTTTTCCTTGAAGATGATATTTTCCTGATTGCTATCAAAAACACACTTGTGTTTGCATTTCTTACAGGTCCTGTAAGTTATCTGCTTTGCTTTGTGTTTGCGTGGTTTATCAATGAACTTACACCAAAAATAAGAGCATTTATGACACTTGTTTTCTATGCACCTTCAATGTGTACTTCTATATATGTAATATGGACTTATATTTTTGATGGTGACTCATATGGTCTTGCAAATGCTTATCTTATGAAGCTTAATATAATAGATACTCCCATCCAGTGGCTTACCGACGTAAACTACAACGTAGGGATAATCATTATGATTCAGCTTTGGCTTAGTCTTGGTACCAGCTTCCTTGCATTTATGGCAGGCTTTAAGAGTCTTGACCATTCCCTTTGCGAAGCAGGTGCTATCGACGGAATTAAAAACAGATTCCAGGAACTTGTTTACATAACAATTCCCCAGATGAAAAATATTCTTTTGTTCGGTGCGGTAATGCAGATTTCATCTGCGTTTGCGGTAGGACCTGTTCCTATGGCACTTGGCGGTTTCCCATCAACAGACTATTCACTTCATACGGTAATGGTACATATTTATGACTATGGTCAGGTTCGTTACGAAATGGGTTACGCCTCTGCAATAGCCTTCCTTCTTTGCCTTGCAATGATAGGAACAAACAAGGTTATTCAGAAGCTGCTTAAAACAAATGACTAACCATTATATTAATAGAAACAAGGAGAAATGAGATATGGCAAAAGATACAATGAATAAATCCCGTGTTAACAGATCCCTTGGCGGAGATATAATGGTTACATTAATGCTTGTGCTTGTTGGTGCATTTATGGCGTTGCCTTTGTACCTTTCAGTAGTCAATGCATTTAAGCCGCTTGATGAAATTTTCATCTACCCACCAAGGTTTTATGTAATGAAACCCACAACAACAAACTTTAAACAGCTTTTCCAGATGACATCAAATTTGTGGGTTCCCTTTAGCCGATATGTGTTCAACAGTGTTTTTGTAACAATTGTTGTAACTATAAGCCACGTTATTTTAGCATCAATGGCTGCATATCCACTTGCTAAGCATAAGTTCCCCGGAAACAAAGGTGTATTTAAGTTTGTACAGACTGCACTTTTATTCACCGGCGGTACAATAGCACTTCCGCAGTACATTATTATGGCGTTTTTAGGTATGGTTGATACATATTGGGCACTTATACTTCCTTCAGTAGCCTCTGCTCTTGGGTTGTTCCTTATGAAGCAGTTTATGGAACCCATAGGTGATGCGATGCTGGAGGCAGCAAAGATTGACGGTGCAAGTGAATGGAGAATATGGTGGCAGATAGTAATGCCTATAGTTAAGCCTGCATGGCTTACACTTTCCATATTTGCCTTTCAGTCTATCTGGAATGCGACAGGTAACAACTTTATCTACTCAGAGCAGTTAAAGCTTTTACCTACAGTACTTACCCAGATTCAGGCGGGCGGTATTGCCCGTACAGGCGTTGCAGCCGCAGCTTCCTTAGTATTGCTGATACCCCCTGTTTTATTCTTCGTAATTACCCAGAGTAATGTCCTTGAAACAATGGCTCACTCGGGAATGAAAGATTAACAGATGATAATTTCAATTTATTAAGGAGGATAACAGGCTGATGAAAAATATGAAAAAAATAGTTATAAGCTTGATTGCTGTTACACTTATTTTATCTTGCAGTATTTCTGTTTTTGCAAGTGTTCCGTATCATTCTTATAATTACAGCTTTGAGGGAACAAAGAGTGACTCTCTTGCAGGATATATTCCTGACAAGGTGGTAACAGGCCATGATATAGGAGTTTCTCATTTTGATAACCCCAGAGATATTTTTGTGGATACAAATAAAAACATTTATATTGCAGATACAGATAACAAGAGAATTATTATAACAGACAGTAATTTTAATCTGATTAAGATACTGGATACATTTACCTTTAATGGTGCTCCCTACGATATGCATATGCCTATGGGTGTATTTGTTACAGCCGGCGGAGAAATGTATATAGCTAACAGAGATGTTATTGAACCTGAAACAGGTTCTGCAAGACCAAGCGGCGGTGAGGTTGTTGTATGTGACCTTGATGGTAATGTAAACAGAATTTATACAAAACCCGAAACACCTTATCTTGACGAAAAGAGAACTTTCCAGCCTACAAAGGTTGTTGTAGATAGTCAGGGAGTTATTTACGCTCTTTCGGATAATATTAACGAAGGTATTGTAAGTATGGACCAGACAGGCAAGTTTCTTGGTTTCTTTGGTTCAGAAAAAGTTAGTATGACAGCAGCACAGCTTGCTGAATATTATTGGAGAAAGTGGTTTTTGAATGATGAACAGCTTAGTAAGCTTGTATCGTTCCAGCCTACTGAATATTCCAATATGTATATTGATGCAAAGGACTTCATATATACATCCAATGCTTACGAAGAACTTTCAAACAACCAGATTAAAAGACTTAATCCAAATGGTGCAAACGTTTTAGAGGAAAAGAAGTATGGTGACCTTAAGGAAACTATAAATGCGGATGATGAAGTAGTTAACCAGTCATTTGTGGATATTACCGCAGATACAGACGGATTTATTTTCTGTCTTGATAAAAACGTAGGCAGAATTTATGTTTACAATCAGGATAGCCAGCTTGTTATGATTTTCGGTGATATGGGAACAAAAATAGGAACATTTAAAAATCCTGTTGCAATTGAAAATATAAATGGCAACATTCTTGTTCTAGATAATGAAAAAGAAAACATAACAGTATTTAAATCTTCTGCATATGGTGATTCCCTTAGAAATGGTATTGTGAAATACCAAAAGGGTCTTTATCAGGAAGCATTAGAGCCTTGGCAGCAAGTAAGAGATAT
Organism: Clostridia bacterium; assembly: GCA_017396395.1. GTDB lineage: Bacteria > Bacillota > Clostridia > RUG12999 > RUG12999 > RUG12999. Next base: position 139,104 of record JAFQMF010000017.1, on the reverse strand, counting down.
GAATGCAAACTTTGAAGATGCATATACAGGCATCGGTAAAGCTGAAATGCTTCTTGCAAGTACAACAAAGGACAATGAGGAAAGTAAACGTCTTTACAACTCCTCAATGAAGAACTTTAAGCTTGCAAACGACAGAACAAACTACTCAGTAAGTAAAAAAGAAATGCGAACAATTACACTTCGTGATTACTTTACTTTAATTGTAGTTGCAATTATTGCTCTATTTATCCTTTTAAAGGTTTACGGAGTATATAAAGCAAAAATAAATAATGCTTTTGTAGGATTCTTTACAAAGATATTTGCAAAATTCAAGAAGGAGGGAAAATAATATGGCAGGTAAAAGACAAAATTATTACGCAACCATGAGTCCATTTGTGTACCCCTTCTATTCCCTTATTCATCCTGCTGATGGTTTTCAGGAAATGAAATATAACCGAAAGGAATGTCTTCCTTTTGGAATAGGCGTGCTTATTGTTTGGTACATTACCACAGTGCTTAAAACACAGTATAAGGACTTTGTATTTAATCTTCAAAATCCTGATGAAATTAATATCATTATACTTTTAATAAGTACTCTTGGTATTTTCATGATTGCAACAATTGCCAATTGGAGCGTTACCACCCTTATGGATGGAGAAGGTTCCTTTAAAGAGATTGTAACTGCAAGTGCCTATGCACTTATACCGGTAATTTTCTCAAATGTTATTGTAACTGTTTTCAGTAAGTTCCTTTCAGAAGATGAAGGTGTGTTCCTTAACGCTGTTGAAGTAATAGCCTGGATATGGACAGCACTTTTACTTGTGATAGCACTTGCGAAAATTCATGACTTTACTTTTGGTAAAACTCTCAGTATGCTTGCACTTACTGCACTTGGTGTAGCTATAATAGTATTCTTAGGAGTTCTTGTTTACAGCTTATACCAGCAGGTAAGTTCATTTATAGTTGGTTTATATTACGAGATTATTTATAGATTTTTCAGTTAGATAAAAAAGTTAAACTGATAGATTTTACAAAAAGGAGAGTACAAACAGTGAAGAAAATGAAAAAGTTATCAATTCTTTGCCTTTGTTTTGCTATGATTTTCTCCATGACATTTGCATCTAACATAGTTATTGCAGATGAAGCAGAAACTGCCGGAGAAGAGCAGGCAACCACAGGGGGAAATACTTCTCTTGAAAAGGTAGCTGGCGTACAATTAAGCGACCCTGTTTTTGAACTTGTTGCAGAAACAGATAAGGTTGCACTTTATGCAGATAAGGCAATAGGTGAAATAAAATTTGTTGATAAAATAAACGGAACCCAGTGGCTGAGTAATCCTGCTGATAAAAACAGCTCGATTGATATTGGAGAAAATAAAGAAAGACTTTATTCTCAGTTTTCAATTGAATATACACAGGGTTATAACCATCTTACAACAAACAGCTCAATGGACAGCCTTAAATATACAAAAAAGAAAAATACCCCATCGCTTGCTAGCAGAATGTTTAATAAATTAGCAGGATTAAACGAGAACGCAGGGTATGAAGAAATTGTTTTAGGGGATTGTTTTAAAACAGAGGCTGTAGAAAACGGCATTAAGTTTATTTATACAATGCCAAGACTTAATTTTAAAATTGTTTTACAATATACTGTAAAAGATGATTATATGGAGGTTTCAATTCTTACAGATGAAAGTATATTTGATACAGTAAGTGTTGAAAAGCAGTCAACAGGTGATGTTGGTTTTAATACCAGAATAGCTCAGATTGACTACCATATTACGCGAATTGATCTTCTTCCAATGTTCGGTGCAGCCGGAATGAATGATACAGGTTATATGTTCCTTCCTGATGAGTCAGGGGTTATAGTTAATTATAATAATGGCAGAGAAAACTATGATATGTACGATATGCCTGTATATGGAAGATATTATAATACTAAGGAATATGCAAGAAAGAAAAACGGTGTATATATGCCTGTTTTCGGTACAGTAAACAATCAGGGCACATTGATGGGTATTGTTACTGAGGGTGCTGCAGCTTCCTTTATGAGAGCATATATTGCAGGTAAAGACACAGCGTTTAACAATGTATATTCTTCTGTTCAGGTAAATATTGTAGAGGACGAAATTGGTGAAACAGATGGTATTCCATACACAAAGTCCCTTCTTCAGGATAACAATTATACAGTAAGATATTATGCACTTGGAAGCGATAACGGCGGATATGTTGGTATGGCAAACAAGTATAGAGATTATCTTATAAACGATAAGAAAATGGAGAAGAAGGAAAACGGCGGAGGGGCCTTATTCCTTGATGTTTACGGACAGGTAAACAAAGATAAAAATATCTTAGGCGTGCCTGTTGAAATGCCTGAAAAGCTCACAGGATATGATGAACTTCAGGATATGGTGGAAACACTTAAGGGTGAAGGAATATCCGACCCTACCATTAGATATACAAACTGGCAGAGTGCAAGTATTGACGGAAAGGTTAATGAAAAGGTAAAAGCCAGCAGTTACCTTGGCGGAAATGACGGACTGAAAGAATTGTTTACATATATGGAAGAAAATAAGATTAATTTCTATCCCAATATAGACTATGTAAACTATTCAAAAGGTACGCTTAAACACAGCAGATTTAAAAATGCTGCAAAAGAGCTTAATCAGTCTCCGAAAACTATCGTGAGAAACAGAGTGCCAATGAAGCTGGGTACAAAATGGTATATGTTAAAGCCTACTGCATTAAGAGATGGGGTAGATAGCTTTTTGGACAGCTATGTAAAGAAAAGCGGGCATGGTATTGCTGTTGAATCTATTGGCTCAATGGTATATTCTGACTACCAGAAGGGTTCCACAGTAAGAACACAGACTGAAAAAGTCTGGGAAGAAGTTTTAATTAATGCATCAAATAAAACCGGTAAGGTTATGGTAGATGGTGCAAATGCTTATTGTTTCCCATATGTTGATGCAATTTTAACAACACCTACAACAGATGCTTATTGTGAAATTGCAGATGCAACCGTTCCTTTCTATCAGATGGTATTACACGGTTTTGTAGATTATGGAACAGAAGCCTTAAACCTTTCTGCTGACCCGGATATATTAAGACTTAAAGCCATTGAAACAGGTGCGGCGCTTACATATTCTGTATTTACAGCTCCCTCAAGTGACGTTAAGGGAACTTATATGGATTATCTTTTCAGTGCTAATTTTGACCTTGTAAAAGAAAAGATAATAAACAACTACAAGGCAGATAAAGACTATTATGAAAAGATAAAGGGACAAAAAATTGTTAATCACTCCTTTGCAGGAGAGGATATAACAATTACAACTTATGAAAATGGCATAAGTGCTGTAGTAAACTACACTGATAATGAGTTTGCTCTTGCAGACGGAAGTGTTGTTCCTGCAATGAGCTACATAGTTAAGTAAAGGGGGCGAGAGTATTGGCTAAAAATATGGTAAAAGAGACTAAAGTAAAAACTAAAAAAGACAGAAAACCAATGACTCTTGTCCAGAGAAATGCCATAACAGGTTATTGCTTTATTGCAATATGGCTTATTGGTTTCCTGTTCATATTTGCAAAACCAATGCTTACATCAGTTATTTACTCTTTTTCAAAGGTAAAGCTGACAAAGTATGCGGTTAGAACAACATTCTTAGGTCTTGCAAACTATGATTATATATTTAACAGAGACCCGTATTATACACAGAATGTTTTAACATCACTTGGAACAATGCTGTATGAAGTACCTATTATTTCAATTTTCAGTATGTTTATTGCAAGTATATTAAATCAGGAGTTCAGAGGAAGAACATTTGCAAGAGTGCTTTTTTTCCTTCCTGTAATTATAGCATCCGGTGCAACAATACAGATTCTCCGTGAAGCAGGAATGAGCACAACAATGAGTGACTCAACTGATTCGGTTTATTTGTTCCAGTCAACAGCATTAAAAGATATTCTTATGTCGGCAGGAATAAATTCCAAAATTGTAGAGACCCTTACAGGGGTTATTGATAAGATTTTTGATATTACATGGAAAAGCGGCGTGCAGATACTTCTTTATCTGTCCGGTCTTCAAACAATACCAAAATCTTACTATGAGGTTTCATCAATGGAAGGTGCTACCGGATGGGAAGAGTTCTGGAAAATTACATTTCCAATGTTGATGCCCATTACACTTGTATGTACAATTTATACAATAATTGACTCCTTTACATACTATGATAACCCTGTAATGAGACATATCAAAAATGAGTTTAATTCACTGGAATTCGGTCACGCATCTGCAATGAGCCTTGTATTCTGCTTGATAATTTTCGTAATTGTTATAGTAGTTACCAAGACTATATTCAAAAGTGTATCGGATAAAGTTGAGTAAAGGAGGGGAATGAATAAATGGATATTAAAAATATGACTTTAAAAGAAAGATTTATGTATAAGACAGATATTCACTCCCGCCGTCAATTTTTCCAGTGGTGCGGTAAGCTTGTTTGGGCACTTTTCAGACTTTTGCTTATTATCGGTATGGCGTATGTTATTTTATACCCTGTACTTAATATGGTAAGTAAAGCTATAAGCCAGGACGTTTTCAGTGCAGCAACAACAAAGTGGATTCCCAGAAGAATGGGTCTTTTCAATATAAATGTTGCTTTGAAATATTTGAACTATCAGTCTTCATTTTTAGTAACGCTTCAGCTTGCTGTAGGAAGCTCTCTTATTCAGGTTATTTCTTGTGCTATTGCGGCATACGGATTTGCAAGATTTGAGTTTCCAGGAAAAGGGCTTTGGTTCACCTGTGTCATTATAACAATTATTGTGCCCGTACAGACTTATATTATGTCACAGTATGTGGATTTCCGTTATTTCGACTTTTTCGGGCTTACAAAAATATTTGGTTACAGTGTAAACCTGCTGAGTAGTGTATGGACCTTCTGGGTACCTGCTATATTTGGGGTTGGTCTTAAATCCGGCCTGTTTATCTATATTATGAGACAGTTTTTCCTTGGTATGCCAAAGGATTTGGAAGAGGCTGCTACAATTGACGGTTGTGGACCCATACGTACATTTGTACAGATTATGATGCCTAACGCTCTTGTATCCTGCCTGACAGTATTCCTGTTCTCTATAGTATGGCATTGGAACGACTACTTTACAGCAAGTACAATGTTCCAGTTTGGTGAAAGACCTCTTGCTGTTATGCTATTTAACTCTACTGATATGCAGACTCTTACATCATCATCAGCAGAAAACCTTAACTTCTCTTATGTTAAGAGTGCGGCAGCATTACTTGTTACATCACCTTTAGTAGTAGTATTCCTTGTAGCTCAGAACTTCTTCCTTGAGAGTATTGACAGAGTTGGTATTAAAGGTTAACAAAGTTTGTTGTAACAGAATTATTTTGTTAAATAAAAAGCACCTCAGTTCAAAAACTGAGGTGTTTTTTTGTGTATAGAAAAAATCCATATTGTGCCCAAAACCTGGAAAATACGGCGTTTTAACAACAATATTGACCCAATATATAGTTTTTTGAAAAAATAAAAGCACAAGATATTGCGTTTTTTGTTAGAAAATTTTGAAAAAACTATTGACAAACTATAATGTGATATAATATAATATATTTCGAAACAAAAAAACACAACCAGATGTGTATTTGGTTGGTATATTACATATAGAATGAACAATATATTGTGGAAGAGGAGTATTAAGCCATGAAGATAATCAAGAGAAATGGTACAGAGGTTATTTTTGATGTTGAAAAAATTGAAAAAGCAATATCTAAGGCAAATTTGGCAGGAAGCGGGGATCCTGAGCTTACCGACAGACAGGTTAAGGAAATAGCCTCAAAAATTGAAAGATATTGTATGAATATAGGCAGAACTCTTACTGTGGAAGAAGTTCAGGAGCTTGTAGAAACTTATATTATGCAGCACAGTGCGTATGAAACAGCAAAAAGGTATATCAGATACCGTTTCACTCGTAACCTTGTTCGTACTGCAAATACTACAGATAACCAGATTCTTACACTTATCGAGTGCAATAATGAAGAAGTAAAACAGGAAAATTCCAATAAAAACCCAACTGTTAACAGTGTTCAGCGTGATTATATGGCAGGTGAGGTAAGTAAAGATATTTCCAAAAGACTTATACTTCCTCCTGAGGTTGTGGAAGCACACGACAATGGTATAATTCATTTTCATGATATGGATTATTTTGCACAGCATATGCATAACTGCGACCTTGTGAACTTAGAGGATATGCTTAATAATGGTACAGTTATAAGCGGTACTATGATTGAAAAGCCTCACAGTTTTTCTACTGCTTGTAACATAGCTACACAAATTATAGCACAGGTTGCCAGCAGTCAGTATGGCGGACAGAGTATCAGTCTTACACATCTTGCGCCATTTGTGCAGATTTCAAGAGATAAAATTACAGGTCAGGTGCTTAAGGAATTTGAGCAACTGGGTATTGAGCCTACACAGGAGAAGGTTTCTTCTATTGTGGAAGCACGTCTTCTTGACGAAATAAAACGCGGTGTGCAGACAATTCAGTATCAGGTTGTTACACTTCTTACCACTAACGGACAAGCTCCTTTTGTAACTGTATTTATGTATCTTGGCGAAGCTAAGGATGAAAGACTCAAAGCAGACCTTGCACTTATTATTGAAGAAGTACTTCGTCAGAGATATCAGGGCGTTAAAAACGAAAAGGGTGTCTATGTAACTCCCGCATTTCCTAAGCTTATTTATGTTCTGGAGGAGGACAATATTAAAGAAGGTACTCCTTACTGGTATCTTACTGAGCTTGCTGCCAAGTGTACTGCAAAGAGAATGGTACCTGACTATATTTCAGAGAAGATTATGCTCCAAAATAAAGTTGACTCTAACGGAAACGGAAATTGCTATACCTGTATGGGTTGCAGAAGCTTCCTTACTCCATACGTGGATGAAAACGGGAAGCCTAAATATTACGGCAGATTTAATCAGGGTGTTGTTACCATTAACCTTGTTGACGTTGCTTGCACAGCTAAGAGTGAAGATAAATTCTGGAAAATACTTGAGGAAAGATTAGAGCTTTGTCATAAAGCACTTCAGTGCAGACACGAAAGATTAGAAGGTACACTTTCTGATGCTGCACCTATTCTTTGGCAGTATGGTGCTCTTGCAAGACTTGAAAAGGGCGAGCCTATTACCAAGCTTCTTCACGGTGGATATTCCACAATTTCTCTTGGTTATGCGGGCCTTTGGGAATGTGTATATCAGATAACTGGCAAAAAGCTTACCACTGCTGAGGGTGAGGCATTTGGTCTTAAGGTTATGCAGAAGCTTAATGATGCTTGTGCTAAGTGGAAAGCAGATGAAAATATTCATTATTCACTTTATGGTACTCCTCTTGAATCTACAACTTACAGATTTGCTAAATGTCTTCAGAAGAGATTTGGTATAATTGAAGGGGTAACAGACAGAGCATATATTACAAACAGCTATCATGTTCACGTTACAGAAAAGATGGATGCTTTTGAAAAGCTTGCATTTGAATCAAAGTTCCAGGCACTTTCACCTGGTGGTGCTATTAGCTATGTTGAAGTACCAAATATGCAGGATAATATTCCGGCAGTGCTTTCTGTAATGCAGTTTATTTATGATAATATTATGTATGCAGAGCTTAACACCAAGAGTGACTATTGTCAGGAATGTGGATATAATGGAGAAATTCAGATTGTAAATGACGAAGACGGCAAGCTTATCTGGGAATGTCCAAAATGCGGAAACAGAGACCAGAATAAGATGAATGTTGCCAGAAGAACCTGCGGATATATCGGCTCACAGTTCTGGAATCAGGGCCGTACACAGGAAATTAAGGAAAGGGTACTTCACCTTTAATTATGAATTACGCGGAAATTAAGTTTAGCGATATTGCAAATGGAATAGGAGTGCGTACCAGCCTGTTTGTTTCAGGCTGTACTCACCATTGTAAAAACTGTTTTAATAAGGAAACCTGGGATTTTGCCTATGGGAATCCCTTTACCAAAGAAACAGAGGATGCTATTATAGAGTCAATGAAACCCCCATATATATCAGGGCTTTCTCTTTTGGGCGGAGAGCCTTTTGAACCGGAAAATCAAAAGGGACTTGTGAACTTTTTAAAAAGAATTAAAAAGGAACTTCCTGATAAAACAATATGGTGCTATACCGGTTATACTCTTGAAAAAGATTTGCTGAGTGATAGCCGTGCAAGATGCCAGGTAACAGATGATATGCTGTCCTGTATTGATGTACTGGTAGATGGGGAGTTTGTACAGGAGCTTTATGACATCAGTCTTAAGTTTCGTGGTTCTTCCAATCAAAGGCTTATTGATGTGAAGAAGACTTTAAAAACAGGGAAAATTGTACTGATAGAATTATAAAAAATAGCCATCAAACTATAAGTGCACCCCAAAAAGTTAAACACTTTTTGGGGTGCATAGTACTATTTGATGGCTATTTCTAATATATCCTCAAAGTGCAGCTCTTTTTTTACTATGGTAAGTGTTTTAAAGGTAAAATCAATTTTTGTAACAATTCCCTCTAAAGAAAAATATTCACCATTTTCAAAATATTCTAAAAAGACAATATCACCTTTTTTAATGAGGGAAATTTTATCTGACAATTCTTTTTCCATCTCAAAAGAGAGCTCTCTTTTTTCTGATTTTATTTTTTCTTTTTCACGAAGTAGCTCTCCAAAACCCCCCAAAGCGGAAAAGGGCATAAATTGTTTTGCTCTGTCACTCACCGTTATGACCTCCAATCAATTTGTTCCTTACTCTTGCAGTAGCTTTGTTTTGTAGGTTCATACCTTTTAATATAGCATTTTTCCCATATTTTTTCTTTATCTCTAAAATTGCCTTCTGGGCCTTTCGCTCCTTTTCGTTTGTTTCGTATTCGGAAAATAAATCAAGTTGAACATATTCCTCCTGAATAAGTCCCTCTAAGCCGATTGTGATTTTTCGTATAGGCAGAATTGGGTTTACGCACTTTTCAAAATACTTTGTAAAATAAGAAATAAGCTTGTCGCTTGAGTTTGTATATTCAGGAAGCTTCATCATACCGCCCGCAGGTTTAATATTACTATCCGAATATCCTATTTTTAGGGATATTGTACCTGCAAGTAAATTTTTATCTACTAAAGAAAGTGCCTCTAAATCCACCATTTCCTTCATAACCAGCATAGCATCATTAAAGTAATAGTCCTGGAATAAAATCTGGCTATTGGAAAGAGAAGCTGTTTTTGCTTTAAACTGCTGGATTTCCTTGATAGTACAAGGCTCAATTCCCTTAGAGTGGTCAATTAAAAATTCTGCATTTACTCCAAATTCCTTGTAAAGTGTTTTTTCATTAAAATGTGCAACATCATAAAGGTCATAAAGACCATATTTTTCAAGACGCTTTGCAATACCTTTTCCTATGTTCCATATATCAGTTATAGGTCGGTGATGCCATATTTCTTTTTTGAATTTGTCCTGGTCTAAATATCCAATAAGGTCAGGGGAGTGCTTGGCAGTAACATCAAGTGCCACTTTAGCAAGAAACATATTTGTGCCAATGCCTGCGGCGGCAGAAATACCTGTTTCATCTAATACTGCTTTTGTAAGCATCATAGTAATTTCCCTAGGGGTTTTTCCGTAAAGCTCAATGTAAGGAGTAAGGTCGAAAAAACACTCATCAACAGAATAAACGTGAATATCCTCCTTACTGATATATTTAAGGTAAATTCCGTAAATTTCCGCAGAATATTCCATATATAATTTCATTCTGGGGAGTGCAGTGATGTATTCTAAAGAGGAGGGGATTTCAAAAATTCTGCATCTGTTTTTAACACCCTGAGATTTCATATAGGGGGTAATTGCAAGGCAAATTCCACCCCGTCCTCTGGAAGGGTCAGCAACAACAAGATTTGTGTCAAACGGGTCAAGACCACGCTCTACACACTCAACAGAAGCATAAAAGCTTTTTAAATCTATACAACAGTAAATTTTTTGCTCTTCCATTCTCCTCCTCCTTTCCTTATTTATATTTTACCATAAGGGAAGGATATATGTCAATTAAATAAAAAAAGGTAGCCTTGCTGCTACTTTGGTTGATGATGGAATTATTTCAGCTGAACAATTAAACAAAAAAATACACCATAACCAAGCACTTGAATTTTATGAAGACCTTGGCCGTAAAAACCCCGAAAGCAGTTTTAATGAGATTTTAAACAAGGCAAACCCGGAAGCTTTAGGTGTAGAGATGGAAGAGGCAATTTCCGCCATTGAAAGAGGGTTTAAAGAAGGGAAAAAGAACATAAAATCCGCAGAGAAAATAGAAGAACGCTTTGAAGAAGAAAGCAGTATTGAAATGTCAAAGGATTTTGAGGACTATCCATACAATGAACAAACCGTTCTTAAGGAGTATATTGATTCTACAAACCCCGTGATTTTAGAAAAAGCAAAGCTTTTCAGAGAAAATAAAAATGCACCTTTTGAGAGAATAAATTTAAGTAAAGTAAACTCTCGTGAGGCGGAAGATGTTAAAAATTTGCTTGGGGCAGATGTTGATGGGTATATTCATGCGATAAATTCAAATGCTCTTAACCATGTAGAGAATAGACATGGAGAAAATGGTGAGCATGACAGCAGTATGGCAAATCTTGAAGATGTTGCTAGAGTGGAATATATTCTTGATAATTATGATAATTTAGATGTTCTTAGAGATGAAAAAGGAAATGTCGTATATAGCAAAGAGTTTAAAGGAAGCAACAACAGGCCGTCGCCTCTATTGGTATACTCAAAGAAAATTAATGGCACATATTACGCTGCGGTAGCTGCTGCAGAGAACAAGTATAATAAATTGTGGGTTGTAACATCATATATTAATAAAAATAAAGAAGACATTACACAGGTACCTCATGATGAGTTTTCATCCTTCGGTTTTACGTCCGAAACGGCTCCTGCTTCTCTGTCTTCTGATAGAAGTATACCACACTCGGAGTCATCTGTCAAGAAGAATAATTCGACAGAAACTTTAGCAGAAGAGATTTCCCGAAAATCCAAAGCCGCAGACGAAGAAATCAGTCAAACCATAATAAACACAATGAGAGAAGCTCGTGAATTTGGTTCGAGAGAAGTTCGAAACACACTTTCTTCTGCGGGCAGACAAGGTCAGGTTGTATATAATAAGTATAATGGAGAGGTTGAATACCAATTTGAAAAAGCAGGGTATTCAAAAGAGAGAGCATCACTTGCAGCAAGAACAGAGTTTGCTTTATACTATGCTGCAGGTATGAACGGACAGGCTTTTGAAAGTGTAGAAGGAAGCAACAACCCCTTATTAAGACTTGCTCAAAAAGAATACTATTTTGCAGGTCAAAACGATGCTGAGGCAAAGCGAAGCGTGAAATATTGGGGAGAGAAAAGCGGAATACAAAAGGATGATACATACAAAAAAGCTGTTCGCACAGGAAGAATAGCATTTTCTACAGTCCGTAAGCTTGATGCCTTAGGGAAGATTATGGGGCTTAAAGTTGTGCTGAAAGACAGTCTGACAAATAGCCTGGGGGGAAAAGCCAATGCAAAAATATCAGACAGCAAAGGTATTATACAAATAAACCTTTCTTCTGATAAACCTTTGATGTGGGCGGCAATTCACGAGGTTATCCATAGCATAAGAAGTACCGATGCAGAAAGTTTTAATAAACTTGCTCATATTTGTTTAAAAGTTTATGGTACAGGGAGTGCCCAGTGGCAAGAGGTAAAGGCAAGGTATGAATCTGCTCTTAAAGATAAAGGGGAAATATACATTGCCGATTATGTAACCGAAGAAATGGTGTGTGATGCCATAGGTGAAATTATAAATAGCGGTACCCTTTTGGATGAGTTTGTAAAAGAGGACAGAAATATTGCCACAAAAGTATTGCAGGGTGCACAGGAACTTCTTGCAAAAATAAAAGCTTACCTTTCAAAAGATGTTAAACTTAGTTCCGAACATAAAAAAACCTTCTCAGAGCTTGAGAAGGACCTGTATCATATAGAAGTAGTGCTCCGCAAGGCTCTAGAAACAAGGAAACGAGAACACGGCGGGGTTGAGAATAATGTGGAGGTAAGAGAAGATTCTCGAACATATATAGCTGGTTCGGATTCAAAAGGAATAAAAAAATATAAATCGGATTTTCCTGAAAATATGCCTTTTGAAGAAAGAGAAAAAATATTCAAACAGAGAATAGCCACTATATTTAACCTGGGCGCAGTAGAACTTAAAACTGATGTAAAGAAGATAGTTGTAAAGGGGGACAAGTTTACTGCAAAAAAGAGTTTGTATGGAGATAATATCAAGACGGAAAGTGATACAAAGGCAATGGTTAATGCTTTGTATGATATGGCTGATATATTACAAGATTCCCGCTTTGTAAAAGTTGAAAGGGAAGAAAGTTATCAAACTACAATTCCTCCGAAAAACAAAGCACATAAAAATGTAAAATATTGGTATAAGTTTGAAAACGATATAATTTTTGATGATGTTCCGTATAATGTTGTATTCAATATCAGAGATAAAGGGAAAGAACAGTATGAATATTTGATAGAGTTTAAAGAAAATAAGAGCCAGATGCCTGGCAACCATACAGCTAAATATAGCTTCGGGTCAACATCCAAAACATCTGGCTCTAATTGGAGTATATCACAACCTGGCCCAAAAGTCAAGAGTGAAAATACTGCCAATAGTAATTATATGCAAGACGGAGAAGAATATACACCTGATGAACGCTTAATGTTATCGGAAGATATCAAGCTTATTGATGAAATAAACAGTGGGGTATCAGAAGATATTTCTACAGGAGTTGAGTATAAACTTACTTATACCAGTAAAGAATTTGAAGCAGAGCGTAAAAGGGCAGAATATTTTAAAAATCAGCTAAAGCTTACCACTTCTCCGATTCCAGATATAAAAAGCTTGAAAGATGCAACAAAGCAATATATAAAAGATTATAGGGGAGAAATGAGCAACGATGAAATACTTGCGGTTTTTAAAGATATCTATAGTTTAAAACATATCTATTCAGAACAGTATGCTAAGCTGAGTAGGGCAAAAGATACTGACAAAGCTCTTAAAGAAATCGACAGAACTTATCGTAACCTTATCTCAAAAACAGAAGAAATTGCAGCTGAAATAGTGCAAAACACTTTTGTTGAGTACTCTTCTCTTGCGGTATTGATGACCCTGACGATATGAGATTATATATTAATCGTGCAGCCGATGTTAACGAGGCTATAGCAAAGGGTGTTGTTGAAGGCTTTGACCTTGAAAAACAAATACTTTCTGAAGCTGACGAGATAACCTGGGAACTAAACCATACTTATTTCCCGATAAATGATTTTAAGAGCTTTATATCTGCTCTTGAAGAAACAAAGAAAAACAACAGTTCTCTTTATTGGGGATATTATAAATTGGTGAATAAGATAAAGGATTAAACAAAAAGAGCGGAGAAATTTTTCTCCGCTCTTTTATGCTGACAACTTTTTGACAACCATCAATGCTTATTTTTGCATAAAATTAAGTATTTTTGCAACAAGGAATAAAAAATAAAAAATCCCTTAACCACGCGGTTCGAGGGATTTTTTGGTGAGCCATCGGAGATTCGAACTCCGGACACCCTGCTTAAAAGGCAGGTGCTCTAGCCTTCTGAGCTAATGGCCCATATTAAATTATATTAAGCAGGCTCATTTTCCTATGCCCGCCATAATAAACAATGGCTGGGATGGCAGGATTTGAACCTACGAAATGCCAGAGTCAAAGTCTGGTGCCTTACCCCTTGGCGACATCCCATTATAAAATAAAATGGGGTGGATAGTCGGATTCGAACCGACGACCTCTAGTGCCACAAACTAGCGCTCTAACCAACTGAACTATACCCACCATATGCCAAGATAATGGCGCGCCTGGAGAGATTCGAACTCCCGACCCACTGCTTAGAAGGCAGTTGCTCTATCCAACTGAGCTACAGGCGCATGTGGAGCGGGTGATGGGAATCGAACCCACGCAATCAGCTTGGAAGGCTGAGATTCTACCATTGAACTACACCCGCATCTAACTTGCAACCGCTCTCGCGCTCACTTGACTGAACTATTATACCACCATTTTAAAGCTTTGTCAAGACTTTTTTAAAAAAATATAAATTATTTTACAGTTTTTCTCCGAGTTTGATAGTAGGACGTGCATTAAGGTCAAGGGCTGACACTTTACCACTTATAAATTCATAGTATCCTGCAGCGGCAATCATAGCACCATTGTCAGTACAAAGAATGGGCTGAGGATAATAAAGGGAAATACCTCTTTTTTTAGTTTCCTGTTCCATTTTTTTACGAAGCCGTGAGTTGGAGGCAACACCGCCTGCCATGCAGATAGTGGTGATATTTTTTTCTTTGGCTGCAGAAATTGTATTTTCAACAAGTATTCCTACTACAGCTTCCTGAAAAGAGGCTGCAACATCTGCCTCATTTATTTTTTCTCCCTTTTGCTCCATATTATGCACATAATTCATAACGGCAGTTTTAACTCCGCTGAAGCTGAAATCCAGATTTTCTTTAAAATGCACTTTTGGAAACTGCATACTGTTGCCGTTTCCTTCTTTTGCAAGCTTATCTATTTTCGGCCCTCCCGGATATCCAAGATGTAAAATACGGGCAATTTTGTCATAAGCTTCTCCTGCAGCATCATCTCTTGTTCTACCCATAATTTCAAATTCCAGATAGTCTTTTGCATATACAATATGACTATGTCCACCGGATGCAACAAGACATATAAAAGGGGGTTTTAAATCCGGATGTGCAAGATAGTTTGCTGCAATATGCCCTTCAATATGATGCACCGGCACAAGAGGGAGATTTGCACTGTAGGCAAGGGATTTTGCAAAAGAAACTCCAACAAGCAGTGCTCCTACAAGTCCGGGACCTGCAGTTACAGCAATAGCAGAAAGGTCAGAGAGAGTACAATTTGCCTCTTTTAAAGCAGAGTTTACTACATGGGAAATAGCTTCGGTATGTTTTCTTGAAGCAATTTCAGGTACAACACCCCCATAGAGAGTATGTATATCAATCTGTGAAGAAATTACATTGGAAAGTATTTCTTTACCGTCTTGTACAACACTTGCCGCAGTTTCGTCACAGGAGCTTTCAATTCCAAGAATAAGCTTACTCATTTACTCCCATCCTTTCTTTTTAGTCTGTAGAATTATACCACTTTTTAAATGCAAAGTCAAGAAATGCTTGTTTTTTTTCGAATTTTATGATAGAATGAGTTCGCAAAGCAAACTCAATGAATTGCCTTTGGCATGATTTGAAACTTGAAGTTTCATGAATTGAGCTTGCACTTATAAATTGCACCTATCGGTGCATAAAGGCAATTCAATTCATAAATAAGTGGCGGCATCTAAATCGTTCATTAATTTTAACGTTTAAGATGTTAGGGATAAAAATTATAAAGCCTTCTCCTTAAGGGGAAGGCTTTGAGAAAAACAAAAATTTTTATCCCAGTCTTGACAAAAGTCTAATGATGTTGAATACTGTTGAAAATTACAAAATAATGGAGATAGCTTTATGATTAGTATTTTATTTATATGCCACGGGAATATATGTCGTAGCCCTATGGCAGAATTTGTTTTTAAAGATATGGTGGAAAAATCAGGCAGAAGCGATGAGTTTTATGTGGCTTCTGCCGCTACCAGCTATGAGGAGATAGGAAATCCTGTTCATTACGGAACAGCAAAAATTTTAGATGGTCTGGGAATATCCTATTCACATAAGCGTGCCATACATTTGGAAAAGTCTGATTATGAAAAATATGATTATTTAATTTGTATGGATAAGATGAATGTGCGTAACACCTTACGGATTGTAGGAGATGACAAAGAGAAAAAAGTATATAAATTACTTGAGTTTGCCGATTCCCACAGAGATGTTGCCGATCCGTGGTACACAGGCAATTTTGATACAACATACAAAGATGTGTTACAAGGATGCAAGGGTCTTTTGAAGTATATAGACAGTAAATAAAAACATCCAACAATTATAAAAAATGTATGTCAATAAATGATTGGAATATAAATCTCTTAGTCTTTATTATAATAAATTATAAATAGGGAGGAAAGGAGTAAATTTATATGGCAGAAACAAAACAAGTTTTCAATGTAACAGGAATGACCTGTTCAGCCTGCTCTGCTTTTGTGGAGAAAAGCGTAAAAAACCTTGAAGGAGTTAAGGATGTACAGGTAAACCTTTTAAATAATAATATGAAGGTGGTTTTTGATTTTCCTGCTACTGCTGAAAAAATTATACAGGCAGTGGAAAAAGGCGGATACGGAGCAAGTATTTTAGGAAATAAAAAACAGGAAGCAGGACAAAAAAGAGAAGCAAGTAATGTAAAGCTTCGTTTGATTTTATCAGTATGTTTTCTGGTTCCTTTAATGTATATCGCTATGGGGCATATGGCAGGGTTGCCAGGGACAAATTTTTTTCACACAAATGAATACCTGCCTGCTTTCGTGCTTACCCAATTTCTGCTTACCATACCCGTGATATTTATAAATTTTAACTTCTTTAAAAAAGGGTTTACTGCCCTTGCTCATAAAGCCCCTAATATGGATACCCTCGTAGCCACAGGGTCTATGGCTGCGTTTGTTTATGGAGTATATGCAATGTATGCCATTTGTATATCCTGTTCAAGAGGGGACTTTTATATAGCAAAGAATCTTTCTTCAAATTTATATTTTGAATCCTCAGCTATGATACTTACTTTGATTACGGTAGGCAAATATTTGGAACAAAGGGCAAAGGAGCATACCTCCGATGCAGTAAAGGCACTTATAAAGCTATCTCCTCAAAATGCAACTGTTATACGTGAGGGAAAAGAAATGGTAATTTCTGCAAGCAGTATTGTAAAAGGAGATGTTGTTGCAGTAAAGGCAGGGGAAAAAATTCCCTGTGACGGAATTGTTCTATCAGGAAATGGAAGCTGTGATGAAAGTGCCATTACCGGGGAAAGTATTCCTGTATATAAAGAAAAGGACGGAAAGGTTACAGGAGCAACGACTCTTTTATCAGGATATTTAACCTACAGGGCACAGGCTGTAGGTGAGGATACACTTTTTTCAAAAATAATAAAACTGGTACAGGATGCTTCAGGCTCGAAAGCACCTGTTGCTAGACTGGCAGACAAGGTGTGCGGAGTATTTGTGCCGATAGTAATGAGCATTTCCCTTATTACCTTTATAGTATGGATGGTTCTTGCAAATGAGGTTGGGCAAGCACTTAAATATGCCATATCCGTTTTGGTAATATCCTGTCCTTGTGCCTTAGGGCTTGCTACCCCTACTGCTATTATGGCAGGTATGGGAAGGGGTGCACAAAAGGGAATACTATTTAAAAATGCTGTGGCACTTGAAACACTTCATAATGTAAAAACAATTGTTACCGACAAAACCGGAACTCTAACCAAAGGTCAGCCACAAGTTACGGATATATTAACTCAGCCAGAAACACAAGAAAATGAATTACTGTTATTAGCTGCATCTTTGGAGCAAAAATCAGAGCATCCTTTAGCGGCGGCGATAATGAAAAAAGCAGAAGGAGCTGTCCTTTTACAGGTAGAGGATTTTACTCAGATTAAAGGTCTGGGAATTAAAGGGAAAATCAATGGGGAAGCTGTGATAATAGGAAGCGGTGAGCTTTTAAGAGAAGAAAAAATTCAGTTTCAGGAAGATACCCTTATGGCACTGGAGGGTAAAACAGTATTATATGTTGCAAAAGAAGGAAAATATCTGGGACTTATTGGAATAAGCGATACCTTCCGTGAGGGGGGAATGACAGCGTGGTCACAGCTTAGAAAACGAGGAATAGAGCTTATAATGCTTACAGGAGATAACAAGGTTACTGCGAATGCTGTAGCAAAAAAGGCAGGAATTGAAAAAGTAATTGCACAGGTAAAACCTGACGAAAAGGAACAGGTTATAAGAGAGCTTATGACAAAAGGGAAGCCTGTTGCTATGATAGGTGATGGCATAAATGATGCTCCCGCTTTAGCAAGAGCAGATGTGGGTATAGCCATAGGAAAGGGAAGTGACATAGCTATAGATTCAGCGGATGTGGTGCTGATGCACGGCAATTTCGCAGACAGCATTAAGGCGATTGATTTAAGTAAAGCGGTTATTAAAAATATTAAGGAAAATCTGTTCTGGGCATTTTTCTATAACATATTGGCAATACCTTTATCAGCCGGTATGTTGTCGGGACTGGGAATTTCTTTGAATCCTATGGTAGCATCACTGGCTATGAGTTTATCCAGTCTTTTTGTAGTATCAAATGCACTTAGATTAAGATTTTTCGGTAAAGAGAAAAAAGGAGAAAAGAAAATGACAAAGGTAATTAAAATTGAAGGAATGATGTGCAGTCACTGTACAGGAAGGGTAGAAAAACTATTAAATGAAATTCAGGGGGTAACTGCCACTGTTTCTCTTGAAGATGGGGGCAAGGCAGTAGTTACCTGTATGGAAGATATGACAAATAACCAGTTAAAGAATGTTATTGAAGGGGCAGGATATAAAGTTATATCAATAAACTAGCAAAATTTCAAAACGCATTACAATCAAGATTATTAACCTTTGTAATCATAGGAATCAAGGTTTTAGCATATACTTGGGTTTTTAATAAGAATTTTGTTAGGGTGCTAAGGTCTTTTCCGATGGATGAATGTGATAAAATATTGCTTCAGCATACCAAGCCCTATATGTTACATTTTATCTGTTAAGATATTCAAGAATATCAGGAAGAAGTTCCAAAGCTATTTGCCTACCAATTTCATATGTTTCTCTTAGTTTTTCAGGGGATCTTTCTGTTCTTTTTACAGGAAGATCTTCTTTTGGTTGAATTACAAATGCGGTTCCCATTTTTTCTTGTTCTGAGATATAATCAAGAGTATCATTATACACATTGTGTCTGTTTTTTATTGCTTCAACCATATTAGGATAATTTTTATAAATATGTTTTATTAACGGAATAAATCTATTTTTCTTTTTCACATATCCTTTAGGTTGTGTGAGAATAACTACATTTTTGTCATATCCTATACTCTGAAAATATTTGAGAGGCACAGAATCGGTAATACCACCATCGAGTAATTTTTTACCGTCTATTTCCACTATCTGTGAAACAATAGGCATAGATGCCGATGCACGAATCCAATCGAATCCGGTTTCTTTATCTCCTTCAAATTTATGATAAACAGCCTTTCCTGCTTCAATATCAGTACACACTACATAAAAATCCATTGGATTTTTTCTATATGCATCAAAATCAAAAATGTCATATTTCAGAGGAACCTCTTTATAGCAGAACTCTGTACTATAGAAATTACCTGTTCGTAAAAGAACTCTAAATCCGCAATATCTTTTATCTCTTATAAATTTAGTATTATATCTGATAACACGGCCAATTTGTCCGGATTTATAATTGCATCCAAAAGCAGCTCCGGCAGAAACGCCGATAGCACCATCATATACAATTCCGTTTTCCATCATTACATCTAGTACTCCGGCGGTAAATAGTCCTCTCATAGCACCGCCTTCTAATATTAATCCTTTTTTCAAAGATTTCACTTCCTGAGCATAATTTCTTTTTTTATTATACTCCATATTTCCTGAAATTTCAACTTTTCCATATGAATTTATCTTGAATTGCTTGATAAATTTGATAAAAATCTTATTGTAAACAATGACCTGATGCAGCTCTTGAAAAACAGGGCTATCTTGTATTTGTTTGCCATTCATGGCTTTTGTTTTACGATAACAGAAAGATTTTAAAACCGGAATCCAGCATTGTTAAGTTTATGAATCAGTTTGAAATTGTTGAAAATGAGCTGCAGGAGAAGTTTGACGATGCGTGGAGGATTTTCGGCAGCAATTTGAAGGATTATCCTCACGGACTTGCAGGATTGCAAAAACGCCTCTATGCAGAGGGTATTTAAAAAGTGGCTTTGTGACGGGAATAAAGCAGGAGTTGGCTATGGTGTGAGAATTCACAGAAAATAAGTCAGCTATTGATAATTTTGCAATCTTTGATGCAGACAAACAGGAACTTATTGACCTTTTCAATGCAGGTCTTAAAAACATCCGTGAAAACGGAAAATATGATGAGATAACTGCAAAGTATCTCGGTTAATTTGGTTAACTGAAAGGGCATTGGGTTATCTGGTGCCCTTTAACTTTTTTAGGAGGAGCTTATTCTCATGGTTCAACTTATCAGCACATACGGTCATCTTCTTCTGGCTGCAATGGGTCAGACGCTCCTGCTTGCTTTGTGCGGACTTATTTTTGGTTGCATACTCGGTATAATCTTTGGACTTGCAAGTGTTGTTGACAACAAAGTTTCCAAAGCCATATCGGTGGTATATGTAAACCTTATACGAGGTGTACCGCTGATTGTTCTTGCATTCTTTATTTTTTATGGTGTTCCTTACGGAATAAGAACATCCTTCGGCGCAAAATTCGTACTTAGTGCACTTCAGGCAGGTACAATTTGTCTGGCCTTAAACTGTGGTGCATATATGTCGGAAATCATTCGTGCGGGTATTCAGACTATTGACCCCGGTCAGATGGAGGCGGCAAGAAGTCTCGGTCTGTCTTATTGGAGATCAATGTTCAGAGTTGTATTGCCCCAGGCTATTAAAAATATGATTCCGAGCATTGTCAACCAGTTTATTATAACACTCAAAGACACATCGCTTTTATCGGTTATCGGTTTTCCGGAACTGGTTAACAAAGCCCAGAATGTTATATCAATTACATTTAAATCCTTTGATATGTGGGCTATTGTTGCGGTAATGTATCTTGTAGTAATTCTCGCACTGCAGCAGGTTGCAAATGCACTGGAAAGGAGACTCAGCCTTGACCGTGAAAGATAATAATATAAAAATTCATGTAAAAGATTTAAAAAAATCTTTTGGTCATAACAATGTTTTAAACGGCATTTCAGTGGATATAACCGAAGGTGAGGTTCTGTCCGTTATGAAACAGCTTGCAAAAGATGGTATGACCATGGTGGTGGTAACCCATGAAATGGGTTTTGCCCGTGAGGTTGCCGACAGAGTCCTGTTTATGGACGAAGGGGTAATACTCGAAGAAGGAACTCCTGAAGAAATCTTCTCCAATCCCAAACATCCCAGAACTATCGACTTTTTAAATAAAGTTCTATAATTTAAATGAAACGGCAATCCTTTTAAAAGGATTGCCGTTTTTGTGTTGGTGTGGCGACGAAAACGATGGAATCTAAATCGTTCGCTGATTATAATGGATATGTCAAATGTTGTCGAAAGAAAGCCTCACCTGTGTAAGGGGAGGTGGGTTTGCAAGGCAAACTCGGAGGGGTTGAGAATAAACAAAGCAAATACAATCCCTCAGTCATCAATAGTTCACTATGTGAACTATGCTGACAGCTCCCTTTACACAAGGGAGCCTAAACCTTATATGTCGCAATTAATAAACAATATTTATTATTAAGATGGGGTATAATATTATGTGTTTTGTAGAATTTGAATTAGGCTTAAATTCACTTTTATTTATTTAAAACATAGCTTACAATTTCAAACTGCCCTTTTTTCTTAAGGATAAAGGGTTATATTTCTATTCTTTTTTGCAAAAACAAAGGATATTTCGCATCTTGATTTTTTGAAAGTAATGTGGTATAATGGTTATGCCAAATAATTTTACATATAAATAAATTGAAGCTATTTATTTTTACAGGTATTTTTATACCCTTATTTAGCCATACTTTTCATTGAGTGAATTTGATAAAAATGCAAGTTCCACACAATGAAGAGTATTTTGATAGCTTCAATGTAAAATTGTTTGGCGACAATCGGAGTTTGCGTTTTTTGTGCGACGGCTCTGGCTGTCGCACTTTTTAATTTATGGAGTAATCGAAAGAGAGGTAATATTCTCCTCAAAAGTGCATAAATACAAAAGGGAGTGGCTACATAATGTTAATTATATTTTTTATGGTAATTTTCGCAGTAATTTTTTTAATATGTTTATGTACCGGTGCAAAATAAATTTGAAGAACAAGAAATGTAAAACCGAAAAAAGTAGCCTTGAGGTGTTTCTGTAAGGAAAGTTCAGTGAAACCTTCTAATGGTTGCAGAAGTTGGGCAAACAGTTTAGGCTGATTGCCCTTTTTCTTTTAATAATTTCAACCATTTTTCACTTGGTTAGAGTCTCCCAATTTTAGATATAAAGGACAATGATAATTTTATCGTTGAAATTTCCCATAGAGAACAGTTATATTGCAAGTGCTGTATATATTATTTTATTTTTCATAATCCCATCCTTTAATTTTGAATATAAAAATACCGACATACTCAAATTTCATTCATCAGAATATGTCGGTATCATTTTCAAAGCACTCTATAAAGAATCTTGCTTCTAATTTGAATTCTTTTATAAGCGGTTGACACTATATTACGATTTATCTTTCAACCAATCCATACTTAACTTTAATTCTCTCAAGCTTGTCTATCATAGGCTGGGAGATATACCAAAGGAAGAAAGCAGAGGAAAGTGCGTGAATTAAGTCAACAGGTATTCCTACAATGTAGGAAGATAGAATCATCTCATAAGTGATGTTATTCTGCCACATAATAACAGATGCTGGGTTCATAATACCACCATAGATAATAAAGGTTGCTAAAAATCCAAAAACACACAAGGATGCTTTTGTTTTCCTGAGAAATCCCTTTTTAAAAAGAACACCTGCTAAAAAGCCAATAATACCAAAGGCAAACATCTGCCACGGAGTCCACGGGCCTTGTCCAAAGAAAAAGTTTGAAACAAATCCGGTAACTGTACCTACCAAAAAACCCACTTCGCCGCCAAAGCACACACCTGTAATAATTATAAGTGCAATAACGGGTTTGAATTGGGGGAGCATAAAGAAAGCTGCTCTGCCCATGACTGCAATAGCACACAGTACGCTTATCACTATAAGCTCTCTTGCTTTGGGCTTTCCCATCTCAAACACCATACAAAAGGGCA
The DNA here is from genome assembly GCA_017396395.1 of Clostridia bacterium. GTDB lineage: Bacteria > Bacillota > Clostridia > RUG12999 > RUG12999 > RUG12999. The sequence continues at coordinate 116,032 of JAFQMF010000017.1, read as the reverse complement.
TCATTGTTTCAAGGATAATAAGAAGGCTTATGAAATAATACTTTCTGTCACCCAAGAAGAAAACGCCCAAATAAATTGTCAATGGTATTAAAAGTAATATCAGAAAAGTTGCTATAAGGGTTCTTTTTGTCAGCTTTCTGTCTGAAGCAGGAACTTGTATTACTTTAATTCCAATATCTTTTTGCGGAAATAAACAAAAAAAAGCGATTGCAACTTCCATTATTGCAATTATCTGCAAGGTTCCAGCACCTAAGAAGTTCACTCTTGAAAATCCTAATATATCAATGTCAGTTATAAAAGATAATGATGTTAATGCAAAAAGCAATACAAAAATACTGCCGACAATAATTCTTGCAGGAGTCAGCTTTTGTACTTTTTCTGTTTGTGGTTTTATTTGAACTTGAGTCTTATGTAAATTGATTTTGCCGGTTTTTCTTTCTCTCTTTGGCACATCACCGCCGCAGGCAAGTATTATATCCTCTGCCAAAACCGCATCATAAAGATGTGTTCTTGCCATACGGTTTGCAGAAGTTGTATAAAAATTCTTGCCCTTAAAAAATTCTCTCGGTGCACTGACGGACGTTATACTTCCGTCAAAGACAAGAGCACACCTGTCTGCATATTCTGCCGCAAATTCTATATCGTGAGATATCATAACAATAGTGACACCGGCTTCTTTTAAGTCTAAAAGAATATCTGCAAATTCTTCTTTGAAATGTGCATCCATTCCTTTTGTGGGCTCATCAAGAAGCAATATTTCAGGTTCCATAAGGAGAATCTTAGCGGTAGCAGCTCTTTGTTGTTCACCGCCGGATAAATCATACGGATGTGAGTCTAAAAGATTTTCTATTCTGCAAAGTGCAGATATAGTTTGTACTTTTTGTTCTTTTTCTTCCTTTGACAGTTTCTTTTCAGACAATATCTCCATCAAATCAAGATAAACCGTTTTCTTCACAAACACGCTTTGCGGGTTTTGAGGAAGAACACCAAGCAATCCGTCATACAAGCCTTTGATTTTTGAGATGCTTTGTCCTTTTATCAGTACATCGCCTATGTATGGGGTGTTAAGTCCTGATATAAGAGAAAGCATGGTTGTCTTTCCGGTACCGTTTCCGCCGACTAAACAGAACAATTCCCCTTTACGCACACTTAAATTAAATCCCTTTACTACATCGGGCAAATTCTTTTCATATCTGAAATACGCATCTTTCACTTCAATTACTATATCCTTGTTGTTTTTCAAAGCATCTTTAGGAATTAAATCTGAATTTAAAATGTTGTTCTTTGAATATTGTTCAAGCCATATTCTGCCTTCTCGTACTGTTAAGGGGCAAGGTAAAGTATTTTTAACACATCCGTGAACTCTTAAGGGCGTGGGAAGTGCTTTATACATATGGTGATTTTGTAATTTTAAAATCTTGCCCACTTTTTCTGGAGTTTCATTTGCAATAATTTTTCCTTCATCTATAACAATTACCCTGTCTGCCATAGTAAAAGCATCTTCCAGGCGATGCTCGGTGAGAATAACGGTCACACCCAGCTCCCGATTAATTTTCTCTAAAGTTTTTAAAAATTCCTCTGCAGCGATTGGGTCAAGCTGACTTGTAGGCTCGTCAAGAATCAAAACAGATGGTTGCATTACCATAACTGATGCAAGATTAAGTAGTTGCTTTTGACCTCCTGAAAGTTCGGTTACCTTTTTATGAAACCAAGTTTGTATGCCGAAAAAAGAAGCCATTTCAGAAACTCTTGTGCGTATTTCATGTGTTTTATATCCAAGACTTTCAAGACCAAAAGCAAGTTCGTGCCATACCTTGTCGGTTACAATCTGATTATCGCACGTTTGCATTACAAAGCCAATACCTGATGCTTGCTGCCTGATATCATAGTCTGCAAGGATTTTGCCGTTAAAATAGATGTTTCCGCTTATTTCTCCATAAGGTGATAATGAGGATTTTAACAATCTTAAAAGTGTAGTTTTTCCGCATCCTGATTTACCACACAGCAAAATAAACTCGCCCTGATTCACTGTGAAATTTATATCCGTAAGTGCCTTATCTGTTCTGTTAGGATAAGTAAAACTCAAATTTTCGACCTTAAAGCTTTCCATTTTCTCATCTCCCAAATTTCAATTATTATAGGACATATACAAAGAAGTAAATACGACAGAAATACGCTTATGCCAAATGGCGTAACATCTGCTGATTTCATTGACGGGAAATAACAAAAGTACATTTTGCCCATCAAATTTCCAACCAATGTATATATTCCTAAAAGGAAAATGCAAATAAGTGCTTTTTTATCTCTCTTATCAAATGTAAATATTGAAAATGCAGTTCTTCCGGGCACACCATATCCTCGGGACTTCATACTGTCTGCCGTTTCAATAGCATTTTCAAGCGACCAGGTTGTCATAATGGACAAGATATTCAGTCCATTCTTTGCTCGTTTAATAATGCTTCCGTTTGAAACATCACGCCCCATACACCTCTCGGCATTCGCTACCACTTTAAGCTGTGCCGAAAATTTTGGAACAAATCGAAGTGTCATAGATATGATTAAAGACATAGAGGGAATAATTTTTCCGAACAGATAAATAAACTTATCACTTGTCATAACCTCGTTATAACAGCTAAAATGACATATAACACTCACAATCATTACAGCTGCACAAAGTCCGTAAACTATTGATTCAAGTGTCAGCGGATTTCCGTTTGGCAGATATTTTATAATCGTCATTCCTTCATGATTAAAGGCAGGGTTTATAAGTGCCATTGCAATCAGCATGGGAAGCATATATATCAAGTTTGTTTTTATTGCTTTCTTGCCCTTTAGCATTACGGAGTATATAAAACCACATACAAGTGATATTATAAGACATATGGGATGCATAAAAAAGCAGGAAAATCCAATTACAAATACAAAATACATAAAATTTACAATTGGATGGTACGATTTAAATTCATTCATTATTATCAAATCCATTTCTTGTGGAGTAATTACCGCCTACATTAATGCCCAAGTCGCAGGAATTTTTGCCACGGGCAATAAAAAAACTGCGGTAATTTTTCTTTCAAAAAATTACCACAGCTGAGTTTTTCTGTAATGAATCGCAATTCAGTTGAGTAACAACTGAAAATATTACCTCTATGCTTTTGAAGCACTTACGAGATAATATCAAAGCAGGTCTTGTGACTCGCACCATATAGACTTAAACGTCCACATTTTTACATCCTGCCTTCTCAGTTTCCTAATGACTATCTTTCGATAACGGATATAAAAACATTCAATGCACACACCGACAGTTTAATCGCAGGGGATTCTCACCCCATTCCCTCTTCACTGATTATGCCTTGCTTATAAGCTTTTGCAGCATAACCACACTTTGTGCGAATGTATTAAATTAGGGATAATACATTCCTTGTTTTTCACATATGCTAAATCTATCCAAAAAGCTTTCATATATTTACTTTTTGACATAAAACAATTTTTTTTATTATATCATAATTTCAATAAAAATTCAAGGGGCAAAACAAACATATTTTTATTAAAAAATATTGATATAAATTAATAAGTGAAAAGGGAAAGGTAAAACAGATAAAAGAGTAGCCTTTTGGCTACTCTTTTATCTGTTTAAAATAAAAATACCAAGATTTAAATATGCCGCAAAGGTTACCCATAAAAAGTAAGGAATTTGAAGATATGCGGCAAGACTGCATACTTTTTTGTAATAACTTATTGTAAGAATTATAAGCACCCATAATAAAAGAAGCCAGATGAAGGAGAATAAATATGCCCTGAAATTAAAGAAAATTATACTCCAGAAAAAGTTTACTATAAGGCTGATTGCATAAACTTTAAGACCCAGGGATGCTGCGGGAGGATTAATATTTCTTTTGGTGTAAACAAGGGCGGAGCTTATTCCCATAAGGAAGAAAAGTATTCCCCACACAATAGGGAAAATAAATCCTGGAGGAGAAAGAGGGGGAGTTTTAATCTGAGAGTAAATATCCATACTGTCTTTTGTAACAAAGGCGGAGAGACCGCCTACAAAAAGAGCTATTAATACTGAGATAATATAGGGCTTTAGTTTTTTCATATTAACAAATCCTTTCAATTGAAATTATTATATTATTATGCTGAAAAAAATAAAAAATTCTTATAATTTATAAAAAAATCTGACTTTCGCTTTTGGGTATAAACTATTGACTTTTTCAGCAAAATAATATAAAATATATAATAGCTATAACTATATGTATAGTATTTGCAAAAAGGGAGCAATTATTAAATGTTTCAAAATATATTGGAAAAACTTTATTTATTACCGCTGATACTAATATCCCTTTCCGTCCATGAGGTATCTCACGGACTTGTGGCTTATAAGTTGGGGGATGGTACTGCAAAAAATATGGGCAGACTTTCTTTAAATCCTCTTGTACATATAGACATTATCGGTACACTTTCCATGATGTTTTTCGGGTTTGGCTGGGCAAAGCCTGTTCCTGTAAATTTTGGAAATTTAAAATACAAAAGGCTGGGACCGATTCTTGTATCCCTTGCAGGGCCTTTTTCAAACATAATACTTGCAATTATTTGTTATTGTATATACGTTGTTCTTCAGGTTGGTGGAGTATGGGGAGCAGTAGGAGAATTTTTTACTATATATGCTCTTTCCGGAGTTGTTTTAAATGCGGTACTTGCAGCATTTAATATTATTCCTATTCCGCCTCTTGACGGGTCAAGAATTGTTCTTGCTTTTTTGCCTTATAAATGGCAGTTTTATGTGTATAAATATGAACCTATAGTAAACATTGTGCTTTTTGCACTTTTGTATATGGGCGTACTAAGTCCGTTAATTGATATGATTGCAATGTTAGTATTATCCAGTATTCAAGGTGTTGTAAGTTTAATATTTCATTATTTAAGTTAGGCGGAAGGTAGTAATGGTTAATTTTAAATTAGAGTCCCTTACATTTGAAGGACCTCTTGACCTGCTTCTTCATTTACTTCATAAAAACAAGGTCAGTATTTACGATATTCCTATTGCACAAATTACTGCTCAGTATATTGAATATGTAGAGCAGATGCAAGAACTTGATATGGAAGTAACAGGAGAATTTCTGGTAATGGCAGCGCAGCTGCTTTTAATAAAATCCAGAATGCTTCTTCCGGGAAATGAGGAAACGGAAAAAGGGGAAGACCCGAGGACGGAGCTTGTGGACAGGCTTATTGAATATGCTAAATATAAAGAAGCTGCAAGCTTTTTACTGGGCAGACAATATGCAGATATTGATGTGTTTTACAAAGAGCCTGATAAAATTCCCTTGCCAAAGGTAAAACCTACAAATGAAAAAATCCCTCTTTCAAAGCTTTTGTTGGCGTTTGAAGATGTGCTGGAAAGAAAAAGGGAAAAGGATAATTTTGTTATAAAAAGAGAGGCTTTGGAAACAATAGTAAAAAGAGAAACCGTTCCTGTTAAAACAAGAATATATCATATATACAAGCGGTTTGCAAAAAAAGAAAGCCTATCTTTTGAAACTCTTTTTGCGGATGTTATTACAAGGGCAGAAGCTGTATCCACCTTTATGGCGGTGTTGGAGCTTATGAAAAGAGGAAAAATGTCCTTGACTACTGAAAATGATAAAACAATCCTCAAACTAAACGGCGGTATTGATGATGAGGAAATGGACAGAATAGAGGCGGAAGAATAAATGGATTTACAAAAAGCAAAAAGTGTTATTGAGGCAGTTCTTTTTGCATCAGGCGTTCCCGTATCAAAGGAGGAACTGTGTGAAATAACAGGTCTTGACACTGCAGGAGAAATTGCAGAGGAAATGTCCCTTGAATGGGAAAAAGAGAACAGGGGACTTGTTATAAAAAAAGTATCAGGCAAGTTTTACATATGCACAAATAAGAATTATTTTGAATACATAACAAAGCTGGTTGAGCCCAGAAAGCAAAACGGACTTTCAAACGCTGCTCTTGAAACTCTTTCCATTGTGGTGTATAACCAGCCTGTTACCCGTTCTACTATCGAGTTTATAAGAGGTGTTAACAGTGACGCTCCTTTAAACAAGCTACTGGAAAGGGGTCTTGTAGAGGAATGCGGAAGAATGGAAACTCCAGGAAAGCCTCTTATTTACAGAACTACTGATGTATTTTTACAAGCATTTGGCTTAGAAGATTTATCTGATATGCCAAACATTAATACTATACCTCTGCAAACACTGTTTTATGGTGATAAGGGGGATAATGAGCAAAGTACTCCCTTAGATACGGAAAATACCCAAGAGGGATAAAAAGGTTTGATATAATATGAAAATTCTTGGCATAATAGGAATTTCAATAGCTTTTTTAATTTTACTTATACTTCTTGCTCTTTGTGTAAAAATCAGTTTAAGCTTTGAACTGATTTTTACTGAAAAGGATAAAATGAAATTCAACGGAAAAATAAGATGGTTGTTTATTTCAAAATCCATAGGTAATAAAAAGAAGAAATTAAAAGATAAAAAAAGCAAGAAGGGAAAAAAGGAAAAAAATAAAAAAGGAAACATTGTAAGTACAATAAAAAATATATGTATAATTATAGGGGAGCTAAAATGGATACCCCAGAAGGTGCTTACAATAGAAAAACAGGGAGTATGGTGTAAGGTGGCACTTGAGGACCCTATGAAATGCGGAATAATTTTCGGGATACTGTCAGGAAGTATTATGACGGCAGTAGGTTTTCTTGCAAACTATTTTAAAACAAAGTGGTACAAGGTTAGAGTAACTCCCGATTTTAAGGATAAAGACGGAATAAGTGTAAAAGATATAACAAGCATAAGTTTCAGACCATTATTTCTTATAATATGTCTTTGTTATGCATATACTAAAAGCGAAATTTTACGAAAAACTGTAAAAACTCTTATGGAAAATAATAAGAAAGGTCGTAGTAAAGATGAGTAAAACGAATATTAATGAAATGATTGGCACTATGATGGAATCGATTAAAGAGGTTGTAAAGGTAAGCACTGTTGTAGGTGATGCAGTGGCAGGACCTGAGGGAAGCGTTATTATTCCTGTTACAAAGGTAAGTTGCGGGTTTGGTGCTACAGGAGTGGAAATTCCTTCAAAAGCTGCTGTAAAAGAGGAGTATCCCTTTGGCGGAGGAAGCGGAGGCGGACTTTCCATTGAGCCTATGGGCTTTATGGTAATGAAGGAAGGGAATGTACGCATTGTTCCCATGACATCACAGCAGACTACTGTAGAAAAGGTAATTGATATGGTGCCTCCTATGGTGGACAAGCTGAATGGTATTATTAAATCCTATACAGAAAAAACCGAAAAAGACGCCTGAGCAACGCTTGAATAATATGTAATTTTGGGGTATAAAGGACAAATCCCGTTACATATTATTTAAGTGAGTAAGATGTTTGGAGCGTGGTTTTGTGAGATATTTAAAATCTGTTTTGTGTATAGTTCTTATTTGTTCTTTGGTTTATCTTCCCGTAATGGCAAGCTATCCCCAGGTAAGTGCAGGGGCGGCGGTTGCTATTGATTGCGGAACAGGCAGAGTCTTTTATGAGAAAAATGCATATACCCGTATGGGTATGGCAAGTACCACCAAGATTATGACGGCAATTCTAGCTCTTGAAATGGGAAATCCTGAGGATATTGTAGTGGTGGATGAAAGAGCTGCGGGGATAGAAGGCTCCAGTCTTTATCTGCGTGCAGGAGATAAGCTGAAACTTAAAAACTTGGTATCGGGTATGATGCTTCGTTCAGGTAACGACGGAGCTGCTGCTATAGCACTTCATTTTTGCGACAGTATTCCCGCCTTTGCAGAGCTTATGACACAAAAAGCTAAGGATTTGGGTTTAAATGACACCTGTTTTAAAAATCCACACGGACTTTATGAAGAGGGTCATTATACAACGGCATATGATCTGGCGCAAATTACAAGATACGGCTTTACGCTGCAGGGTTTTGCAGAAATTGTAGGTCTTAGAAAATACGAAATAGATGATAATATAGAAACAAAAGAGGTTTATAATAACAATAAGCTTCTTACTATGTATGATGGTGCAGACGGAGTAAAAACAGGCTATACTCCCGAAACAGGACGCACCTTGGTAGGTTCAGCAAGCCGTGAGGGAATGAGAGTCATTACAGTTACATTAGATGACCGTGATGACTGGAATGACCATATAGCCATGTTCAATTACTGCTTTGATACCTTTAAAAGTATAAAGCTTTCGGGAAAAGGACAGGGTTTTGGATGCGTACCTGTTAAAAATGGAGTGGATTGTGAAGTAGCTGCACTTGCTACTACAGATGTGTTGGCGGTGATAAACCCTGATACAAAAATTACTGTAGAGGTAATTACTGAAGAAGATTTAAAGGCTCCTGTAAAAATGGGAGATATTATAGGAAACGTGGTTTTCAAGGAAGGGGAAAAGATAGTAGGCAAAACAGAGCTTATAGCAGGCTGTGATGTTGAAAAAGAAAGAAAACCAAAATTCTTATGGAAATTTTTTAATTGGATTATGGGGAAATAGAATGGAAAATATACGACTGCAAAAATATATTGCGGACAGCGGAATAACCTCCAGACGTAAAGCGGAGGATTTAATCCGAATAGGCAGAGTAAAAGTAAACGGTGATATTGTAACGGAAATGGGGGTTAAGATTTCCCCTATGGAAGACGAAGTTGAGGTAGATGGACAGCTTATAAAACCGGAAGGTAAAAAGTTTTATATTATGTTAAATAAGCCTTCCGGCTACATAACCTCCACCTCAGACGATTTTCAAAGACCTACTGTTATGGAGTTGTGCCAGGATGTACACGCAAGAATATATCCTGTAGGCAGACTTGATTATGATACACAAGGATTGCTGCTTTTATCAAATGACGGGGATTTTGCTAACGCAGTTATGCATCCTTCAAACAATTTAAAGAAAACATATATTGTTTGGGTAAAGGGTATGATTACTCCTGAGGCAATAAAAAAGCTTAAAAGCGGAGTGGATATAGGTGATTATTTTACCAGACCCGCACAGGTTGAACTTGTAGGTGCTACAGAGAGGGAATCAAATATTAAGATTATTATAGGGGAAGGAAAGAAAAGACAGATACGCAGAATGTGCGAGGTTGTGGGTTACCCTGTAATAAGGCTTAAGAGGGTGCAGATTGGAAATATTATGCTGGGAAATCTTCCGGAAGGAAAATGGAGGCATCTAAAAAAAGCAGAAATTGATTTGCTTACAAAAGGCGGAAAATAAGAAAGAGGGATGTTTTACAAATGTTTAGTATAAAAGTTGCAACACCTGAGCAGTTACCTGAAGCGGAGCTGTATCTTGATATGGAGATTAAAGGGTTTGCTATGCTGTGCTACGAGCAAAGCTTAACAGGAGCAGTAGCCTTTAATATATGTAATGGCGGTGCTTACATAGAAAAACTTAAAACAGATAAACCGGAAATGGAGTATGTTGTACTTGCAAGTGCACTTAATTTTCTTGATTTGCACGGAATATGGGATGTTTATACAAATTTAAAAGAGTATGAGCAGCTTCTTACCAGAATGAGATTTGTAAAGGTGGAAGACGGACCGATAGATAAAAAAGACGGTTACCTTTCAAAGGTTGATTTAAGAGGATATTTTACATCAGAAAAGCATTAAAGGAGGAAACAAAAATGGCAACACAGGATACTTTATTTTTTAAAGGAGACCAGCATAAGGAAATGGTAATAAGAGGAATTGTTGAAAAAGTGTATGCTGCACTTAAGGAAAAGGGCTACAACCCTGTAAATCAGATAGTTGGATATATTATTTCAGGTGACCCTACATACATCACCAGCCACGAAGGGGCTCGTTCTTTAATTACACAAATTCAGAGAGATGACCTTTTAGAGGAAATAGTAAAAAACTATCTTAACCAGTTTTAATATTGGTATCAGTGCACCTGCCCTAAAAATACAGGCAGGTGTATTTGTTATGGAGAAAAATATGAATATTAAAGAGTATAAAAATTATATAAAAAATAAAAAGGTGGCAGTTATAGGTCTTGGCAGAAGCAATATGCCACTTATTTCCCTGCTCTCAGACTGGGGTGCTAAGGTTATTGCCTGTGACAGAAAAGAGGATATTGGTCAAAACGAAGAAATTCTAAAAAGTATGGGGGTTTCTTTAAGTCTTGGGGAGAATTATCTGGATAATATTGATGTGGATATACTTTTTCGTACACCAGGGATACGCCCTGACCTGCCTCAAATTAATATTTTGAAAGAAAAAGGGACAGAAATAACCTCGGAGATGAATTTGTTTTTTTCACTTTGTCCCTGTGATATATTTGCAGTAACGGGGAGTGATGGTAAAACTACTACCACCTCGCTTATTTATGAAATGCTTAAAGAGGAAGGCTATACCTGCCATTTAGGAGGTAATATAGGCAGACCTTTAATTGGCGACATTGAAAAAATTGGAAAAGATGATAAAGCTGTAGTGGAGCTTTCCAGTTTTCAGCTTTTTGATATGGATAAATCTCCTAAAGTAGCAGTAATTACTAATATTACGCCAAATCATCTTGACTGGCATACCGATTACAGCGAATATATACTGTCAAAGAAAAATATTATGAAAAATCAAGGTCAGAAAGATAGATTTATACTAAACCTTGATAATGATATTACAAGGACTTTGGAAAAAGAGGCAAAGGGTGAAATAATAAGCTTTTCCTTTAATGAAAATGGGGATGTTTTGTGCGACGGCAAGGATATCTATGCTTTTGGGGAGAAATATCTTGATACATCAGATATTAAAATTATTGGCAGACATAATGTTTATAACTATATGACCGCCATTTGTGCAACCTATGGATATGTATCCCAAAGCACTGTGAAAAAAGTAGCAAAAACCTTTGGAGGAGTAGAGCACAGAATTGAATTTGTGCGTGAACTGGACGGGGTAAAATACTATAACAGTTCTATTGATTCCAGCCCAAACAGAACAATTAATACTCTTTCGGTGTTTAATAAAAATGTTGTATTAATTGCAGGTGGAAAAGATAAAGGAATTTCTTATGATGAAATAGGCAAACCTATATGTGACAAGACTAAGGTGCTTATTTTAATTGGTAAAACTTCTGATGTGATTGAAAAAGCAGTAAGAAACTGCGGGGAAGAAATTCCCGAAATTATAAGAGCACAGTCTTATGAGCAGGCAGTTAAAATTGCTAAAGAAAAGGCTAAAAAGGGAGATGTGGTACTTCTTTCTCCTGCCAGCACCAGTTTTGATTTATTTAACAACTTTGAAGAGAGAGGTAAGCTTTTTAAAGAGCTTGTATTAAAGCTTTAGGAGAGTGTAAATTTGGAACTATTAAAAGCACTTGTAGAAAACCCTTGTGTAACAGGGTTTGAAAAAAAGAACAATCTGAAAATTAAATACTATCTTGAAAATCTTTGTGACAGTTGCTACGAGGATGCTCTTGGCAACCTTTTTGGCAGTATTTTATGCGGAAAAGAAAATGCTCCAAAGGTAATGATGTGTGCTCATTATGACAATATAGGTCTTATTGTAACTGAAATATTACAGGACGGATTTGTTAAAATTGCACCCTTAGGCGGAATAGATGAGAGGGTACTTGCTGGAAGTGAAGTAATTCTTCACGGAGATAAGGATATTTACGGTATTATCGGACTTCGTCCCATTCATATTTTAACTGCTGAGCAAACAGACAAAGTGGAAAAGATAAAAAACCTTGTAGTGGATACTGGATTTAAAAGCGATGACCTTAAAGAGATTATCAGGGTAGGCACTCCTGTTTCTTTTAAACCTTCATTTCGTGTTATGGCAAATAATATCAGTGCTAATTTTCTTGATAATAAAGGAGGAGTATATTCTCTTCTTCGTTTAGCTGAGCATATTGATAAAAGCAAAATGCAGGCTGACCTTGTTATAATGCTTTCTGTTTCGGAAGAGCTGGGCAGAAGAGGTGCTTCCTGCGGAGCAGAAAGAGAAAATCCTCATATGGCAATTACAGTAGATGCAACCTTTGGAAACTCTCCTGAATGTCAGCCATATACCACCAATAAAATGGGTGCAGGTCCTGTTATATGCAAAGGGCCTACACTAAACAGATTTTATACAAATCAGCTGATAAATTGTGCCCAGTTTAGAGAAATACCCTATCAGGTTGAGGTGGAAAGCGGAGATACAGGAACAGATGCTTTTGTAATTGAAACAGCAAGAAATGGTATTCCATCGGTGCTTGTGTCATTTCCATTAAAATATATGCATACAGGAATAGAAACAGTTTTAAAAGAGGATATTGAAAATTTATCTCAGCTTTTAGAGGAATTTTTATATAATTTTCAGGAGGTGCAGTATGCTTAAAAAATTGTGTAATGCACTTTCTCCCAGCGGTATGGAGGAAAATGTAAGAAAAATTATAATGGAAGAAATAAAGCCCTATTGCGATAATATAAAAATAGACAAAATGGGAAACCTCATAGCTTTTAAAAGGGGTAAATCTTCGGATAAAAAGTTTATGGCTGATGCTCATATGGACGAAGTTGGACTAATTGTAAAAAATATTACCGAAAAGGGATATATTAAATTTGATGAGATAGGCGGACTTGACAACAGGCTTCTTCCCGGGAAACGGGTATTGGTAGGAGAAAAAGCTATTCCTGGTGTAATTGGTGTTAAGGCTATTCATTTAACAACAAGTGAGGAACGGGAAAAAGCAGTAAAAACAAAGGATATGTATATAGATATTGGGGTACAGACCAGAGAAGAAGCATTGGAGCTTGTAGCAAAAGGAGATTATATTTCCTTTGACAGTGATTATGTTTCCTTTGGAGAAGGCCTTATAAAAGCAAAGGCATTAGATGACAGAGCAGGAGTATATATTTTAATAAATATGCTTAAAAAAGCAAAGCCTGCATATGATTTTTACGCAGTTTTTTCTGTTGGTGAGGAAATCGGACTTCGTGGTGCGATGGTATCTGCAAAGGAAATTATGGCGGATTATGCAGTCATTTTAGAAAGTACAATTTGTGCAGACAGTCCTACAACACCAAAACATTTGCAGGTAACACGTCTTGGTGAAGGGCCTGTGTTTTCCGTTATGGAAAGAAGCTCTCTTGCAGATATAGATATGCTTTCGTTTGCTAAAAAAATTGCACACAAAGCAGGGATTTGCTATCAGCTTAAAAGGACAGGCAACGGAGGAAATAATGCAGGGAAAATACAGGTTGCAGGAAGAGGTACAAAAACTCTTGCTATGGCAATCCCTTGCAGATATTTACATTCTCCCGTTTGTGTAATATCAGAAAAAGATCTTCAGCTTGGGGAAAAGCTGGCTATAGAAATCTGCGAAAGGATGGATGAAATATGCTTAGAGAATTAGTAAGCCTGTACGGCCCTTCAGGAAGAGAAGGGGCGGTGGCAGATTATATAGAAAATAAATTAAAGCCGTATGCTGATGTTTCCCGTGACAGTATGGGAAATGTTATTGCACATATTAAGGGTGAGGGTAAAAAGCTTATGCTGGCAGCCCATATGGATGAAATCGGTATAATGGTAACATATATTGAAGATAAAGGCTTTTTGAGATTTGTACCGGTAGGAGGACTTTCTCCTATGGCAGTTTTATATCAGAAGGTAAAGTTCAAAAACGGCGTAATCGGTGTTATTGCATGCTCGGAAGATATTGAGCCTAAGGATATGAAAATTAAGGATATGTATATTGATATCGGGGCAGACAGTAAAGCATCTGCACAGAAAAAGGTACAAATCGGCGATATGGCGGGTTTTTATTCTGAATTTATATGTCAGGGAGATATTGTAACTACAGGAAAAGCAGATGACAGAATAGGTTGTTTTATGCTCCTGTCTTTGGCAGAAAAAATTAAAAACCCCTCTTATGATTTATATTTGGTATTCACCGTTCAGGAGGAGGTTGGCCTTCGTGGAGCAACGCCATCCGCTTTTAGTGTAAATCCTGATATTGCTATTGCAGTTGATGTTACAGATACAGGAGATACACCATCAGCTCCTGCTATGGCAGTAGAAATGGGTAAGGGTATTGCCATAAAAATTAAGGACGGACGTATGGTCACATCGGAAGAGATTGTAGCACTTTTGGAAAATACTGCAAAAAAAGAAAATATTCCATATCAGTTTGAGGTAATGACAGCGGGTACAACTGACGGCTCGGTTATACAGACTTCAAGAGAGGGTGTACCTACAGGGGTAATTTCCGTACCTTGCAGATATATTCATACTCCTTGTGAAACCTTTTCTTTAAAGGATGTAGAGGGTGGAATATCTCTTCTTGAAAAGATAATAAATAAAGGGTAAAAAAATGATAGTTACTGAGAAATTTTATGTGGGTTTTAAAGACATAAAAGAGAATTTAGATATTAAAAATGCTTCCCTGCTGACATTTTTGGAAAATATTGCGGGAATTCACGCAAACAGTGTAGGTGACGGTTTTCGTGAAACTATAAATACAACTCATACCACTTGGCTTCTTTTAAGCTGGAAGGTGAAAATATTGAAAAGCCCTTCTTTTGGTGAAAAAGTAGAGGTAAGCACCTGGGTACGAGAAACAAAGCGTATTTATTCAAAAAGAGAATTTGAAGTAAAATCAGAAGCAGGCGAAATGTTGGCGGTGGCATCCTCAGTTTGGGTGCGTATAAATGTAGAAAAGAAAATGCCCGAAAGTTGCAGTCTTCAGCTTAGCCAAAAATACGGAGTTTGTGAAAAAACAAATTTTCCCGAAGATAAAATGATAAATTTAAAAGAGCCGGAGAATGTTTACAGTAAAAAGGAGTTTACGGTAAATGAATTTTTGATTGATATGAATTACCATATGAACAATACTCATTATGTAACCCTTGCGGAGCTTGCTTTAGGTAACAGCCTTCCAAAGAGTATAAAAGGTTTTGAGGTTATGTATAAAAAGGAAATTAAAAAGGCGGATAAAATAAAATGTCTTTGTGGTAAAGAGGATGGAAATCTCACAGTAGCTATTAAAAGTTTTGATGAAAATACTCTCCATGCAATTATAAAATTTTACTTATAAATAAGGAGGCAAAAATTTTTTTTGCCTCCTTATTTTTGTATCAGGTAAAATTTTTCTTGATTTTTCAAATAAAATGTATTACAATATACTCTGTGTTATATATTATAGTAGAAAAAAGGTTAAAAGGAAGGGAGAAGAGCAGTATGGACAAGCTGATTTCCAGCATAACAAATTCATATATAAAGCATTTGAAAAAACTGCAGACCTCCCGAAAATACCGAGAGCAAACAGGCACATTTTTATTGGAAGGGGAAAGACCCGTTACAGATGCAGTTAATATGGGTATTATACCTGTTAAAATTATAATAACTGAAAATTATAAGGGAAAAGCAGTACAGGGAGATTGTTTATATATTACCGAAAAAGTTGGGGAATATTTAAGCGATACCATAACCCCTCAGGGAATTATGGCTGAAATGAAAATTCCTGAATATAATGCAGAGGATATTTCTCCCGAAAATTCACCTTTTTTAGTATATAGCGACGGTGTAAGCGACCCTGGAAACTTAGGTACGATTGTAAGAAGTCTTACAGGTGCAGGTGCTAACGGACTTATACTTTCTAAAGGCAGTGTGGATTTATATAATCCTAAAACTGTGCGAAGCACAATGTCTGCAATTTTCAGTCTGCCTATATACAGAACAAAAACTGCTGAGGTATTAAATATTTTAAAGATAAAAGGGTATAAAATAATAGGCACTCGAATGGAAGATGCAGAAAATTATACAGATACTGATTTAACCTCGCCGTCGGTTTTCGTAATGGGAAATGAGGCAAAGGGCATATCGGATGAGGTTATGGCAGTTTGCGACAGTTTTATAAGTATCCCTCTTGTTGGAAATATTGAATCTCTTAATGTAGGAGTTGCTACTTCTCTTGTGGCATACGAAGTGTTAAGACAAAAAAATAATAAAAAAGGAAAATAAATATGGCAGAAACAAAATATTGGTTATGGCTGACAAAGGCAGTAGGAAATCACAGAATATCGGCAAATACTTTGTTGGAAATTGCAAATGGAAATCCAAAAGAGATATTTGATATGTCTCCCCAGCAGTTAAAAGCTCTTTTAGGGGATGATGAGCTTGTTGCAAGCCTTTGTGTTAAAGATTTGAAAAGTGCAGAGCGTGAGATTGCTATAGCAAATAAACACGGAGTAAAAATTATTTCCCGTGATGATGAGGATTACCCTTTGGATTTAATAAATATTTCCGATGCACCATATGTATTATATGTAAGAGGAAACAGCGATGAGATGGGTGATGACAAGCTTCGTATTGCCATTATAGGAAGCAGACGTGCCAGCAGTTACGGACTTGGTATAGCCTATGACCTTGCTTATGCACTTGCAAAACGGGGCGTTGTAATAGTAAGCGGTATGGCAACAGGTATAGACAGTCAGGCGCATATGGGAGCTGTAGATGCGGGAGGTAAAACTATAGCTGTACTGGGATGCGGAGTAAATATATGCTATCCTATGGATAATTCTGCATTAATGGTGGATATAATGAAAAATGGACAGGTTATTTCTGAATTTCCTTTTGACACACCTCCTCTTAAATGGAATTTTCCTCAAAGAAACAGAATTATGAGTGGCCTTAGCCACGGAGTTGTAGTAGTTGAAGCGGAGGAAATAAGCGGTACTTCCATTACTGCAAAGCTTGCCTTAGAACAGGGTAAAGAGGTTTTTGCAGTGCCGGGAAATATTACCAGTCCTACTTCTGTAGGAACAAATAATCTTATAAAGAATTCCGCCACACCTGTAACCTGTGTGGAGGACATATTAAGTCTTTTTCCTGAATTTGAATTTTCGAAAAGTGAAGAAGATGATGAAACTGAACATAATGAAAATGAAATAATCAGTTCCCTTGCTGTAGATGTTCCTGAGGGTGAAATAATGCCTGAGCAGATAATTTTAGAGACGGTAAGAACTGACGCTATGTCCCCTGAGGAAATTGCAGGTGTTACGGGTTTGCCTTTAAATCAGGTAAATTCTATTGCTTCAATTATGGAGATTTCGGGACTTCTCACTTCTCTTCCTGGACATAAATATATAAAGACCTCAAAACTTAAATAAGGAGAAATAAAATGGGAAAAACACTTTTAATCGTTGAGTCTCCAACAAAATCCAAAACAATAAAAAAATACCTTGGCTCAAACTATATTGTAAGAGCCACAATGGGTCATATAAGGGATTTGCCCAAAAGCTCTATGGGAGTAGATATTGAAAATGACTTTGAACCTTCATATCTCACCATAAGAGGTAAAGGGGATGTAATGAAGGCTCTTAAAAAGGATATTAAGGCATCTTCAAAAGTAGTGCTTGCAACTGACCCTGACCGAGAGGGAGAGGCTATTTCCTGGCATATTGTAAAAGCTCTTCAGTTACCTGAGGAAACTACCTCAAGAGTGGTATTTAACGAGATTACAAAGGATGCTATTAAAGAGGCAATAAAACATCCCAGAAAAATAGATAAAGACTTGGTGGATGCTCAGCAGGCAAGACGAGTTTTAGACAGAATAGTAGGTTATTCTATCAGTCCCCTATTATGGAGAAAGGTAAAAAAAGGTCTTAGTGCGGGCAGAGTTCAGTCTGTAGCAATGAAGCTTATTTGCGACAGGGAAGAGGAAATTCTCTCCTTTGAACCTAAGGAATACTGGAATTTAGAAACTCAGTTTTCAAATCCGCCTGCTAAAAAGAAATTTTCTGCAAAGTTTTACGGAGACAAAAAGGGTAAAATAAATTTAAAGACTCAGGAGCAGACTTTAAAAATAGTATCTGAGATTAAAGATAAAGACTTTATTGCAAAGGATATTAAAAAGACTGAAAAGAAACGTCAGCCAATGCCTCCTTTTATAACAAGTACCTTGCAACAGGAGGCGTCTAAAAAATATAATTTTACATCCTCCAAAACTATGATGATTGCACAACAGCTTTATGAGGGTGTAGATATTAAAGGTATAGGTGCAGTGGGTCTTATTACTTATATGAGAACTGACTCTGTGCGTGTTTCTGAGGAAGCGATTTCTGCTTCCAGAAAATACGTAGAAGGCAGATGGGGAAAGGATTATATTCCCGTAAAGCCAAGAGTATTTTCCAATAAAAAGAATGCACAGGATGCTCACGAGGCAATCCGTCCTTCCATAGTTGAGCTTGTCCCTGATGAAATAAAGGAATCATTAAGCTTAGAGCAGTATAAAATTTACAAGCTTATCTGGGAAAGATTTATTGCAAGTCAGATGGCACCTGCACAGACTCTTGCTACTGCTGTAAATATTGAAGCGGGTAATTATATTTTTAAAGCTACAGGCAGTATTATTACCTTCCCAGGCTTTACCAGTGTATATGATGAGGTTAAGGAGGAATCAGAGGATAAGGAACAGGCACTTCCTGAAATTAAAGAAAATGACTTGCTTTCCTTAAAGGAAATTCTTCCAAAACAGCATTTTACACAGCCTCCATCAAGATATACAGAGGCAAGTTTAATTAAAACTATGGAGGAGCTTGGAATAGGCAGACCAAGTACCTATGCTCCTACAGTTTCTACAATTCTTGCAAGAAACTATATTTTAAAGGATAAAAAACAACTGTATCCTACAGAACTGGGTGCAGTGGTAAATGACCTTATGAGGGAAAACTTCTCACAGATTATTGATGCAGAGTTTACTGCTCAAATGGAAAGCAAGCTTGACCTTGTGGAAGAAGGAAAGCTTCCCTGGAAGAATATTATAAGAGATTTTTATGATCCCTTTAAGCAGGAGCTTGAAATAGCTGATAAAAAGATTGAGCATGTTCAGCTTACATTGGAGGAATCTGATGTTGTATGTGAAATGTGCGGAAAGAAAATGGTATATAGAGATGGTAAATTTGGAAAGTTCCTTGCTTGTCCAGGATTTCCCAAATGCCGTAACACAAAGCCCATTGTTGAAGAAATCGGGGCAAACTGCCCTAAGTGCTCAGGCAGTATTGTAGTACGCAGAAGCCGTAAGGGAGTAAGATATTTCGGCTGTGTAAATTATCCTGAGTGTGACTTTATGAGTTGGGATGAGCCTACAACGGAAAAATGCCCAATATGCGGAAAGATGCTTCTTAACCGCAGTATAAAGGGCAGAATACTTAAAAACAATAAGGTTTGTCTTGATAAGGATTGCCAGTATAACAAAAAGACGCAAAAGGAAAAGAAATAAGGGGGATTTTGGTGGAAGCATTAGTTATCGGTGCAGGTCTTGCAGGCTGTGAAGCTGCATGGCAGTTAGCAGAAAGAAATATTAAAGTTACCCTTTATGATATGAAACCAAGTAAAAAGACTCCCGCACATAGTTATGATGGTTTTGCAGAACTGGTGTGCAGTAATTCTCTTCGGTCAGACAGACTGGAAAACGCAGTAGGGCTTTTAAAAGAGGAACTTAGACTTTGCGGAAGCCTTATTATGGAATGTGCGGATAAGACTAAGGTTCCCGCAGGGGGAGCACTTGCGGTAGATAGAACAAAATTTTCTGATCTTGTTACAGAAAAAATTAAAAATCACCCGAATATTACCTTTACCGAAAAAGAGTTTACAAAAATTCCTGAAGGAAATGTGATAATTGCAACAGGCCCTCTTACCACTCCTGAACTTTTTGAGGAAATTACAAAGCTTACCGGAAAAGACAATCTTTACTTCTTTGATGCGGCAGCACCTATTGTAACTCTGGAATCGGTGGATATGAAAAATGCTTACCGTGCTTCAAGATATGGCAAGGGGGAAGATGATTATATAAACGCACCCTTGACAAAAGAAGAATATACAGAGTTTTATAAAGAACTTATAGATGCCGAACTTGCACCTATGAAGGATATTGACAGTCAGGTGGTTTTTGAAGGCTGTATGCCGGTTGAAACTATGGCAAAGCGAGGAGAAGAAACTCTTTTATACGGGCCATTAAAACCTGTGGGATTGCCTGATCCTAAAACAGGGAAGGAGCCATATGCGGTAGTACAGCTTCGTCAAGATAATGCAGAGGGGACACTTTATAATATGGTGGGTTTTCAGACACACCTTAAATGGGGAGAACAAAAAAGAGTTTTCGGGCTTATTCCTGCTCTTAAAAATGCAGAAATAGTGCGGTATGGAGTAATGCACAGAAACACCTATATGAACTCTCCTTATCTTCTTGATGCAAGATACAGACTTAAAAATTCCAATCAGAAATTATACTTTGCAGGACAAATGACGGGAGTAGAAGGATATATTGAATCGGCTTCTTCAGGGTTTTTAGCGGGTATAAATCTGGCAAGGGAAATTTTAAATAAACCGCCTTTAATATTACCTGATATAACCGCACTTGGCGGACTTTCGGCGTATATTTCAGGTGGAGCAGTAAGTAAATTTGTACCTATGAATATAACCTTTGGAATTATGAAGCCTCTTGGAATGAAAATCAAGGGCAAAGGAGCAAAAGCTGAGAAAAACAGACTCATTTCTCAAAGGTCGCTGGAGTACTTAAAGGAGAATCTGGAGGAAATTAAAGATGGAAATAGAAATAACTAAAGAAAATTTTCAGCAGGAAATTATAAATTCTCACATTCCTGTATTGTTGGATTTTCGTGCGTCCTGGTGTCAGCCTTGTGCTATGCTTGCACCTGTGCTTACACAGGTTGCCGAAAAGTATGAAGGAAAAATCAAGGTATGCAAAGTTAATATTGATAATGAAATTGCAATTACAATGGAATATAATATAACTTCTGTGCCTACCCTTGTAATAATTGCACAGGGTGAGGAAAAAGCAAGAACAGTTGGACTTATGTCCTTTGATGAACTTGAGGAGTTTATACTTTCAAATATTTAAGAGGTAGAAAATATGTTGTTTGATTCACATGCCCATCTGGACGACAGCAAATTTGATGCTGACCGTGAAAAGGTTATTTTGTCTATGCAGGAAAGCGGAGTTTCCTATATTGCAAATATTGGATATGATTTGGAATCGTCAAGAAGGTCTATAGTTCTTGCAAAAAGATATCCTTTTATCTATGCTGTGGTAGGAGTTCATCCTCATGACGTGGAAAATTTAACAGAAGCGGATATACTTGAACTAAAAGAGCTTGCAAAATCTGATAAGGTTGTGGCAATAGGGGAGATTGGACTTGACTATTATTATGACAACTCTCCAAGAGATTTGCAGAAAAAGTGGTTTGAAAGACAGATTGAACTTGCTTTAGAGCTAAAATTGCCTATAGTAATTCATAACAGGGATTCTAACAGTGATTGTATGGAAATTCTAAGAAAATATCCTGTGAAAAAAATAGGCGGAATAATGCATTGTTACAGCGGAAGTGCCCAAATGGCAAAGGAAGTAATTGATATGGGTCTATGCCTTTCCTTTGCAGGGCCTGTAACTTTTAAAAATAACAGAAGGGGAGTAGAAGCGGTGGCAGAAGTTCCTCTTTCTAAAATTTTAATTGAAACAGATTGCCCTTATCTTGCCCCTGAACCTGTAAGAGGTACAAGAAATGACAGCCGTAATGTGAAATTAGTGGCTGAAAAAGTTGCTGAAATAAAAGGCATATCCTTTGAAGAGGTGGCAAAAGTAACTACCGAAAATGCAAAGAGAGTATATAGAATAAAATAAAAAAAGAAAAAGTGCAGTGTCCTAAAAAGGACACTGCACAGCTATATTAGTCTGAAAAGTAAGGGATATACACTTTGTTACATCACGGAAATTTTTCTGCTGATAGTTGCATATCTGCAAAATCATTTAAACAGAGCGAAAGCCTCTTCCAATTATTTCGCTTGTGGTAGTTATAATGATAAAGGCGTGAGGGTCAATCTGCTTAATTTTAATCTGAAGATATATTGCTTCAATTCGCTTGCATACAGTATGTATTATAGTTTTATCCGAATGAGTAAATTCACCTGTTGCCTTGTTGGTAGTAACTCCGTGATGGAGAGTTGAAGTTATATATTCTACAATTTCCTGAGGCTTGTCTGTTATTACCACAAAATATTTACAACTGCGAAAATTGTCTATTACACCATCTACTAAAAAAGCTTTAAAGAAAAGACCAAGTAGGGAATAAAGCCCTGACTGTATGCCAAATACGAAAAAGGAATATGCGGCAATTATAAAGTCGGTGCATAATAAGGATTTACCAACATCCATATTGCTGAATTTTTTAAGTATAAGGGCAACTATATCAGTTCCCCCTGAGGATGCATTTTTGTAAAATATTATGGCAGAACCTATTGAAGTAAGAAGCATTGCATATACCAGCTCTAAAAAGGGTTGGTTTGTAAGAGGGGAAGAAACTGGTGCTACTTTTTCCAACAGCATTGTTATAAGAGAATATGCAATACTGCAATAAATGGTTTTAATACCGGTTTCTTTGCCTAAAAAAACAAATCCTACAATTAAAAGAAAAAGGTTTATAATTAAAATCCATGTAGCGGGAGAAAATATGGTAACTGCAGTGCCAAGTATTGTGCCGATGCCACTTACTCCTCCAGTGGAAAATCCATTGGGAATTTTAAAAAAATACACCCCGAAGGAAAGCAGAATAATACCTGCGTTCATAATTAAGAAGTCATAAATTTTTTTCTTCATAATACTACGCCTCATTAAGTTTATTTGATTGCCAACGCACATTATATACAAATATCAGGCACTTGTCAAAGATTAATTTTCAATATCGGTTGACTAAAGGATAAATATAAGTTATAATTATTAAAAATATAAGTAAAGGCATGGTGGTAAATATGAAAAAAGCTATACCTTTTTTTATGGTGATGATTTTAATATTCCAAATGGGGGTTTCAGCAAAAAAAACAGTTGATATTTTTGAAAAATATGAAGTGGTAAGTTTGCCTGAAAAAGCAGTTGTGGGGGTGGATGCCGAGAATCTTATTGCTTATTGCAATACACAAGGGGAAATTGGTGCATATGCTGTTGACAGAGATGAAAAGCTCTTTGATTTTGAAGATGATTGGGGTGCTGTTTCTCCTTTTTTTCAGGACGAAACAGCAGTTGTATCAGACAAAGAAGGAATGGCAATTGCAATAATTAATAAAAAAGGCAAAAAAATTTGTCGCCTTCCCAGTGGATACATATACAGCAGGGAATTTTCAAATGGACTGATTTGTCTTATTGACAGCACATTGCAGGAAAATGTATATACTCTTTTTAACAGAAAAGGGAAGCCGGTGATTGAGCATTTTTTTGAGGTAAAGGCGGAGCTTCCGGGAGGAGATATTCTTGTTATGAATGCGGGGGGAGGGTATCTTCTTGTGTCGAAAGACGGAAAGGCTGTACAGCTCCCTTGTATTATAAGAATATCTTATAAGGATGGTATTTCTCCTGACGGAAAAACCTATGTGGGACAAGGGGGAAAGGTATATACTATTAAGGGAAAAGAAATCTTCAGTGACGAAGACTTGCATTTTTTAGCCCCTCTTACAGACAAAAAGGTTATAGGCGTTGAAAAAAATGGTGATACAACAGAAATTTTTATTATAGATATTAAAAGTAAGGAAAAAACTGTGCTCAACATTCCGGGTATTAAGGGAGATTTTGCATACGCTTCTTCAAATATATCAGGGGACAGTGTTTTTATAACAACTATATCAGGTACTTACCTTGTGAATATAAAAGACGGCAGTGTTTTAAGTGAAAAAATAGAAAACTGCGGAAATTTTTATGAAGGAATAAATAGGGTTCAAACAACCAGAGATGGGAAAACATATTATCGTCTTATGAATAATAAAGGGGAGTATCTTAAAGGAGAATTTGTTTTTGCCACTGATATGAATAACGGATATGCTGTTATTTCTGAAAGTAATGAAGAAGCGGCAGCTATTTATCTTATGTTTGCAAACGGAAATAAAGAGTTAATATATCAAGGGAAAAGCTATGAACTTGTAAAGTCCCTTCATAATAAAGCTGTTTTTGTAAGTGAGAACATAGGGGATAAAGAAGAAAAAACCTTGGTTGCACAAAAGACTAAAAATGGGAATATATACGTTAATGACAGCTTGGGAAGAGGAGAAATATATAAATTCAAGGACGAAAGTGCACAAATAAAACATATTGTATTAGGAATTTCAGCTCTTGCTCTTATTGTGATTTTCTTTGCAGTAAGACAGAAAAACAAAAAAGAAGATTAAATCAGCTTGACCAGAGTACCGCTGATTATCGCCCTCGTTAATTTATGACGAGGGCGTTTGTATTGTTAAGTAAGTTGGTAAAAGTAAACAAAAAAAGTGTTTAAAAATCAGCAAAAAGCAGATAAGAAAAATTTTTAATTCCCTTTACAAAATAATTGCAATATTGTATAATATTATATGGATATTTCTGTTTTTACAGACTAAAAAATATATTGAACAGATGGATATTATCCTATTATTTTTATAGGTATTTTTAAAATTCAGCAGAAAGGAAGCTTTCTTTCGGGGAAAGCAGTGGTTATAATTATGAAAAAGAGATTGATGGCACTGAGTCTTATTTTAACAATGATGCTGTCTTATTGTATGATAGCTTGTGCAAATGTAACTATCCCCATTTCAAGCCAGAGTGAATCATTTGGCAGCTACACAAGAAAAACGGCACTTCAACTTAAAAGCGGACAAACACTTGCCCACTATTTTAAAACAACAAAGCCATTAAAGCAGTATTCTGTTACTTGCCCAAGCTGGAATGATAATATAGGTGCTCTTACAATATCAATTTATAAGTGGAGCAGTTCTTATGAGAATACTATTTCCACAACTCCAATTGCAACACAAACCTATACAAATTTTAATGATGGTGCAGAGCTTACTGTCAGTATTTTAGGGGGAAAGTATTCAGGAAGTTTTCTTGCTGTTTTCAGTAATCCAACTCAGACTGTAGGTGTGTGGAGAACCGACGATGTTTATAGCGATGTTACATCAAACATTTATATCAACGGAACACTTTACAAAAATGAAGCCTTCGTTTCTAATATAAAAACAGGTGAAGAGGTGTCTGTTGCTGATGTGGTAAGAAATAGCAGAGATGCTTATTCCCGTATTCAAGGTGAGGATTTTGACGGAAAGAGCAGTGAGATATATGCGTCCACCGGGTCTTTGTATGTTCAGTATCCAAATACTGTTGCCGGATATGCAGATGTTAACTTCGGCACATCAACACCTCTTGGTATAAATGTGAGAGTTAATCCTGTTAACTTAGCAGGAGGAGATACAGGTGAAATCCATGTTATGCTTGACCATCCGGAAAACGGAACAAGAATAGCAGAGGTTTATTTTGAGTATTCGGATATGAATGCAAGCTGGCTGACCATCCCTGCATCTATATCTACCAAAGTTTCAGGTCTGCATGATATTTATTTTGTTTTCCTTGGAGGAGACTATTATGTTGACTGGTTCCAGTTTTCAAAAACAGCTGTTGGCAAATCTACATATCAGGAAAGATTAGATAACTTTGTACCTGTAGATGACAGCGACCTTTTAAATGTAAACAGCGATACCTGGTCAGCTACCGATATGCTGGGAAGAAAACTTCCGGGATATGAAACAGTAGGACAAAAAGATGAGGACAAAAAAGTAGGAATTTTCTACCATACATGGCATGCTGCACCACATCTTGCACTTACAGCTAATAAGCCTAACAACAACCAACAGACAATTAAAAATTATCTTCGTACTCATGAAGGCGGAACCGTAGAGGATATTAAAAATGCTATGAGCTGGGACGGCGGTGCAAGCAACTGGGGAAATGGCATATACGTATGGAATGAATCCATATATGGTTATTATCACGGACTTGACGCATGGGTAATAAGAAAACAGATGGAGCTTCTTTCTGCTGCAGGTGTAGATGTAACAATATTTGATGCCTCCAACGGAAACTCTACCTTTACTGGCGGATATATGCTTCTTGGAAAGATTATGCACGAAATGCGTCAAAACGGTATTGAGGCACCTAAAATGGCATTTTTGCTTCAATTCAACTCAAACTCCAACACTGCAAAAGCACTTCAGAGAATTTATCAGTCAATGTATGGCACAGGCCTTTACAGCGATTGTTGGTATTATTGGAACGGAAAACCCCTTGTGATGGCATATCCTGAATATTTAAAAGAAGATACGGGCTATGCTGATATAAATGCACTTAATCAGGAAATTTTAAATGCTTTCACTTTCCGTCCTGCACAGGCTTCTTACTTTAACGGACCTACAAGGGATGACCATTGGCCTTGGCTGGAGGTATATCCACAGCACGGATTTGTTCCTGTTACAGGAGGTAAATATGACTATGAATGTGTTGCTGTAGGTACTGCACAAAACGCTAATGATAACGGACTTACTGCTATGAATGGTGAGGGCGTATATGGAAGAAGTTATACATATAAAGATAAACACGCTCTTTTAAATGAAGACTCTAAATATTACGGATATAATTTTCAGGAGCAATGGGACAGAGCACTTGAACTTAATCCTCAGATGATATTTGTAACAGGCTGGAATGAATACACAGTAGGTCATAATACACAGCTTCTGGGCGTTAAAGGGGCTTTTGTGGATGCGTGGAACGACGAATACAGTCGTGATATAGAACCCAGTAAAGGCGAAATGGGAGATATTTACTATTATCAGATGGTTGCTAATATCAGACGCTTTAAGGGTGTTAATCCAACTCCTGTAGCATCTGCAGAAAAGACCATTAATCTTGGAGGAGGCTTTACTCAGTGGAATGCTGTAGGGCCTGAATTTATTGGTTATAAGGGAGGTACAGAGGACCGTAATATTTACTCAGTAGGTAAAAAGTATCTTTACTACAATGACACAGGAAGAAACGATATAGTTCTTTCCAAAGTTGCAAGAGATGCAAATTACATATACTTCTATGTACAGACGGCAGAAAATATTACTTCATATACCGACCCGTCATGGATGAGATTATTTATTAATACTGACAGAAGCTATAAAACAGGTTGGGAAGGTTATGACTTTGTAATTAACCGCACCACACCAAATTCTTCCACATCTGCAGTACTTGAGCATAGCAATAATGGCTGGGATTGGGAAGTTGTAGGAAATGTAAGCTATAAGATATCCAAAAACCAGATGATGATAAGAGTTCCCAGAGATATGCTTGGGCTTACAAACAAAACTGTAGATATTGAGTTTAAGTGGAATGATAATATGCAGGCACAGGGCGATATTATGGATTTCTATAATAACGGTGATACTGCTCCTGTGGGAAGATACGCTTACAGATATACTGAAACTACTGCAAATGATAAAACTCCTGTTGATGAACCCGTTACTGTTTCTCAGCTAAAAGACAGCAAATTCCATGGCTCAGTAATTATGAAGATTAACAGCAACGATGCTTTGGTGGATGGAATAGCTGCTACCATTGATACAGACAGCAGTGTAGTTCCTCAGATTATTAATGAAAAAACTATGGTGCCTGTAAGATTCCTTTCACAGAACCTTAATGCTAATGTTGAGTGGAATGAAAACACACAAACCGCTACTATTTCAAGAGGCCTCAAGGTTGTGGAAATAAAGGTTGGACAAAACACAATGAAGGTGAATGGAGAAACTGTTTCTCTTCAAAGTCCCGCAACTGTAATCGGAGGAAGAATTTTTGTTCCTATGAGAGACATTGGAGAAGCCTTAGGAAAGCAAATTCTTTGGATTGATACAGGTCTTATAATTGCAGGTGATAACCCTGAAACTGTTCACGGATTTGAATGGGTGGGTGACCGCATTGAAGATACCTACGGTTTAGGCATCAGATAAAAGTTCTAAGTAAAAATAAGGCATTTAGCCTGAAAAACCCCGGAATGAAAATTTCATTCCGGGTTTTTGTTCTTAAAAAGCTTCATTTAAAAAGGTTTCTAATCTGTCCATACCTTTTATAATAGTTTCCATAGAAGTTGCATATGACAATCTGACAAAATCGTCATTACCAAAGCCGCTGCAAGGAACAACCGCAACAAGTGCCTTTTCCAGTAAAATTTCTCCAAAATCGTCGCTTGTTTTAATAGTTTTGCCATAAAGTGTTTTTCCCTTAAGCTGTGAAATATTCAGTAGAATGTAAAATGCTCCCTGAGGTTTTTTACAAGAAACACCTTTGATTTTATTGATTCGTTGGCACATATAGTCGCGTCTTTTAACAAACTCTTTTTTCATCATTTCCACAGCACTCAAATCACCTATTAAGGCTTCTGTTGCAGCAATTTGGGCTATGGAGTTCGGATTAGAGGTAGAGTGACTCTGGATATTTGCCATAGCCTTTGCAAGAGGCTCACTGCTGGCAGTATAACCAATTCTCCAGCCTGTCATAGAATATGTTTTGGAAACAGCATTTACAATAATGGTAGCCTCTTTATACTCAGGACCAAAAGAAGCAATACTGATGTGTTTATGTCCGTCGTAGGTAAGATGCTCATACACCTCGTCGGAAACGATGTAAAGTCCGTGCTTTAGTGCAACATCAGCAAGAGCTTTTAATTCCTCCTTTGAGTACACCATTCCATTGGGATTGCCGGGACTATTAATAATTATACCTCTTGTTTTAGGAGTTATAGCCTTTTCAAAATCCTCAGCAGAAAGCTTAAATTCTGAATTTTCAAGAGTATCTACAATAACAGGAACACCATCTGCAAGTCTTACAATTTCAGGATAGCTTACCCAAAATGGTGAAGGAATAATAATCTCATCTCCAGGGTCGCATATGGCAGTAAATACATTCATAAGAGAATGCTTTGCACCATTGGAAACTACAATATTCGAAAGATCGTAATTAATGCCGTTATCTCTTTTTAATTTATAACATATTGCATTTTTAAGTTCGTTTGTACCTGATGCAGGTGTATATTTTGTAAAACCATTATCAATAGCAAGTTTAGCTGCCGTTTTAATATTTTCAGGGGTATCAAAATCCGGCTCGCCAGTACCAAAGCCTACTACATCAATGCCCTCTGCCTTCATAGCTTTAAATTTTGAGTTGATTGCCAGTGTAGAAGAAGGACTGACAGCCAACGCTTTTTTTGAAATAAACAAAAGTCTCACTCCTTATATAATTGCTATAATTAACATTTATGCCAATTATAAATAAATTTGTATATATAATACCACAGTTTAAAGTAAATTGCAAGAGATGAAAGCATAAAAATCATTTTCAAGAAGAAATTCCCAGAAATTCTTTAAAATTGTAAGAAAAGATGTTAGAAACGTCATAATCATTAAGATATTCAGATAATTTTTTGTATAAAAAAGCGTAATCACAGGTGTTTTTTAATCCTTTGCAGTTTTTTTCAGTACCATCTGTGTCAAAACCCAGTCCGATTCCTTTACCATCTGTTAATTTGTATATATGTAAAATATGTTGTATAAAATCTGTTATATCACAGTTGCTTTTACTGATAAATGGAGGATTAGGGCAAAGGCATATAAGCCCACCTCTTTCTATAAGACATTTTATTTGCTTATCGGTAAGGTTTCTGTTATGAGGATTTATAGAATAACAGCTGCTATGGGATGCAAAAATTTTCCCTTTACAAAAAGATAAAACATCATAGAAGCTTTGTCTGTTTAAATGGGAAACATCTATCATAATCCCAAGAGTATCTGCAAGAGAAATAAGCTCTCTGCCCTTCTTTGTAAGACCACCTGTCGGGCAGTCGCATCCGTGAGCAAAAGCGTTATCTCCGTTCCAGGTAAGAGTAATTACCCGTACTCCTAAATTGTAAAGAGAAACAAGCTGGGAAGGGTCGCTGTTTAAACAGGAACAATTTTCTAAAGACAGCATTCCTGCCACAGCTCCGCTTTTTATTATGGAGGAAATGTGACAAGGAGTATAAGCAAGGGATGCATTGTTTATATGTGATATAATTTTTTTAAAATAATAAAGTTTATCAGTAATCACTGATAAGCTGTCGGTATCCTCGCTGTAGCAGGCGAAAATTTGAAAAAAGCCTGAGTATTTCCCTGCTTGAGTAAAAGAGAAATCAGTTTTTTCTCCTGAGTAAAGCTTAAGTAAAGTATCACAATGACCATCATAAACTTCCATCGTATAAAGACAATCCTTTCAGTATTTAATTTCCTGATTTATTATATTATTAAAAAAAATAATCGGTTACTTTAAAAACTATATAGTATAAGGAAAACAAAGAGGATAAATATGGATTAAATAAGCATTCTAAGGCTTTGCAAGGGTAAAACTGCACAAAAATAAGGCAAGCTTTTGTTAAAAAGTGCTGAAATATAAAAAATAAGAAAAAAAGTCTATGCAAAAACCTTCTTTTATGGTATAATGTTGATATATTATAGCGAGTTATGCCTACAATGGGCATAGCATTCCATTTTAAGGGGGAAATACTATGAAGAAAAGTAAAAAAGTGGTTCTGTTTATACTTTCTCTTGTAATTGTTTTATCAATGACAGTAACAGGAATTGTAACAGTAAATGCTGAAGATTCCGGTTATGCTGTTGATACAATGGAATATAGGATAGGTTTGCTTGAAGCACTTGAAATAAGTAAAATCAGTGGCGTTGGTATAACTGATTGGTCCGGAAACCTTTCAAGAGGTGAAGCGGCTTTCCTTGTGGCGGGTATTCTTCAGCTTGATAGGTCAAGACAGGAAACCATATTTGATGATGTAAGTACTGATGCTTATTATGCAGGTGCTATTGCGTCATTATATAATAGTGGCGTTATAATAAAGGAATGGGGTTCAAAAAGATATAAACCTGATGAATCTATTACATATGCTGAATTTATTAAAATGATTTGTAAAGCACTTGGTTATGGCGGATACGCTGAAGCTAAAGGCGGATTTCCCACAGGATACCTAAGTGTTGCAAGACAGTTTAAAATTACAAATGGAGTTACAGGTGCTGCAAATTCCTCTGCTCTTAGTAAGTCCTATGTACCAAGAATTATGATGAATGTACTTGATGCAAATTATCTTACAGTTTCTGCTATTGATAAAGATGGTAATCAGACTGCTACCAAGCAGGGAACAGTACTGGAAAACTACTTTGGCGGGTATAAGTATAAAGGTATTTTGGAAGAATCAGGAAGATTTTCTATTACAAATGACTTTCTTGCATCTGATTCCCAGATAACTGTAGGGGGAATTGTTTTTAATAATTCTCAACCTGCAGAAACATACAGAGAAATGCTGGGTTATCAGGTAAATGTTTATTACACTGAAAATAAAAAAGTGCTTTATGTTTGCCCCACAGATAATAATGAAGCAATTACCCTTGATACAGGGGATATTACAAAAGTGTCTGCTGAAGAAATCAGATATAACGATAATGATGGCAACGAAAAGAAGCTGAAACTGAGATTTGGTTACACCCCTGTATATAATGGTACAGTAGTTAATTCCTTTGATTCTTTAAAACCTGATATTGGTAATATTCAGCTTATAAATAATGACGGAGGAAATGGATTTCATATTGTTAAGCAGACAGAATATGAGATTCGTGAAGTTGCCCAGAATAATTCCCTTGAAAAAACAATTGTTCTTGATGACGGAACAGAAGTAGATATAGAGGGAGAAAGAGAGTATTTTATATTTTCCTCAACAAATGGTAAAAGAGCAAAGATTGAGAACCTTAAGAGAAATGCAATTATATTATTTGCTGCAAATGAAGAAACAGAAATAAAGCATAAGATAAATGATGTTATTATCTGCCAGAATACTGTAGATGGGGTTGCCGCAAGAGCAGGCAGCGATATGGTTACAGTAAATGGTATTGATTATGAATTTACAAAGCCCTTTATGGATAATGGTGCACAGTTTAAAGTAGGTCAGCAATACACATTATACCTTGACAAAACAGGTAAAGTTGTATTTGCAAAAGGTGCAGGATATAGCTATAAGGATGCAAAATATGCAATGTTCTTTGGGGTAGAAGAAGGCGGAACAAGACTTTATCCTGTTCTTTATGTTGATATGTTTACTCAGGACGGCACTCACGTTATGGCTGAGGTTGCTGACAGCGTAAAATATAATGGCGTAAAATATGACAAAAAAGACGTGGAATTTATTAACCTTATGAAAGCAGCTCCCGTAAATGAGCTTATTAAGTATAATATGTCAGATGATGGCAAGGTTAGTGAAGTTTTTGTTCTTACAGCAGAAAATATATGGAGTTCATGGCAGCCTTGGAATTTTGGCAGCGGATTTAATAAATATGAGGTTAAGCCAACAGCTGTTAGCTTAGCTAACGGAGCTTATTATGGCGAAAGCTTGTATGGTATTGCTACCGATGCTATAAGATTTAATATATTTGATGAAGACGGAAGTATTCTTGATGAAAAGTTCTGGTCTGTTTCAAATTCAGTTCTTTCCTATCGTTCAACCGTATATTCAGACGAAACTACAAGACCTGCATACAGACTTTACGACATTGATAATGCAGGTATTGCACATGCTTTTGTAATAGGAAATAAGGTTGAAGGTTCAGCAGGAAGCGGTACAGATATTGCGGATTTATTTGCAATTACAAAGAGAATGCCTGGTGCAAATGAAGAGGGAGATACCGGCTACTATGTAACAGGCTATCTTGAAGGAAAAATTGTTACTTATTTTGTAAATGAGAAAAATGCTGAGGACGTAAGAGTTATTGACATAAACTATGAAGGTAAAGAAAACGAAGAAGAAGTCAGCTTAACATTAGAAGAAACTCTTGAACCTGGTAATATTATAAAAATTAAAGTTAAAGGCGAAGAAATTACTTCAATCGGAAGAAACAATGACTTGCCGGATAAGAGAATATATGCACTTAAAGATATGATTGATGTGGATGCTCCCGGTTTTGCCCGCGGTGAAGATGAAGACAGATTGTTTAACAGGCAAAGAGGTGACGGCAGACACTATCGTAGTGGCTTTATGGCGATTGCAACCGTAGTTAAGATTGAAGATGGTATGGTTTATTTTGCTATGGGCGGAGAAACTCTGGGAGAATCTGCAGATGCCAAAAATGCATTTACTATGAAACAGGCAGGTTTAGTCTATAAATATAACAAGGACAAAACCGGAAACGATATGTTTGAGATTGCATCCTGGAATGATATTAAAATTGCAGATTGCGATGGTCCCGATTCACTTCTTGATACAGGAAGCACTTTGCTTGTGTATGTGTATGAGTTTGGTGTAAGAAATATATTCATCCTTGATTAAAAGTTAAATCCGGTGAAGATTGGAGAAAATAAATATGAATAAAAATATAGTTGTGCTTAAAAAAGCACTTAGTTTTGTTCTTGTTCTTTTAATGCTTTTTGCTCTCGCTGTTCCTACAATTGCAATTGCAGATGAGCTTGATTTTGGTGTGGAGGGGTATGTATCCCTTCCTTACAAAACAGAGAATATGAAAAGATTAAGAACTACAGTTACTTCTGGAAGTTCAGAAGGTCTTAGTACTACCTCCACTGCAAAATCTTTGGTGGTAACTGACAGATATCCCGTATATGGAGATTCTGCTCTTATAGGTACACATAACAGCAGTGATGTATCGGAAGATTTTGTTGGCGAAGATTTTATTGAAAGTACATATATGCAAATTGAAGGTGAAGCGGTGGAAGGGTCAGGTTCTACCGCTAAAAACGACAGAGCACTTATATCTGCGGCAGACACAGGCTTAAATGCAGTTGCATTTGGCTTTGTTCCTCTTGAACTGCTTGATAATACAGGCATAAAGGGTATTTACTATACCTGGAAAGAAAAAAGTGCAGGAGAGGTTTCAAACTCTAAGTTAATACTTCAGTGGGCAGATGAAAATGGTAAAGCACTTGCTAATATCAAAGCTATTGATTACAGCGGAAATGAAACGGATGCATATTCCCTTCATACCTTTAAAATAACAAAAGAAGGTAATGGTACATTTGACAGACTTTCCCTTGAAACTGTAAGCTTTAGTAACGCTTCTCTTGATTATACCGATTTAGAGGATACAATTCAGGCGAAGGTTAAAGGTATAAGAATTATTCTTGCAACAGTAGGTGCAAAACATTACAAAGAATTTGTTGTAGGCACCCTTTCCAATAATATGGCGGCATCTACCTTTGCAGATAATAAGGCTGTAAAAGGAACAGAAAATGCAGTGACTGTTAATTTTGCAGGTGCAATAACAAACGAAACTGAGCGAGCTAAAGTAATACTTAAAAACGGTTCAAATGAAGAAGTTAGCACAAATGCTGAGTGGTCAACTGACGGAATGAGTGTTACATTAACTCTGACAGAAGGCAATTTTGGTAACACTAAGGGTTACAGAGTAAAGACAAGCGGTGTTGTAACTGATGCAGGTAATGCTATTTTAAATGATGTAAGATTTCAGACATTACCTGCATTTACTACCAGCACATCCTTTACAGCATCACAGCTCCCAAACAAGGTAAAGCTTTTTGACGAATACTATAATGAGCTTGATACGGATACTATAATTTCCGACAACAATATTGAAGTTATGGTAATTCCGGAGGAAGGACAGAGAATTCCCAATACTATTATTCCTTATTTTTGTTACGATAGCGGGACAACTGTGTCTAATATAAGGGATGAAATTATTTACAACTGTGACGATGGTATGCTGTCTAATACTGTAAGAACAGCATATATACTTGCAAATGGTATAACTGCTATTCCCGTAAAGAACTTTAACATTTCTATTGGTGGTAGCCCTAATGCGACAAACCGCCGTATATACAACATATCAATTATTGAAGCTAACAGACCTGCGAACAATGAATATATTGTGGGTGAAATTCAAGCACAAGCAGGGGAAGCATTGACAGATATAGGACTTGAAAGTGCTGTAACTTTAAGTTTTGAGTGTCCTCTTGATTCAACTGATTCTATTGAAATCACAACTCCAGGAGCAGTAGGACCTGAAGAATTTACAGCTTTTGAAAAAGAGCTTTCAGAGGATAAAAAATCTGTTACATTAACTCCTACTACTTATTGGACACCAGGTAAAACATTTACAGTTACAATAGCTGATAATGCAAGTGTTTGGGGTAGTACATATCCTATAAAAAATAGTGATGGAACTGCTTTAAGCCTTACATTT
This sequence comes from Clostridia bacterium, assembly GCA_017396395.1. Lineage (GTDB taxonomy): Bacteria > Bacillota > Clostridia > RUG12999 > RUG12999 > RUG12999. The sequence goes on along the minus strand of JAFQMF010000017.1, from coordinate 80,915 downwards.
ACTTCAGACAATGAAACCAGTGCTGAGATTAAGTTCCAGGAAGGAGAAGATGCACAGGAGGTAGGACTTATAAGCTCTGTAGATATTGAGTTTGAGTATCCAATTGATTCGTTATCAACTCTTGTGATTACCGAAACTCTTCCAGGAGAAGATCCTGCTATATATGATGTTAGCAATTATGAAGCAACTTTATCAGGAAATGGAAAAACCATAACATTATCTCCTGTAAGTGTGTGGAGTCTGGGTGCAGAATATACAGTTACAATAGGTGAAAATGCTAGCATTTTTGGAAATAATTGCCAGATAGAAACTGCTGAATTTATATTTACAGCTTCAAGCACTGAGCCTGCTGATGCACAGATTTTAGCGGTTTCTGCTAAAATAGGAACAGATACTGTTACAGTATTATATAATAAGGATGAAAAAGTTATATATATTCCTGTAACAGAAGAAGATGAAGTTGATGCAGTTGAATTCACATTTGTTCTTGGTACAGTTGCAGAATACGTAGAATTTAACGGAACTGATTATTTATATGACGAAGTAGCAGAAGCTGTAGTTGTTGCAGATGTTGATTTAAGCTTAGCAAGTGGTATTGATAATGCAATTACAATCAGTGCTGTAAACCCATTGGGTCTTGAAGTTGAATATAAAATTTGTACAACTGATGCGGCTGAGCCTGATTCTACAGTGATTACACTTATGGAAGATGACTTTGAAAATATGGATGTTAATGCAAGACCTGGTGACTCTTCTCTTGCAGATAACAAAAAGGCAAAGCTTATTTTAGCAGCAGGATTCCAGGATCAGTCAACTTCAGATGCTGCTAACGCTCCAAGTAGTAATACAGAAAATCAGTACGTTAAAATTGAACAGGACCCTGAAAACGCTTTAAATAAGGTAATGCATTTACACTCAGAAGGCGGAAATTATAAATATGCGGCATGGTACACAACCCCGCTTAAAAAATCCTTATTTAAGAATGCAGACAGTATAACACTTTCATATAAGGCCTTTACTGATGGAAGTGCTGCAAAATTCAGTAACGGACGTTTTGGTTTATATAATGCATCAGAAACACCCAGCTATAGTGCAAAGGGTTGGATAAATTACTATACACAGCATACTAGTGGCTCATATTTCGCTATTATACAAAATTATGCGTTATATGAACAGTATTTTGGCTCATTAAGTAGATTTTTAAAAGGAAAGACCGGTGCTTGGTACACCTATGAAATTACATATTCCAAGTCTAAGGTAGCAGACAGAAATACAAATATAAATGTTAAAATTCTTGATGCTGCAGGTTCGGTTGTAGAAAATGAAACTTTAGATGTTGCGTGGGATTTTGCTTTAGATGATAGTGCTAAGACAAATGACGATTATCTTATGTGGTATTTACTTGCCGATGCAACAGACGGGGCAACAGATGTACTTTATGATGACTTTAAGGTAATAGCTACAACAACATTTATGGACCCTGAACTTACCCTTTCTGCCGGAACTCTTGCAAAGATTTCCGGAGAAGTGTTAAGTATAAAGTTCCCCAGTGCTCTTGAGGTTGGAGAAGAAGAAAATATTATTTTCCTTGATGAGAATGGAGACACGGTTGATGTTGATTATAGCTGGTCACTTGCTGAGGACGGCAAGCCTGTTCTTGCAGTTACACCAAGGGCTGACCTTGAATACGCACAGGAATATACTGTTTCAGGTGAATTTACAGATATATTAGGTAATGACATTATTTTAGAAGAAATAACTTTTGAAACTGTAGATGAGGACTATATTGACTATACAAATATAGCTTCAACAGGAATACCAGAAGCACTTACAAAGAATGAAATACATGAGGTTATTATTACAGCTGATATTGGCGATGTTGAAGATTGCATAGTAGATCCCTTCTTATATCAAGTTACAAGTTCTGATGCCAGTGTTATTACAGTAACAAGAACTATGGAAGGCTACAAAATCAAGGCTGTAGAAGAAGGCTGGGCAAAAATTGATATAGCTTCAGATGCTTATAATGAAATTGTAGAGTCTGAAATTGTATATGTAGATAAAAGCTCAGAAACCTTTGATAAACCTGACGTTGTAAAGAATATTGCCGCAAAGAAGCTTGCAGCAGGGGAAGGTATTTTACTTCCGGACACAAGCACTTTAACAGGTATTTACGGAAACAAGATTACAATTATTTATTCTTCAGCAAATGAATCAGCCGGAAAGGTTATATTCCATGCCGGAGAAGCTGTTGAAGTTCCAGTAGAATTAAAAGATACTTCAAGTCTTACAGGCGGATATGGTGCAGTTACAGTAACCATTCCAAACGCTATTGCAAAGCTTGGAACTATCGATATTGAAATAGTTGCAGGAGCAGCTGAAATAGCAATCTCAGGGGTTATAAATGAAGCATCAGAGGATGAGGTTGCAACCAGCAGTTCAGCAGAATATGAAATTACTGAAACACTTTCTCTTGATTATGAAGGCGATATTTACTTAGCCAATGCAGACTCAGCAAAAATCAGTACAGATAAGTTTACAGTTAAATCCTCTAATCAGGATATTTTAAAGGTTACAAAGGAAAATAACAAATACGTTGTAAAGGCAGTTAAACCTGGATGGACTTATTTTACTCTTTCATCTGAAGCTTATCCTGAGTATAATATAGCTCAATATGTATTTGTTTCAAGAACTCCATTAAATGGCAGTCAGTACACAATCAATGGAGAAAATATTGAAATTTCAAGTACACCTGTTGCAAATGACTACGGACAAGGATATGTAATATCCTACAGTGCAGAGGCAAATGGAACACAGGATGTTATATTTACTTATGGCGGCGGTGCTCCCATAACAGTTACAGTTGATATAGCAAAAACTACAGGTGATAACAAAAAGGCTTTCTTTGTAAAGGTTCCTGAAGCAATTGTTACAAACGGGGGAGCATATACATTAACTACAGCTTATGTTGAAGAAGGCAACTTTGTATATTTCCAGCAGGGTATAGTTCTTGAAGATGCAAATAAAGCAACGGTCGATAACTGTGCAGAAATTTCTGAAGGAATTGCAGGTGCTATCGGCAGAGCTGATGATTATGATGACCTTCTTGATTCCGAAAAGAAAAAGCTTGATGAAAGTCTTGCTGAAAAAGTAGCAGATGAACCATTTGCTAACGAAGAAGAGTTAAGAGAATGGTATGAAGGTGCTCTTGATGATGCAGTTGAGGCATCTGATAAGAAAAAGGAAGATTCAAAACAGACTCCTGGCGGAGATGTTCCTTCCAAGAGTGATCCAATTGTATATGAACCCAATACAGGTATTGTAAATATTCCCGTATTTACTGACCTTGACACTGTAACTTGGGCAGCAAATTCCATTAATACAATTGCCAGAGAGGGTATTGCATCCGGTATAGGCGATGGTATGTTTGCTCCTCTTAATTTAGTTAAGAAGGAAGAATTTACAAAATTCGTTGTTGTTGCAACAGGAACATATAATCCCTTCCTTAAAGCAGGTTTTGGTGATGTTAAGTCGGGAGAATGGTCAGATAGCTATATTGCATCTGCTGTACAGGCAAACCTTATTCTTGGAATAGACGGAAATACATTTGGACTAGGACAGAATATTTCCCGTGAAAATATGGCTGTAATAATTTACAGAGCAATTCTACGTTCAGGTAAAATTCTTCCTAAGCTTAAAACAATAAGTTTCTCTGACTTTGATAATGTTTCAGATTATGCTAAACCTGCTGTTATGGCTCTTGCTGAGGCAGGAATCTTAAATGGTGACGGAGGCAAAGTAAATCCAAAAGATACAGGTAACCGTGCAATGGCTGCACAGCTTATCGCTCTTGCCCTTCCATATTTAAGATAATTAAATAAAAATTATGCGGAGTAGATTTTCTACTCCGCACTTTTTTATTTAACATATTAATTATTTAAAACTTATATTATTTTTCCAGGTTAAAAGCTAAGTCAATTTCCTCAACCTGTTTTTTAGAGATTTTTACAATTTCGCCCACATGTGCAGAAGAAATAATTGATTTTGCAGTATATTCTGTAACCTCGAGTCGGTCAAATGCGTTTATAAGAGAATTTCCCGCTACCAGTACACAATCATTTTCCACCAGCACTACAGGGTTTACCATTGATATGGTATTTGCCAGTTTTTCGCTGTCTGAAAATGTACTGCCAAAAGGAACTTTAGGCACGTCACGAAGCATTATATAGCTTTCGGGAATAGTTCTGGAATCAAACGGAGCATTTGTCAGAGCAAACGCCATTACATTATGAGGATGTGCAATAATCAATGAGTTAATTTCCGGATGTGTATCATAAATCAGCTTATGAAGAAGTACAGAACGGCTTGGCTCTTTGCCTGCTTCCTTCATACCTGATTTTATTGTCACAATATCTGCAGGATCAAGGTACATTCTGTCAATGTTATGAGGAGTTATTATAAAGCTGTCATTGTCTATTCTCTGGGAAAAAGTTCCTTGTGTGCTTGTAAACAGTCTTTGCTTATAGCCTCTGCGGATAAGTGTTGCCATTTTAGCTCTTTCCTCTTTTTCATAGGTTGAGTGGCTTTTTGGAACAAACTCGTCAAGCTGTGGCTTTAGCTTTTCAGCTTCCAGTTTAATCTGTTCTTTAGAAAGTGCTTTTGCTTCGCCGATTATATTGGAATTTATATTCAGTCTTGCACAGTATTCTATAGTTTCAAATGCCTTAAAGGCAGTAAATAAATCCTTATGACCAATTACAACTCCGTGATTTTCCAGAAGCACAGTATGGATATTTTCGTCCTTTTTAAATTCGTCAGCTATTTTATCACCTAAATCCGTACTGCCGGGCAGTCCGTATTTAGCAAGCCCGATAGGTCCACAAACTCTGTTAACATTAGCAATAATTTTAGTATCGGGAATTTTTCTTACTACACTGAAAGCTACAAGTGCAGGAGGATGTGCGTGAAGTACTGCCTTTATATCACTTCTTGCCTCGTACAGCTTTTTGTGGAAGGGAAATTCAGATGAAGGCTTATGCTTGCCTATAATATCTCCGTTTTTCTTAATACAAACCATATCATCTCTTGTAAGAGAGCCTTTATCAACACTTCCTGGAGTAATCCATATATCACCATTATCATCTAAAATAGAAAGATTACCGCCGGAGGTGGTGGTCATTCCGTAACCATATATTCGTTCCATCATTATAACCAGCTGATCAGCAGGGGGCATTAAATCAAATTTCATATTTTCGGCACTCCTTTAAAGATTAATATAATTAAATTATATATCATTATTATTATTGTGTCAATTTTTTTAAATTTTATGCCAAAAAAGTTTGACAAAAGCCTATGAATTTGATATAATAAAGCTGATAAGCGGAAGGGTGTTTTCCAACTGTAAATCACATTTTACATTTCTAACCTGAAAGATTTTTTTCTCACAGGAAAGAGCGGTTTTTAATGTTTTTAAAAGGTATGCTTTTTTATGGGAGAAAGCATACCTTTTTTATCTTAGGAGGCATAAATATGGAAACAAGAGTTGCACTTATCGGTATAATTGTGGAGGATGACAGCCTAATTATAAAGCTTAATGAAATACTCCACCAGTACAGACAGTATATTTTAGGGAGAATGGGTCTTCCCTATGCGAAAAAAGAGGTGTCGGTTATCAGCATTTGTATAGATGCACCTCAGGATATAATTAGTGCACTTTCAGGAAAACTGGGAGCACTTAAGGGAATTACTACGAAAACAATTTACTCACATATTTAATACATAGAAGGGGGAAAAATTATGTACAATCCAAAATCAAAAAAAGCAGAAGAATTTATCAGTCACGATGAGATTCTTGACACTTTAAAATATGCGGATGATAATAAAGAAAATATTAAGCTTATTGATGAAATACTGGAAAAAGCAAAGGAAAGAAAAGGGCTTACCCACAGAGAGGCATCTGTGCTTCTTGCTTGTGAAATTCCCGAAAAAGTGCAGGAAATGTACGATTTAGCTGAGCAGATTAAAAAGGATTTTTACGGAAACAGAATAGTTATCTTTGCACCTTTATATCTTTCAAATTACTGTGTTAACGGTTGTGTTTACTGCCCCTACCATATAAAAAATAAGACTATTGCGAGAAAAAAACTTACTCAGGAGGAAATCAAAAAAGAGGTTATTGCCCTTCAGGATACGGGACATAAGCGTCTTGCTATTGAAGCAGGGGAAGACCCTAAAATGAATCCTATTGAGTATATTTTAGAGAGTATTAATACTATTTATTCAATTAAACATAAAAATGGTGCTATTCGCCGTGTGAATGTAAATATTGCGGCTACAACTGTGGAAAATTACCGAAAGCTTAAAGAGGCGGGGATAGGCACATATATTTTGTTTCAGGAAACCTATCACAAGGAAAGCTATGAGGTGCTTCATCCTACAGGACCGAAACACGATTATGCTTACCATACTGAGGCTATGGACAGAGCTATGGAGGGCGGAATTGATGATGTGGGATTAGGTGTGCTATTTGGTCTGGAGCTTTATCGTTATGAATTTGCAGGACTTTTAATGCACGCTGAGCATCTTGAGGCTGTATATGGGGTTGGCCCTCATACTATAAGCGTCCCTAGACTTAAAAAAGCAAATGATATTGACCCCGACACTTTTGATAATGGTATTTCTGATGATACTTTTGCGAAAATTTGTGCACTTATTCGTATAGCTGTGCCTTATACAGGTATGATTATTTCTACTAGGGAAAGTCAGGAGGTAAGAGAAAAAGTTATTCGTCTGGGCGTGTCTCAAATTAGCGGTGCTTCCAGAACTTCTGTAGGGGGTTACGCTGAAGCTGAACGTCCTCATGATACTGAACAGTTTGATGTTTCCGACCAGAGAAGTCTTGACGAGGTAGTTAAATGGCTTATGGAAATGGGATACATTCCTTCCTTCTGTACTGCCTGCTATCGTGAAGGCAGAACAGGGGACAGGTTTATGGCACTTTGTAAGGCTAAGCAGATTCAAAACTGCTGTCATCCCAATGCACTTATGACATTAAAAGAATTTTTAATGGATTATGCATCTGAGGAAACAAGAAAAATAGGTGAGGCTTTGATAAATGCTGAGCTTAATAATATACCTAAGGAAAATGTTCGTGAAATTTGCAAGGACCACCTTGGAAAAATTCAGCAGGGTATCCGTGATTTCAGATTTTAGGCAGGTGATAAATTTATGTCATTAAATTCTACTCCATCGGGACAAAGAATTCATATTGCTTTTTTTGGCAGACGAAATGCAGGGAAATCCAGTCTTATAAATGCAGTTACAGGGCAAAATTTGTCTATTGTTTCAAGTGAAAAGGGAACAACCACTGACCCTGTAAAAAAAGCTATGGAGCTTTTGCCTCTTGGTCCTGTTGTGATTATTGATACTGCGGGAATTGATGATGAAGGAGATTTAGGAAAGCTTCGTGTGGAAAAATCTATGGAAGTTCTTAACAGTACTGACATTGCAGTAGTGGTAACGGAAGGTATTACAAAGTATGAAAAAAAACTTATAGATACTTTGGAAAAGCGAAATATTCCTTATATTATCTGTTATAATAAAAGCGATATAAATACTTATACCAATCTAAAAGATAATGAAATAGCGGTAAGTGCTGTACAAGGGAATAATATAGATGCATTAAAGAATATGTTGGGGCGTTTTATAAAGCCTGCAGAAAAGCCATTGATTTCAGATCTGATAAATGAAGGAGATATGGTAATTTTAGTTACTCCAATTGATGAATCTGCCCCAAAAGGAAGAATTATTCTCCCTCAGCAAATGGTAATAAGGGATATTTTGGACAGTCATGCTACTGCTGTAGTGTGTCAGACTCAAGAGCTTAAAAATACACTAAATAAGCTAAAGGAAAATCCAAAGCTTGTAGTATGTGACAGTCAGGTGTTTGGAAAAGTGGCAAAGGATTTACCTGAGGATATTCCCCTTACTTCTTTTTCTGTTTTGATGCTTCGATATAAACTGGATATTTCTGTTGCAAAAGAAGGAAGTAAAGCTCTTGACAGATTGAGGGATGGAGATACCCTTTTAATTTCGGAAGGGTGTACTCATCACAGACAATGCAAGGATATAGGCACAGTAAAACTTCCTTTATGGATAAGAGAATACACAGGAAAAAAACTAGAATTTGAGTTTACCTCAGGGGGAGAATTCCCCAAAACAGTAAAAAAATATGCCCTTGTAGTCCACTGCGGTGGGTGTATGTTAAATGACGCTGCTATAAAAAGCCGTATGGAGCTTTGTAAAGAGGAAGGGGTTCCTTTTACAAATTACGGAGTGGTAATTTCCAAAGTGAACGGAATTTTAGACAGAGCAGTCAGGATATTTGAATAGTAAAAAAGCAGAGAAAAAATTTTCTCTGCTTTTTCTATATTTATTTTATATCTAACTTAGGCAGTGTTTCAAAGCTTGCCTGTAACTCCTCATCTGTGGGAGTATAGTCAAACATTTTTCCGTCATGGAATTTTTCATATGACATCATATCAAAATATCCTGTACCGGTAAGACCAAACAAAATTGTTTTTTCTTCTCCTGTTTCTTTACACTTAACAGCTTCATCAATAGCCACCTTAATTGCATGACTGCTTTCGGGAGCAGGAAGAATACCTTCAATTCGTGCAAACTGCTCTGCAGCGGCAAAAACAGATGTCTGCTCTACTGATACAGCCTCCATAAGGCCGTCAGCATAAAGCTGAGAAAGGGTAGAGTTCATACCGTGATATCTAAGACCACCAGCATGATTTGGTGCAGGTATAAAGTTACTGCCAAGAGTGTACATTTTTGCAAGAGGGCAAACCATACCTGTGTCGCAGTAATCATATGCATATTTTCCTCTTGTAAAGCTGGGGCAGGATTTAGGTTCAACTGCAATAATACGGTAGTCTGCTTCTCCTCGTATTTTCTCGCCCATAAATGGAGCAATAAGACCCCCAAGATTTGAACCGCCGCCTGCACAGCCGATTATTATATCAGGCTTTATGCCATATTTATCAAGGGCAATTTTGCTTTCTAAGCCAATTACAGACTGGTGAAGCATTACCTGATTTAGAACGCTTCCAAGAACATAACGGTAACCTTCGGTTTTTGTAGCCTTTTCCACAGCTTCGGATATTGCACATCCAAGACTGCCTCCTGTGCCAGGATGTGCCTCTAAAATCTTTCTGCCTATTTCAGTTTCAGTAGAAGGAGAAGGTGTTACGGAAGCACCATAGGTACGCATAACTTCGCGACGAAAAGGCTTTTGTTCATAAGAAACCTTTACCATATAAACTTTGCAGTCCAGTCCAAGATATGAACAAGCCATAGAAAGAGCGGTACCCCACTGTCCTGCTCCTGTTTCGGTAGTAACCCCCTTTAAACCCTGCTTTTTAGCATAATATGCCTGAACAATAGCAGAGTTCAGCTTATGACTTCCGCTGGTATTGTTACCTTCAAATTTATAATAAATTTTTGCAGGAGTGTCCAGCTGTTTTTCAAGGCAATAAGCCCTGATAAGGGGTGCGGGACGATACATTTTATAAAAATCTAAAATATCCTGGGGAATAGGGAAATAGGCTGTGTTTTCGTCTAATTCCTGTGAGATAAGCTCGTCACAGAATACAGGTGCCAGCTCCTTGGCACTCATTGGCTTTAAGGTTTCGGGACTAAGAAGTGGTGCAGGCTTATTTTTCATATCTGCACGAAGATTGTACCAAGCCTTTGGTATTTCATTTTCTTCTAAATAAATTTTGTAAGGGATTTCTTTTGACATATTTATTACCTCCATTTTGGGACATAAAAAAACTCCTGTCCCACATAATAAATGCCGGGACAAGAGTAATACTCTTGCGGTGCCACCCTGCTTGACAGATGCTTCTGTCCACTTGATGCATACCAACATATGCTGACCTTTTTTAACGAAGAGTCCTGCTCCGTCTTGCATACTAAGGATAAGTTTAAACCCTTTTCAGCTCGCCCTCGAAGGTCCATTCATTTGCCTTTTTTGTGCCATACTCACACCATAAATGGCTCGCTCTTACAAAAGTGGAGGCAGACTACTTACTCCTTCTCATCGGTTTAAAGTTATTTTAGCATAAATTTATTTATTTGTCAAGTTTTTATTTGTTTAATCCCTCCACAACTTGACAAATCCTGCCTTTTTGTGATATTATATCCTTAATAATGAAAGTATTTTACACAAGAGGAAACGGATATGAAGATTAATTTTAAAAATAAGAAAAATCTTTTGCTTGCTGTGCTTTATGTGATACTTTTTGCACTTATTATTGTACTTATTGGGGTAACTGTAAAAAGCTGTAAGGCAAAACCCACAGGAGGGGAGAATCTGCCTGTAATAGAGGAACCTGAAAATAGAGTTTCCTTTGTGGGAGTAGGAGATAATCTTATACACGATGCAGTTTACATTCAGGCAAACAGATATGCGGGAGAAGACGGAGTTACTCTTGAAAAATTTGATTTCAAGCCTATGTATAAGGGCGTTGAGGATATTATAAAAAAAGCGGATATTGCCTATATAAATCAGGAAACTATGCCTGCGGGAGAAGAACTGGGAATTTCATCATATCCTCTTTTTAATTCTCCATCGCAGCTTATTTATGATATGCGGGACATTGGTTTTGATGTGTTTTCACAGGCTACTAATCACACCTTTGATAAAACAGTTAAGGGTATTGAAAACGCTTATAATTTATATCAGACTATGAAGGATGAAGTTACTGCTGTGGGTATTTATAAAATGGGAGAGCAGAATTTTCGCAGTGTAACTAAAAATGGTATAAAAATCGGTTTTGTGAATTTTACTGACCTTACAAACGGTTTTTCTCTTCCTGCATCATCTAAGTATGATGTTCCTCTTTCAACAGATGAGGACAGAATTGTTGCAGATATGAAATATGCAAGGGAAAATTGTGATTTTCTTCTTGTTTTAATTCATTGGGGTAACGAAAATCATTTTGATATATCTCCCCGTCAAAAGGAACTGGCAGAGCTTTTTGTAGATGGCGGTGCGGATGCAATAATCGGCACACATCCACACGTTATTCAGCCAGTTGAATATATGGGAGATACTCTTGTGGTATATTCTCTGGGGAACTTTATTTCTGCTCAGCTTGATAAGGCGAATATGGTAGAGGGTATGATTTCCTTTGATATGGTACAAAAGGGGGATACTAAAAAAATTGAAAATGTTAAATTTACTCCTTTAATAAATTACTATTCCTCCCGTTTTCGTGACTTGCAGGTAATGACGCTTGCTGACTACAAAACAAATGGCAAGGATGGCACTCATAAGTTGGGAGTAACAGCAGAATATGCACAAAAACTTACAGAGCAGATAATACCTGCTGAATTTTTGAATGAATAAATATGCAATAAAAAAGGAAAAGCTTTTTCTGACTTTAAGAATTACTTTTCCTTATTTGCATTTAATATGACTGAAATTTCCTGTATATGTGGTGAAATGCACAAATTTTTATAGCCAGATACCTGTTTATTGTTAGTATAGCTGAAAAAATAAAAAAATTAAGTTTTTGCTTTACTTTTTATGAAATTTGTTGTATAATTATACCATATATTCAAATAGACAGTACTCTTTATGCATAAATATTCCAAGAAAGGACGCTTTGGTGAATATGAAAAAAGTTTTTATAGATGGAAAAGCAGGCACAACTGGACTGAGAATTTATGAAAGACTTGAAAACAGAGATGATATTGTTCTTCTTACTCTTTCAGAAGAGGATAGAAAAGATAAAGAAAAACGAAGACAAATGATAAATGAAAGTGATATTTCTTTTTTGTGTTTGCCAGATGAAGCATCAATAGAGTCTGTAAGTATGGTGGAAAATCAGAATACAGTAATAATTGATACCTCTACAGCTCACAGAACAAATAGTGATTGGACATACGGCTTTCCTGAAATTGTAGGTAAAGACAAGGTAGCAAATTCTAAAAGAATTGCTGTTCCGGGATGTCACGCAGGGGGATTCGTGGCTCTTATTTATCCCCTTGTAAAGAAAGGGATTTTATCTCCGGATGCACTTCTTACCTGTCACTCAATTACAGGCTACAGCGGCGGCGGTAAAAAAATGATTGCACAGTATGAGCAGGAAAAGAGTGCACTTCTTGGTGCTCCAAGACAATATGGGCTTACTCAAAATCATAAACATTTAAAAGAAATGAAGGGTATAGCAGGACTTAACAATCCGCCTGTATTTTCACCTATAGTTTCTGATTTTTACAGCGGTATGGTAATGACTGTACCTATATTTGTACAAAATCTTGAAAAGGGCAAAAATGCAGAGGATATAAAAAGAGAATATACAGGCTTGTATAATGGTGAAATTGTAAAATATGTTGAAAATTCTGATGAGGAAGGTTTTATTTCAGGAGCAGGATTGTCAGGACTTGACAAAATGGAAATTTCTGTTTTTGGAAATGAGGAAAGAATACTTCTTGTTGCAAGATATGATAATCTTGGCAAGGGTGCATCAGGTGCAGCAATTCAATGTATGAATATAGTAATGCAGACAGATGAAAAAACAGGTCTTAGCATTTAGGAGGAAAAGTAATATGGATATTATCAGTGGCGGTGTTTGTGCACCTAAAGGCTTTAAAGCAAATGGAATTCATTGTGGAATAAGAAAAAATAAAACAAAAAGAGATTTAGCACTTATCGTAAGTGAAAAAATATGTACCTCTGCAGCAGTATATACTACAAATCTTGTAAAAGGTGCTCCTCTTCTTCTTGATATGGAGCATTTAAAGGACGGAAAGGCACAAGCGGTTATTTGTAACAGCGGAAATGCAAATACCTGTAATGCAAACGGACTGGAAATTGCCTCAGATATGGCAAAGCTGGTGGAGGAATATACGGGAGTTAAGGAAAATGATGTAATTGTAGCATCTACCGGAGTTATTGGCCAGCCTTTAAGCTTAGAACCTATTAAAAATGGTATGAAGGAGCTGGCAGATGGTCTTGGAGACAACAGTAAATTTGCCTCTGAAGCTATTATGACCACCGACCTTGCAGAAAAAGAAATTGCTTTTTCTTTTGAAATTGGCGGAAAAACCTGTAAAATTGGCGGTATTGCAAAGGGAAGCGGTATGATTCATCCAAATATGGCAACTATGCTGGTATTTATTACAACAGACGTTGCTATTACTTCACAGATGCTTTCAAAAGCTCTTAAAACTGATATTGCATCCACCTTTAATATGCTTAGTATTGATGGGGATACTTCTACAAACGATATGGTAACTGTTCTTGCAAATGGTATGGCAGAAAACCCTGTAATTGATAAAGAGGATGAGAATTTTGCGATTTTTGCAAAGGCACTTAACAGTTTGAACATATGGCTTTGTAAGAAAATTGCAGGTGACGGGGAAGGTGCTACTAAAACCTTAGAATGTATTACAGAAGGTGCAGATACTTTAGAGGCTGCTAAGAAGGTTGCAAAATCTGTTGTTTGTTCCTCACTTTTAAAGGCTGCAATGTTTGGTGCAGATGCTAACTGGGGAAGAGTTCTTTGTGCTATAGGTTACAGCGGTGCAGATGTGGATGTAACAAAGGTGGCAGTTAAATTCAAATCACCAAAAGGCGAAATTTTAGTATGTGAAAACGGAGCGGGCGTAGACTTTTCAGAAGAAAAGGCGAAGGAAATTTTACTGGAAAATGAAATTGATATACTGGTATCTTTGGGAGATGGAAAGTTTGGTGCTACTGCCTGGGGATGCGACCTTACCTATGATTATGTTAAAATCAACGGGGATTACAGAACCTGATAAGGAGGAAATGTAAATGGAAATTACAAATGCACAAAGAGCAGAAGTGCTTGTTCACGCACTGCCTTATATAGAAAGATATAACGGCAAGGTTGTTGTAATTAAATATGGCGGCAATGCTATGCTCAGCGATGAACTTAAGGACTCTGTTATGGGGGATATTGTTCTTCTTTCCCTTGTTGGTGCCAAGGTTGTTCTTGTTCATGGGGGTGGTCCTGAGATTACAGAGATGATAAATATTATGGGCAAGGAAACCAAGTTTGTTGACGGTCTTAGAGTAACTGATGCAGAAACTGCTCAGATTGCCCAGATGGTACTGGCTGGAAAGATTAATAAAAATTTGGTAAATTTAATTAACAAAAAGGGTGGAACAGCTATAGGACTTTGCGGTATTGACGGCAGAATTTTTGAGGCGGAGGTAAAGGATGAACGTCTTGGATATGTTGGAAATATTACAAATGTTAATGCACAGCTTGTAATGGATGTGCTGGAAAAAGGGTATATTCCCATTATTTCCACTTTGGGCTGTGATAAAAACGGAAATACATACAATATTAATGCTGATACTGCGGCAGCAAAACTTGCAGGTGCTCTTGATGCAGAAAGTCTTATTTCTATGACAGATATAAGCGGAATACTTCGCGATAAAAATGACCCTTCTACTCTTATTTCTAAGATTACTACCAAAGAAGCTTACGAAATAATGGCAGAAAAAATTATTGACGGAGGAATGATTCCTAAGGTTAATTGCTGTATTGATGCAATAAACTGTGGAGTTAAAAAGGTGTTTATTATAGACGGTACAATTCCTCATGCGGTACTTATTGAAACACTTACCGACGAAGGTATTGGTACGATGTTTGTGAAGTGAGGCAGAGTATGGATACTAAAAATATTGATAGTAAATATATTGCAAATACATATGCACGTTTTCCTCTTAATATAGTAAAGGGTAAAGGATGCTATGCATATGATGAAACAGGGAAAAAATATATTGACCTTGGAAGCGGTATTGCAGTAAACACCTTTGGGTATTGCGACGAGATGTGGGAAAATGCAGTAAAAGATCAAATGGATACTCTTTCTCACTGCTCCAATCTTTATTTTTCTGACCCCTGTGCTAAGCTAGCCCAGATACTTTGCGAAAAAACAGGAATGAAAAAGGTATTTTTCGGCAATTCAGGTGCAGAGGCAAATGAGTGTGCAATTAAGGTTGCAAGAAAATATGCTGCTGAAAAAAAGGGTAAGGACTATTATAATATAATAACTCTTGTAAACAGCTTTCATGGCAGAACAATTACCACCTTGGCAGCAACAGGACAAGATGTTTTTCATAATGATTTTCTTCCTCTTACCGAAGGATTTTTATACTGCAAGGCAAACGATATAGAAATGCTTCAGGACCTTGTTAAAAATTACAAGTGTGCAGGCATTATGTTTGAATGTGTGCAAGGTGAAGGGGGAGTTAATCCTCTTGATAAAAAGTTTGTTCAGGAGATTGATAAGCTTTGCAAAGAGCAGGATATACTTATGATTTGCGACGAGGTGCAGACAGGTAACGGCAGAACAGGTAGCCTTTATGCATATATGAGTTATGGGGTCACTCCTGACGTATTTACCACCGCAAAAGGTCTTGCAGGGGGACTTCCTCTTGGTGCTTGTATAATCGGAGAAAAGGCAGAAAATGTACTTACACCAGGTTCTCACGGCTCTACCTTTGGGGGAAATCCTATATGCTGTGCAGGTGCAATCAGCATTTTAGAGAGAATTGACGATACTCTTTTGCAGGATGTTAAAAAGAAAAATGAGTATATTTTAAAGACTCTTTCCGATATTGAGGGTGTGGAAAGCATTACAGGTATGGGACTTATGCTGGGTATCAAAACCCTTAAGGATGCAAGCAGAGTGCTTACAGAGTGTATGGAAAATGGAGTGCTGGTGCTAAAGGCTAAGGATAAAATTCGTCTTCTCCCTCCTCTTAATATTTCTATGGAGGACTTGAAAGAGGGAATAGAAGTGCTGAAAAAGGCTATATCAGAATAAAAATAAAATCCCGAAAATTATTTCGGGATTTTATTGATTCTATGGTAAATTTCCGGTCAATAAACCTTGACAAATATGGTGTGATTTTATATAATAATAGTTGTATAAAAATAAATCTGGGGGGATTATCCTATGAACAACATTTCAGTAGATTTCAGTAACATTCTTGGTAAAATAAAACCTCTTCACGGAGTTTGTTGTGCTCCTTATACTATAAGCTATGGACCGAATCAATACAATATTGATAAATACTTTAAACAGGCACATATACCCTATTGCAGACTTCATGACTGCTGCGGTACATATGGTGGTGCATATTTTGTAGATGTTCCAAATATTTTCAGGGATTTTTCTGCTGATGAAAATGACCCCGCAAGTTATGATTTTCATTATACAGATGAATATATCAAGGCTATTCAGGACACAGGCTGTGAGACTTACTACAGACTTGGCGTAACGATTGAATGGGGAAGTAAAAAGTACACAAGCGTGGTGCCTGCAGATTTTGATAAATGGGCAAGAATTTGTGAGCATATTATTATGCATTATAATCAGGGTTGGGCAGATGGTTTCCATTATAATTTAAAATACTGGGAAATTTGGAACGAGCCAGAAAATCCGGGGAATGTCAATGGACCCAGCCAGTGGGCAGGAACAAAGGAAGAGTTTTACGACCTTTATAAGGTAGCTTCTAAATATCTTAAAAGTAAATTTCCCGAAATTTTAGTTGGCGGTTATGGCAGCTGCGGTTTTTATCCCATTACAAGAGATAATGTACCTAAAAGCTTCCATAGCTTCTTAACCTTCTTTACAGATTTTCTGGAAATGGCAAAAAAAGAAGATTGTCCTGTTGACTTTTTCTCTTGGCATATTTATACCTGTGATGAAAATGAAGTATATGCTCATGCTAAATATGTTCGTGAAACGCTTGACAGTTACGGGTTTACAAATACTGAGTCCCACTTAAACGAATGGAATATTGGTGATGAAGGTCATGGATTTTTACGTAAGCATACAATGGAGGGTGGTTCATTTAATATTGCGGTAATGTCACTTTTCCAAAACTGTAATTATCTTGATAAAGCTATGTATTACTGTTTCTCTGCAAAAGGCGGATATAATGGGTTTTTAGACCAGAATGACAGCAGCATAGATGCTCCTTGGTACACCTTTGTGGGATTTGGAGAGCTTTACGATTTAGGTGATAATGTAAAATTAGAAAATAACGGAAAACGCCTTTATGGTATTGCTGCTAAAAATGACGAAAAGGGTGCAATTATTCTTTCTAATTATAAAAGCGAGGATAGCGAAATTACTCTTAAGATTTCAGGAATTAAAGACGGCTCAAAGATAACTTCAGAGCTGTTAAAGGACAAACAGGGATTTTTACCTGCTTTTGAAAAGACAGTAAATAATGGGGAAGAATTTAAGATTATCCTTGACCAACATCAGGTTATGATGTTAAGAATAACTTTTTAAAGTAAGAGTGAATAACTAATAAAAAAGACAAACTTCAAAAATGAAGTTTGTCTTTTTTTGGCGGAGAGAGAGAGATTCGAACTCTCGGATAGCTATTAACCATCACACGATTTCCAATCGTGCGCCTTAAACCAACTCAGCCATCTCTCCAGATTTGTTCAACGGTAGTTATTATACCATAAGTACAATAAAAAGTCAAGTAAAAATTGACTAAATTAGAAATTATGGCCTGTTTGCAGCATAAATATCGCAAATTACTTCAGGCTTTTTTATAATGGTGACACCTTTTACTCTGTCAAAGCCTTCTACAATAAAGTCAATAGCTTTAACTTCCGTCATATAGGTAATATCAAATAAAGGAAAGCTTTCGGTTTTTCATAAGCAAACTTCATAGATAAAGTATCATGTCGTATCCCATCACAAGATTTCCTTACAAAATATCATATATTATTTTAGCAATTGCGTTATCGTAACAAGATACAGTTTGTATATCACAAACTTTTTTAAGTGTATCTACTCCGTTTGCAACAGCTATGGAAAGGTCAGCTTCGGACATCATAGAAATATCATTCTCATAATCTCCCACGCACACTATTTTTTTAATTTTTTCTCCATAATATTTACGTAAAAATCGAATTGCATCGCCTTTTCCACTGTTTTTATCGTGAAGCTCAAGTTCAAATGGCCAGCTTCTGTCAAACTGGTATTTATTTCCATACTCTTTTTCCATTATTTCTTTAAAAGAAACACATTCTTTTTCTGTATCAAAAAGAAATATACATTTATAGTATGTGCCAACAGCATCTTTTGTCATAACAATTTTGCCATTTTCCCTTGTATATATCCTATGGTCATCAAATGTGCGAAGATTACTTTCGTAGAAAAGAGGATATTTTTTTATTATATCTTCAATATCTTTTATTGCATTTTCAGGAAGGGGATGAGAATAAAGAATTTTATTATTCTCTATCACTACTGTGCCATTTATAGCAACAATAGGGGCATTTACCTTAAAAAGTCCGTCAAACTGGGTTAGAAACTTTTTTTGGCGTCCGGTTGCAAGAGTAAAAAGACCGCCCTTTGACATAAAGTAATTTATTGCATCTATATTTTCCTGAGGTATATTAGCTTTTCCGCTGTCATCTGCCAGTGTTCCGTCAACATCCGTACACAGCAATACCCCGTCGTATCTTTTATCTTTCATAATAAATCCTTTTAAAACACCCGATAAGTATGAAAAAACTTATCGGGTGAGTTTTATGCTTTTTACAGATTTGCTCCGTCAATTTTACCATCTTCCAGATAGTCGTCCATAATCATTTTAAGAGTAGCAATAAGAGGAACACCGATAATCATTCCCACAAATCCGAAAATATCTCCAAAAACTATAACGGCAACCATAACAAGAAGAGGACGTATTCCGATAGAGTTTGCTACAATTTTAGGTTGTATCAAATATGAGTCAACTACATACAAAACAACAATAAAAATCGCAACTGGAACAGTTCCCCATACGCCATTTGAAATAAGGCTGATGGTAATAATTATAACTGTTGAAATAATAGGACCGAATATTGGAATCATATTTCCTAAAAATGTTACAAGTCCAAGTAAAAGTGCGTAAGGCATTTTTAAAATAGAAAATCCTATAGAAACGATTATACCTACTACAAGTGCATCAAGTGCAAGACCTGAAAAATATGAATATACAAGATTTACAATTTTTTTGCCGTACAAGGTTAGTGAATAAAACCTTTCTCCCAAAAACGATTTGCGCATCTGACGAAGATATCTGACAATATTTTCTTTTTCCAGAATTATATAAATAGAAAATACAATACTTATAAAAATGTTTATAAATGAACTTGCTATATTTTTTATTATGGAAAAATACTTGTTGATTTGGTTAAAATCAAGTATTCCGCTTATTTTATCATCTAAGAATGTTGAAATATTTAACTTTGCAAGATATTTATTTTGTGATACAAAATCATTTACTATATCAAGATATCTTGGCACATTAGAAATAAGCTCTTCGATATTTTTATAAAGTCTTGGTACAAGATAGGTGATAAAAAGCGATAATGCCAGAAATATAATTATATATACAGAAAGTGTACCAAACACCTTAGCGTTATTGGATATACCTTTTACAGGAACTTTTTTATATATACTCTCCAACTTTCTTGAGGGAATGTATAGGAAAAAAGCTATAATTGTACCAATAATGCAAGGAGAAATATAACCTAAAATAATACCGATTACATTAGTGATATCGTTAAAATTATTCAGCAGTTTATATATAAGAATAAGAGCAGTCCCTGCCAGAACAAGTTTAATCCAGTCACTTGCAGGTTTTTTCATATAGGTACACCTCCTTTTAGTTTTATTAAATAAGGTTAAGACATTTTAGCAAGCCCTTTAAACTTTTCGTAGGCTTTCTGCCAATCTTCCTGATCCTGAGGCTCATATATCTTTACAGGGAAAGAATCCTTAATTATGGCTCTTGCAGCAGTTAAGTCCTTAATTTTGCCCAGTGCTATAAACTGAACAATAGCGTTTCCTGTGCTTGTTGCCTCAACAGGTCCTGCAATTACAGTTCTGCCACTGGCATTTGCTATAAACTGGCATACCATACTGTCTTTAATGCCACCGCCCACCATATGAATTTTATTAATCTTTCTTCCAAGTGTTTCTTCCATTCCGTCAACAGACATAGCAACTTTTAATGCAAGGCTCTGTGCTGCACAACGAATTACATCGCCAGGAGTTTCAGGAACGGTCTGACCCGTCTCTTTACAAAATTCCTTAATACGTTTAGGCATATTTCCGGGAACGCCGAATTTACCATAGTCAGGGTCAATCAAGCTTGCAAATGGAGTTGCCGCCCATGCCTGCTGTTCCAGATCATTAAAGGAATAATCCTTACCTTCTCTCTGCCACTGTCTGCGGCTTTCCTGAATAATCCAAAGACCCATTATGTTACGAAGGAAACGAATTTTTCCGCCTACTCCACCTTCATTTGTGAAGTTGAATTTCATAGCAGTATCGTTTATAATAGGCTGGTCATTTTCTACACCTAAAAGTGCCCATGTGCCGCTGGAGATATATACATAATCATCTCCTGAAAGTGCGGGAACACTTGCAACTGCTGAAGCAGTGTCGTGTGCAGCTACTGCAATTACGGGAACCTTCGGGCAACCCAGTTCTTCACAGATTTCATCGGAAAGAGTACCGATAACTGTGCCAGGCTGAACAATGTCGCAGAATATATTTGTGGGAATACCCATTTTTTCTATAAAATCAAAGTTCCAGTTCTTTGTATATGGGTCAAGAAGCTGGGTTGTGGAAGCCATTGTATATTCGTTCTTCATAACACCTGTAAGGAAGTAGTTGAAAATATCAGGAGCAAAAAGTACTTTATCGGCATTTGCAAGGGTAGGGTCATTATCAAGAACAGATGAATACATCTGATAAAGACTGTTAAGCTGTGCAAACTGAATACCTGTCTGCTCATAGATATATTTCTTTCCGCCAACTCTTTCTGCTGCCTTTTCAATCATACCATTAGTACGGGTATCACGATAATGACGGACATTTCCAAGAAGCTTTCCGTTTTTATCAAAGAAGCCATAGTCAACACCCCAGGTGTCGATACCAATAGCAGAAATATCAGCGTGACCGCCGTTTATACATTTCAAAATACCTTGTTTGATTTCGAAAAACAGTCTTAAAAAATCCCAATACATATCACCGTTAACAGTAACAGGATCGTTTGAAAAACGGTGTATTTCATCTATGGTGATTTTTTCTCCGTCAAACTGAAAAAGCATAGCTCTTCCGCTGGAAGCACCAAAATCAAAGGCAAGAACTTTTGTAATTTCTGACATAATATTCTCCATTCCGCCGTCATTATTTACGGCATATTTTTTTATTTTGATAAAGATATTTTTTGATATATATATAATAACAAAAAATGTAAAATTCTTCAGTAACTTTATTATACTACAAAAACACACTTTTAGTCAAGTGATATGCCTAATTATTTTTAATTAAGGTAAAAAGAAGCCTTTCATAAATATTTATTGTGAAAAATACCCAAAAATTCTACAATTATTGTAAGTGATATAAAAAAGCCTAAAAATAACAGTAATACTGAACTTATAATTCATTTAACTGTTCTTTTTATAAAAAGCAGTTAAAATACTAAACTTTTAAAAACAAAATACTACTATTAAACAAACATTGAAAAAATGGCAGTATAAAGCCAAAATATAATGTTTTTTACAGATATAAATTAAAATTAAATTCTGCACTTTTCCACTTTTTTTGTGCAATTCATAAAAAATGCAAAAGTTTAGGTAAATCTATTGACAAATTATAAAAAAAATCGTATTATTATAATCGGTATTTTATTTTGATTATTGTGATATGGACTTTTTAGAAAATTCCGTATCTTTTATATTTGTATCATATAAAGGGGGATAGAAATGGATACTGCATTTATTCAGCTTAAAAATATAACTAAAACCTTTGAAACAGACAAGGGCGTTTTAAACGGTATTGATTTGGATATTCTGCAAAAGCAGTTTGTAACACTGCTTGGACCAAGCGGTTGCGGAAAAACTACAACACTTCGTATTATCGGTGGCTTTGAAACACCTACCAAGGGTAAGGTTTATATGAATGGCAAGGATATTACAAATCTTCCCCCATACCTTAGAAATGTAAATACTGTTTTTCAGAAGTATGCTCTTTTTCCTCATCTTAATGTGTATGAGAACATTGCTTTTGGGTTAAAAATTAAAGGCGTAAGTAAAGAAGAAATTAAAACACGGGTTACCGGTATGCTGGATATGATAAATCTATCAGGCAGAGAAAAATGCTCTATAAATGCATTGTCAGGCGGTCAGCAACAGAGAGTTGCTATTGCACGGTCTCTTGTAACAAGACCTGAAGTGCTTTTACTTGACGAGCCTCTTGGTGCACTTGATTTAAAATTGAGAAAGGGCATGCAGCTTGAACTAAAAAATATTCAGAAAAAATTGGGAATTACCTTTGTGTATGTAACTCATGACCAAGAGGAAGCACTTACAATGTCTGACAGAATTGTAGTTATGAATGGGGGAGTTATTCAGCAAAGCGGAACTCCTGTGGATATTTATAATGAGCCTGTAAATGCCTTTGTTGCTGATTTCATTGGGGAAAGCAACATTATGGACGGCATTATGACAAAGGATTTTGAGGTTGAAATATTCGGGAAAAAATTTGAATGTGTAGATAAAGATTTTGGAGAAAACACTCCTGTTGATGTGGTTATACGTCCAGAGGATGTAAGAATTGTTTCTTCAGCTGATGCAAAAATATGCGGAGTTGTGGAGTCGGTAATATTTAAAGGTGTGCATTATGAAATGACAGTAAGGGCTGATGGCTTTAACTGGCTTGTACATTCCACAAAAGCGGCGGAGGTAGGGACTAAGGCAGGTCTTGAATTTGACCCTTACGATATTCAGATTATGTACAAAACACCAAAAAGTCTATAAACTAAACTTAGGGAGATTAAAATAAATGAAAAAAATAGCGGCAGCGCCTTATCAGCTTTGGATGGCTATTTTTGTGATTGTACCTCTTTTTATTGTGGCATACTTTGCGTTTACCACCGACAGCGGTGCATTTACACTTGAAAATATAATAAAAACCGCTGACTATGCTCCTATTTTTGCAAGGTCTATCGGTTTTGCGGCACTGGCAACAGTGATATGCCTTATTATTGCATATCCTCTTGCTTATATAATTGCCAATATGAGCAAAAATGTTCAAAGCACAATGATTATGATTGTTATGCTTCCTATGTGGATGAACTTTTTACTTAGAACATACGCATGGCAGACTATTATCGGCAATAATGGTATAATTAATAATCTGCTGTCTATGGTAGGAATTGAACCTATAAAAATGCTTAATACAAGTGGTGCGGTAATACTTGGTATGGTGTATGACTATATACCTTTTATGATACTTCCTTTATATACTGTTATGGCAAAGATTGATAAAAGTATAATGGAAGCGGCAGGAGACCTTGGATGTAATGGATTTCAGTCTATTTTAAAGGTAACAATCCCTCTTTCAATGCCTGGAATAATTTCAGGTATTACTATGGTGTTTGTCCCTGCGATAAGCACATTTATTATTTCCAAAATGTTGGGAGGAAGCTCAAATCTTCTTATAGGCGACCTTATTGAAATGCAGTTTCTTGGAACTTCATATAATCCCAATCTTGGTGCGGGAATTTCATTTGTGCTTATGGTGATAATTTTGATTGTTATGGCATTTATCAATCTTATTGATAAATCAGACCAGGAAGAGAAAGTAATTATATAAAGGTAGGTTTGAAAAAGTGAAAAAAGCCTCTAAATATATATATTTAACTTTAATGATGATATTTTTGTATGCACCTATTTTAGTGCTGATAATTTTTTCGTTTAATACTACGAAAAGCCACTCTGTAATGTCTGGTTTTTCCTTTAAATGGTATCAGCAACTTTTCAGGGACAGTGCAATTATGTCCTCACTTATGAGTACGGTGATTGTAGCGATAATTTCATCTATTGTTTCTACGGTGCTTGGAACATTTGCCGCACTTGGCATTAACAGTATGAAAAAGCTTCCAAGGTCTGCAACTCTTGGTGTAAATAATATTCCTATGATAAATCCTGAAATTGTAACAGGTGTATCTTTAATGTTGCTTTTTGTGTTTTTTGCGGCACGGATGAATTTTAAAATGGGATATGCAACCTTGATAATTGCACATATTACCTTTGATACTCCCTATGTTATACTTAATATTATGCCAAAGTTCAGGCAAATGGATAAAAATTTGCTGGATGCAGCAGCAGATTTAGGCTGCACACCTATGCAAACCTTTTTCAAGGTAACACTTCCTGAAATTTTACCGGGAGTGCTTTCGGGATTTTTGATGGCATTTACCTATTCTCTTGATGATTTTGTGGTAAGTTATTTCGTAAGCGGAGATACGGTGCAGACACTGCCTATTAAAATTTACTCTATGACAAGAAGACAGGTCAGCCCAAAAATTAATGCATTATCAACATTGATTTTTGCTGTAGTTGTAATAGTCTTAATAGGAAAGAATATAGTAGAAATAAAAAGAGAGAAGAAGCTTAATAAATATAAGCTTCACAGAAGAGGGGAAATATAATATGAAAAAAATCTGGTGCTTAGCAAGTATTTTAGTTTTAATTGCCGGAGTTTTTACAGCTTGCGGTCAAAACAACCAACTGGAAACACAAGTGATTTCAAATATGGACAAAGAGTATTATTCGCAGTTAGCAGAAGAGGGCGTTGAAATTAACGTTGCAAACTGGGGAGAATATATTTCTGATGGTTCAGATGGTGAATCAATAAATGTAGTAAAAGCTTTTGAACTGCTTACAGGAATTAAGGTAAATTATATTAACTATGCAACAAATGAAGAGCTGTATGCGAAAATGAAGGCAGGAGCGTCTAATTACGATATAATTATCCCTTCTGATTATATGATTTCAAAAATGGCAGGGGAAAATATGCTTGCCCATATTGATTTTAATAATATTCCCAATTACAATAATATTTCTGATGATTACAAGGGACTTGAATTTGACCCTGAGGATAAATACAGCGTTCCGTATTTCTGGGGTACTGTTGGTATTATTTATAATAAAAATGTTATTAAAGATGATAATTTCGACTGGGAAATTCTTTGGGATGAAAAGTACAAGGATAATATGTTAATGTTTGATAACCCAAGAGATGCCTTTGCAATTGCCCAGATTCGTCTTGGATATTCTCTTAATACTGAGGATACAAAAGAGCTTGAAAAAACCGCTGAACTTTTAAAGGAACAGAAAGGACTTGTTCAGGCTTATGTAATGGACGAGATTTTTGACAGAATGGGTGCAGAGGAAGCAGTAGTTGCACCATATTATGCCGGTGATGCAGTTTCTTTGATGGCAGAATATGATTTTCTTGGTTTTAAGGTACCAGACAGCGGTACAAATATGTTTGTAGATAGCTTTTGTATTCCTGCTACCTCCAAAAATAAAAAAGCAGCAGAAATGTTTATAAACTTTATGCTAGAGCCTGAAATTGGACTTGCAAATACCGAGTTTGTTTGTTATTCTACTCCAAACACTAAAACCTATGAGCTTTTATCCGACCAGGTTAAAAATGATGGAATATCATATCCTTCTAAGGAATATTTAAATTCTAAAACAGAAGCATTTAAATGTCTTGGAAGTGGGGCAGATAAGGTTATGTCGGAATTATGGACAGAAATACGAAGCGAAGTAAACATAGATTTATAATAATATCCAAATTTAAATAATGGCAGACATATGTCTGCCATTATTTAAATATTATAGATTAGCATTTGCAGAATGAAAATCAGGGAAAGAGTTTAAACAGTTTGTTTATGTATTATTTTTGTTAATTCATATGCAGTAATGACTTTACTATTCCCCGCAGCATGGATGGCATTTTAAAAACAACGATTTTCATTTAGTTACCTCCCTATAAATATTTGTAATAATATATTATTCCTGTTTTAGAAAAAAGGTGAAAAGAGGCTGGGACAAAATGATTTTTAAAAATCATTTTGTCCCAGCCTCTTTTTTAGAGTACATATACTTAATAAGATCGTCATGTGGCGGAATCAGCGAGCTGTGACTATTAGTTTGATTGCTGTTTTCGAAATACCGTCAACTTCTATATCCGTGAATGCCGGTATGCACACCACGTCAATGCCTGCTGGAGCAAGAAAACCACGAGCTATTGCAATAGCCTTTATAGACTGGTTAATTGCTCCTGCACCTATTGCCTGAATTTCTGCCTGACCATCTTGGCGTATTGCTTCGGCAAGAGCTCCTGCAACGGAATTAGGCTTTGAACCAGAAGATACTTTAAGTATGTTCATGTCAAGACCTCCTCTTTATATTGAATCCTCAAATGTACTGCTTATATTATTTCGCTTTTTTTGCGAAAAAACCCTTCTTTTTTTGATAGGGAAAATAAACGAAAATTGTCGCTAAAATTGTGCATTTTTAACATATTTTAATTCTTGAAATACTCTTAGGAAGTTTGCCCTCTGTTTCAATAATAATTCCACACAATATGCAGTTTCCTTCTGCTATTGCATAACGCTTATTCATAAGGGTTACAAAGCGGGATATAGAAACATCCTTACTCATACCAAGAACAGAATTATAAGGACCTACCATACCTATATCTGATATAAAAGCACTGCCGGAAGGGAGAAGACGCTCATCTGCAGTCTGCACATGAGTATGAGTGCCAAAAAGAGCCGTAATTTTTCCGTCCAGATACCAGGCAAGGGCAGCTTTTTCGCTTGTTGCCTCTGCGTGAAAATCTACAATTATTATATCCGTTTTATCGCTAATTTCATTAACACATTTTTTTACTGCATCAAAGGGACTGTCAATGGGGTTTAAAAATACTCTGCCAAGGGCGTTTATTATTCCTATCCTTTTACCATTACACTCTTTTATTATATATCCTTTGCCGGGAGTTCCTTCAGGTAGATTTATCGGTCTAACCATAGGAAATCCACTATTCATAAGTATTGCCGAATCAGGCTTAGAAAATGCATGATTTCCAAGAGTAATAACATTTACTCCCGAGTCAAGTAACTTTTCAGCTTTTTCTTTTGTAATTCCGTTGCCGGTTGCAGCATTTTCTCCGTTTGCAATAACAAAATCTATATCATTTTCTTTTATGAGATATTTAAGTTGGCTATATATCATTTCACAGCCTGGTGTTCCTACTATATCGCCAATACAAAGAATTTTCATTTAATAATACCCCTTTTTAATATTATATATAGTATATATTGTAGCATATATAGGGTAAAAAATCAAATTTTTTTATTTCCATCTATTCTATAGATACAGAGTATTCTTTTCCTTCTCCTAAATTTGTATATTGCTGGGGCACCTGACCTAAGAAAACTGTTTCTCCAAGAGGAATAGAAGTAGTTACCTCTGCGGACTTTCTAAGTCCAGGAATTACAATCATTACCCGCACTTTTATATCTAAACTTAAAAATAAATGAGTTTGATTTATCCCCTCTGAGGTAAAGCTGTTTTTAAAATTCATCTCCACCCGTGAAACAGGGTGGATTTTTAATTTTAAAGGCACTCCTATTCCGCTTAATAAAGTAATTCCCAAAAGGTTTGCCATAGGAATACCCAGAGTGTATTCTCTTTCCTGTGAAAGAGAACTGTTAATACGCCCAGTGAGTTCACTTTTAATTGTATTAACCTTACTGCTTTCTACTCCTGCGTAAGTTATATATCCATCATGAGTTTTTACGGTAATTATATTGTCAAAAAGAGAAGGATTGTCTTTTATATATCTGCTGACTTCCAGATTAATTATATCTATTGCGATAAAATGAGCTTTGCTTTCCGCAAAGGGAGCAGCTACCTTAACAAATCTTTCAAAAGATAAAACAATTATTGTTAAAACAGAAAGAAGAATTACAAATAATTTAAAAGGAAGAAAAGATTTTCTTCGGTTATGTAAATTAGATATGTACATTTTTATCTCCTTTTATACTTTTATACATTAATATTATATGTTTTGCCTTAAAAAAATGAAGAAATATATCGATTTTTTTATATTTAAGCTAAAGAAATTCCATTGAAAATGCGTGTAAAATTAATTTGTAGCACGAAAAAATGGTATTCGACATTTTTATACAAAGAAAAATTTAAAACTATCGTAAGGGTTGCTGTATATAAGGGGGAAAGAAATGTAGAAAAATGCGATATTTTCTAAAAAAGCAGAATTCATTAAACTATATCGGTGCTATAATTCCCTCAGTGCCAAAGTGAAAAATATTAAAAGTTGTTGCATTCCCACATCTTTTGGCACAAAAAATATGAATGGAGGAAAAAAATGTTTGGAAAAAACAGTCGGGAAGAAATTACCCGAAATGAAGGTCAGCAGATGGAAAATGATAATATCCAGAGAATATATAAAATTCTTGAAAATATTATGAGTTTTACCGGAGCTGAAAATCTTGACGAGCTGGAGCTGGTAGTGGAAAATGCAGGTAAAACAAAAAACGCAGACGATGATGCGATAAGCAATTCCATTTACGAAGCAATATGCTATGTTAGGGATAATTATTCCATTTTTGAGGCAAAGGAAATGGAAAAAAATCAGGACTTTTTAGCAGCAATATCTGCAGGGTTTGAACCCGAAAAGGCATATATGATGGCGAAAGGTCCACAGCTTATTGCACAGGCCTATGAAGAGGGTGAGCAGCAAGGTAAGAATATTGCTCACACAAAAGAGGACCGTATAGATGAGGTAGGTATGAATGCCGGAGGTGGCTATAAAGCAGAAATTGACCCGGCACAGATGACCATGAGCGACCTGAAAAAAATTAAAGAAAGATTAAGGAAAGGAGAAAATGTCAGATTATAAAAATATACTGACAAAAGGTAATAACAATGAATGAAATTAAAATGAATTTAGCAAAGTTTGGCCAAGAGCTTAATGTACAGGTATCAGCGGACAATCCTTCCAGTATAAGAGCATTTTATGATAAAAATCTTGTACTTAATACAAAGCCTGTTCTTGTTCACAGCCAGTTTGGACAGAAAAGAAATATTCCTAAAAACGGGGGTAAGAGAATAGTTTTCAGAAAGCTTTCCCCTCTTCCCAAGGCAACAACTCCTCTTACAGAGGGTGTTACACCTACAGGTAATGATATGACCTGGAGTACACTGGAGGCATCTTTAGAGCAGTACGGAGATTATATTACAGTATCTGATGTTGTACAGACAACAGGTATTGACAGCACTCTTGTGGAAGCAGGTGAAATTCTTGCAATGCAGGCAGGTGAAACTCTTGATGCTATTTCCAGAGAGGTATTAAACTCAGGAAGTAACGTTCAGTATGCAGAAAAGGCAGAAGCACGTTCGGCTCTTATAGGAGGAGAAGGGGAAAATAATGATTATCTTACTGTAAATGCTATTAAAAAGGCGGTAAGAACCCTTAAAAGAAATAATGCAAAGAAAATTGAAGGTTATTTTGTTGGCATTATTCACCCTGATGTAGCTTACGACCTTATGAGCGATGCTCTTTGGGAAAATGTAAAAACATATGCAGACCCTGAGGATATGTATAACGGTGAAATCGGCAGAATTCACGGTGTTAGATTTGTGGAAACAAGTGAGGCTAAAATCTTTACTGCAAAAGACCTTACAGCTTCTGCAAGAAATCTTACAGTAGTATCAGTTTCCGGTAAAGTAATTACTGTGGCTGAAGCAATTTCTGCTTCTGATGCAGAAAAGCTTGCAGGAAGAAAAATCCTTATTAAAGGTGCTCAATATACAGTAGTATCAGCATCTAATACAGAAGGCACAATTACAGTGTCAGAGGATTTGGAAACAGGGTCTATGGCACCTGCAGACGGAGATGTGATTTATCCCGGTGAAGCAGGGGCAAAAGGAAGAGATGTATATTCTACACTTGTTCTTGGTAAGGATGCCTACGGTGTAACGGAAATTGATGGCGGCGGCCTTAAGAATATTGTAAAGCCTCTTGGCTCAGGAGGTACAGCAGACCCACTTGACCAGCGTGCAACAACAGGCTGGAAAGCACTTACAACCACAAAAATTCTTGTGGATGAGTATATGGTTAGAATTGAAACAGCATCAAGCTACGATAAAGAATAAAATTTAGGAGGCTTTAGCAAAATGGCAACAGCAAGAAAAAAAGTAACAGGTGCAACGCTTTCGGATTATTACAAAAAGAAGGTAACTGTTACCTTAATTAAGGATAATAATAATTATAAGGATGATGTAACAATAACTTATAACGGCGTGAATTATCAAATTCAAAGAGGAGTACCTGTTGAGGTACCTATGTTCATAAAGCTTATTTTAGAGGATGGATTCCGTCAGCAGATGGAAGCAAATGCATACAGTGAAAAGCTGAGCCATGAGTTCGGCGTTAAAGCTAAAGAAATAGGATAAATAAGTTTCAGGTCGGCGGTCAAACAATGGCCGCCGATATTTTTCGAAAAGGAGGCTAAAAAATATGGATTATATCTGGCATGAGGCAGGCGGAGAAGAGGTTAAAGTATCAAGCCAGCCTTCGGTAAATTTTCAAAAAGATTATATAGATAAACGTATTGAGGAGCTGACAGATTTATCTGCAGAAAAAATACTCTTTGCAGATGGACAAACCTTGCAGGAAAAAATGGATAGCGGAGCCTTAAAAGGTGCAGATGGTAAAGATGGTATGAAAGGGGACAAAGGTGACCAAGGACAGCAAGGGGAAACCGGTCCTCAGGGTGACCGAGGAGAAAGAGGTCCTGTTGGTGCCAAGGGTGAAAAAGGTGAAATCGGTCCTCAGGGTGAAAAAGGCGAAAAAGGTGAGAAGGGTGATGCCGGTCCTCAGGGTGAAAAAGGCGAAAAGGGGGACAAGGGTGAGCCAGGAGAAAAAGGAAGCTTTGAAGATATTCCTGCCCATTCTCTATCGGACAACCTTCTTTCCTCTACTCTTATTGAAAATATTACAGGTGTTAACTATAAAAATTTGAGAGAAAATTGCATTTACAGCATATCTATATCTGATGACTTTGAATTTATTTTTCCTGAAGATATTGAAAACCGAGAAATACTTAACCAGATTCTGATTTACTTAACGGTTGATGCAGAAGTTTCGGTAATCTGGAATACTTCCGGTATTGAAGAGGTAGCTTTTGTAAATGGAGAAATTCCCGATATTACCATCGGAAATTATCGTATTATTGCAGAGTATAATCCCATTTTAGGAAAATGGGTGATAGGTGCACTAAAGGATGGTGAATAGTTATGAAGCTCCATTGTGCTAGGTTATTATGTAAGGAAGAATGTCCTGTTGTGGAAATTATACCACTCAGATGTACTGTTGAAGCACTTCTGAGTGAGCGAATTATTTATCTGTATCCTGATGGAGAATATCCAACATGGGGTATTTCAGTAACTCTGAAGGAAGGATACACACTTGTAAAACCAACGGGAAATCAGCTTCTCGACGGAGAGACTGGGGGAAAACGCTACTGGGTGTGCGTAGAAGGTCGAGAGCTTTCCTTTGATTATATCTTTCAGGTAAAAAAAGGTAATAAGGTAGTTGCATCATATCGGGTAATTTCAGTATTGTAAGGAGTGATACAATGATTTTTGCAAAATATATAAATGAAAATACAATAATTTTATGTCCCAGAAACGGATATATACAAGGAAAAGCTATATCAAATATCCATAGGTTTTTTAAGAAAAACCCTGACAGTGCAAAAAGGGAAGGATATATGGAGCTTATTTCATTAAACAACAATATTATCGGTAAGGCAAAATACAGCATTGAAAACAACAAAATATTTGAAAGGGTTGAAGAAAATGACAGTTGAAAAAATTTTGGCAATGGTAGATAGTCTTGCCCCAAATAACTGCACCAAAGAGCAAAAACTGTATTGGTTTAATCAGTGTGAAAGCATTATTAAGGAAAAGGCAATAAAAAGTTACAAGTACATTGAAACAGAGTTCACAGGAGGAATTGTAAAGCTTCCTGAAGGTTATACCAGCTGGGATATTGAAGCGGTTTATATAAACGGCAGACTTATAGACAAGCTTGATTTCAGAAGCGGATTTACAGGAAAGTTTTCCAAAGAGAAAGAAAAAGTGGGGATAGTACTTAAAGAAAGGCACGAGGAAATTACTGAAACCACATATGAAGGGGACATATATTTTAATGGAGATAAAATAACAATGAATTCCCATAAATTCCTTGTTGGGGATAGTATAGATATTGAAAGTGTCTTGTTTACGGGAAGAGTTACGGTGCTAGGAAGTAATGGTGACGATATTTATGTTAATCACACTTTTGATATAAATGACTGTGAAGGGGTTGTAAAAAAATCTCTCAATATTCCTACTCTTTGCAAAGCACCTTATGATAAGCTGTACATTGATTACATAATGGCTCAGATGGATTATTATAACAAAGATTATGAAGGTTATAACAATAACAGCTATATGTTTAATGAATTGCTGGATACTCTTATAAGAAAATCCTCATCAAATAATTCAGGAACCCGTTCAAAGCAAATGCGGGGTATATGGTAAGGAGGTGAGAATATGTTGCCGATTTTACCTAAAACCACTCCTCTTTTACAAAGACAGATAAAAGGTTTTGGAGGAATTGACAGAAGGCAGGGAGCTAAAGAAAGTTGTTTTTTCTCTTTTACAGGTGTGGATAACAATGAAGGAACACTGCTTGAAACAAAAAACAGCATTAAGTGGGTAAATATGAATTACACACTTGAAAGTAATGAATTTATTGCCACGAAAAACAGTGAGGGAGAAACAGATATTTATTCTCTTGGACTTTACGGATTTTACAAAAACGGTGTACCGATACCTTTATTTAAAATATATACAAACCTAAACATTAAATGGACCACAAAACATATGAATGATTTTGAATTATCAGGTGATAATCAGTACCTATGGACAGGTGATTGCTCTGATACTAAGCTTTTACGATTTGAAGATTATATTATTGCAATTCCTCAGATGTTATATACTGATGGTACTAAAACCTACAGATTAGATGGTGCAAGTATATTGGAGGTAAAAAATTATAATGCGATTAACGAAAACGGAGAAATAATTTTAAAGAGCGTTACAGGAGATACAGGAGCGTTAAAGCATATAAAGCCAGGAAGCGTAATAGAGGTATTTGTAAATAACAAGTCTATGTCAGGTGAAATTAAATTTGTATCAGCAAAGGGAGGAAACGTTACCTTTAAGTGGATTAAAGAAAATGGAACGCAAGCATATGCCTCTGATTTGGATCTTGTGGGTGATGATAACATTATAATGATAAGGCAAAAGAATTTACCTGTTTTTACTGATGCTACTATTATGTACAACAGACTTTGGGGAGTATCAGGGAAAAAAGTATATGCTTCAAATCTGGGGAATCCTTTTTCCTTTGCTGCCTCGGACGGCTCTGCTTCTGACGCATGGTGGGCTGATACTGACGGTGTAGAAAGCTTTACTTCTATTTCGGCAATTAACGGCAGGGTAGTTGCCTGTAAGAAAAATGCTACATATGAAATTTACGGAATTGTAAATCCTTTTACAATAAAGGATGTAAGCCGTTCAATGGGGTGTGTCAGCAGGGATACTTTAAAAGAAGTAAACGGCGTTTTGCTTATGCTTACAACCGAAGGAATCAGTGCCTATGGGGGAGGAAGGTTTGTAAATGTAAATGAAGCCCTTGCCACAATAGGACAGGAAGGCTCGGCGGTAGGCATAGGGGGAATGTATTATATTCTTTTAAAAGATGGAGTGTACAAGTACAATTATTATACGGGGCTATGGACCAATGTTACAAAAAAACCTCTGATTAAATTATTCTGTGTTGAGGGAGATGTTTTTGGTATTGACGCAAATTATAATGTTTTTCAGCTTACAGGTGAAGAAAAAGATTTTTTAAGCTACAACGAAAACATACCTCAGGTATGGGAAATAGAATCTGTAACTATCGGCGGAGACGATTTTTATGCGGAGGGAATAAATGGAATTGAGTTAAGACTGGAAGGTATAACCAGCGGCAATATTACAGTAGAAATATCCCGTGACGGAGGAGAGTTCCAAAGATATTTTGCAGATGAACTAAAGGGAGGCTGGCAGATTTTTACCGTGCCTATTTATTTAAAACCTTGCTCCTGCTTTAAATATAAGCTTACAGGTACGGGACAAGTTCGCCTGAGACTTATAAAATACAGCTACCGAAAGACAGGAAAGGGGTTAAGGTATGAGTAAGCTGGAAAAAATATTTTCTTCTGAAACTGAAAAAAGGTTAGTGAATTTGGAAAACACTTTGGAAGAATTTATGGAAAATATAAATGAAGAAAACCTAAAATTGCAAATTCCTTATGTAAAGGATATTAGTAAAGCGGGACTTGAACTGGAAATTTCGGATAATGCTCTTAAGGTATATCAAAAAGGACAGCTTGCAGGCAGTATTACTTTAGAGTAAGTAGGTTAAAAAACAAGGAAAAATTATTTAAAAGAAAGCTATGGTGATAATTAAATGATTATTTTTATTGACCCGGGACATGGCGGAAATGACCCCGGAGCTATTGGTATTTGTGGCACAAGAGAATGTGATGTTGTACTGAAGATAGGGTTAATTTTGCGTAATTTGCTGGAAAAAGCGGGATGCAGGGTAATTATGAGTCGTGAGGAGGATAAAACAGTATCTCTCAGCTCAAGAGCAGATATGGCAAACAGAGCAAATGCAGATTTTTTTATAAGTATTCATTGTAACGGTTTTGCAAATGCATCCGCAAGAGGAACGGAAAGCTACTCTTATCCAGGAAATAATATAGGAGAAAAAGTAGCAGAAAAAATTACAGAAGAAATAAGCGGAGAATTTAATATTCCAAACAGGGGGGCAAAGAAAGAAAATTTTGCAGTTCTGCGTCTTAGCAAAATGCCTGCAGTACTGGTGGAAACAGCTTTTATTACAAATCAGGAAGAGGAAAAAATTATGTTGGAGCCGGGCTTTTCGGAAAAAATTGCAGATTGTATATGTAATGCCATTTCCGGACATTTCGGTATTCCAAAGGTGCTTCCCAAGGCAGACCATTGGGGGAAAAAGCATCTTGACAGTCTTATAAAAAAAGGCTATATCCAAAATGCAGATTTGTGGCAGGAGTTTGAAAAGTCACCCACAATTGCAATGATACTTGCTATTACTGATAAAATAACGGAGGTGAATTAAAATGGCAATACCTAAAACAGCAGAGGAAAGGTTTTATTATTATTTTAATCAGGCAAACTCTCTGGATGAAAAATATCAAAAGAAAATTGATAATATAAACAGGGAAAAATATGATTTTGAGGTAACGGAAGATTCGGAATATAAAGCAATTACAAAGCAAAACAAGGAGGAAATGCTTGATAATGTTCGCAAATATGAGGGGGAATATGCTGACTACTCATTAGGATACGATAATTCTATGCAGGATGTTGCAAAAAAACAAGCGCAAAAGGAAGAAAATGAAAAAAATCTCCTTGCAAGAAATGCAATTGAAAGAGAAAACAGGGCAAATTGGGAAAAACAGAAGGCCGACAGAATTGCAAATCTAAAAAACAGATACGCCAAAGAGTTTGAAAATGCTATTTATAATATGCAAAAAGCTAATGAGGAAAGTATGATGTAAATAATATAGTAACAAAGGAAGGAGGGAAAATATGGGAAGCGGAACAGCAATAACAGCAAAATCTGTAATAGGTACAACTGTGGGTGTGCTGGGATACATAAAAGGCTCCTTTAATGAACTTATTGTAGTACTTGCAATTTTTATAGTATGTGATTACATAAGCGGTACTGTACTGGCACTTACTAAAGGCAGATTTTCTGTTTCAGTAGGGCTTACAGGGGCTATGAAAAAGCTGTTTTATGCATTTTTAGTACTTATGGGCTTTATGATAGATTTTATGGTATGTACTGCCGGTGCAAGACTTGGACTTGCTATTGCAACAAACGGAGCTTTTGGTATGGCAATTACCTGTTATCTTATTGGTACAGAGGGCCTTTCTATTATGGAAAGTCTGGCTGAGCTTGGACTTCCTGTGCCTACATTTATGAAAAAGGCACTTGGAGTAATTAAGGAAACAGGTGAAAATGCAACTGATATAAACAGCAAAGATAATAATTAATACATAAAAACCTTTGAAAATATACTAAAAATAATTATTTATATTTGGGGATTTTTGTGTTTATCTTAAAATAAGAAGTATATTTTTATAAGGTGTTTTAGGGCCGCAGGTTATTCATCTGCGGTCTTTTTAATGAAAACACTTGATTTTTAATATTAGGTATGGTAAAATATAAGCAGCAAGGTATGCTCATACATCAAAATCACAAGGAAAGAAAATAAAAGTATGAAAAGAGAGCCAGTAGGTCAGAAAAAAATTAAAAGTCTTTTCAATGTTTCCTTAAAGAAAGGAACTCTGGGGCATTGTTATGTGCTGGAGGGGGAAAAGGGTATGGGTAAAAGTACTCTTGCAAAATACCTTGCCAAAATGATAGTTTGCGAAAATCATACGGCTTGCGGTAAATGTAAAGGATGCTTAATGGCAGACGGGGAAACTCATCCTGATATTTTATATGTACTTCCTGAGCCTGATAAAAAAAATATAGGTGTTCCTATAATTCGTGATATGATTCAGCAAGTTTATATAAGACCTTATGAAGCTTCTAAAAAGGTTATTATAATAAATAATTTTGAAATGGCAAGTCCTCAGGCACAAAATGCACTTTTAAAGGTGATAGAAGAACCGCCTGAATACGCAGTGTTTATATTTACAGTTGCATCGGAAAAGGAACTTTTAGATACTGTAAAATCCCGATGTTGTATGCTTAAGCTTCAGCCATATACTAAAGAAGAAATTGTTTATTTTCTTGAGAATTATACTGATGCATTGGGTGAAAAACTGGAATTTGCGGCAGCTTATTGTAACGGAAATACAGGCAAGGGAAAGGAAATTGCAGAGAATCAAGAGTTTACTTTGCTGAGAAAAATAGTTTTTGATGCATTTATAGAGTTTATAGACAGAAAAAATATTTTACCACTTTCTGAGGTCCTGAAAAAAGATGATAAAGGTAAAGCAAATGATGTTTTTGACTGTATGCTTAGCTTCCTTCGGGATATTGTAGGATATAAAATTGGTCTTGAAAACAGGTGTATCAACATTGATTATATTGACAAAATTAAAACCGCAAGCGGGAAAGTAAGCCTGGAAAAGGTACTTTCTTCTATGGAAAAAATTCTTGAAGCAAGCGGGAATTTACAGCGAAATATGAACTTTAACTTAACAGTTACTCAGTTGATATTTGGCAGTCTGGAGGAATTACATGGTTGAAATAGTAGGGGTCAGATTTAAAAAAGTGGGCAAAACTTATTATTTTGCTCCAAACGGCATTTCTCTTAAAGTGGGGGATAACGTTATAGTTGAAACTGCCCGCGGAGTGGAATTTGGAGAAATTGTAATTGAAAACAGGGAAATTCCCGATGAGGCAATTACCACTCCATTAAAACCGGTTGTTTGTAAGGCAACAGAGGCAGATTGTAAACAGGTGGAAGAAAATAAGAAGAAAGAAAAAAAAGCTTTTGAAATTTTTGTTGAAAAAGCAAGCAAGCATAAGCTTGATATGAAGCTTGTTGATGTGGAATATACATTTGACGGAAGTAAAATTTCCTTCTTCTTTACAGCGGACGGAAGAATTGATTTTCGTGAACTGGTAAAAGAACTTGCATCTACCTTCCGTACAAGAATAGAGCTTCGCCAGATTGGCGTACGTGATGAAGCCAAAACCCTGGGAGGCATAGGAATTTGCGGAAGAGAGCTTTGTTGTAAAGGATTTCTTGGTGAGTTTATTCCTGTATCCATTAAAATGGCAAAGGAACAAAATCTTTCACTTAATCCCACAAAAATTTCAGGTGCTTGTGGCAGACTTATGTGCTGTCTTAAATATGAACAGGAGGCTTATGAGGATTTAGGCAAGAAAATGCCCCGTAACGGAGCCATTGTCCAGACTCCTGACGGAAAAGGCACTGTTATAAATATAAACCTTATAAGACAAACGGCAGATGTACGTCTTGAGAGCAATGATAATATCAAACAGTATAATGGTCAGGATGTTAAGGTGCTTAAAAATACAGATGCTAAAATTGATAAAGAAACTTTAAATGAGCTTAAAGGCTTGGAAGATTAATGACATGCAAAATGCCATGACTAAGAAGTCACAGGTGTTTTTATGTATATATTTTTAAAAATATATCTATAAAGGATTGGGAGGTGTAACTAAATGGCTTACAAAATTACTGATGAGTGCATCGGATGTGGTGCTTGTGCTGCTGATTGCCCTGTTGAATGTATCGCAGAAGGTGACGGCAAGTATGTAATCGACGCTGACAAATGTATCGATTGCGGTAACTGTGCTGATGTATGTCCCGTAGCTGCTCCTGTTCAGGACTAATTATCAGGGATAAACAAAAAACGCTTTTTACATTAATGTAGAAAGCGTTTTTTTATTTGACTTTATTTATATTTTTTATAAATTCCTCAGAAGGAGTAACGTATGCGGTGTTATAATTTTCATATATCACCATACCAGGTTTTGCACCTGAGGGCTTTTTAACATTTTTGATTATGCAGTAGTCAACAGGAATTTGTGCTGACCCTCTTGCTTTGGAGTAATATGCTGCAAGGCAGGCTGCTTCATTTAAGGTAGTATCAGGAACGGTTTGTCCCTTTGCGGCAATTACAGTATGGGATCCTGGAAAACCCTTAGTATGAAACCATATGTCCTTGGAGGAGGATAATTTAAGGGTTAAGTAATCATTTTGTTTGTTGTTTTTACCAACATATATTGTAAACCCATCACTGCTTATAAATTGGTGAGGAGAAGGTAGAGCAGCTTTTTTATTTTGTTTTTTTTGTTTGGATTTAATATACCCAAGCTCTTCTAATTCTTCACGGATTTCATCAATAATTGAAATATCTTCACACTGAATAAGAGCATTAAGAACACTGTCCAGATACTCTGCTTCCTCCATTGAACGGTCATACTGAATTTTCGCTTTGATACCGGTATTTTTAAGCTTGTTATACCGTTTATAAAACTTGTTTGCATTTTCAGCAGGAGTTAGATTTGCATCAAGTAATATATTTACAGTTTCCAAGTTTTGGGAGTAAAAATTTTCTGTTATAAGATTTTTGTCCCCTTTTTTAATTTTATATATATTGGAAATTATAAGGTCGCCCTTAACTTTATAGCCCTCACAATCTTTTGCAGACAATATACTTTCCTGTTGCAAAGCTGCTTTTTTTATTATTCGGGAATATAGGTTTTCTACAGTTTTTAATAAAGCACCGGTTTTATCCTTTAAAATAGTTTTTCTTTCTTTTTCTTCAAAAAACTCGCCCAAGGCTTCGCATAGAAGGGGGACGTTTTTTACAGTAAGGTTGTCTGCATACTGACGGATTTCAATACAGGAAAAATCCATTGGTTTCCCATTTTTATCCCATAAAGTAACAGGACTGAATTTACAGGTTGCAAGCTTTTCCATATAAAAAGCTATAGCATTTACAAGACCGCTTTTTGCACCTACGCAAAGGTCAGTATCTGAGCCCCAAAGGTAAACAATTTCACGGCATATCAGGGGAGAAACTCCCAGAAAATTATCTAAAATAAAGGTATCAGCTTTTTTAGTAGGGTCACATTTAGAAAGCAATTTTTTTATTGTTTCTTCTGTAGCATCGTCAGGACTTATTTTATCCTGAGGATTTGGAAGAAAATATGGAAGACCGGGAAGAACAATTCGTTCTCTGCTCATACTGTTGTCAATATGACGTACACAGTCTGCCACAATCCCTGTTTCGTGGAGCAATATTATATTGCTGTTTTTTCCAAACAATTCTATAATAAGCTGTTTTTCCGTAATATCTCCCAGCTCATTTTTACATTCTATGTGAAAAGAAATAATTCTTTCGTTTTTGGGGGAATCAATCTTCA
Organism: Clostridia bacterium; assembly: GCA_017396395.1. GTDB lineage: Bacteria > Bacillota > Clostridia > RUG12999 > RUG12999 > RUG12999. The sequence continues at coordinate 40,886 of JAFQMF010000017.1, read as the reverse complement.
CTATTTTTCCGTTTGTAAGATGCTTTCTTAGAAGCATACAAAATCCTGGCGGGGTGGCAGGATTTTCTCTTGCAGTAGCGGTAAAATGCACTCTTGGGAAGGAAGGATTACAGCTAAGCAACAAGCGACGGTTTTGCCCATGAGCACGTATAAGAAGAATAACATCGTTATATGTGGGCATATAAACCTTGTCAATTCTGCCTTGTGAAAGTGCGGTATTAAGTTCCATTGATATACAATTAACCGTTACTGCATCAAAAGGCATATATATCCCTCCCTTAAAAAATTCTCTACCATTATACTATTTTTTAAAAGTTATGTCAAGAAAAAAGCAACATCTGGGGGAGATGTTGCTTTTTCTATAAAGGGGGTAGATAACCTAACCATGCTGAAAAAACAGCCATGTTAGTAAGACCAATATTTGTGTATTTATGAGGTCACTTACAGTATTGCCTGTAAAAATATAAAATATACATTTACTTGACAGAAAAAAGTTTTTTAAGTATAATTTTTATATAGAAAAGAGTTGATAAATTTGAGTGGATATAAAAAATATTCAGAGGCATTAAAGGAAAAGTACGGAGAAAAAGTATATAAGCTTCCTATTAATATAAATGTAAGCTGTCCTAATCGTGATGGCAAAATAGGAACACTTGGTTGCATTTTCTGCGGGGAAATGGGTGCAGGCTTTGAAAGCCTTAGCAACAGCTTGTCTGTAAAAGACCAGCTTGAACAAAATATGAAGTATATCGGCAAAAAGTATGGTGCAAATAAGTTTATTGCTTTTTTTCAGAATTATACAAACACATATATGTCTGCCCCCAAGCTGAAGGCTTATGCTAAAGAAGCCTGCCTTGAAAATATTGTAGAAATATGCTTTTCCACAAGACCTGATTGCATAACAGAGAATCATTTAAAAGTTCTTAAGGAGCTACAGGCTGAAAGAAAAATTAATATTTCAATAGAACTTGGACTGCAAACGGCAAATTACAAAACCCTGAAAATTATAAAAAGGGGGCACGGACTTGCAGAATTTATAAACTGTGTAAACCTTGTACATTCTTACGGTTTTCCTGTATGTGCTCATGTAATAGCAGATTTGCCCTGGGATGATGAAGAGGATGTGAGAGAAACAGCAAGAATACTGTCCTCCTTAAAGGTGGAGGGAGTAAAGCTCCATTCTTTATATATAGTAAAAAATACTCCTTGTGCAAAAATGTATCAGGAAGGAATTTTGAAGCTTCTTACAAAAGAAGATTATATTAACAGGGCAATTTTGTTTATTCGTAATCTTCATAGGGAATGTGCAGTGGAGAGAATTATCGGAAGAGCTCCGCAGGATGATACGTTGATTGCTAATTTCAACACAGGCTGGTGGAAAATCAAAGAGGAAATTGAAGAAATTATGGACAGAGAAAACTATAGTCAGGGGGACCTTTTAAAGCTGGATGTTTTCTAAAAAACAAAAAACAACATTTTTTTAATATAAAACCTGTTGTTTAAAGGAAAAAAACGGAAACAAACACAGATTTTTCTGTGTTTGTTTCCGTTTTTAATTTTTTTTCTGTGTTTTTACCAAAAAACACTTGCATTTCAAAAAAAATTGTAGTATAATTAAAATATGTAAGTATTCTATAATAAAATAGTTCTATTTTTAAAGGTGAACAAAGGATGATTAAGCTTGTTGTTTGCGATGTGGACGGAACTCTTTTAAAAAAAGGCGAAAAAGAGCTATCCCAACATATAAAGAGCAAAATTAAAAACTTAATAAACAAAGGTATTATGTTTGCTGTAGCAAGCGGCAGAGCCTATCATGAGCTGAAAAGGCTGTTTGAGGATATAAGTGATGAAATATATTACATTCCTTCTGACGGCGGAGCTGTTATATATAAGGAAAAAACTTATTATAAAAAGCCGATTCTTCCCTTTGTAATGGCAAATATGGTAAAGCCAATAAGCTTAAACGAAGGGCTTAGCCTGTCTGTTTCAGGAAAATATATTACTTATATTTTATCCGCTGATAAAGATTTTATACATCTTGCGGAGAAAAATTTAAACGGACACTTTGTTGAAATAGAAGATATAAGCGAGATAAATGAGGATATTTATAAAATTTCTTTTTACGGACAGCCAAAGAGTACATTTGCAAATAAAATACTGTCAGGAACTTATAACAGTATGCTTAAAAGGGTGTATGATGAGCACGGCTGGAACGAATTTGTTGCAAAACAAGCGGGTAAGGAATCTGCAGTTGAATGTATGATGAAATCACTGAAAATAAAAAAAGAAGCTTTAGCGGTTATCGGTGATGATATAAATGACGTACAGATGCTTGGGCTTACAGAAAACTCTGTTGCAGTTACAGGTTCCCACCAAAAAGCAAGGGAAGCTTCAAAACATAAGGATATTAGTATAGAAACAGTACTTGATAATATTATCGGAAAGGGTGAAATTTAATGGCTTATAAAATAGTAGATGTTGAAAAACCTGCTCGTATTACCCGAATGATTGACAGGATGTATGACCACTTGCCTGAAATCGAGGCAGACAGAGCAGTACTCCTTACAGAGTCATATAAAATGACAGAGGGAGAGCCTATTATTAAAAGAAGAGCAAAAGCTTTTGCTCATATTTTGGAAAATCTTCCTATTACTATAAGAGAGGAAGAGCTTATTGTAGGCAGTAACTCAAAAACCGCAAGAGGATGTCAGGTGTTCCCTGAATATTCCTTTGAATGGCTGGAAAGCGAGTTTGACACTGTTGCTACAAGAAGTGCTGACCCTTTTTATATCTCGGAGGAAACTAAGCAAACACTTTCCCAGGTATATAAATACTGGAAAGGCAAGACAACAAGCGAGCTTGCTACTTCATATATGGCACCTCAGACACTTGTTGCTATGGAGCACAATATATTCACTCCTGGTAACTACTTTTATAACGGCGTAGGTCACGTAACTGTTGACTATGCAAAGGTATTGAAGGTAGGCTACAGGGGTATTATTGCTGAGGCTGAGCTTGCTCTTGGTAAGCTTAAGGTATCAGACGGAGATTATGCAAAACGTCACGAATTTTTAGAATCAGTAATTATAAGCTGTAATGCTGTTATTGCGTATTCAAAGAGATATGCCCTTCTTGCTGCTGAAATGGCACAGAAGGAGCAGGACGAAAACCGCAAGGCAGAACTTATGATGATTTCTAAGAACTGTTCAAGAGTACCTGAATACGGTGCTGAAACCTTCTGGGAGGCTTGTCAATCCTTCTGGTTTGTACAGATGCTTCTTCAGGTAGAGTCCAGCGGACATTCTATTTCTCCTGGACGATTTGACCAGTATATGTATCCTTATTTTAAAAAGGATTTGGATAGAGGAGATATATCTTATGAAGAAGCTCAGCTTCTTATGGATTGTATCTGGGTTAAGCTTAACGACCTTAATAAGGTGCGTGATGCTGCCAGTGCAGAAGGCTTTGCAGGCTACAGCCTGTTCCAGAATTTAATTGCAGGCGGTCAGGATATACATGGAAATGACGCAACAAATGACCTTTCATTTATGTGTATTCAGGCAACAATGCACGTTTTACTTCCTCAGCCTTCTTTCTCTGTACGTGTTTGGAACGGAACTCCTCACGAGTTTATGGTAAAAGCTGCAGAGCTTACCAGAACAGGGGTAGGTCTTCCTGCATATTACAATGACGAAGTAATTATTCCTGCTCTTATCAGTCGCGGTCTTACAATGGAGGATGCCAGAGATTATAATATTATCGGTTGTGTTGAACCTCAGAAAGCTGCTAAAACAGAAGGTTGGCATGATGCGGCATTCTTTAATATGTGCCGTCCCTTAGAGCTTGTATTTTCAAATGGTATGGATAATGGCGTTCAGGTCGGTCCTAAAACAGGTAATGTTGAGGATATGAACAGCTACGAAGAATTTTTCAATGCATATCAAGCCCAAATGAATTACGCAATTGAGCTTTTGGTTAATGCAGATAACTCCATAGACGTGGCTCACGCTGAAAGATGTCCCTTACCATATCTTTCAAGTATGGTAGAGGATTGTATCGGCAGAGGTAAAAGCGTTCAGGAGGGCGGTGCAATTTACAACTTTACAGGGCCTCAGGGCTTTGGTGTTGCAAATATGGCAGATGCTATGTACGCAATAAAAACTCTTGTTTTTGAACAAAAGAAATTTACACTGGGAGAACTTAAGGATGCTCTTGCTCATAACTTTGGTAAAGATGAAGCTGGCTCTGCTCCTATAGACTCTCAGGCTATTACAGAGAAAATTGTAAAACAGCTTATGGAAACAGGAGTTAATGTTACTAAAGATAATATTGCACAGATTTACAAGGAAGTTAAGAAAAATGAAGATGCTAATGAAAGTAATGCACCTTCAAAATATGCTCAGATTAAAGAAATGATTGATCAGGTTCCCAAATTCGGTAATGATATTGAGGAAATTGATACCTTGGCAAGAGAAGTGGCTTATACCTATACAAGACCTCTTGAAACCTTTAAAAACCCAAGAGGCGGAATATTCCAGGCAGGTCTTTATCCTGTATCTGCAAACGTACCTCTTGGTGCACAGACAGGTGCAACCCCTGACGGAAGATATGCATATACTCCTGTTGCGGATGGTGTTTCACCTTCGGCAGGCAAGGATATAAAGGGGCCTACAGCTTCAGCAAACTCCGTTTCAAAGCTGGACCACTTTATTGCCTCAAACGGAACTCTGTTTAATATGAAATTCCATCCTTCTGCCCTGAAGGGAAAAAGCGGAATTGAAAGCTTTGTAGCTTTAATCAGGGGTTATTTTGACCAGAAGGGAAGTCATATGCAGTTTAACGTTGTAAGCCGTGAAACCCTTCGTGATGCACAGGCTCATCCTGAAAAGTATAAGAGCCTTGTTGTTCGAGTAGCAGGCTACAGTGCACTGTTCACTACTCTTTCCCGTTCACTTCAGGACGATATTATAAACAGAACAGAGCAGACAAATTTCTAATTTATAAAGGTGGATGTATTTATGGAAGCATACGAAAATGTCAAAGGACGAATCTTTGATATTCAGCGGTTTTCCATACATGACGGGCCGGGAATACGTTCAATAGTCTTTTTAAAAGGCTGCGTTTTAAGATGTAAATGGTGCTGTAATCCAGAATCTCAAAGCGGCAAGGTTGAGGTTATGACACTTGACGGTAAGGTTAAAACAATGGGACAGGATGTAACCGTTAAGGAGATTATGGATGAAATTGTAAGGGATATGCCTTACTACAAACGTTCAGGAGGAGGCATTACCCTTTCGGGGGGAGAGTGCCTTTGCCAGGCGGATTTTTCTGCGGCACTTCTTCAGGCGGCTAAGGATTACGGACTGAATACTGCAATTGAATCTACGGCGTGTATGTCATTTGATAAAATTGAAAAACTTCTTCCTTATCTTGATTTGTATCTTATGGATATAAAGCATATGGATAGCGAAAAGCATAAGAAGTTTACAGGGCAACCTAATGAACTGATTTTGGAAAATGCAAGGAAGCTTGCTGAAAAAGCAAAGAAACTTATAATAAGAGTACCTGTTGTACCTACCTTTAATGATACCCCTGAGGAAATAGAGGCTATTGCAAGGTTTGCATCAACTCTTCCGGGAGTAGAGGAAATTCATCTTCTTCCATATCACAGACTGGGACAGGACAAATATGAAGGTCTTGGAAGAAAATATGAAATGGCACACATAACACCTCCAAGTGAGCAGCATATGGAAATGCTGCTTAAGGTGGCACAAAATACAGGCTTAAAAGCGCAAATCGGCGGTTAAAAAGGCAGGGTGATAAAATGGATAATTTAAAAGACATTCTCTCGGGAGAAGGCAAGCTTCGTATTATTCAGGAGCTTGTTCCAGGTAAGCAAATGACAATCTGTCATATTATTGCAAATCCTGATGAGATACTTTATAAAAAGCTGGGACTTGACCCGTCAGTAGATTACTCAAAAACTGCAATTGGTATTGTTACAATGTCGCCTGCGGAAACGGCAATTATTGCAGGTGATATAGCAACAAAGACATCAGGAGCAGAACTTGGTTTTGTAGATAGATTCAGCGGTACACTAATTATTACCGGAACGGTATCTGAAGTGGAAGCGGCTCTGATTGCCCTTGGTGATTTTCTTCGGGAGAAACTGGGCTTTACTGTTTGTCCTATAACAAAAACCTAAAAAGTTTGTTTCTGTGTTTTTAATGTGAAAACAATACAAAAGTTGTATAAAATCTGTGTTTCAAAGATGTAAAACAGACAAAAACAACAAAAACGATTAAAAAAACAGAAAAAAACAGAAAATTCTATTGACAACCTCACATTATATGTGGTAAAATTATTATGATAAAAGTGGTAAAAAATATATTACTTTAATAAATAAAAAAGGAGAAATGTAAAATGGTATCGGAATACGAAATCAAAAAACAAATCTGCGAAATTGGTAAGAGAATTTACAACAGAGGCATGGTTGCTGCAAATGATGGTAATATCTCTGTTAAAATCTCTGACAACGAATTTCTTTGCACACCTACAGGTGTAAGTAAAGGATTCATGACACCCGAATACATCTGTAAAGTAGATGCTGAAGGTAAAGTAATTCAGGCAAATGCAGGCTTTAAGCCCTCTTCTGAAATTAAGATGCATATGCGTGTTTATAAGAAGAGACCTGACGTTACATCAGTTGTTCATGCTCATCCCAGCTATGCAACAGCTTTTGCGATTGCAGGCATCCCTCTTACACAGCCTATTATGCCTGAAGCTGTAATTGCTCTTGGCTGCGTGCCAATTGCTCCTTACGGAACTCCTTCAACAGAAGAAATTCCTGATCAGGTTGAAAAGTATCTTGAATATTATGATGCAGTTCTTTTAGAGAACCATGGTGCTCTTGCATTCTCCGATTCTCTTCTTAACGCTTATCATAAGATGGAATCTCTTGAATTCTATGCAGAACTTCTTTACAAAGCAAATCAGCTTGGCGGTCCTAAGGAACTTTCTAAGGCTCAGGTTGAAAGACTTTATGAAATCAGAAGACAGTTTGGTCTTAAGGGTAAACACCCTGCTGACGTTTGTCCCAACAAGGCTGCAGGACTTCCCAGCTGTCACGGTTGCGGCGGCTCTTGTCACGGTTCTTGTGGCGGTGCAGACGAAGATGTTATCGCTGCTATAACCAAAAAGGTTATGGAACAGCTTGGTAAATAAGGAGCTGTAAAATGAATAATAACGAGCTGGAACAGATTGTAAGCCGTGTGGTAAAAGAGCAACTCTGTCCCGCTGATATAACCGAAATGACTCTTGCTCTTGCAAAACGTCTCGCCCTGAGAGTGGAGGCAAAAGCAAAGGAAATGGGAGTGAAGCCGGTTGTTGCAATATCAAACACATCTGCAAGACCAGTTTTGGTGGAATGTACAGATGATTCTTATATTGCAAGTTATGATGTGGCGTTACAGAAAGCGTACACGGTTGTTGCACTGAAAATGTCCACCAAGAAGCTGAAAACTCTTGCCCAGCCGGGAGAGTCCTTATATGGTATTCAGTTTACCAATAACGGACAGATAGTAATATTCGGAGGAGGCGTACCTCTTATTTACAGAGGTAAGATAATCGGCGGACTTGGAGTTTCGGGAGGAAGCGAGGAGCAGGATACTGCACTTGCGGATTTTGGTGCAAGTGTACTTGAGGAGGAGATTAAGTGCTTATAGATAAGACACTTGTTATTTCACACTCGGGTACAAATTTAAAATTGCTTGCAAAGTTTGCCGTAAACCTTGTGAAGGATGGAGTAATAATTGCTTCTGAAGATACTTGTGATGAACTTATGTATTACATAGTAGAACAGGGTGCAAGGGTTTTGCCAAAAACCAAGCAAAATGAGCTTATTAATAAATCTGCAAATGGCTATTTTCTGGCGGTTGTTACTGAATCTCACCCGCTTATGCGAAAAAATCCCAGTGATATACTTCGTATTATAAGGGCAGGAACAAGGGAGCAGGCACAGGAAAAGGCAAAAGCTTTAAACTCCACTATGGGTTTTAAAAAGATATCTTTGCAGGAGCTTTGTAAAAAAACGATAAAGGAACCCCCTTTGTCAGATAGGAGAAAAACAATGGATATCAATTCTAAAGATATTGAAGCTATTGTAAAGCAAGTGCTTTCAAATATGAATACATCAGCACCTGCTGGAAAAACAGCTTCTAAAGATGTTCCCGCAACATCAAGAGTTGCTATGCTTACTTCACTTGAACATTATGACATTAAAGAATATCCAATGCCCGAAGTAGGGGATGATGATGTTCTTGTTAAAGTTGAAGGCTGTGGCGTATGCGGAACAGATGCTCACGAATTTAAACGTGACCCATTTGGTCTTATTCCGGTTGTTTTAGGACACGAGGGTACAGGCGAAATTGTTAAAATGGGTAAAAATGTTAAGAAGGATAGTGCAGGAAAACCTCTTAATGTAGGTGATAAAATTGTTACTTGTATGATATTCAAGGATAATCCTGATATTACAATGTACGATTTAAACAAGCAGAACGTAGGCGGTGCAGACGTTTACGGACTTCTTCCTGATGATGATATTCATCTTAACGGTTGGTTTGCTGATTACATTTTAGTAAGAGGCGGTTCTACAATCTTTAATGTAAGTGACCTTGATCTTGATTCAAGAATACTTATAGAACCATGTGCAGTTCTTATACATGCAGTTGAAAGAGCGAAATCCACAGGAATTCTTCGTTTCAACAGCAGAGTAGCTGTACAGGGATGCGGACCTATCGGTCTTATTTGTATTGCAGTTCTTCGTACAATGGGTATTGAAAACATTGTAGCAGTGGACGGCGATGCACAGCGTCTTGAATTTGCAAAGAAGATGGGCGCTGAGAAATCAGTAGATTTCACAAAGTATAAAGGTGCTGATGCTCTTGCAGAGGGTGTTAAGGAAGCATTTGGCGGATATTATGCCGACTTTGCATTCCAGTGCACAGGTTCACCGGTTGCTCACGCAAATATTTATAAGTTCATCAGAAACGGTGGCGGACTTTGCGAGCTTGGATTCTTTATCAATGGTGGAGATGCGACAATCAATCCCCACTTTGACATATGTGCAAAGGAAATTACAACTGTTGGTTCATGGGTATATACACTTCGTGACTATGCTACAACATTTGATTTTCTTAAACGTGCAAAGGCTATCGGTCTTCCAATGAGCGAGCTTATCACTCATAAGTTCCCACTTGATAAGATTAACGAAGCCCATATTACCAACCTTAATAAGGAAGGTATAAAAATCGCAATAGTAAATGAATAAGATTAAAAAATAGGAGGAAAAAACAATGGCACAGGAAGCATTAGGAATGGTAGAAACAAGAGGTCTTATCGCATCAATCGAGGCTGCTGATGCAATGGTTAAAGCTGCTGAGGTTACACTTATCGGCACAGAAAAAATCGGTTCAGGTCTTGTAAGCGTTATGGTTAGAGGCGACGTAGGTGCAGTTAAGGCTGCTACAGAAGTTGGCGGAGCTGCTGCTCAGAAGCTTGGCGAACTTGTAGCTGTACACGTAATTCCCAGACCCCACGATGATGTTGAAAAAATATTACCTAAGTTCTAATTAAGAGGTGATATAAAATGGCAGAAAAATCAACTGCAAAAACATCCGGTAAGTCAACCGGAAAAGCAACTGCAGCAAAAACTGCGTCAAAGGCAGCTCCTGCAGTAGCTACAGAAATTAAAGAAATTAAAATCAAGGAGGAAATAAAAATGGTACAACAGGCACTTGGTATGGTAGAAACAAGAGGTTTAGTAGCTTCTATTGAGGCTGCTGATGCAATGCTTAAAGCTGCAAACGTAACACTTGTAGGTACAGAAAAAATCGGTTCAGGTCTTGTAACTGTTATGGTTAGAGGAGATGTAGGTGCTGTTAAGTCCGCTGTTGAAGCTGGTGCAAACTCTGCTTCTCACCTTGGCGAACTTATTGCTACACACGTAATCCCCAGACCTCACGATGATGTTGAGAAGATTTTACCTGCTATTAAGTAATAAATAGGTAGAATATGTTTTTTAATTGCTTTATGTAAGGCGGAGAGAAATTCTCCCTCCGCCTTATTAAAGGCAACCTATATTCCAAGAAAGGAAGTAGCCTTTATTTATTGAAGGCGAGGTTTACAAGATGATAGTTGGAAAAGTTACCGGAAGCATCGTTTCCACAAGAAAACAGGACAATTTAATAGGAAGTAAGTTTATGGTAGTAGCTCCTATTGACAAAAGCAAGGGTAAATTTGTTGCTGTTGATATGATAGGTGCAGGCATAGGCGAAACTGTACTTGTAGCTATGGGCAGTGCGGCAAGAGTAGGATGCAATATGGATAATAGTCCTATTGACGCTGCTATTGTGGGAATTGTTGATGAAGGACAGGATGGAGTAGTTGAATAAGATGGAACTTACTAAGCTTAAAACCCTTTTAAAAGAGGGCGGAGTTGTAGGTGCAGGCGGTGCAGGATTTCCTTCTTATGCCAAGCTTGATGAAAAAGCTGACACAATAATCCTGAACTGTGCCGAATGTGAACCACTCCTTAGACTTCATAGACAAGTTCTTGAGATTAATACTTATGAAATTCTTTCGGCACTTGAAATTGTTGCAGAGGCAGTAGGTGCACAGAACATTATTGTAGGAATTAAATCTTCTTATACTGCAGCCCTTCAGGCACTTGCAGCAGAGAAGGATAATTTCCCGAATATTAAAATATCAGAAATGAAATCTTTCTATCCTACAGGGGACGAGGTTGTTCTGATTTACGAAACAACCGGCAGAGTAGTAGAGCCGGGTGCTCTTCCCATATCAGTAGGAGTAACTGTATTCAATGTTGAAACTATGCTTAATGCATACAACATAATTAAAAATAATAAACCGGTTACAACAAAGTATGTAACCATTACCGGAGAGGTTGCAAATCCCACAACTCTTCAGGTTCCTTTGGGTATAACACTTAAGGAACTTGTAGATATGGCAGGGGGAGCAACTGTAAAAGACCCAGCATATATAAATGGCGGGCCTATGATGGGAAAAATCGCAAACCCATTTGATGTTGTAACCAAAACAACAAACGCTGTGGTGGTACTTCCTAAAAATCACCACGTTATAAATAAGAAAACAGCTAACATTTCAATAGATTTAAAACGTGCTATGGCATCTTGCTGTCAGTGCAGAATGTGTACTGATCTTTGCCCCAGACATTTACTTGGTCATCCCATTAATCCTAGTGATTTTATGCGTTCAGCAACATCGGGAGTAACAAGAAATGTAGCACCACTTATAAATACAGTTTACTGTTCCCAGTGCGGAATATGTGAAATGTATGCCTGCGGTCAGGGATTATCTCCCAGAACGCTTATAGGTGAATATAAAGCAGGCCTTCGAGCAGAGGGCTATACTCCTCCTAAAGATGTTAAAGGAGTGGGAGTATTAAAAGAAAGAAAGTACAGACGGGTTCCCACTTACAGAATAGTAACAAGGCTGGGACTTGGAAAATATGACAGACCTGCACCCTTTGAGGATAAATCAGCAACACCTAAAAAGGTTAAGATAATGCTTAGCCAGCATATTGGTGCACCTGCTAAAACAGACCTTAAAGAGGGGGATAAAGTAAAGACAGGTCAGGTTATCGGTAGAGTAGATGAAAAAAGTCTTGGTGCTTTTGTTCACTCGTCGGTAAATGGTACTGTACAAAGAGTAACAGATAAATTTGTAATTATTAAAACAGATGTAAAGGATGGTGATTAATACTAATGAGTAGTGCAATCGGAATGGTAGAATATCAAACAGTTTCTACCGGTGTTCAGGCGGCAGACCTTATGGTAAAAACCTCAGAAGTTGATATCATCGAGGCACAGACAGTTTGCCCGGGAAAATATATTGTAATTATTAAAGGTGATTTAAGTGCTGTTAAAGCATCTGTAGAGTCATCAAAATCAAGATTCGGGGACGGACTTATAGGTTCATTTGTATTAGGTAATCCCCATGAATCTATTTTTCCTGCAATATATGGAGCAGTACCTGTTGGAGAAGTAAATGCTCTGGGTGTGCTGGAAACCTTTAACGCATCTGAAATAATTGTTGCAGCAGATGTTGCAGCAAAAACCGCAGTGGTTGACCTTATTGAGCTTAGAATAGCAAGAGGTATGTGCGGAAAATCCTATATGTTTATTACAGGAGAGGTTGCAGCGGTAACAGCGGCAATTGAAAAAGCAAAAATGGCAGTGGGAGAAAAGGGAATGTATTTAAACAGCTCTGTAATTCCAAGACCGGATAAGAAATTGTGGGAGAGTATCCTTTAAAATATGAAAACTGTAAACGAGGTGTATATAAATGATAAACGAAGCAAAAATTTCCGAAATCGTTGAAAGTGTCATTCGTAATATGAATACTGTAAGCGGCAAAAAACAGCTTGGTGTTTTTGATACAATGGCAGAAGCTCTTGCAGCAGTTGATAAAGCATATAAGCAGTATCGCAGCTACAGTGTTGAGCAGAGAGAAAAGATGATTTCTGCTATCAGAAGACTTACTCTTGAAGAAGCAGAGCAGATGGCAGTTTTAGGAGTTAAGGAAACAGGTATGGGCAGAGTTGTTGATAAAACAATCAAGCATCAGCTTGTTGCAAACAAAACTCCCGGTACAGAAGATTTACAGCCCAGAGTTTACACAGGTGACGATGGTATGACTCTTATTGAGATGGCTCCTTTTGGTGTTATCGGTTCAATCACACCTTCTACCAACCCAAGTGAAACAGTTATATGTAACTCTATCGGTATGATTGCAGGGGGTAATGCAGTTGTATTTAACCCTCACCCAAATGCTTGTGAAGTTGCAAATTACGCAGTTGACCTTGTTAACCGTGCTATATTAGAGGCAGGCGGACCTGAAAACCTTGTTGTTTCAGTTAAAAAGCCTACTCACGAAAGCTCTAACGAAATGATGCAGTCACCAATTGTAAAAATGCTTGTTGCAACAGGCGGGCCAGGTGTTGTTAAGGCACTTCTTTCCTCTGGAAAGAAAGCAATCGGAGCAGGTGCAGGTAACCCTCCTGTTATTGTTGATGACACAGCAGATATAGCAAAAGCAGGCAGAGATATTGTTAATGGTGCAAGCTTTGACAATAACCTTCCCTGTATTGCAGAAAAAGAATGTTTTGCATTTGATAATATTACAGACGAGCTTATTTTAAGTATGATTTCTGCAGGTGCATACCTTATTAAAGGTGACCAGATTGAACAGCTTAAAAAGGTTTGTCTTGTAGAAAAGGATGGCAAATTCTCTATTAATAAAAAATGGGTTGGAAAGGATGCTAAGCTTTTCCTTAAGGAAATTGGAATAGATGCAGACCCTAAGCTTATCATTTGTGAAACAGATGAAAATCACCCATTTGTTCAGGTTGAAATGATGATGCCTATTCTTGCAATTGTACGAGTTAAGGATATTGACCAGGCTATTGAAATGGCTGTTAAAGCTGAGCATGGCAACAGACATTCTGCACATATCCATTCTAAGAATGTTGACCACCTTACAAGATTTGCAAAGGCAGTTGAAACAACAATATTTGTTAAAAATGCTCCTTCTTATGCAGGTATCGGTGCAGGCGGCGAAGGTCATACAACCTTTACTATTGCAGGGCCAACAGGTGAAGGTCTTACTTGCACTCGTTCCTTTACAAGACAACGCAGATGCGTTCTTGTAGATGGTTTACACATAGTATAATATACGAAAAAAGAAGGGAAATAAATTATGAAGGCTTTAGGAATGATTGAAGTTTACAGCTTTTCTTTGGCAGTTAAGGTTGCTGATATTGCCGCAAAAGCTGCAAATGTTAAGATAATTGCCTTTGACCGAACAAGACCAAAAAGTGCAGACGTTCCCGCACCACTTGTTATGGTTGTAAAAATGGAAGGCGATGTTTCTGATGTGCGTGCAGCTGTTGATGCAGGTGTACAGTACGCAAAGGCTAATGGAAAATATTTAGTTTCGCATATTATTGCAAATCCCGGTAAGGGTATTGAAAAACTTGCTTATCTTCTTGATATAAATAAGGATAAGTACAATAAAAAGCTTCCTAAGTCTATGTATGAAATATGTAACAAGGAGGAAAAAAGTAATGCATGATTCTATTGCACTTTTAGAGGTTGAAGGCCTCGTTGCCTCCATTGAAGGTCTTGACAGTATGCTTAAAACTGCTGATGTAAGACTTGTTCATACTGAAAAAAGACTTGGAGGAAGACTTGTAACGCTGATTATCGCAGGGTCAGTTTCATCTGTAACTGCTGCGGTAAACAGAGGTAAGGTTGCGGCTGAAAAATTTGGCCATGTTTACGGAATTGAAATTATTCCAAGTCCTCACGAAGAAATACTTAAATTCTTTGATATGAGTAAATAATCGGAAAGGGAGGCAAGTCACCAATGTATGATGTAAAAGCTATTGAAGAAATAGTGTTAAAGACAATAAAAGATATGGGTACTGCACCTGAAGATGGTCAGATTAAAGTTGGAGTTTCCCAGCGTCATGTACATCTTTCAAGACAGGACCTTGACACTCTTTTCGGTAAAGGATATGAGCTTACCAAGAAAAAAGACCTTATGGGAAGAGAGTTTGCTTCCAATGAATTTGTAACTTTGGTAGGTCCGTCTCTTAAGGCTATTGAAAAAGTAAGAGTACTTGGCCCTGTAAGAAAGGATACTCAGGTAGAAATTTCCAGAACAGATACTTTTGTATTAAAGGTTAGCCCTCCTGTAAGACCCTCAGGTGTTGTGGAAGGCTCTGAAAAGCTTGTTCTTGTAGGTCCAAAAGGCAGTGTATATCTTAAACAAGGTGTAATTATTGCTAACAGACACATTCATCTTACTCCGCAGTATGCTGAAAAGCATAACATTAAAGATGGAGAGTATGTGGATGTTCTGGTAGAAGGAGAAGACCTTAAAGATACAAAGTTTTTTGATGTTCAGGTGAGAGTGCGTGATGACTTTAATGTTGAAATGCATATAGATACAGATGATGCCAATGCTGCCGGACTTAAAAACGGTGCAAAGGTAACAATTCTTAAAAAGTCCTGAAACTTTTTGTAGATTTGAGGTGAATATATGTTTGCACTGGAACGCCAGAAAAAAATATCAACAATTCTGGAGCAGGAAGGGGCAGTATGGGTAAGTAAACTAGCAGTTACTCTTGGGGTTACGGAAGAAACTATACGCCGTGACCTGGAGAAACTGGAAGAGCAAGAACTTTTAGTTCGAACTCACGGAGGAGCCGTTCCTATTGATGAAAGCACCTATGAGCTTTCGCTGGAAAACAGAAAAAGGACTAATGTTGATGCTAAAATGAAGCTTGCAAAGACTGCAATAAAGTACATAGTTCCGGGGGATATTATATTCCTTGATGCATCTACTACAACATTTTATTTAGCAAGAGAACTTAAGAAAATGGCAAATGTAACGATCGTAACAAATTCCCTGCGAGTGGTAAATGAACTTGTAAATCAGGAAAACCTTAAGGTTATTGCTGTGGGAGGAATTGCAAGTAACAACCAGTCCTTTGTGGGAAGTCTTGCAGAAAATACAGTTTCTGAGAATTATTTTGCAGGAAAGATGTTTTTTAGCAGTAAGGGTGTTGACCCTGATGCGGGAATACTTGAAAGCAATGAAAAAGAGTGCGGTATTAAGCAGAAAATGATTGAAAACAGCCGTGCTAAATATTACTTATGCGATAAATCAAAAATTGGAAGAGTAGGCTTTGTAAAGCTTGCGCCATTTGATAAGATTGATTACTTTATTACAGATACCGATTTGTCAGATGCCTGGAAAGAAAAGTTTGAAGAGATGAAGGTAGAAATAATAAAGGCAGAAGAATAAATTAGAAGACCATAGTGTTACTATGGTCTTTTTGTTATATATACAGCTTTTTAAGAATATATATGTATATATGAAGGGAGTGGACTTGTTATGGCAGAAAATACAATTCATAATGTTATATTAGAGGGAAGAAAAAAGGTATCTGTATCCGGAGTACAGGATATGGAATGTTTTGATGACGGCAGGGTGGTAGTATATACATCAATGGGAGTAATGGAAATTAAAGGGATAAATTTCCATATGAACAAGCTTAGTCTTGACAGCGGAGAAATAATAGTTGAGGGGGACATTGACAGTATAGTATATGAGGATGTAAATGCTCCTGCAACCGCTAAAAAAGGGTTGATTTCTAAAATTTTCGGGTAGGTGGCAGGCATATGATAAATATAAAAGAGCAGTTTATAATCTTTTGCTACTGTACGGTTGTAGGCGTATTTGCAGGGCTTATGTATGATCTGTTATCTGCATTAAAACAAGGCTTTAAGCTTAAAAAAACTATGTATTTCCTTGACAGTGTATTCTGGATGCTGATACTTATAGTATATTATTTTGCCTTGTGGAAAGGCGGAAAAGGTCAGCTTCGGGCATATACATTTATGGGATGTGCACTGGGATTATTTGTGTACTTTGTTACGCTGAGTAAAAGCACAGGGAAGTGGATGGTAATTTCAGTGGGATTTATAAGAAAAATAATAATGAAAATGGTCCATCCTGTAAAAAAAATGCTTAGTTTTGCAGACAAAACATTGAAAAATTTGATGAAATTGTGCAAAACAACTAAAATAAAGGCAAAATTTTGGTCATAATAAGGCTTGAAATTTTATCTGGATATAGTATAATATGATAGTGTATATATTTATGCAATAAATTAGGGGGTGGTTTCGTGCGTAAGGTGAGAATAAAACCAGGCAGAGCACTTTTAAGCGTTTTACTGTTAGCTTTTATGGTATATTGCCTTGTGACATTTGTTTCTCAAGCTAAACAAATACGTGAAAATAAAGAAACCCTCGTAAGCATAAATGCAGAATTAAAAGAAGAAAAAAAACGTGCTATTACACTTGACGAACAAACTGCTAAAATTGGCTCTGATGAGTTTATTGAACAGCAGGCAAAAGAAAAACTTGGGTATGTAAAAAGTAACGAAAAGATTTTTTACGATAAAGCACAGTAAAAGCATTTAACGCTGTTTTAAAATAGCGGGAGAGGAAATTTTCAGTATGTCAATAGAGGTCGGTAAGATTTTAAATGGAAAAATTAAAAGCATAGCTCCTTTTGGTGCTTTCGCAGAACTTGAAGAAGGTCTTGTTGGTCTTATACATATTTCGGAGGTTGCTTCCGCTTATGTTAAGGATATAAATGAGCATCTGACAGTGGGTCAGGAGGTAAAGGTTAAAGTCCTTTCGGTAGATGATAACGGCAAAATTAATTTGTCTATTAAAAAGGCTGTTGAAAATGAGGAAAAACCTCAGGAAAAACAGACAAGGCAAGCTGAAAACTGGAAAAAACCATCTGCAGGACCTATAGATTTTGAAGATATGCTTTCTAAATTCAAACAGGAAAGTGATGAAAAAATTCAAAAGCTTGATTTAGCAAAAAAAGGGTCCAGACGCGGTGGAAGAAGATAAAAAGATATGTATGAGCAGAGAAAATTCTCTGCTCTTTTTGTTTGGGTAAAAGTTGTAAAATGTTATATGGATAGACAAATACCTTTGTTACTTATCAGGGCAGAAAAAGACCGCAGTTATTTATTAACTGCGGTCTTAAAGAAGTCGCTTAAAGGTTAACCTTTAAAAATTTATCTGGTAACTCGTCTTGCGAACATATATGTTCTTGTGTAATAGCCTGTATCAAGGCTATCATAACAAACCGAGCGACCGGGTAATGGTGAGTGAATAAACTGGCCATTACCAGCATATAACCCTACGTGGGAAACTCCTGCTCCTGATGTATTGAAGAACAATAAGTCACCGGGAACAAGTTGGGATTTATCTACCGGCACTCCGCAACCTGCTTGTGCTGAGGAACTGCGTGGAAGAGAAATTCCAAGCTGTGAATACACATACATTGTGAAACCTGAACAGTCAAAGCCTGTAGGCTTAGCTCCGCCGTACACATAAGGTGTACCAAGGTATCTGGCTGCAATATCTACGCTACGCTGAGCAAGACTGCTTGTGATGATACTGCGGTCTGCAAGACTGTCCTTTCTTACATTTGTACATACAATGGGTATGTACCTGATATTGCCGTAATAAAGAACTTCGTAAAACTCTCCGACAACGCTTGTAACCTTAATTTTGGTGCCGTTGTCAACCTTCTCGAAAAGAGGAGCATTCCAATCGGCAGTCTTTCTTAAATAAACAAGACCGTCATATGAAACAAGACCCTCTCCAAGAGTATCAACGGAAACATAATCAGCACTTGCATAAGCAGTAGTGCCATTATAATTTACCGCATACCAACCATTTGAATATTCTTTAATATCAAGAGCATAGCCTGTATATGCTTTACCAACAACGGCACTGTCAGTAGAGGCAGCAGCTCTAATATTCAGTGAATCTGTAGTAACAATACCTGTTGCAGCAGATACACTGAAGGTTGTTACAACTAATGCTAAAGCCAGTGTTGTAACGGTTTTTGTAAACTTCATAAAATCGCTCCTTTATATGTTATACCTGAATTAAATTAACAGCAATTCAATAATACAGATATAAAGTGGCACCTTTTACTATTTTACGACTTCTATAAGCGGTAAAACCGCTAACGATTTCAAAGGCTTTTTTGAAATCATCTTTTTAATTATACCATAAAAAATAATATTTGTCAACCCACAAGGCAGATTCCTATAATTTTATTTCCTGTGGAATAATTTTTTCGTTGAGATTACAACGAAGAATACAAGTAAAAGAGTAGCACCACCTATAATTTGTAGATGGTGCTATGTCAAAGTTATATTTTGTCAATGACTAAAAGTTTATCTTTCATTCATTGTCACAATATGGACAAGGAGATTTATCTATAAGTTTACACAAGCATTGCACGACCATTCACAAAAAAACCAGTTATAGAGGGAGACCTTTAAAAACCAGATGTATTCTTATGATGGAATAGTAAAAAAATACTGTCTAATTTTGTAAAAAATAACTATTGTAATTTTTTGTCTTGTATGATACTATCTATATAATAAAATGTTGAAGTTTAAGTAACGAATTTCGATTTTTTATTATAATTTTATAAGGAGAGATACTTTTATGAAAAATCTGAAAAAAGCTTCTATGCTTACAGGTATTCTTGCTCTTCTGTTTGTGGCAGTAACGGCAATTTGCTGTTTTGCAGCAGGAGAAGACGCTGAAGCAGTACCTAAGTTTTATTCAACCTTTTGGGCGTTAGTTCCACCTATTATCGCTATAGGACTTGCACTTATTACAAAGGAAGTGTACAGCTCGCTGTTTATCGGTATTCTAGTAGGGGGTCTTTTTGCGGCAGACTTCAAGCCGGTTACTGCACTTGATAAGATTTTAAATAATGGCCTTATTGAGGCAGTTTCAGGAACAGCAGGTATTTTTATTTTCCTTGTTATACTTGGTATAATCGTTGCGCTTGTTAATAAAGCAGGCGGAAGTGCTGCTTTTGGTAACTGGGCAAAGACACACATAAAAACAAGAGCAGGTGCAATTATTGCAACATTTGTTCTTGGTGTACTTATTTTTATTGACGACTATTTTAACTGTCTTACAGTAGGTTCTGTTATGAGACCTGTTACTGACAGCCATAAAATTTCCAGAGCAAAGCTTGCATATTTGATTGATGCAACTGCAGCTCCAATATGTATGATAGCTCCTATTTCCTCTTGGGCGGCAGCTGTTTCCAGCTATGCTCCCGAAGGGGAAGGAATTGCACTTTTTATAAAGGCAATTCCCTATAACTTCTATTCTGTTTTAACACTTGGTTTTATTATTGCAATTGCTCTTATGAAGCTTGACTATGGTCCGATGAAGCTTCATGAAAGGAATGCTGTTGAAAATGGCGACCTTTATACCTGCGGTGATAAGGCTGAAGTTCCTGAAGAACAGCCTTCTTCAAAGGGCAAGGTTATTGACCTTGTACTTCCAATAATTGTTTTAATTGCTATTTGTGTTGTTGCTCTTATTTATAACGGCGGTTTCTTTGCAGGCTCAAGCTTTATTGATGCTTTTTCTAATACAGATGCAACAGTAGGCCTTCCTTGGGGCGGTATTCTTGCTCTTTTATTTACAATGATTTACCTTGTAGCAAGAAGAGTAATAACCTTTAAAGAAGCTATGGATTGTATTCCCAAAGGCTTTAATGCAATGGTACCTGCAATTTTAATTCTTACCTTTGCAACATCCTTAAAAAATATGACAGGTCTTCTTGGCGCAGATGTGTATGTTGAAGGTCTTATGAAGTATGCGGCTGAAGGTCTTGTTGCCTTCCTTCCTGCAGTTATATTTGTTGTTGCTTGTCTTCTTGCATTTGCAACAGGTACATCATGGGGAACATTTGGTATTCTTATTCCCATTGTAACTGCTATGTTTGATGCAGGCGACCCAATATTCATTATTGGAATTTCCGCTTGTCTTGCAGGTGCAGTTTGCGGTGACCACTGCTCACCTATTTCAGATACAACCATTATGTCCTCTGCAGGGGGTCAGTGTAACCACATTAACCATGTATCTACACAGCTTCCTTATGCAATCACAGTTGCAGTAATTTCATTTGTTTCATATATTATTGCAGGCTTTGTAAAAAATATTTACATCGCTCTTCCTGCGGCATTTGCAATTATGATTATTACACTGTTTGTAATCAAAGCAGTTACAAAGGAAAAAAAGGCATAATAGTACATAGAATTTTTTAGGGACCAAAGGCATTTGCCTTTGGTCCTTTTCCTTTAATTATTCCTATTGATTTTTTTAAGAAAATATGGTAAAATATATAATAATTAAATTTTGGAAGGATTTATGGAAAATGGAAAAGGAAAAATTTTATATAACTACTGCCATTGCTTACACATCCCGTAAACCTCATATAGGAAATACTTATGAGGCGATTTTGACTGATGCCATTGCAAGGTTCAAACGCCTTGAAGGGTATGATGTTTTCTTTTTAACAGGTACAGATGAGCATGGACAGAAAATAGAAGAGCTTGCAAAAGAATCAGGAATACAGCCTCAGGCATATGTTGATAATGTTGCAGGGCAGATAAAAAATATCTGGGATAAAATGAATGTAAGCTACGACAAATTTATCCGTACTACCGACGAGTATCACGAAGAGGCAGTAAAGAAAATCTTTAAAAAGCTGTATGAGCAAGGGGATATTTATAAAAGTGAATATACAGGAATGTACTGCGTTCCCTGTGAATCCTTCTTTACAGAAACACAGCTTGTTGACGGATGTTGTCCTGATTGCGGGCGACCTGTAAAGCCTACTAAGGAAGAGGCATATTTCTTTAAAATGAGCAAGTATGCTGACCGTCTTATAAAGCATATTGAAGAAAATCCTGATTTTATTCAGCCCGAATCCCGCAAAAAGGAAATGGTAAATAATTTCCTAAAACCCGGACTTCAGGATTTGTGTGTTTCACGCAGTTCCTTTAAATGGGGAGTGCCTGTGGAGTTTGACCCTGACCATGTAATTTATGTATGGATTGACGCTCTTTCCAACTATATTACAGCTCTTGGTTACAGCCCTGACGGCAGCGGTGAACTTTATAAGAAATACTGGCCTGCAAATGTGCACATTATCGGTAAAGATATTTTGCGTTTTCATACAATATACTGGCCTATTATGCTTATGGCACTGGGAGAACCCCTTCCAAAGCAGGTGTTTGGACATCCGTGGCTTTTGTTTGGCAACGATAAAATGAGTAAATCAAGGGGTAACGTAATTTATGCAGACAAACTTGCAGACAAGTTTGGAGTAGATGCAGTAAGATATTATGTGCTTAGTGAAATGCCTTTTGCAAATGACGGAAGCATTACCTACGAAATGGTAATTTCCAAGTATAATTCTGACCTTGCAAATATTATAGGTAACCTTGTAAACCGCACAGTTGCCATGATAAACAAATATTTCGGAGGCCAGCTTATTTCAGCTAACTCTTCTGAAAATATCGACAATGAGCTGAAACTGTGTGCAGTTGATACTTATAAGGAAGTTAAAAAGGCAATGGAAGGGCACAGAGTTGCAGACAGCCTTGGGGCGATTATTAACCTTGCAAGAAGAAGCAATAAGTATATTGACGAAACAACCCCCTGGACTTTAGCTAAGGATGAAGATAAAAAAGAAAGACTTTCAACAGTGCTTTATAATCTTATTGAAGCTATCAGATATATCGGCGTTCTTCTTTCCTCCTTTATGCCTGAAACAGCAGATAAAATTTTTAATCAGATTATGGCAGAGGATAAAACTTTAGAAAGTCTGGAGACTTTCGGTAAAACAAAAGTAGGAACAAAGGTAGGCCAGCCTGAGGTGTTATTTGCAAGAATTGACGAGGCAAAAATGCTGGAGGAACTGGAAAAAGATGCTGAACCTTCAAAACCTGAGCTTAACTTAAAGCCTGAAATTACAATTGAAGATGTGGCTAAAATTGACCTTAGAGTAGCCAAAGTAATATCAGCTGAAAAGGTAGAGAAGGCGGACAAATTGTTAAAGCTTACTCTTGAAATGGGCGGAGAAACAAGAACTATTGTTTCAGGAATTGCAAAACAGTATAAACCGGAAGATTTACCGGGTAAAAATATAATTCTTGTGGCAAACTTAAAACCTGCTAAAATAAGAGGAGTAGAATCTAAAGGTATGCTTCTTGCGGCGGCAGATGCTGAAAATCTTGTTCTTTGTACCATAGAAGGGGATATGCCCACAGGAACACAAATAGGCTAAAATATAAAGGGCGGATTTTCCGCCCTTTTTAACTAGGGGATATTATGAATATACAAAAAGAGCTTGAAAAGCTAAGTGACGAAAAATACAGAGATTTTCAAAGTAAGCTGATGCCTACTGTACCTAAGGAGAAGGTGCTGGGTATTCGTATGCCTGTGCTGAAAAGCTTTGCTAAGAGTCTTACGGGAACTAAAGAGGCAGAGAAATTTTTAAACACACTGCCTCATAAATATTACGATGAATATAATCTTCACGCACTGCTCATTGACCATATAAAGGATTTTGACAAGCTTATAGAAAAAATTCAGGAATTTTTACCTTATGTGGATAATTGGGCAACCTGTGATATGTGTTCTCCTGCACTTTTTGCTAAAAATAAGGAAAAGCTTCTTGTCCTTGCAGATAAGTGGATATCAAGTGATGCGGAATATACCGTTCGTTTTGGTATAGGAATATATATGAAGCACTTTTTAGATAATAATTTTAAAGAGGAATATTTAAAAAAAATTTCACAGATTAAAAGTGAAAAATATTATATTAATATGATGATTGCATGGTATTTTGCAACTGCAATTGCAAAGCAGTATGAGTTTGCAGTAAAATATCTGGAAGATAATATTTTAAGTAAATGGGTACATAATAAAACTATTTCAAAGGCTGTGGAAAGCTGTCGGGTAACAGATGAGCATAAAGAATATCTTAAAACTTTAAGAGTTAAATAAATAGCAAATTTTTCTTGACAAATAAAAAAAACTATGGTATAATATAACGTAGCCGCACGGATCAGGTCTAAAACGGATTGAAAGAGTTCCTACCTGCGACCCGGCGAGAATTGGTGATGGAGGTGTAACTTTAATGTACGCAGTTATTGAAACAGGCGGTAAGCAGTATAACGTAAGTGTTGGTGATGTTATTTACATCGAGAAGCTTGGCGTTGAAGCTGATACAGCTGTTAAGTTTGATGTTCTTGCTGTTGTTGATGGTAAAAACACAAAGTTTGGTGCTCCTTTAGTTAAGGGTGCAAGTGTTGATGCTGTTGTTCTTGGCGATGTTAAGGGCAAAAAGGTAAGAATTTTCAAATATAAGCCCAAAAAAGGCTATCGCAGACGCAAAGGTCATAGACAGAACTATTCAAAAGTTGAAATTAAAGCTATCAATGCTTAATTTCAGCAAAAATTGAAGGTGAGCTTTTGATTAGAGCAGTTTTTTTATATTCTCAGGATAATAACTTAAAAGGCTTTACTATTTCTGGTCATGCCGGGTTTGATAGGTATGGCAAGGATATAGTGTGTGCCGCCGTTTCGGGGGCAGTACAAGCTGTAATTGCGGTTATTGACGGAGAACTGGGGCTCACAGATTGTTTTACCATAGGCAATGAAATATCCTGTGATATTTCAAAGCTGGAAGGGGAAAAGAGAACAGTTTCTTTAAAAGTCCTCTCAGGTTTTGAAAAGCTTATGGAAGAGTGGGAAAAGGATTTTCCACAAAACATAATTACAGAAAAACAACTTATTTAATATTACCAAAAGATTGGAGGTAACCCTGATGTTAAAAATCAGTATTCAGTTCTTTGCTCATAAAAAGGGTGTTGGTAGTACAAAGAATGGTCGTGACAGCGAATCTAAACGTCTTGGCGTTAAGAGAGCTGACGGTCAGAAGGTGCTTGCAGGTAACATTCTTGTAAGACAGAGAGGTACTAAAATTCATCCCGGAGTTAATGTAAAGAAGGGTAGCGACGATACTTTATTTGCTCTTGTTTCAGGTCAGGTTAGATTTGAAAGAGTAGGTAAGGATAAAAAGCAGGTTAGTGTTTACGAGGTTGCTGCTAACTAATCTTTTACAGATGACGGAACTTTTTAGTTCTTTGAGATTTAAGAAATTAAGGGGATTGTGTCACAATCCCTTTTTTCATTATTAGAAAATCCATAAAGGAGGCTTTTTATATGCTTGCTGATATAGCAAAAATTACCATAGAGGCAGGAAATGGCGGTAACGGTGCGGTTACATTTCATAGAGAAAAATATGTAGCGGCAGGCGGTCCTGACGGAGGCGACGGAGGAAACGGCGGTAATGTTGTTTTTGTTGCGGATAAAACTCTTGCTACACTTATGGATTTCAGATACAGAAAAAAATATAAAGCAGAAAATGGAACAGATGGCTCGGGAGCAAGATGTAATGGTAAAAACGGAGCAGATATAATTGTAAAAGTACCCTGCGGAACTATTGTGCGTAATATTAATACCGACAGAATTATTGCTGATTTGGTAAATGACGGAGATAGTTTTATTGCTGCCAAAGGCGGCAGAGGCGGATGGGGAAACACTCATTTTGCCACTCCCACAAGGCAGGTGCCCAAATTTGCTAAACCTGGTCTTAAAGGGGAAGTTAAAGAAATTCAGCTTGAGCTGAAGCTTATTGCAGACGTTGGTTTAATCGGATTTCCCAATGTGGGAAAATCCACTCTTTTATCTGTTATAAGTGCAGCAAGACCCAAAATTGCAAATTATCATTTCACAACACTTCAGCCAAATCTTGGAGTTGTATCCATATCGCCTGAAAACAGCTTTGTGGTAGCAGATATACCAGGATTGATTGAAGGAGCAAGCGACGGAGTAGGGCTGGGACATGATTTTCTTCGTCATGTAGAGCGTACTCGTATGCTTATTCATGTTGTGGATGTTTCAGGAATAGAAGGCAGAAACCCTATATCAGATTTTGATAAAATAAATGAAGAGCTGGAAAAGTACAGCAGTGTCCTTGCAGACAAGGTACAGGTAGTTGCAGCCAACAAAACTGACCTTAATATGTACCCCGAACTGCTTGAAGAGTTTAAAAAGGAAATTGAAGGACGAGGCTACAAAGTATTTGAAATTTCCGCTGCCACAAATAAAGGTGTAAAAGAACTTATTAATTATGTTTATACAACCTTGCAGAAAATTCCAAAAGAGGAATTTTGTCAGGTTCAGGAAGATGAGGTTGTGGATATTTATGATGATATGTTTCAGGTTAATGTGGAAGAAGGAGTATATTGCGTAACAGGCGGATATATTACCTATCTTATTGAGTCCACAAACTTTGAAGACTATGAATCTGTTAATCATTTTCAGGATGCACTTAGAAGAAAAGGTGTTATTGAAGCACTGGAAAAAGAGGGAATACAGGAAGGGGACACAGTTCGCCTTTATGATATTGAATTTGAGTTTGTGTATTAAGTTTGAAAGAGAGAAAAATTATGATTACAAGTAAACAAAGAGCAAGACTCAGAGCTATGGCAAATGGACTTTCGCCTATTGCACAGATTGGTAAAGGCGGTATTGTGGATAACATTATAAAACAGCTTGACGATGCTTTAGAGGCACATGAACTTATTAAGGTTACTGTGCTTGAAACAGCACTTTTAACTGCACGAGAAGCTTGTGATGTTTGTGCCCAGAAGCTTGGTGCAGAACCTGTTCAGAGCATAGGTCTTAAATTTGTGTTATACAGACAGGCGCGTGAGCCTAAAAAGAGAAAAATAAAACTTAACTAAGGAAGTTTTAGTATGAATATAGGAATTTTCGGGGGTACATTTGACCCGCCTCATATGGGACATATCCGTCTGGCAGAAAAGGCGGTACAAAGCTGTAACCTTCAAAGGCTGATACTTCTTCCGTCTGCAGTTCCTCCCCATAAGAAAAGCGATACTTCACCCTACCACAGATATAATATGGCAAAACTGGTAGCAGAAAATTACGGGTATGAAATAAGTGATATGGAATACCAGAAAATTACACCTTCTTATACTGTTGAAACAATAGAAAATTTTCAAAAGCTTTACCCTTGCGATAATTTGTTTTTTATTATCGGGGGAGATTCGATGCTGGATTTTGAAAAATGGTATAAATGGGATAAGCTTATTAATATGTGTACCTTTATTGTAGGGACAAGAAAAAAGCAAGAGGCAAAAAAGGTTAAGGAATTTGCGGAAAAGAAAAAATTAGAAAATAATGCAAAAATTATAGTTCTTGATTTTGACCCTGTGGAAATTTCTTCTACACAAATCAGACAAAATGAGGATT
Source organism: Clostridia bacterium (assembly GCA_017396395.1). Classification (GTDB taxonomy): domain Bacteria; phylum Bacillota; class Clostridia; order RUG12999; family RUG12999; genus RUG12999. Next base: position 14,013 of record JAFQMF010000017.1, on the reverse strand, counting down.
TTGAAAATATTCCTGATTGTATAAAGGATTATATAAAAGAAAATTCACTTTATTAAAAAAGGAAAACTGATATGGAATATGCATTAATGAATGAAAAACTAAAAAATACCTTAAATCCTGACAGATACGCACATTCTAAAGGGGTAGAGGAGTTTGCGGCAATACTTGCACAAAAGCACGGCGTGGATACCCAAAAAGCAAGAATAGCAGGGCTGCTTCACGACCTTGCCAAAAATATGGACAAGGAAATAAGCCGTGAAATTATTGAAAAATCAAATGTAGATAATTCCATTAAGGAAACTCCATCGCTATGGCACGGGCCTGTAGGAGCGATGCTTCTTGAAAAAGAATATGAAATAACTGACCCTGAAATTTTTGATGCAGTTTTTTATCATACAATCGGTAAAGTAAATATGCCGCCTCTTACTAAAATTATATATGTGGCAGATGCTATAGAGCCGGGAAGGGATGAATATTTCAGCTGGAGTAAGGCTTGTCGTGAAACGGCACTTTCTGACCTTGACAAAGCTGTGCTGGAAGTAACAGACAGAACTATAAATTCCCTTATAGAAAGGGGAATGAAAATAAATCCTGTCTGCATTGATATTCATAACCAAATGGTACAAAAATATTGACAATAAAATTAAAAAGTAATATAATTATTATTAGAAAATTAGAAAAGGGTTGATTTAAAGTGAAAACTACATATCCGATTATTCTTGGCGGTGTTAAAAGACAGCTTCCCCTTTGCAGACTTAATGATGACCTTAAAATTGGTGCATTTGTAATATTAGGGGATTATGAGCTTACAGAGGCTTGTGCAAGAGAACTTGCTAAATCCGCACCTTCCCATGATTATATTCTTACTGCTGAATGCAAGGGTATTCCCCTTGTTCATGAAATGGCAAAAATTTTAAAAGAAGAAAAGCATTTTATTGTACGCAAAAAGCCAAAGCTTTATATGCAGGGAGTATTCAGTGCAAATGTTAATTCCATTACCACTGAAGGAGACCAGATTTTGTATCTTGATACTGCTGACGCTGAACTTATAAAGGGTAAAAAAATCCTTATTGTGGATGATGTAATCAGCACAGGAGAATCCCTTCTTGCACTTGAAAAACTAGTAGAGCTTGCAGGAGGAGAGGTTGCAGGTAAAATGGCTATTCTTGCAGAAGGTGACGCATATAAAAGAGATGATATTATATATCTTGAAAAATTACCCCTTTTCAATAATGAGGGAGAGCCTATAGAGGCATAATAGCTTTGTTTTGGAAATATATTAGTAGAAAGACCTGTTTTTTCTTGAAATAGGTCTTTTGTTACATAGAACGGAGGATGCTTGTCTTGGGAAAAAGAAATAGTAATGACATAGGACAGTCTGTATTAAAAGGCTCAATTATTCTTGTTATAGCAAATTTGCTGGTGAAGATTATCGGAGCATTATTTAAAGTTCCCCTGACCAACCTTCTTGGAAATGAGGGTATGGGATATTTCAGCTCTGCATACCAGATATATTCAGGACTTTTTACTGTTGCTACTGCAGGGCTTCCTGTTGCTATTGCAAAAATGGTGGCAGAAACCACAGCTTCTAAAAATTTAAAAGAATTAAAAAGAATACATTATGTATCTTATGCAATTTTTGGTGTTGTAGGCGTTGTTGGTACAGCAGTACTTTATTTTGGAGCTGACCATTTCATAAAAGAATACGGTGATAATTCCTTATGTATAAAGCTTGTTGCTCCCGCTATATTCTTTGTGGCAATTATGAGCGTTTACAGGGGATTTTTTCAGGGACTTTCGGATATGTATCCCACAGCCTTCAGCGAGCTGATTGAATCAGGAACAAAGCTTGTATTAGGCTTTTCCCTTGCATATATACTTCTAAAAAGAGGTCTTGTGTATGGTGCTTCAGGAGCAATCAGCGGTGTTACACTTGGAAGTGTTTTTGGATGTATATTTTTAATAGGAACATTTTTAGTAAAGAAAAATAAAATTTACTCTAATTTTAACAGTAACTTAAAACCCTCTTCTGTAAAAAGTATATTTTGCAGACTTATGGGGGTTGCCTTGCCTGTTACAGTAAGTGCTTCAGTATTTACAATAACAAACTTAATTGATTTGTTTCAGATAGGAAAAAGACTTTCTCGTATAGCCTTTCAGATACCTTTATCTCAGCTTGAAAAATGTATGAAAATTACAGAAACTACTGTTTTAAAGGCAGAGGAAATAGCAAACAGTCTGTATGGAATGTACACCGCTAAGGTAATAACAATGCTTAATCTGATTCCTGCACTTGTGGTGGCACTTTGCCTTCCTTTAGTTCCTGCTATTGCAAGGGCATTTTCAGGGAAAAAGTTTGGTGAGGTAGCAACAACCACAAAAATGTCCATTAAATTCACAGTTATATTTTCCCTTCCTGGAGCAGTGGGAATAGGGGTGCTTGCAGACCCGATGCTTACAATGCTTTTTGGAAGTAATGATGCAACTGTTTTGCTTAGGCTTATTACCCCAGCTATTGTTTTTGTTTCAGTTGTTCTTGTTACTAATGCCATACTTCAGGCAACAGGGAATGTACTTATTCCTGTAATAAATATTGCAATTGCAGGTATTACCAAGGTTATTATAAACTATTTTCTTTTAGTAATTCCTTCCGTTAATATAAACGGTGTTTCAATAGGTACATCTGCTTGCTATTTTGTATATATGATACTTAACCTTTATTATGTTATCCGCGTTACAAAGCCTGGTATGACAATAAAGGATATTATATTAAAGCCTTCCTTTTCTGCTGGTGTTATGGGAATTATAGTATGGTTTGCAAACAGTGGTCTTGCAAAGGTATTAGGACAAAGCCGAAATTCATCAATACTAATTACAGGTGCGTCAATAGCGGTGGGTGGTATAGTATATGTTATTTGCCTTTTCAAAACAGGCTCATTATCGCAAGATGAAATATCACAGCTTCCCAAAGGGGATTTAATAGTAGGATACCTGAAAAAGTTCAGACTTATATAGTAAGGAGAAAATAATGGATTTTACGTTTAAGGATAAATATGATATAAATGATTTTTTGAAAATTACCGCTATACTTCGTGGTGAAGGTGGCTGTCCATGGGATAGGGAGCAAACCTATCAGTCTTTAAAAAAATATGTGCTGGAAGAGGCTCACGAGGTTATAGATGCTTGTGATGTGGGTGGAATGAAGCTGGCTGATGAATTGGGAGATTTGCTGCTGCAAATCACTATGCTTTCTCAGCTTGGAACAGAAGATAAAACCTTTTCCTTTGATGATGTATGTGACCTTGTTTCTAAAAAAATGATACTTCGTCATCCTCACGTTTTTGGAGATATTAAAGCGGATACCAGTGAAAAGGTGCTGGATAACTGGGAAAAAATTAAAAAGCAGGAAAGAGATATTGCAACAGTAACAGATTCTATGAAGGATATTACAAAAGCACTTCCTTCACTTGTGAGGGCATATAAAATCCAGAGCAAAGCATCTAAAGTAGGTTTTGACTGGGATAATGTAAATCCCTGTATTGACAAGGTAAAGGAAGAAATAGAGGAAGTATCACAGGCAATAGAAAAAGGCAATCGTGAAGAAATTGAAAAAGAAATAGGAGATTTGCTTTTTTCTGTTGTAAATGTTGCCCGTTTTCAGGATGTAAATCCGGAGCTTGCAGCAGAAAAGTCAAATAAAAAATTTATAAATCGTTTTGAATATGTAGAAAATGAAGTTGCTAAAATGGGCAAAAAAATGGGGGATATGACACTTTCTGAACTAGATAAACTCTGGGATGAGGCGAAAACTATTGAAGCCCAGTTATAAAGTGACTTTTTAAAGTAAAAAAAGTTAAAAAAATTTAAAAATTAAAGGATTAGGTCTGATAATGTTGAAATAAGTCATTGTAAGGCTTTTTATACTAAGTTACATAATATTATTTACAGCAGAAAAGGAATTAAGAACAATGAACAAAACAGACTTAATCACATGTATTTCAAAAAAAGCGGGGCTTACAAAAAAGGATTCTGAAAAGGCACTTGAAGCATTTGTTGCAACGGTCCAGGAAGGTCTGGCGGAAGGTAAAAAAATATCTCTTGCGGGATTTGGCACCTTCTATGTCAAGGAAAGAAAAGAAAGAGCAGGGATTGACCCGCAAACAAGAGAGCCTATCAGCATTTCGGCAAAAAAAGCACCGGCTTTTAAAATCAGCCGTATTATAAAAAGGCTGGTAGCTGAGCAGTAATATGGGTCACTAAAAGGGTAATATGAGAATTGATAAATTTTTAAAGGTATCAAGAATAATTAAAAGAAGAACGGTGGCAAATGATGCTTGCTCAGGTGAGCGTGTTCTTTTGAACGGGAAAGCTGCAAAGCCGGGAGACCGTGTAAAAATAGGGGATATTATTACTCTTAATTTCGGGTCAAATCAGTTAAAAGTAGAGGTGCTTTCAGTTTCTGACCATGTTTCTAAGGACGGAGCTAAAGAGATGTACAGGGCAGTACAATAAAACTTAATATTTATGTATGAAAAGGACTTTGGTGTAAGCCAAAGTCCTTATTTATTAATATTTTTCTTATGAATAGCCAAAGGAGTTATTTTACACCAAATGGGTTTATATGCTCGGGAGAAGGGTTTATGGGAAGGGGAGAAGCAGTGCCTGAACCATTATTTCCGCAACCGCAATTTCCGTTATCGCAGGAGAATGAGTTTTTGTCATCGCTGCAACAGGTTGGAGGATAAAACGCATCTATTGGGAAATCCATTTTTTCGAAGAAACTACATGGGTCATCTCCACAGCTTGCACTTGTACAGGTTTTGTCAGGGATACAGAAATCGTAAATAGGAATTAAAAGCTGAGTATTACGCTGAAGTCTTATAAACACAAAAAGACCCAGTGTGACATAAACTCTCTTTACACCTGTTTCCACAAGACCATCGGGAAATTCCGAGCCGATAAAAGGAGGAAGACCCGCAGAGTTGAAACAGCATTTGCAACAGCTTACAGGATTCTGGCAATCACAGCACATTTCTGTAAGTTTTCCCTCAAGAGCTACAGGGTCAACTGTTTCAACAATGGCTGTAGGCATATTTGTGCGGGTTGCAAGGGACATTCCCTCATCCCTAGAGGAAAATACATATGAGCAACCCTCTGAGCCGAACAGCATAGCATTTTTAGTATGTACACAAAGTCCATCTGCACAAACTGTGCATCCTGCAGAGGTTGAAATTTCTACTGTAACTTTAAAATAGAAGGTAAGAGTTACATTATAATAGCATTTATTGAATTGTATTCTTTCTACATCAGTATCCACATAAAGTATTTTTGCACATTTAAGCTTTATTCCGTTAGCAGTGTCCAAGAGTGCCTGATTTGCCTGGCTGAAATATACTCTTAAATCTTCAGCACATTCTTTACTTTTACAAGAATCATAAATTTTATCCGTCTGAATGCACACAGAGTCTTTAGCACCCTGTGTATTACATCTGTTATTTGCCATTTTATGCCTCCTTGAAAATAATATTTAAGGATAGAGTTTATCCGATGCCTATTACTTAAAGGCTATTATCATAATATGCACCATTTTTTAAAAATGTTTCTGATTTATAATAAAAATAGCCAAAATTACTAAAAAAACTGTCCATTATGTAGAAATTTACTTTACAGAAAGTAAAACTATTGACTATTTCGAAAAAATGTTGTAAAATTAATCTTACCTGTCAGTTGACAGAGAAAAATGATAGGACAAGTTAAATGTATAGAATTATTGTTGTTTCGGATACCCACAGACACATTGAGCATATAGTAAGAGTTCTTGATAATATCCGTGAATTTGATATGCTGCTCTTTTTGGGAGATGTAACGGCAGATGCCCGCTGTTTGGAAAAGCTATATTCTGATAAAGAGTTCTACGCAGTAAGGGGAAATAATGATTTGCCATCGCCTGATATGCCACTTGAGCAGGTTTTTGAAAAAGAGGGAATAACCTTTTTTATGGCTCACGGGCACGGCTATGGAGTAAAAAGCGGGATAGAAAGAATTTTTTATAAAGGAAAAGAAGAGGGAGCAGATGTTATCCTTTTCGGGCATACCCATATTCCTTTATGCATAACAGAAGAAGAAACACTTATTTTAAACCCAGGCGGTTATAATTCACTAGAGAGAAGTATTGGAATTGTAGAAATAGAAAACGGAAAAGCAAAAGGGTGTTTGTACCCTTGCTAAGTAAGGAGAAATTCTATGAAGGATTACATAATCAAAAGTCTGCTGAGTAGTAAAGGTGAATATGTTTCAGGTGAATCTCTTTGCGAACATTCTGGAGTTACACGAAGTGCAGTATGGAAATACATTTCAGCTTTGCGTGACGAGGGCTTTGAGATTGAAGCAGGAGCAGGTAAGGGATATTTGCTCAAGAGTATTCCAGATGTGCTGTCCCAGGCAACAATTGAATATTATACCGAAAAAACAGATTTCTGGAAAAGGATTATTGTACTTAATATGGTAGATTCCACCAACCTTTATGTGAGAAGTCTATGTAACCTTCGTGTAGAGGAGGGAACAGCAGTTTTTGCTTCTTGCCAGACAGACGGGCGGGGAAGAAGGGGCAGAATGTGGCAGTCCCCTGACACCGATGGAGTATATATGTCTGTACTTTTTACTCCTGATATGCCTTATGCAAAGGTACCGATTTTAAGCCTGTATGCGGCTATGGCAGTAAGGTGTGCCATATATGATACCTGCGGACTCTCCTGCGATATTAAGTGGCCTAACGATTTGCAGTATAAAGGCAAAAAGCTGTGCGGAATACTTTGCGAGGTTATTGGAGAAATAAATAACGACTTTTGCTGTATTGTTGGGATAGGTATTAATGCAAATAATAAAAAGAGATCCTTTGAAAAGGATATAAGAGATATTGCAACCTCTATTTATTTGGAAACAGGGGAAAAGGTGGATAGATGTAAGCTGGGTGCTTCGGTGCTTAATCATTTAGAACGGCTTTACAAGCAAAAAAAGTTCTCTCTTGAAGAATATAAAAAATACTGCGTAACCTTAGATAAGGATATAACGGTAATTAGAGGGAATAACAGCCTTCTTGCACATGCGGTTGATATTTCTCCCAGCGGAGGCCTTTTGGTAAAAACACCTGAAGGAAAGAAAATTGAAGTAAACTCAGGAGAGGTTTCAATAAGACCTGCTGAGAATAAATAGGTAAAATGCCGAAAACATTAGCCAACACCTGATAAGGAAGTAGTAGCTGTAAGTTTTCGGTTTTTTATTATTACTAATCGGTAAGGCATTTTTAAAAAAGAGTGGAAAAAATGAAAATAATATGTTACAATAATAAAAGATACACCGTTGAAAGGAAAAATATTAATGCTTAGGAAAAATGATATTGCAGAAATATATATAGATGCTTATGGCTATGAGGGAGAAGGTATAGGCAGAATTGACGGAGTGCCTGTGTTTGTACCTTTTACTGCAAAAGGGGATAAAGTAAAGGTTAAAATTGTGAAAACAGCTTCTTCATATATGTATGGAATAGCTATGGAGATTTTAGAGCATTCTCCCCACAGAACTATAGCTCCCTGCTTCGTGTTTGGTAAATGCGGAGGGTGCAGTATTATGCATATTGAATATGAAAAACAGCTGGAGTTAAAAACGGAACGGGTAGAAGATTGTATGAGAAAAATCGGGAAACTGCCTGTGAAGGTTTTACCTTGCATCCCTTCGGATAAAGTTTTTGGATATAGAAATAAAATCCAGATTCCTATTGGCGAAAATAAAGAGGGTAAGCCTATAGCGGGTTTTTATGCTCCAAGAAGTCATCGAATTGCAGAAAATACTGCCTGTCACCTTCAAACAAACCAGGCTACTGAAATAATAAATGGCTTTTTAAAATGGATGGAAGAATATAAAATAAAGGCATATAACGAGGAAACAGGCAAGGGACTTGTAAGACACCTGTTTATAAGACAGGGAGAAACAGGGGGAAATACTGAAATTGCAGTAATGCCTATAATTAACGGCAATAACCTTCCTTTTAGCAAAGAGCTGGAGGAAATTTTAAAACCTCTTGGTGTAACTACTCTTTGTATTAATATAAATAAAAACCGAAACAATGTGATTTTGGGAGATACTCTTAAAATAGTTTACGGAAGCGGTAAAATTCAGGACAGGCTTCTTGATAATCTTTTTGATATTTCACCCTTAAGCTTTTATCAGGTAAACAGACCTCAGGCAGAAAAATTATATGAAATAGCCATAAAAAACGGAAATTTCACTAAAGATGATGTGATTTATGATTTATATTGCGGTGCAGGTACAATTACTTTGTCTGTTGCAAAATATGTAAAAAAAGTATATGGCATTGAAATTGTACAGGCATCTGTTGATAATGCAAAAGAAAACGCCCGTAAAAACGGAATTGTAAATGCAGAATTTTTATGCGGAGATGTGTCAAAAACAGTTAAAATGATAATGAAGGATAATCCGCCTGACGGCATAATTCTTGACCCGCCACGAAAGGGTTGTGACAAGGAAATGTTAGAGCTTCTTAAGGAAATTAACTCTGAAAAAATAGTGTATATTTCCTGTAATCCTGCTACCTTAGCCCGTGATATGGCATATCTTTTTGATATTGGATATACTGCAAAGGAAGTTCAACCGGTGGATTTATTTCCTCAGACAAGCCATGTGGAATGCTGTGTGCTACTGTGTGGCAAATAGCTCTTATGGATATAAATCTTTTACGGGATTTTTCGTATATGCCGTCAGAAATCTCTATGCCTTTGCAGGCATAAAAAAGGGGGAGATAAATAATGATTGAAATTAAAGATAAGAAAAACTGCTCTGCCTGCACTGCCTGTGTAAGCATATGTCCCCAAAAATGTATAACAATGAAAGAAGACGAGGAGGGGTTTTTATACCCTGAAACGCACAGGGAAAAATGTGTGAACTGCGGTCTTTGTCAATCTGTCTGCCAGCATATTCATTTTCCTGAAAAAAAAGATATTCCCATGGCATATGCAGGATATAATAAAAATGAGGATTTAAGAGAAAAATCCAGTTCAGGGGGAGTATTTACCCTGCTGGCCGAAAGTATTTTAAATGAAGGAGGAGCAGTTTACGGAGCAGGCTTTGACAAGGATTTTATATTGCATCATATGTGTATTGAAAATATAAATGACTTGGAAAAACTGAGAGGATCGAAATATATGCAGAGCATAATGGGAGATACTTTTCCAAAGATAAAAAAACAACTGGAAACAGGTAAAAAGGTGTTGTTTACAGGCACTCCCTGCCAATGCGAAGGTCTTTTAAGATACTTAAAAAAGAAGTATGAAAATTTATATATACAGGACATTATTTGTCACGGTGTGCCATCAGGCAAGCTGTGGAATAAATATCTTGAAGATAAAAAAATAAACAAATACGACCTTGAAAAAATATCCTTCAGAGATAAAAAGACAGGCTGGAAGGATTATTCGTTGCTTTTTAAATATAGATCAGGTGAAAATGTAAGGGAAAAAGCAAAAGAAACTTCCTATATGAGGGCATTTATAAAAAATGCATCTCTAAGATATTCCTGTTACAACTGCAAAGTAAAATCCCTTGGCAGACACAGCGACATAACCTTGGGGGATTTCTGGGGAGTTGAATATGTACTTCCTGAAATGGAAAAGAATATGGGAGTTTCTCTTATACTTGTTCATTCGGATAAAGGGGAAAATCTTCTAAGTAAAGTAAAAGAAAATATGGTAATTACCCCTGTAAATCCTCTTGATGGAATAAAATATAACAAGTCTGCGGTTAATGTGCCTGATATTCCAAAAATGCGTGCATCCTTTTACCAAAATGCAGAAAACAAGGGTATTGAAAAAGCTGTAAAGAAGGCTGTAAAGCCGAAAATTTCAGTAACAGTAAAAAATATACTTAAAAAAGTGATAGGGAAACAAAAAAAGTATTGACAAAGGAATTTTTGTGTGATATAATACATAAATGTAATTACGGGTAGTCCTCTGCGATTTTATAATTATTGCATGAATGCCTATGAAATAAGGAGAGAAAAATATGCTTGAAATCGTAAAGGCAATCGGAAATGAACAGATGAAAACAGAAGTTCCTTCTTTTGAAATCGGTGATACTGTAAGAGTTCACAACAGAATTGTAGAAGGCAAAAATGAAAGAATTCAGATGTTTGAAGGTACTGTAATCCGCAAAAAGAACAGCGGTATTTCAGCTACATTTACTGTAAGACGTGTAGCGCATGGTTGCGGTGTTGAAAAAACATTCCCCTTCCATTCTCCTAACGTTGTAGCAGTTGACGTTACCAGAAGAGGTAAGGTAAGACGTGCTCGTCTTTACTATCTTCGTGATAGAGTTGGTAAGGCAGCAAAGGTTAAGGAAAAGCTTGACTAATTGTTTTTGGGGCGGCATTGCCCGGAAAAACGGTGTTTTAAGGGAGTGCTACATATACGCACTCCCTTTTTTCATTTTTATAAGCCAGGAAAGGAAAAAAATATGGATGAGAATATGAGTCCTGAAAACGAAAATCAACAGGAAGAAATCGTAATAGACCTTTCGAAGGATAAAAAAGACAGTATGGGAAATGAAATATTTGAGTGGGTGCAGGCGATAGTTGTTGCACTTGTAGTTGCTATGTTTTTGCGTACCTTTGTCTTTACAATGGTATATGTAGATGGACAGTCTATGGAGCCTACCTTGCATCACGCTGAGAGGATGATAGTTTCAAGACTGGGTAATGATTCACTTACTTATGGAGATGTAGTAATTTTCAGACCAAAGTACAGTCCTGATACTCCTTACATTAAAAGAGTAATTGCAACTGCAGGACAGGAGGTAAGCTTTGATTTTGAAAAAGGTCAGGTGCTGGTAGATGGCACAGCTTTAGATGAGCCGTATATTATGGACAGTATTGACCCTGACAGATTTGGAAATTTCAATCCCTACGAAAAGACAAGTGAAATTGTGCCGGAAGGTTGCATATTTGTTATGGGAGATAATCGGAATAACAGCAGAGACAGCCGTTGGGACAGCGTTGGTATGGTAAGCCTTGAGGATGTAATAGGAAAAGCTGTTGTAAGGGTATGGCCTTTTAACAAAATAGGAACAGAATTTAAACTGGATAATTTTATATTAGAAAAATAACTATTGGGGGGCGAAAAATCGCCCCCGATTTTAAATGAAAGGGGAAATTAAAATGAATTTACAATGGTTTCCGGGGCATATGGCGAAAACCAGAAAACTTATGGCACAGAGCCTTAAAATTGTAGATGTGGTAGCAGAGCTTGTAGATGCAAGACTTCCTCTTTCCTCCCGAAATCCCGAAATTGATAAAATTGTAGGGAATAAACCAAGAGTTTTGATTTTAAATAAGGCTGATATGGCAGATGAAAAAGCCACTAAAGCATGGATAGAATATTTTAAAAAGCAAGGTATAAAATCTATTGCTGTAAACAGTATCAGCGGTAAAGGGCTCGAAAAAATAGGAGCACTTTTAGATGAAGCTTTGGCAGAAAAAAGGGAAAGGGACATAAACAGAGGAATTAACCGAAGCGTAAAAATGATGGTATGCGGAATACCCAATGTGGGTAAATCTTCTATTATAAATAAAATTGCAGGAAGAGCAGGAGCAAAAACAGGGGACAGACCGGGTGTTACAAAAAGTCAGCAGTGGATAAGACTTAAAGATGGTATTGAAATGCTGGATATGCCTGGAGTATTGTGGCCCAAGTTTGACAGCGAACAGGTAGCACTTCGTCTTGCCTTTACAGGAGCAATTAAAGATGAAATAATGGATGTGGAAGAGCTTGCCTGCTATTTGCTGGATTATTTAAAAACAGAGTATCCTATGGCTTTAATGGAAAGATATAAGCTTGAAATAGTTGAGGATAAAATGGGCTATGAAATATTAGAGGATATTTGTAAAAAGAGAGGCTTTTTGCTGGGAAAAGGTGAGTTTGACTATTTTCGAGGTGCGAATATTTTGCTCAATGAATTCCGTGACTGTAAAATAGGAAGAATAACTTTGGAAATGCCGAAAGGAGAATAGAATATGGTATATGTTTTTCTTGCAGAGGGCTTTGAGGAAATTGAAGCTCTTGCAGTTGTAGATATTTTAAGAAGAGGAAATATATCAGTACAGACTGTATCTATAACAAATGAAAAAGAAGTTGCAGGTGCTCATAACATATTTGTCACTGCGGATATTACAATAGATGAAATAACAGATGTGCCTTTCTGCGTGGTGCTTCCAGGGGGACTTCCCGGTACTACCAATCTGGCTAAATCTCAAAAGGTTGAAAAAATTGTAAAGGCGGTAAATGATAATGGGGGAATTGTTGCTGCTATTTGTGCCGCACCTTCTGCCCTTTATGGCTTTGGAGTGCTGAGTGGGAAGCGTGCTACAAGCTATCCCGGTTATGAAAAACAAATGCCTGAATGTATTTATACAGAAAATACTGTGGAAATTGACGGAAATATTATTACCTCAAGAGGTCCGGGAACAGCCCATAATTTTGCTTTTGCGTTATTGGAGAAAATGGCAGGAAAAGAAATGGCAGAAAAAATTTATAAGGCGATGCAGTATAAAAATTAGTTAAACGGAGTATATATATGGATAGAATTATAAGATTATCAGACAAAGCGGGACACCTTCGTGTTTTTTCTGCCAGCACAACACAGCTTGTAGAAAAGGCAAGAAGTATTCATAATACATCCCCTGTGGCAACAGCAGCACTTGGCAGAATGCTTACTGCAAACTCTATGATGGGTATTACACTAAAAGGTATTAATGAAACTATTTCTTTGCAGATAAGAAGTGACGGACCTATAGAGAGTATTGTTACTGTATCCGACTGCTTTGGTAATGTAAGAGGATATGTGGGAAATGCTGATGTGGATATTCCTTTGAAATATGCAGGTAAATTAGATGTAGGAACAGCTGTAGGTAAAGGATATTTAACTGTTGTGCGGGATATGAAGTTAAAAGAGCCTTATGTGGGAAGAATTGCTCTTTCTACAGGAGAAATAGCAGAGGATATTGCGGCATATTATGCTACTTCTGAGCAAATTCCTTCAGTTGTTGCACTTGGTGTTTTAGTTGATACTGACCGAAGTGTAAAAGCAGCAGGAGGATATATAATTCAGCTTATGCCGGATGCTACAGAGGAGGATATTTCCAAGCTGGAGGATAATCTTTCAAGAGTGCAGCCTGTAAGTAAAATGATAGCAGAGGGTGCAACTCCTGAAACACTTATAAAGGATATTCTGGCAGGTTTTGAATTAAATGAGGTTACTGAGGTTACTCCCGAATATCTTTGCAACTGTTCAAGAGATAGAATTGAAAAGGCAGTTATTTCTCTTGGTAAAGAGGAAATAGAAAAAATGATTGAAGAGGACGGTAAGGCAGAGGTAGGTTGTTATTTTTGTGGTAAAGATTATAAATTTACTAAAGAAGAGTTAAGGGAAATACTTCACAAAGCCACACAAAACTAGTAAAATATGTAATTTTAAAAAAATTTTAAATTTTTCTAAAAAAAGGGTTGACAAGGGCAGTAAAATATAGTATAATAAGTACTGTTGCAAGAGAGGACGGATAAAGATGTGGGCGCATAGCTCAGCTGGGAGAGCATCTGCCTTACAAGCAGAGGGTCATAGGTTCGAGCCCTATTGTGCCCACCACCCTTTCTATTAAATAAGCACATGCATAATAAATGGCCTGGTAGTTCAGTTGGTTAGAACGCTAGCCTGTCACGCTAGAGGTCGTGGGTTCGACCCCCATCCAGGTCGCCATTATTTTTTATGCCTCTGTAGCTCAGTCGGTAGAGCAGGGGACTGAAAATCCCCGTGTCGGTGGTTCGATTCCGCCCGGAGGCACCAAAAAATAATACACGTGCGGGAGTGGCTCAGTGGTAGAGCGTCACCTTGCCAAGGTGAACGTCGCGAGTTCGAATCTCGTCTTCCGCTCCACTGACAAAAGACGCATGG
>JAFQMF010000016.1 GCA_017396395.1 Clostridia bacterium | reverse complement strand
TCTTCTGCTTCGGTACTAACGACCTTACTCAGATGACTTACGGTTTCTCAAGAGATGATGCTGGTAAGTTCTTAGATGCTTACTATGATTCAAAGATCTTCGAGAACGATCCATTTGCTAAGCTTGACCAGACAGGTGTTGGTAAGCTTATGGAAGTTGCAGTTGAACTTGGTAAGAAAGTTCGTCCTGAAATGCACTGCGGTATCTGTGGTGAACATGGCGGTGACCCTGTATCTGTTGAGTTCTGTCATAATATTGGTCTTGACTATGTATCTTGTTCTCCTTTCCGTGTGCCGATTGCAAGACTTGCAGCAGCACAGGCTAAGATTAAGGAAATGGAAGCTTAAGAAAGATTGTCTTGGGGCAAACCCCATTACAACAATTTAGGCAAAACTAAATAGCAATATGAGCCTTGTGAATGGTAGTTCGCAAGGCTCATTTTTTATATTTTATATAACACTTAAAATACTTTTAAGAGATTTCCTGTAAAGTTTTTAACCTGTTTAATAATTTTTTTATCAGGTCAGGATAGTTGATTTCTTCATCATAAAAATAACTCAAATGAGACCAGATAACTTAACAATTATTTTATACTATCAGTCCATAAATAATAGGGATATATAGTATAATATATAGTGATAGACCGTATTTGAGGTGTTTAGCTTTTGGAAATTAAAAGATGTTTTTATTGTATATATTTATTTGACAATATATGCTATTTATGTTAAAATAATTCTATATTTTCAGATAAGAGGCTTTTATTATGAATATAAATACTGAGGAATATAAATTTAAAATAGAGCTTCATTGTCATTCCAAAAATTATAGTCCTTGTGGACATTTTTCTGCTAAAGAAATTGTAGAAAAATATAAAGCTAAGGGATATGACGGTGTTGTTTTATCCAATCATTTTTTTATAAACGACAAATATCTTATTGATAAAAAAGGCTATGGAGATTTTTTTCTTGAAGGATATCTGGAATTTCAGGAGGAATGTAAAAAAGCAGGTATAGTTCCTTATCTTGGTATGGAAATTCGTTTTAATAAAATATCCAATAATGACTTTTTGCTTTATGGAATTAATAAGGATGATATCTATGGGGCGTTAGAATATCTTGATAAGGATTTAGAAACCTTTTATAAAGAGTTTAAAAGAGATGATATTTTAATTTTTCAGGCACATCCTTATCGTAACGGATGCACACCTGAAAAACCTGATTTTTTAGACGGTGCTGAGGCTTTTAATATGCATCCAGGTCATAATAACAGACCGCCAAGAGCCGTTAAGTTTGCTAAGGAGAATAATCTTCTTATTTGTGGCGGAAGCGATTTTCACGAAGAAGGCAGAGAAGCAATGATTGCAACCTGTACAAAAACTTTGCCTGAAAATGAAAAGGAGCTTTTTGAAATTTTAAAAGCTCAGGATTTTATTCTTAATATGCAGGGAAGTATAATTATACCATAGAAAATGCAAAATAATATCGGTGATGTGAAATGAAATTTAAAGATGTTTGCACCGATATTTTATGTATTTTTATAGGTGCATTGATACTGGCATTTGGGATAAATATTTTTCTCCTTCCAAACGAAATTGCTGCCGGAGGAGTAAGCGGAATAGCAACAGTTTTGTTTATAACATTTAAAATACCAATGTCAGTTACAGTAATAATAGTAAATGGTATTTTATTTGCCTTTGGATTTAAAAAATTAAAGGTTTATGAACTTATAAAAAGCATACTTGGAATAATATTTTTATCATTTTTTCTGGAAGTTACCCAAAATATATATATTTATAAAGAAGATATTTTAATTTCTGCCATATTCGGGGGTGTTTTTTGCGGTATAGGAATTGGCATTACTGTGTCAAGAGGAGCATCTACCGGCGGAAGCGATATGATGGCACTTATGGTTGCAAGAAGTTTAAGAGGCGTATCTGTTGCACTAATCATTCTTATTACAGATGCTATTGTAATACTAATTTCAGGGTTTGCATTTTCCAGTATTACAATTATGCTTTATGCAGTAATTGCTGTATATATTACATCTGTGGCAACAGATTTTGTTTGTAATTTCGGAGATGCCGAAAAGCAAGTGCAGATAATCAGCGAAAAAGCGGAAGTTATTAGCGAAAGAATAATGAGGGAGCTTCAAAGAGGAACAACAGGATTTTATACAAGGGGAATGTACACAGGAAACAGCGGGATGGCAATAATATGTATTGTACGCAGAAACGAAGTTTCTAAAGTTATAAAAATAATTAACCAAACGGACAAAAAAGCGTTTGTAACTATTTGTGATGTTCGGGAGGTGATAGGTGAAGGGTTTTAGGTGTATTTATGAAGTTAAAAGGTAAAACAGCAATATTTCTTGATATTGACGGAACATTGGTATCAAAAACTCCAGTTCCTGCAAAAGAAGTAATCACAGCAATTAAAAAAGCAAGAGATGCGGGACATTTTGTGTTTGTAAACACAGGGCGGTCAAGAGGCTTTATAGATGAAAGATTAATTTCTGCTCTGGAGGTTGACGGATATATCTGTGCTATGGGTCAGTATTTTGAGATGGATGGAAAAATCATACGAAACGAGTGTTTTACAAAAGAACAGCTTGAAATTGTTAAAGAGGTTATTATAGGAAATCACTGCGGATGGTTTGAAACTACTAAGACTTGTTTTGGTTTTAATTCAAATGATAGCTATACCCCTGTTGATTTTAGTGATCCTGATCTGGAAGTAACAAAAATAAGTATGATGGGCATATTAAGTGAAGAAAATGTAGCAAAGCTTAAACCTTTTGCTAAAGTGTATCAGCATCCTCATTATTTTGAAACTTCTTTAAATGGATATTCAAAGGGCAGAGCGTTATTAGAGGTTTCAAAAATGCTTGGTATAGATAAGAAAAATACAATTGCCATGGGGGACAGCCGTAACGATAAGGAAATGATTGAAGTTGCGGGAATTGGTGTTGCTATGGGTAATGCTCTTGAAGAAATTAAATCTGTAGCAGATTTTGTTACAAAAAGTGTTTCGGAAAATGGTGTGTCATATGCTATAGAAAATTTACTGAATCTATAAAAAAATGTTTACAAATGTTATTTGTTGTGATAAAATGGGATTATGAGTAGCAGAGAAATTTAAAGGGGAGTATTAAAGGTGAGTAAAATTACAATATATTTATTGTTTGTACTTGTTGCTTTAGTATTGGTAGTTATTGTTCCTTCTTTTTTTGGAGAGGATGATAATAAAAAGAAAAAATTTTCGCAGTTGAAATCGAAAGATATAGATTTGTTGCCTGACGAGGTGCTGGAATCAGCAGTTTGTCAATGGCTGTTTGCAAAAATAGACTCAAAAGGGACTACTGAAGTACCTATTATTATGGCACTGCCCAAACCCTGTACATATTTTTATAGCGTTTATGTTGTAACAGAAGAGATTTTTAACGGCGGTTTTTCACAAATGTATATAAATAATACCAGATTTTTTTCAAGGTCTGCAATGGAGGGCTTTTACTCTATGGGTGCAAATGATGCTTGCCAAATTATGGAAAAAGCCAATAAAATCTATCAGGAATATATAAAAGATGATGACAGTATAATCAGACTTGCAGGAATTTGCGAAATTAAAGAGCTGGAAGAGCTTACAACGCAGTTTACTCAGTGTGAGGATATTAAAAATCTCTCACAGTTTATTATTAAATATATAAGAGATAATAAGGATTTCTTCGGAGATTAAAATAAAAGATAAAAAAGCCTTGTAACTATAGTTACAAGGCTTTTTTGGAGCGGAAGACGAGATTCGAACTCGCGACGTTCACCTTGGCAAGGTGACGCTCTACCACTGAGCCACTCCCGCAATTATTTCTATATTATTTTACCATAGTTATCGCTATTTGTCAAGGGTTTAATTAAAAAAATAAAAATTAAGACCCTTTACCTATTTAAGGTAAAGGGTCAGTATATCTTTACATATCTGCATCAATTGTTGAAATCATAAATGTTGTTTCTTCAAGTACATCAAGAAGAACTCTTACTGTATCCAGTGATGTAAACATTGTAACATTGTTTTCAACAGCACATCTTCTGATTTTAAAGCCTGCAGTCTGTTCATCTTCAGAGGCAATGTTTCTTGTGTTTATAACATAAGTTACATGACCTTTTCTGATAGACTCAAGTAAATCATCATTTTCAGCAGTAATTTTGCTTTTTACTCTTACACTCATACCATTCTTTTTAAGATATTCAGCAGTGCCTTTAGTTGCTTCCAAGTTAAAGCCCAAATTATAAAATCTTCTGATAAGGGGAAGAGCTTCTTCCTTGTCTTTATCTGCAACAGTTATAAATACTGTACCATAGTTTACAACATTCATTCCGGATGCCTGAAGTGCCTTATAAAGAGCACGAGTAAGCTTTTTATCATATCCTATAGATTCGCCTGTTGACTTCATTTCAGGAGAAAGGTAAGCATCAAGTCCGCGAATTTTAGAGAAGGAGAATGCAGGTGCTTTAACATACCATCTTTCCTTTTCCTTGGGATATATTTTGTTAAAGCCTTGTTCTTTTAAGGATTTACCCATAATAACAAGTGTTGCAATATCTGCAAGAGCATAACCTGTTGCCTTTGAAAGGAAGGGAACTGTTCTTGAAGAACGAGGGTTAACTTCAATTACAAATACATTCTCATCTTTATCTACAATAAATTGAATATTATACAGACCGATAATACCAATACCCAGTCCAAGTTTTTTTGTATAATCTAAAATTACCTCTTTAACTTTATCTGAAATGCTGAAGGTTGGATATACGCTGATAGAGTCACCTGAATGAATACCTGTTCGTTCAACGTGCTCCATAATGCCGGGTACAAATACATCTGTTCCGTCACAAACAGCATCAACTTCTACTTCTTTGCCTTCCACATATTTATCAACTAAAACAGGCTTGTCCTCATCAATTTCAACAGCAGTCTGTAAATATTTTCTAAGTGCAAATTCATCAGCAACAATCTGCATTGCCCTTCCGCCAAGTACATAGCTTGGACGGACAAGAACAGGGTATCCTATTTCTTTTGCAGCGTTAATACCATCCTGAATATTTGTAACCGCCTGACCTTTTGGCTGAGGAATTTTAAGCTGATTCATAATATTTTCAAAGGAATCTCTGTTTTCGGCTTTTTCAATAGCTTCAACGTCAGTTCCAATGATTTTAACTCCTCGTTTCATTAAAGGCTCAGCAAGGTTAATAGCAGTCTGACCGCCAAGGGATGCAATTACACCAATTGGCTTTTCAAGCTCTACGATATTCATAACATCTTCCACAGTAAGAGGTTCAAAATAAAGCTTATCACTTGTTGTATAGTCAGTAGATACTGTTTCGGGGTTATTGTTTATGATAATTGCTTCATAACCATAATCTTTAATTGTTTTGATTGCATGAACAGTTGAATAGTCAAATTCAACACCCTGACCGATTCTGATAGGTCCTGCACCAAGAACAATAATCTTTTTCTTGTCACTAACTACTGATTCGTTTTCTGTTTCATATGTGGAATAGAAATAGGGAGTATAGCTTGTAAGCTCACCTGCACAGGTATCAATCATTCTGTAAACAGGGAACATATTTTCCTTTTTTCTAATATTATAAATATCATCTTCAGTCTTCTTCCAAAGATTTGCAATATACTTATCACTAAAGCCCATTCGTTTTGCCTTGTAAAGAAGCTTAATATCTCCGATATTTTCTTCCAGAGTCTTTTCAAAATCAACAATATTTTTAATTTTATCAAGGAAGAACATATCAATCTGAGTTATATTACAGATAGTACTATGGTCAACACCCAGCCACATAAGCTGTGCTATAGCATAAATTCTGTCATCTGTTCCCTCAGCAATATATTTAAGCAGGTCTTCAACAGACATTTTATCTTGGTCAAACTTTGACATATATAGGTGATTGCAACCTATTTCCAAAGAACGAATAGCTTTTAAAAGGCTTTCTTCAATAGTGCAACCAATGCTCATAACTTCACCTGTAGCCTTCATCTGAGTACCAAGTTTGTTGGAGGCAGATGTAAACTTATCAAAGGGGAAACGGGGCATTTTTGTTACAACATAGTCAAGTGAAGGCTCAAAAGATGCAGGAGTATTAGCCAGCATAATCTCGTCCAGTGTCATACCAACTGCAATTTTTGCAGTTACTCTTGCGATTGGGTATCCACTTGCTTTTGAAGCAAGTGCAGAAGAACGGGAAACTCGTGGGTTAACTTCAATAAGATAATACTGGAAGGACTGAGGGTCAAGAGCAAACTGAACGTTACATCCGCCTTCTATTTTTAAAGCACGGATAATTTTAAGTGCACTTTCTCTCAGCATACTTGCTTCTTTCGCTGTTAAAGTCTGTGTAGGACAAACAACAATAGAGTCACCAGTGTGAATACCAACAGGGTCCACATTTTCCATATTACAAATAGCAATAGCAGTGTCATTACTGTCACGCATTACTTCGTATTCAATTTCCTTATAACCCTTAATGCTTTTTTCAACAAGTACCTGTCCAACAGGAGAAAGCTTAAGAGCATTTTTCATAATTTCACGAAGTTCTTCTTCATCATCAGCAAAACCGCCGCCTGTTCCGCCAAGTGTAAATGCAGGGCGAAGTACTACAGGATAGCCTATTTCTTCTGCTGCTGCAATAGCTTCTTCTGTTGAGTGAGTAATAAGTGAGGGGAGAACAGGTTCGCCAAGCTCCTCGCAAAGCTCTTTGAAAAGCTCGCGGTCTTCGGCTCTTGCAATACTTTCAACATTTGTACCAAGAAGTTCAACACCACATTCAGCAAGAACACCTTTTCTTGCAAGGTCAGTTGCAAGGTTAAGACCGGTCTGACCGCCAATGCCCGGAACAATAGCATCCGGACGTTCATAACGAAGAAGCTTTGAAGCATATTCCAGAGTCAAAGGCTCCATATAAATTTTATCAGCAATAGTAGTATCTGTCATAATAGTGGCAGGGTTAGAGTTAGCAAGAATAACCTCGTATCCTTCTTCTTTAAGAGCAAGACAAGCCTGTGTGCCTGCGTAGTCAAACTCTGCAGCTTGTCCTATAACAATAGGACCTGAGCCGATAACCAGTATCTTATGAATATCAGTTCTTTTTGGCATTGTCTTTTACCTCCTTCATCTTATCAAAGAATACACCATATAAATGTTTTCTTCCGTTTGGTCCTGAGATTATTTCGGGAATGTACTGAACACCGAAAATATTGTCTTTTTCGCAGGCAATACCTTCAACTGTGTTATCCAGTACATTTGTATATGTGACTGTTAAATCAGTATTTTTAAGTGAAGCTTCATCAATTACATAAATGTGATTCTGCAAACAGGTTTCAATATCTCCTGTTTTAAGATTTTTCACAGGATGATTACTTCCGTGATGTCCCTGATTCATTTTTACAATCTTTCCACCGTATGCAAGAGCAATAAGCTGATTTCCAAGGTCAATGCCAAATATGGGATATTTTCCTTTAAGGGATTTTATAGTTTCTACAACCGCAAAAGCATCCTGAGGATTTCCAGGTCCGTTTGAAATAACAATACCATCGGGTTTCATAAAATCAATCTGCTCTGGGGTAGTGTCAAAAGGAACAACTGTAACATTACAGCCAATAGAGTTAAGTGCACGTACTATGCTAAGTCTTATTCCGCAGTCAATTGCAACTACATTAAATAAATGATTGGATGTTCTTGAATACCAAAGCTTTTTACAGCTAACCTTAGATACAACATTAGTATCTACAGGAGTATTTTTAATTACTTCAACAGCCTTTTCTACAGGAGTGTCAGCAAAAGTAATAATACCTCTTACGGTTCCTTTTTTAAGCTTTCTCGCCAGACTTCTGGTATCAATTCCTTCAATACCTGGAATATCATATTCCTCCATA
The DNA here is from genome assembly GCA_017396395.1 of Clostridia bacterium. Taxonomy (GTDB): domain Bacteria; phylum Bacillota; class Clostridia; order RUG12999; family RUG12999; genus RUG12999. The sequence continues at coordinate 28,904 of JAFQMF010000016.1, read as the reverse complement.
ACCTCAGCTAAGGTTTTTGTGTAACGGAAGTTACTGGGCATATCGTTGTATTCACGAACAATTAAACCACCGATTGTTGGAGTTTTTGTTTCGTAATCCCCATCTGTGATTCCGTAGTTACCAATTAACGGATAGGTCATAATTACCATTTGATTTGTATTGGAAGGGTCAGAAATAACCTCCTGGTAACCAATCATTGCAGTATTAAAAACCAGTTCACACACTTTTTCGATATTTGCACCAAAAGAGTAGCCGTAAAATTCACTGCCGTCCTCAAGTACAATCTTTTTGTTGTAGTCCATTGACATTTAAAAAAATCCCTCCTTGAAAATGTTCCCACTAACATTTATAAATATAAAAATGTTAAAAATAATTATGCATAAAATTATTATAAATTGAATAAAAATTCATATTTACCCAAAAAAATTTACGATTTAATTCAGTAAATTGTCTAAATATTTTGCATAAGGTTATTAAAGGTATTATACCACAATATAAAACACCTGTCAATCAAAAAACAAAATATTTAAGTGTAAAAATATAAATAAAATTTTTAAAAATTTTTGTTTTTTTTTACTAAAAAACTTTAATAAAGGGAGAGTACAAAAAGTACTCTCCCTTAAATATTAATATTTACCTTCTGCTGTCATACGTGCAAGGGCATCAACAACAGTCTGTTTGTCCTCTTTATATGTAACACCATACCATTTTTCGTTAGTGTCAAAAACATTAACCTTCATACCTTCTTTGCGAATGTATTCATCAATCATAGAAGGAAGAAGATACTCCTCCTTCATAGGATTTGTCATACCATCAAGAAAAGCAGGCATATCCTGAATTAATTTGTCAATTATCTCAGGTTTAAATCCCCACATATTCATTGAAACAAGTGTATCAGGACTGTAGGGGGAAGTTTTGTCAAGTCCGCTTGTTTCTGTAATTTTTGTTAGAATTCCATTTTCATCCATTTCACAAACACCTCTTGTTACGGTGCCGTTGTCAGAAAGAGTATTTTTAAGCTTATATCCTACCATAAAATTGTTTGGGCAGGAAATAAGCTTATCGTGTAAAATTTTGAAAGATTCCTGTCCATAGAAGTCATCAGCGTTAATAATAGCAAAGGGAGTTGTAACCTGCTCTTTTGCACACATAAGAGCGTGAGCGGTTCCCCAAGGTTTTTCACGGCCTTCAAAAGAATAACCCTCAGGAAGCTTGTCAAGCTCCTGATATGCGTAATCAACCTCAATGATATTTTCAACCTTTGGGGCAACAATACGCTTAAAATCTTCTTCGATTGCTTTTTTAATTATAAATACAACCTTATCAAAACCTGCTTTTTTAGCGTCAGCAACAGAATAGTTTAAAATAACTTCTCCGTTTGGTCCAACAGGTTCAATTTGTTTAAGTCCACCAAAGCGTGAACCCATACCGGCTGCAAGTACAACTAATGTAGTTTTCATAAAAATCCTCCTTATTACTATTTACATTCTTTATTTTTTATGTTATATTATATATGTAATTATATATGTAAGCTAAAAGTTATACAATATATTTTCAGACTTAAACTATATAAAAAAAGACACTATATTAGAAATGATTTGGTGAGTATATGATAACTGTAAACAGGACCATAAGAATTAATTTATTAAATGCAATTACCAAGCATAAATGCACTGGTAGATATATGTTACAGGGGCAAATGAATAAATTTGTGTGGCTGATATATTCTTTTGACGGAAAAGTTAAAGTATATGACGGCATAAAAAATATAATTTTAGAATCAGGAGATGTAACAATAATACCTCAGGAATTAGGGCAGTATATGGAATCTGTTGATAATTCTGGAGAAAAGGTGCTTATTATTGGCTGCGATGCTACAGGTTTTGATATGGAGGCTACTTTAGGCAAATGTATTACTCCGAACATTTCGTCAGTTCATTATTTAAATGAAATAATATCCTGTCTTCATATGTATGATAAAGAATGCGAAGATTATTTGAATATTGCTGACAAGCTGATATTGCACACTATAGCTAATTTACTTGAAATTTTTATATTATCACTTTCAGGGTCTGTTACACAAGGAAGCATAGTTTCAACGCGGGGGGTAATGGAATTTAAAAGAATTACAGATATAATGAGAGATAATATATTTGATAATTTATCTATTAAGGCGTTAGCTTCAAAATGCGAAATGAGCGAAAGTAATTTAAAAAAGATTTTTTCTAAATATTCCGCACTCAGTATTCATAAATATTTTCTTAAAATGAAAATTTACAAGGCAATTGAACTTCTTGGGGAAAATTACAATGTTGCTGAAATAAGTGAAATGCTTTCTTTCAATAACCAAAATTACTTTGGTGTTGTTTTTAAAAAAGAAACAGGTTATTCACCACTTAATTATAGAAAGAAATTTTTAAGTTAAGGTATAATTTTTGAAATTTCTGACCAAACTTTATTTAAGCATTTAAAGAAAGGAAGAGGTCAGGAATATGAGCAGAGATTACGTTGGCAGAAGAAAAAAAGGCGGAGGCAAGGCAGTGTTTATTTCCTTTTGCTTACTTATGTTTTCCGCTACCTTCTTAATTGCGTACCTTGCCAAAAGCAATGATAATGTTAATTTAAAAAAACAGGATAATTCTATTACTTATAAGCTTGATGAGTTATATAAAAATCAGGAAGAATATACAGAAAATAAACCTAAAAAAGAGAATGAAGAGGATAAAAACAAGGCGGTAACACCTGATAAGCCGATTTTAGGTGAAACTCATATCTCCAATAATAGTGATAATGTTACAAATAACAATGTCCCACCTTCTCAGGAAAGGGAAGAAACCCCTGAAATTCCTGATGTAGAAACTGCCGCTGCTCCGGGAAAAGCTGTAATACCCATAGAAAACGGAAAATTTAAAAAAGCCTTTGGGGGAAAACTGGAATATTCAGAGGTTTATGGGGATTGGCGAAGCCATACTGGAGTGGATATTTCTGGTAAAGAAGGCAGTAAAATTCGTGCTATTGCCGACGGAACTATAGTAGAAGCCTATATTGACCCTGTATGCGGTGGAGTAATTAAAATTGACCATGGAGATTTTAATTCTGTATATATGGGGCTTTTCAGTGAAAGTATGGAACTTACGGGAACGGTAGTAAAAAAAGGAGATACAATAGGTAATTTAGAAGGAAAAATTACAGGCGAATCTTCTGAAACCCATTTGCATTTTGAAATAATTGAAAAAGGGGATTTTATTGACCCTATGAAATTTTTAGGTTAAGGCAGAGTTTATACTCTGCCTTTTCTTATTGACAAAAAGTTTATAAAATGATAAACTATATATTAGTTTTAATTTAGAGAAAAGGGAGGGTAATTTATGAAAAAGCTGTCGAATTTTTTTTCGGACTGTCATATGATTTTTTTTGAAGAAATATTAGTTTCTGATATTAAAGTTAATTTAAATGACAGAAGTATAAATGTTTTTATAAAACCTCCTTACATACTGGATTACAAGCAAACGGAGGTTATAATTAAAGAATTTCAAAATGAATACTCGGCCCAGAGAGTTATCATTTCTTTTGATTATAAGGAAATTGAAATTAACCACAGTAATCTTCCTGTTTATGCGTCTCATCTTGAATATAGAGCAGAAACCGAAGTTAAATCTATATTAAAGCTTGTATTAATGGAGTCTGTATGGAAGCTGAATAATGATGAGATTACTATTTCCACAAAATTCGGTATGGATAATTTAATAAATAAATTCCGCTGTGACAGAATGTTATCTGATTTTATGTATGAAGAAACGGGTAAAAGATATAAAATTACTATTTCAGGGGAGTATGACGAAAAGGAATATCAGAAGTTTACAGAGCAAAAACAGAAGGCATTAGATGAAGCCTCAAAAGAGGTTACAAAATATCTGGAAAAACAAAAATTGAAAGAGGAACAGGAGCTGGCTAATGAAGTTCAGTCAACTGCTATAACTGAAGGTGAGATAACAACAGAAAAGCTGATACGGGGTAAAAAAATTACAAATCCTGACATTATTCCTTTAAGAAATATTCGGGGACCATATAACGATATTGTTATAGCAGGAGATATTTGGGGAATTGAGTATAAAGAAATAAAATCTGGCAAAACGATTGTTTCTTTTAATATAACTGATTATACAAGCTCCATAAAGGTTAAAATGTTCGAGGGTGCAAAATCCGACGAAAAAGACGAAAAGAAAAAACAAAAACAGCAGGAAAAGCTTGTAAATCTTAAGGATTCTCTTAAAGACGGCATACGTCTTATGGTAAGCGGTAAAATTGAATATGACGATTTTACACATGAGCTTACCCTTATGTGTAAAAGCATAATGCAGCTTGAAAAAGAAGAGCGTATGGATAATGCGGAGGAAAAACGTGTAGAACTGCATATGCATACACAGATGTCGGCTATGGACGCTATCGGTAATGCGGGCGACCTTGTTAAGCTTGCCAAGAAATGGGGACATAAGGCAGTTGCCATTACTGACCACGGAGTTGCACAGGCATTTCCTGATGCTTATAAAGCAAAAGGCAAGGATGATATAAAAATCCTTTATGGTATGGAAGGCTATTTACAAGGGGATAAGATGCGTATTATGTATAATCCTCTTGATTATGATATTGAAGGTAAATTTGTTGTTTTTGATATTGAAACAACGGGGCTTCATTGTCAGGAAGATAAAATAATAGAAATAGGTGCGGTAAAGCTTGAAAAAGGAAATATTATTGATAGGTTTTCTACCTTTGTAAATCCAATGATAAAGCTTTCTGCTACTACTACAGAGCTTACTTCAATAAAAGACTCGGATGTGGAAAATGCACCTTTAATTGAAGATGTATTACCGAAGTTTCTGGACTTTTGCAAAGATTGTGTACTTGTTGCACATAATGCCACCTTTGATGTGGGATTTATAAGGGTAAATGCAGGGAAATGCGGACTTGAGTTTAATCCTTCGTATATTGATTCTCTTAATCTTTGCAGAGCACTTTATAACGAGCGAAAAACACACGGTCTGGCTGCAATGGTTAAGCATCTTAATATTGAGCTTATGAATCACCACAGGGCAGTTGATGATGCAGAAGCAACTGCTGAAATAATGAAAAGATGTTTGGACCTTCTTAAAAAGCATCAGGTTACAAATCTGCTTGATTTTAACACAGGTCTTGCGCATCTTAATCCTGCAAGAAGAAGAGATTATCATATAATTCTTCTTGCAAAAAACAAAACGGGTCTGGTAAATTTATATCGTATAATATCAGAATCTAATCTTAAACATTTTAATAAACATCCTGTAATACCAAGAGAGCTTCTTGATAAATACAGAGATGGTATAATTGTAGGCTCTGCATGTGAATCAGGAGAACTATTTAACGCTATTTTAATGGGGGAAAGAGAGAGTGTTACAGAAAAAATAGCAGAGTATTATGATTATCTTGAAATTCAGCCTATAGGTAACAACGAGTTTCTTTTAAGAGAAGGGTATGTAACAAGCGAAGAAGGCTTAAGGGATTATAACAGAAAAATAGTGGCACTTGGACAAAAGCTTAATAAACCTGTTGCAGCAACCTGTGATGTACATTTTATAAATGCTCAGGATGAGGTTTACAGACGAATTTTAATGGCTGCTAAAGGATTTGAAGATGCAGATGAGCAACCACCCTTGTATTTCAGAACAACAGAGGAAATGCTTGCGGAGTTTGAGTATTTAGGCGAGGAAAAGGCAAGAGAAGTGGTAATAGAAGTTCCAAACGCTATAGCGGATTCTATTGATGATATACCTCTTTTACCTAAAGAACCCTCTCCACCTAAAATACAGGGTGCAGAAGAGGAGCTTATTTCCATTACAAAGGAAAAGGCGATTTCCATATATGGTGACCCTCTTCCTGAAATTGTACAAAGCCGTATGGACAGGGAGCTTAACTCTATTATCAAATACGGATTTTCCGTTATGTATATAATTGCAAAAAATCTTGTATGGAAATCCAATGCTGACGGATATCTTGTAGGCTCAAGAGGCTCGGTAGGGTCTTCGTTTATAGCATTTTTAGCTGGAATTACTGAAGTTAACGCACTTCAGCCTCACTATATATGTAAAAAGTGTAAATACAGTGAATTTATAACAGATGGCTCTCAGCCATCAGGCTGGGATTTACCTGATAAAAACTGCCCTAAGTGCGGCGAACCTATGTATGGAGACGGGCATGACATCCCATTTGAAACATTTCTTGGGTTTGAAGGAGATAAAGAACCTGATATTGACCTTAATTTTTCGGGCGATTATCAGCCAAATGCTCATAAATACACAGAGGTTCTGTTTGGGGAGGGTTTTGTATTCAGAGCAGGAACAATCGGCACAGTTGCTGATAAAACCGCCTACGGATATGTAAAAAAATATTTTGAAGAGCGTGGACTTACTGCTACAAATTGTGAAATGGAACGTCTTGCAAAAGGCTGTACCGGAGTAAAACGAACTTCAGGTCAGCATCCTGGCGGAATTATGGTTGTTCCCAGAGATAATGATATACATAATTTTTGCCCTATTCAGCATCCTGCTGATGACCCTGACAGCGATATTATAACTACTCATTTTGACTATCATTCAATATCAGGTAAGCTTTTAAAACTTGATATTTTAGGACATGATGACCCAACAGTTATAAGAATGCTGGAAGATATGACAGGACTTGACTCCAAAACAATTAAAATCGGTGAAAAAAATGTAATGACTCTTTTTGATAGTCCAAAGGCTTTGGGGGTAACTTCTGAGGAAATTTTCAGCCCCACAGGAACATATGGAATCTCTGAATTCGGCACTCCTTTTGTGCGTAAAATGCTGGTAGATACAAAGCCTACCACTTTTGCGGAACTTGTGCGAATTTCGGGACTTTCCCACGGAACAGATGTATGGCTTAACAATGCACAGGATTTAGTTGTAAACGGAATTGCAACCTTAAAGGAATGTATATGTACCCGTGACGATATTATGACTTATCTTATTTATGCAGGTTGTCCTAAAAAGGAATCCTTTACTATTATGGAAAAGGTAAGAAAAGGTAAAGGACTTTCTTCTGAGGATGAACAGCTTATGCAGGAAAACAAAGTTCCTCAGTGGTATATTGACTCCTGCAAAAAAATCAAATATCTTTTCCCAAAAGCTCATGCCGTAGCGTATGTTATGATGGCTTTCAGAGTAGCATATTTTAAAGTATATTATCCAAAAGAATATTATTCTGCATATTTTACAGTCAGAGCGGATGCTTTTGATGCTGATTATATGGCTGTGGGCAAAGAAAAAGTAAAGGAAAATCTGTTTGCTTTCAGAGAAAAAGAGGATGCTTCGGTAAAAGAAAAGGATATGGTAACAATTCTGGAACTTTGTAATGAAATGTATTCAAGAGGTATAGAATTTTTACCCATTGATATTTATGAGTCGGATGCAAAGAAATTTTTACCAAAGGAAAATGGTATTTTATTGCCTCTTAATTCCATTGCAGGTCTTGGAGATAACGCGGCAGAAAGTGTGGTAGAAGCCAGAAAAAATGGTGAATTTACTACAATTGACGATTTTCGCCAACGTACAAAAGTGTCAAAAACTTTAATATCCCTTATGAAGGAAAAAGGGTATCTAAAGGGTATTCCTGAAACAGCTCAGGTAAACTTTTTTGAACTATAAAAAAGTATGAATATCAAGGTTTTAAACAGGGCATTTTCTGCCCTGTTTTTTTTGTAAAAAATACTGTATTTTTTTTGGAAAATGTTTGACATTAGGGGTCTTTTTTGGTATAATATTATAGAATAGTTATAATAATGAAAAATAAACGATAGAACGGAGTTTTACATATGTTAAAAAGTATGACTGGATATGGTCGGGGAGAGGAGCTTACAGCTTCTCATAAGATTGTTGTGGAAATAAAATCTGTTAACAACAGGTATAACGATGTAAACATAAAACTTCCCAGAGCATATGCCTTTATGGAGGAAAATATCAGAGGAGAAATTGCAAAATATACTACTCGCGGAAAAATTGATGTTTTTGTTACAATAGAGCAGTATAATGATGACAGCAAGGTTGTTATTGCTGACACTCAGCTTGCTAAAAAATATGTGGAGGCAGTTAGGGCTTTAAGCGAAGAAACAGGAGTGCCGTTTGAGCTTAATGCGGGACAGCTTGCTCGTGTTCCTGATATTCTCACTATTGACAAAGGGGAAGAAGATAAAGAAAAAATCTGGGAGGATATAAAACGTATTTTAACTCTTGCAGGACAACAGTATGTTGAAATGAGAGAGCGTGAGGGAAATACAATTTCAGGTGTGCTTAAGGCAAGAGCTGATTACATAGCCCTTATTGTGGATAAAATTACAGAAAGAATGCCTGAAATTGTAAAAGAGTATCGTGAAAGATTACTTGGTAAAATCAGAGAAGTGCTGGATGATAAAAATATTGACGAGTCCCGCATTCTTACTGAGGTTGCTATATTTGCGGACAAGGTTTCCACAGACGAGGAAACAGACAGGCTTAAATCCCACTTAAAAGAATTTTACAGTATGATTGAGTCTGAACAGCCAGTAGGTAGAAGAATGGACTTTTTAATTCAGGAAATGAACAGAGAAACCAATACTATCGGTTCAAAGTGTAATGATATTACCGTTGCAAAAATGGTAGTAGAAATAAAAGCGGAAATTGAAAAAATCAGAGAACAAATACAGAATATTGAATAAATTTAAAATTAGGAAGTGTAATTTATGAAGCTTATAAACATTGGTTTTGGTAATATGGTTTCCTCTGACAGACTTGTAGCCATTGTTAGTCCTGAGTCTGCTCCAATAAAGAGAATGATTCAGGAAGCAAGAGATGGGGGTATGTTAATTGATGCAACATACGGAAGAAGAACAAGAGCAGTACTTATAACAGACAGTGACCATATTATTTTATCTGCAATTCAGCCTGAAACTGTAGGTCACAGAGCCTCAGGTAAAGACGCTATATTAGGAGCTAATGAAGATGATGAATAATAAAGGAATTTTAATTGTTCTTTCAGGTCCTGCAGGAACAGGAAAAGGTACTGTATGCAAGGAGTTCTTAAAGAGAAACGCGGATACGTCTTTTTCTATTTCTGCCACCACACGCAGTCCAAGACCAGGAGAAGAAGATGGCAGAGAATACTTTTTCATATCAAAAGACCAGTTTTTCAAAATGAAAGATGATGAGGGCTTTTTGGAATATGCAGAATTTTGCGGAAATTATTACGGGACACCTGTTGCAGCTGTTATGAAAAAGTTAGATGCAGGTCAAAATGTTATTTTGGAAATTGAAGTAAAAGGTGCTATGCAGATTAAGGAAAAAGTTCCTGAGGCTGTTCTTGTGTTTATTGCACCGCCCTCCAAGGAAATCCTTAGAAAAAGGATTGAGGGCAGAGGTACTGAACCGCAGGATATTATAGACAGGCGAATGGAAATTGCGGAAAATGAGCTTGCCCTTATACACAACTATGATTATATTATAGTTAATGACCAAGTAGAAGAAGCGGTAAAACGCTTTGAAATAATAAAAAATGCTGAAAAGCTGAAAACAATAAGAAACAATGAATTTATTTTGGAGGTATGTAAATAATGCTTAAACCACCCATTAACAACTTAGTAGAAAAAATCTCAACAGAGCTTGGTCCTGAAACAGGAAAAGAGCTGGGTAACAGATACAGTCTTGTGCTTGCTATTGCTAAAAGAGCAAGAGTTATTGCAAGCAGTGAAGAGAAGGTAAAGGAAAAAGAGCCTGCTACTTTTGAATCTCGTATCAGTGATAAATATAAGTCAGGTAAAGAAACAATTAAACCAATTCATAAAGCGATTGATGAGCTTTACGGGGATGAAATTGTTGCATATCGCAAGACTATTGAAGAAATGAAGGCTGATACAAAAGATATACACAATGAAGAGAGCAAACCCGTAGAAATTATAAATTTTACTGAAGCTGACGACGAGGAATAATTACTTTTTAAGGAGAGGAAATGTATGAGAATTGCTGAAATAATTGTCAGCAGTGAAGTGAAAAGTCTTGACAGGGTTTTTCACTATACTGTTCCTGATGATGTTTTTCTCGTTCCTGGTATGAGAGTGCAGATTCCCTTTGGAAATGCAAATCGCACAGGTATCGGGTACTTTTTGCAGTTTGTTTCTTCCTCACCATATGAAAATTTAAAATCTATAAAGAAGGTTATAGATAAAGAGCCACTAATTTCCTTACAGGCAATCATGCTTGCAAGATATATACGAAAAACGTGTCTTTGTTCAATGTCTGATGCACTTCGGCTTATGTTACCCCCTTCTGTAAACTTTAAGTATGAGGTTATGGTATCTTTGGGAGATGTTCCTGATAAAAAGCTTACACCACTACAGCAAAAGCTGATAGATAATCTTAAAGGTGCAGGCGGGGTTGCTGAACAGAAAAAACTTATGGAAAGCTGTAATGTAAAATCTGTTTCGGTAATAAAAGCACTTGTGAAAATGGGAGCAATTAAGATAACAGAAAAAGCTGTAGGCGGAGTTAAAGAGAAAATTCGCAAAAAAGTTTTTTTAAACCTTGTTGACGACTCTATACCGCTTGGTCCTGCTATGAAGAAAGCTGTAAATATGCTGAAAAGCTACGACAGTATGCTTCTAAGTGAGCTTACAGATTATGCAGGAGTAAGCAGCAGTGCTGTTTATGCTTTGCAGAAAAAGGGAATTGTTCGCATAGAAGATGCGGAAGTTTCCAGAACAAGAGATTTTTCTGTAAGTGAAAAGGAAGATAATTTTCCTCCCACAAAGGAGCAGAAACAGGCAATTGATGCTTTAAAAGTTGCAATAGACCAAAATGAAACCTCAAAGCATCTTTTGTTTGGTGTTACAGGAAGTGGAAAAACAGAAGTTTTTCTTCAGGCAGTGGATTATTGCTTATCAAAAGGTAAAAACGCCATAATTTTGGTGCCTGAGATTTCTCTGACCCCTCAGATGACCAGCAGGTTTGCTAAAAGGTTTGGAAATAATATTGCAGTGCTGCACAGCGGTCTTTCTTTAGGGGAAAGGTTTGATGAGTGGAAGCGTATTAAGGATGGAAAAGTAAAAGTTGCTCTTGGTGCAAGGTCAGCTGTTTTTGCACCTTTTGAAAATGTGGGACTTATTGTAATTGATGAGGAACACGAAAACACCTATAAATCAGAAAACACTCCCAGATATGATGCAAGAAAAGTTGGGATATACAGGGCGATGCAAAATAACTGCCCTATAGTTTTAGCATCTGCTACTCCGAGAGTAGTGGATTATTATTGTGCAAAAAAAGGTAATATGAATTTGTTGGAATTAAAAAGCAGATACAATAATATGCAGATGCCTGATGTTATTATTGCTGATATGGCAAAGGAACTTGCCGAAGGTAACAGGAGCGTATATAGCAGGGACGCTATAAGGGAGCTTAATAAAAACATACAAAAAAAAGAACAGTCAATTGTTTTTCTTAACCGTAGAGGGTACTCTACTTTTGTATCCTGCCGAAGCTGCGGGTACGTAGCAAAATGCCCTAACTGCTCAGTAAGTTTGAAATATCACGCAAAAGACAGCAAATTAAGATGCCATATATGCAATTACAGTCAGGAAAATCCTGCAGTTTGTCCCCAGTGTGGCAGTAAATACATTAAATATTTTGGCTCAGGAACACAAAAAGCTGAGGAAGAACTTGTTAATAATTTTCCAGACGTTACATATGTGCGTATGGATGCAGATACAACTTCCCATAAATTTTCTCACGAAAGTCTGCTTACAAACTTTACTAAAGAAAAATGTGATGTACTGCTTGGAACACAGATGATAACAAAAGGACATGATTTTCCTTGTGTTACTTTAAGTGTTGTTTTATCTGCAGATACACTTTTGAATACAGGAGATTTTCTGGCATCAGAACGTGCTTTTTCCCAGATTGTTCAGGTTTGCGGAAGAGCAGGCAGAGGTTGCGTTAAGGGCAGAGCTGTTGTTCAAACATATGAACCTAAAAACAAGGTAATAAGATTTGCCCAAAAAAACGACTATATTTCGTTTTATCAGGATGAAATACAATCACGCAAGATGATGGAATATCCGCCTTTTGCGTCTATTACCTCAATTATGATTTCAGGTAAAGATGAGCAAAATACAGCCATTTATGCACAGAAAGTTGAAAAGCGTTTAAAAGAATTTCTGGATAAAGAGCAGGGATTATGTCTTGCATTTTTTGGTGTTACTCCCATGGGTGTTTTTAAAGCTAAAAATGTATATAGATATAAAATAATAATAAAAACAAAAACAGATGATAAAATTTATGATATTTTAGAAATACTTTATAATGAACATATAACAAATAAAGGCTCTTTCGGGCTTGATATATATCCCGATTGCAGTATTTAAGGAGAAAAAATGTCAGTCAGAAAAATAATTACAATAGGAGATGAACTCCTTTCAAAAAAATGCCATGAAGTTACAAAGTTTGATGATAGGCTATTTGCACTTCTTGATGATATGCAAGAAACAATGCGTGATAGCGATGGAGTAGGTCTTGCAGCACCTCAGGTAGGTATTCTTCGCAGAGTAGTTGTAATTGATGTGGGCGAAGGATATTTTGAACTGATTAATCCTAAAATCATTTCCTGTGAAGGCTCTCAGTATGGAACAGAAGGTTGCCTTAGTGTTCCTGGTAAACATGGAGATGTGGAAAGGCCTATGTTAGTTACCTTTGAAGCTTATGATAGAAACGGCAATAAGTATGATAAAACTGTTGAGGGGCTTTTTGCAAGATGTGTCTGCCATGAGCTTGACCATCTTGACGGCAAGCTTTATGTGGAAATTGCTGATAATTTAGCAGATAATGAATAAGGAAAAAATATATTATGAAAATATTGTTTATGGGAACTCCCGATTTTGCAAAAACAAATCTTAGAAAGCTGGTAGAAAGCGGATATGATGTGTGCGGAGTAGTATCTCAGCAGGATAAACCCAGAGGAAGAAAAATGGAAATGGTGATGCCTCCTGTAAAAGAATATGCTCTTGAAAAAAATATTCCTGTGTATCAGCCTGACACCTTAAAAGATGGTGCATTATTACCTGTTTTACAGGAACATCAGCCGCAGCTTATTGTTGTTGTTGCATATGGGAAATTACTTCCCGAATATATATTGAATTATCCCAAATATGGTTGTATAAATGTTCATGGTTCACTTCTTCCAAAATACAGAGGCAGTGCTCCTGTTCAGTGGTCGGTTATAAATGGTGACAAAACTACAGGGGTAACGACTATGTATATGGATAAGGGTATGGACACAGGAGATATATTGTTACAAAAAGAATTTGATATTCTTCCAAAGGAAACAAGCGGAAATCTTATGGACAGAATGGCGGATATAGGTGCTGATTTACTTATAGAAACCATTGAAAAACTTGGCAGCATAATTCCTGTGAAGCAAGAAAATGAAAAAGCTACCCATGCACCTATGCTTTCAAAGGATATGGCAAAAATGGACTTTTCAAAGTCTGCAATATGCCTGCAAAATCTTGTATATGGGATGTACCCATGGCCATGTGCGTATTTTGAAACCGAAAAGGGTATTATCAAGGTTTATGAAGCAGAGGCAATAGATGCTGACAGCAATAAGCCTGCAGGTACAATAATAAAAGCTGATAAAGAGCTGATAATTCAAACGGGTAAAGGTCAGCTTGTTGTTTATGAGTTGCAACTTCAGGGCAAAAAGAGAATGAATATACAGGATTTTCTTCGTGGCAATAAAATGGAGGAAGGAAGCCTTATTTAGGAGATAAAATGAAGCTGAGAAAAAAAGCAGTAGAAATTTTAGTGCGAATATTCCGTGATGGTGCTTATTCTAACCTTGAAACTGCATCAGGTCTTGAAGGATTTGACAAAAGAGAAAAGGCTTTTATAACACGTCTTGTTTACGGAACAGTCAGTTATAAAATTCAGGCAGATTTTATTTTATCAAAGTATGTTTCAAAACCACTTGAAAAGCTGGATATTGAAGTGCTTTGTATTCTTGAATCAGCAGTATATCAAAAACTATATATGGACAGCGTTCCTGATTATGCAATAATAAATGAAAGTGTGAATTTAGCTAAAAGCTTTGGAAAAACCTCAGCTATGGGTTTTGTAAACGGAGTACTGAGAAATGCTTTTAAAAAGGGTCTTGATTTATCAGATATTCCTGAAAATACTGCATATTATTACAGCATAAAATATTCAATTCCAAAATATATTTGCAGTATGATAATGAAACAATACGGCGATTATGCTGAATATATAATATCTTCATGCAGGGAAATTCCTCAGACTACAGTAAGAGTAAATACTTTAAAAATAACTAAAGAAAATTTAATTTCATATTTTGAAAATATTGGAATTAAGGCTGAACAAACCTGCATTTGTCCTGATTGTCTGAGATTATCAGGAGGGCTTGATGTGAGAGAGGATAAGGCATTTAAGGAAGGATTATTTTATCCTCAGGATGAAGCCTCTGCACTTTCTGCATATGTTTTATCTCCAAGTAAAGGAGATATTGTAATTGATATGTGTGCTGCACCTGGCGGAAAAACCACCTATATGGCACAGCTTATGGAAAATCAGGGACAAATTACTGCTTTTGATTTATATGACCATAAGATAAAAATTATAAATGATACAGCAAAAAGACTTGGTATTGATATAATTACACCAAAGAAGGAAGATACCACAATATACAATAAAAAGTATTTAGAAACTGCGGACAAGATTATGGCAGACTGCCCTTGTTCAGGACTTGGAATTTTACGGAAAAAACCTGAGCTTGGAATTTCCATGGGAGAAGGGAATCTTCCTGAAATTCAGTACGCCATTTTAGAAAATGCAGGTAAATACTTAAAAAAAGGGGGAGAGATGGTGTACTCCACCTGCACATTAAATAAAGAAGAAAATATTTTAAATATTGAAAAGTTTTTAAACAAACATCAAAATTTTGAAATTATAGATATAACAGATTATTTTAATGGAAAAAGGTTTAAATGCACAAAGAAGGGATGCTTGCAAATACTTCCGGGAGAATATGGTATGGATGGGTTTTTTATTTGTAAGCTGAAAAAGAACTGAAAGGAAGGGTAGCTTTGGTAAATCTTAAAGACTTTACATATGAGCAGTTGGAAGATTTTCTTGCACAGCAGGGCGAAAAGCCTTATCGTGCGGGACAAATATACAGCTGGCTTCACAGAGGCGTGGAAAGCTTTGAGGAAATGACTGATATTTCCAAAGATTTAAGAGAAAAGCTTAAAAAAATATCTACCCTTGGAGGACTTAAACTTTCAGATAAGCTTATTTCAAATGACGGAACTGTAAAAATCCTATGGGAGCTTTATGAAGGTGAAACCATAGAAAGTGTTGTAATGAGTTACAAACACGGGAACAGCGTATGTATTTCCACTCAGGTAGGATGCCGGATGGGATGTAAATTCTGTGCTTCTACTATCGGCGGAAAAATACGAGATTTATCAGCAGGAGAAATATTAGATCAGGTGATTTTTGCAGGAAAAGTTACCGGTAAAAAGATTTCAAATATTGTTCTTATGGGTATTGGTGAGCCTCTTGATAATTATGATAATGTAATTACCTTTTTAAAAAATGTAGGTAATCCTAAAGGAATTAACATTGGTTACCGACATATTTCACTTTCTACCTGCGGTGTGGTGCCGGGTATATATAAGCTGGCAGAGGAAAATTTTCCTATAACTCTTTCAATATCTCTTCACAGTGCAGAAAATGAAACAAGAAATGAGATTATGCCTATAAACCGTGCTTATGATATAAATGAGCTGATCACAGCTTGTAAACATTATATTTCAAAAACAGGAAGAAGAATAAGCTTTGAATATGCTATGATTGAAGGCGTCAATGATACTCCGATAGTAGCGGAAAAGCTTGCCAGACTATTAAAAGGGATGCTTTGTCATATAAATTTAATTCCAATTAATTCAGTAAAAGAAAGCACTCTTAAAAGAAGCAGTGAAAAATCAATATATGTATTTCAGGAAAATTTAAAGCGTAAAGGTCTTACAGTTACTGTAAGACGTGAGCTGGGCAGTGATATAAGTGCATCCTGCGGTCAGCTGAGAAGAAAAAATCAAAAATCTGAAAAACAGTAGGTGATAAAATTGAAAATCGGAAGCTATAGTATGATGGGCACAAAACACAGAGTAAATCAGGACAGCTTTTATGTGAAGCAAGAGGGTAAAAAAAGTCTGTGTATTGTAGCCGATGGAATGGGCGGTCATAATGCTGGAGATGTAGCCAGCAAAAATGCCATTGAAATTTTAAGTAAAATTAAAAAGTTTGATGAAAAGACTATTAAATCCGCTATTACAGAAGCAAATAATTCTATTTTTGATATGAGTAAATGCGATAAATCCCTGGAAGGTATGGGTACAACGGTTGTTATGGCACTTGTAAAGGGTGAAAATGCAACAATTGTAAATGTAGGGGATAGCCGAGCTTACGGAATTAACAGAATGGTTGCAAAGCAAATTACTATTGACCACTCTTATGTTCAGGAACTTATAAGTGATGGAAAAATCACTTTGGCAGAAGCAAATAAGCATCCTCTAAAAAATATTATTACAAAAGCGGTAGGGGTAGCTGAGAGTGTAGAGCCAAATATTTGTGAAGTAACAATGGGTAAAGATGAAATTATTCTTTTGTGCAGCGACGGAGTTTCGGGTGCTGTGTCGGAAGAGGAAATGATAGCCTGCTGTTATGAATATATCCCGCCTCAGGCTGCAGAAATGTTATGCAGACTTGCAGTAAAAAATGGGGCAACAGACGATGTAACTGCTATTGTTATCAGAATAGATTAGTATGGAGGGTATAAATATGGATTCAATGATCGGACGTGTTCTTGGCGGAAGATATGAAATAGAGGAACTTATAGGAAGTGGCGGTATGGCAAGAGTTTATAAAGCAAAATGTCGCCAGCTTAACAGATATGTTGCAATTAAAGTGCTTCGTGACGAGCTTAAAGATGATAAGGAATTTGTTGAAAAGTTTAAAAGCGAGGCTTTGGCAGCAGCAAGTCTTATACATCCCAATGTAGTTTCAGTTTTTGATTCAGGGGAAGATGAAGGTACATATTATTTTGTAATGGAATATGTAGAGGGATATACACTTAAAAAATATATCACAAGTAAAGGTGCACTTTCTTGGGAAGAGGCTTGTAAAATTGCTACAGGAATATGCTCTGCCATTGAAACTGCACATAAAAACAATATTGTGCATCGTGATATTAAACCTCATAATATTATGATAAATTCCGAAGGCGTGGTAAAGGTTACTGACTTTGGTATTGCAAGAGCAGTTTCCAGTTCCACAATAGTTAGAGGAGGAAGCATAATAGGTTCTGTTCATTATTTCTCACCTGAGCAGGCAAGAGGAGCATCTTCCACCTTTAAATCAGATATATATTCGATTGGTGTAGTTTTTTATGAAATGCTAACAGGCAGGGTGCCCTTTGATGCAGATAATCCCTTTAACGTGGCAAAAATGCAGGTAGAGCAAATGCCAATAGAGCCAAAACGAATGAACGATAATATACCATATTCAGTAAATGCGGTTGTTATGAGAGCTCTTGCGAAAAAGCCTGAGGAAAGATATAATAACGCTTCTGAGATGTGTGAAGCAATAAAAAATGCTGTTACAACTGCTAAAACCTATGGTGATGATATTTTCAGCAAAATTTCTGAAAGTGATGAGGATAACCAGATTACAACAGAAATTCCTATTGTAATTGAACAGCAGGAAAATACAGAGAAAAAATCTGGTAAACAAAAGAAGAAAAGAGATAGAACATCTACAGCTCTCGGTGTTGCCATTGGCGGAATAATAATTGTTATTGCACTTATTGTAGCAGTAACTCAAGGTTTATTTACAGGAGGAACATCAGACAGAGTTGAAAAGTTTATAGGTAAAAACTATGAACAGGTACAGGAAATGTATGAAAAAGGTGATAAGTATATTTTCCTTATTCAGGAGGAAGAAAATGATACTTATGATACAGGTATAATTTTTGACCAGCAACCAAAAGAGGGTACAAAATTCTCTGAGGAAGATATGCCTATAGAAATAGTTTTAAAGGTAAGTGCCGAGAAGGGCGAAAAAATGGAAAATTATATTGGCCAGGACGGATTTGATGTTGAATATAAGCTTTTGGGACTTGGATATGATGTAGAGATAAAAGAAAGAAATTCTTCAAAATACGAAAAAGGTCTTATTATTAAAACTATACCTTCCGAAGGTGGTCTTCTTACAAAAAATGAAAAGGTTATTTTATATGTAAGTCTTGGTGAAGAAGAAATTCCTGATGAAAATGAAGATGAAAATAAACCGGATGAAGGAAATGATAATCCTTCAAACCAGGAAGACGAAGGTAACAACCCTCCAGAGCCTAACAGTGGAAATGGAAATCAGGGAAATACGGGTACAGTTGATAAACCCACACCACCTCCAACAGATAATCCATACGAAGGTTTATAATTTATGGGAATGATAATAAAAGTTAACAGCGGAATTTATACTGTAAAATGCGGTGACGAAATTTTGGAATGCAGACCGCTTGGTAAAATGCGTCGCGGGCAATTTACTCCTATTGCTGGAGATAACTGCATTGTGGAAAAAACGGAACAGGGAAAGGGTCTAATTACGGAAATTTTACCTCGTAAAAATTCTTTAATACGACCTAAACTTGCAAATATTGATAATCTTCTTGTTTGTTTTGCAGCAGCAAATCCCAGTCCCCTTTTGAATGTTATTGATAAGCTTACAGTGCTTGCAGAGAAAAATAATATTAAGCCTATTATAATTATTACAAAAGCAGACATCGGAGCTGATGAGGAAATTGAAAAATACAGAAGTATTTATGAAAAGGCTGGCTACAAAGTTATTATTACTTCTGTAAATGACAAGGATGCTTTAAAAAGGGAATTAAGGGAGGAACTTTCTAATAAAATTACAGCTGTTGCAGGCTGTTCCGGTGTGGGTAAATCTACACTATTAAACAATTTTTTAGGTGAAGATTTTCTTGTTACCGGTGAAATAAGTGCTAAAAATAAAAGAGGTAAAAATACTACTACCGGGGTAGAGCTTTTTCCTTGCTGTGACGGTTATATAGCAGATACTCCGGGTTTTAGTTCCCTTGAAATTTATGATACGGAAAAAGAAGAACTGGAAACACTTTTCCCGGAGATTAAAAGGCATATTGGGTTTTGCAGATTTGTGGGATGTTCACATATAAGCGAGCCGGATTGTCCTGTAAAAGAAGCTGTATATAAAGGGGAAATCTCTATGGAAAGATATAACAGCTACACAGAGTTTTATAACAAAATTAAAAATACTAAGAAATATTAAAAAGGCGGAAAAATTATGATTAAAATTGCACCCTCACTTCTTGCTGCTGATATAGCAAATTTAGAATCTCAGATTAAAATGGTAGAAAATGCAGGAGCAGAATACCTTCATCTTGATATTATGGACGCTCACTTTGTGCCTAATCTTTCTTTTGGGCCATGCGTTATTGAATCAATAAGAAAGCATTCAAAAATGGTTTACGATGTGCATCTTATGATGGAAAACCCGATTGATTATATTGATCCCTTTGCAAAGGCAGGAGCAGATATAATTACTTTTCACGTTGAAGCTAAAAGCAATTTGGATGATTGTATTAATAAAATTCATTCTCATAACATTAAGGCAGGTATTGTAATTAAACCAGATACTGATGTTAAGGAATTTGAAGAGTATTATGATAAAGTAGAAATGGTACTTGTAATGTCAGTTTATCCTGGATTTGGCGGACAGAAGTTTATGCCTGAGGTTTTAGAAAAAGTAACCTACATAAGAGAAAAAATGGGAAAAGATTTTGATATTGAAATTGACGGAGGAGTTGGTCCTGCAAATGCCGAGGCAATTATAAAAGCAGGAGCGAATGTTCTTGTTGCAGGCTCAGCAGTGTTTGGTGCAGAAAATCCCTCAGAAGTTATAAAGGCTATGAAATCTTATGAAAAGTAATGGTCTGATTGTGGCAGGGGGAAGTATTACTGATACTGAAAAATTAATTGAATATATAAAAAAAACAGATTTTTTAGTATGTGCAGATAAGGGATATGAAATAATCAATAAGCTTTGCATAGTGCCAAATGCGGTAATTGGTGATTTTGATTCCACAAAGCTTGTCCCTTCTTGTGAAGGTGAAATAGAAATAATCAGGTATAATGTTGAAAAAGACCAGACGGATACTCAGCTTTGCATTGATTATCTTTCTGGAAAAGAGGTAAGCACGGTTTATCTTTTCGGAGGACTTGGCGGAAACAGAATTGACCATAGTGTTGCAAATATTCAGCTGATGGAATATGCTTTATCCAAAAATATTCAGCTTGTTATAATTGATGGTAAAACTACCTTGTATCTTTTAAATGAAGGAAGTATGAAAATTTTTGGAAATATAGGGGACACCCTTTCTGTTTTTGCAATTGAGGATGTAAAAGGGCTTACATATAAAGGTCTTAAATATTCACTTGATAATGGAGATTTATACAAATATAATCCATATTGTGTAAGTAATTCTTTTATAAATGATACAGCAGAAATTTCTATTAAAAAGGGACTTGCACTAATAATACATATAGGCGGTGAAACGGTTTGAGCGATTTAGAAAATAAAGATATTAATGAGGAAGAAGCTCAGCAGAAAATAGTAGATAAAACTCCCGAAACTGATGCAACAAGGGAAATCGAAACAGAAGCTATAAAGGATGAAAACTATGAAATGCCTGTAAATAACAAGAAAAAAGGCAAAAACAGGCTAATACTTATTATAATTATTATTGGTATTATTCTGCTTGTAAAGGGCGGATTAGAACTTTTCGGGCAGAATTCTGCTCCCAGAGTTGATGAAAAGGAATTTCAGGGTCAGATTGAGCTTAACTCTACGGGAATTTCTGATTTTATAATGATAGATAAATATATTGTAGTATGCGATACAGAAGGTCTAAAAGCTTATGATGACCATGGAAAGTTAAAATGGAATTATGATATATCTATAGCTTCTCCTTTATTACGCAAGTGCGAGGATATGCTTCTGTCTATTGATACTACACGAAATAATGCTAAAGTTTTTAATAAAAAAGGAAAACTTCAAAGCGAAATTGATTTTGGCAGTAAGTGCATCTCTGCTACAATTAATAATAATGGCTACGTTACGGCAATATTAAAAGCAAAAGGTTATAAAGCACAGGTTGCAGTTTTTGATGATAAAGGAACACTTAAATATTACTGGAACTCAGCTAATAATAATGTGATTTCCGCCGAGCTTGCTAATGATAATACAACCTTGGCTGTTACACAGATTGATACATCTGCCTCCTCTGAGGCAAAGGGTGTAGTTTCACTGTTTGATATTACAAGCGAAGGCAAACCTTATTGCGGCAAAGTTACAGACTCTAATATAGTTTCATACATCAGATGGTCAGGTGATAATCTGATTTGTGTTGGTGGCAAATATACTTATAAAATGGATAAAAACGGCAAAGAGTTATGGAAATACGAATACCCCGGCGAAATGCTGATGTATAATGCGAAAAGTGATGATATTTTTGTGTTCACTTTAAGAGGCGATTCTACAAGTGCAACTAAAATCACTAAGATTTATACGGTTAATTCAAATGGTAAACAGCTTGGATTTTCGCAGATAGAAGGGGATATTAAGGGCATTGAAGTTGCCGGAAATAAAATTGATGTTATAAGTTCAAATGCAGTTTTATCAGTAGGAAAAAATGCTAAAATAAAAAAAATATATACTCTAAGTCGTGATATTAGTAAAGGGTATCTTTTCCCGTCGGGAGATAAGGCTTTTGTTGTTTCGGGAACAACTGCAGAAATTCTTTCAATAAATTAAAACAGGAGCTTGTTATGATAATTGATATTATTGTTGTTGCACTTTTTTTAATATGTATTTTCTTTGGAGTTAAAAAAGGTTTTGCAAAGGCTGTTCTTGGACTGTTTTCTTATGTGGTATCAGGAATTCTTGCACTGGTATTTTTTGATAGATTTTATGATTTTTTGCAAAGCAACTCTGTAACAGGAGAAAAATTAGACCAGTTTAAAGAAAATGTTTCAGGATGGATTGGTTCATATATTGATGTAAGTGACGGTGACATACCCGCAATATTTAAAGGCACACTTACTCAGCTGACAGATGATGTTTCAGTTTCCCTTAGTAATATTACAGTTAAAGCAGTTTGTGCAGTGTTTTTTATATTAGCTGTTATAATTGTAATTAAGCTTTTATCCAAGGTTATAACTCTTGCTGTAAAGCTTCCTGTATTAAAACAGTTTAACGGAATTTTAGGAGGGGCTGTAGGTGCAATTAACGGAATAATCGTATGTTACATACTTGGTGCGATAATTTTGTTTTTTGTTCTTGGCTCAAACTCGCGGGAAATTTCAAATCAGCTTTCAGCATCGGTGCTGGGACAGTATTTTTATAAAAACAATATTATTTTAAATCTATTGGTAGGAATGTAAAGGAAAGACGCAAAATGAGGATTTTTAAACGATACGGAGATGACATAAAACAAGAAATAATTGGAAAAGAGTCAGAAAAAAAAGGGTTATTTTTGTATTTTGAATTACTTATTAGAAAGTTTTGGAAATATGTAACTTTAAACCTTTTGTATTCTTTTTCAAGTGTTGTAAATCTTGTAATATACTGGTTTGTATCTTCAGGTTTTTTTGTACCGCTTCTTTTAAGCAGTATTCCTGAGGAAAACTGGAAAAGATGGGCAGATGCATCAAATGGTATGCCTGTAGAGCAATTCTATGGAGCAATCAGCTTTTTTACAGCTTGCCTTATTGCTTTTTTACTGGTGTTGCTTTTTGGAGGCGGTGTATTTTCTGCCGGATATAACTATGTACTTCGTAACTATGCAAGACAGGAAAATTCGTTTATGTTAAGTGATTATTTTGCTCAGACAAAAAATAATTTCACTCAAAGTCTTGTGGTATCGGTAATTGATATAATAGTCCTTACCATAGCTATGTTCAGCGGATGTTATTATTTTTCTTTAATGAATAACGGTGGTGGAACATTTGCTGTTATTGCTTTTGCGATAGTTGTGTTTGCTTTGCTTATTTATGCTGTAATGCATACATATATGTGGACAATGCTTGTTACCTTTAAAATAAGCATAAAACAGCTGTTTAAAAATGCATTTTTACTTACCTTCGGTGCAGCACTGAATTCAATTTTGTATATTGTAATTTTAGTAATATATACATTTATATCAACAGTTATTTTTGCTTATAATTGGGTTTTAGCAGGTGGAATTTTTATAGTAATCGGTTTTACTGCTTTTAACCTTGCTGGGCATCTTATTTCATATCCTGTTATAAAAAAATATATGATAGGAGATACTAAGGAAAACGAAGAAGGAAAAAAATAAAATGCAAAAAATAAAATTAAAAGGCGGAGTTGATTTATACTCCTTAAAATCGGATAAATTTAAAAGATGGTCGGCAAATATTTATCTATGCAGACCTTTAAACGAAAAAGAAGCTTCTTATAATGCAGTATTATCTGCAGTTTTAAGACGAGCGACTATGGAATATCCCACATTCAGAAAATTACAGCTTAAGCTTGATAATATGTATGGTACAGTTTATACATCCTATGTAAAGAAAACTGCAGACACTCATACACTTGTTTTATCTGTTTCTTCTGTATGTGATAAATATCTTCCTGAAAAAACTTCAGTACAGGTATTAAAATTTTTGAAAAATGCTCTTTTTAATCCTTATGTTATAAATGGTTCATTTGATAGTGCAACTGTAGAACTTGAAAAAGAGAACAGAATAAAGCAGATTGATGCTTTAATTAATAATAAGGGTGATTATGCTGATAAAAGACTTACTGAGATTATGTTTGAAGGACAACCCTTTGCAACAGATGTTTTAGGCAGTATAGATGAAATCAGAAAAATTACTGCAGAGAGTTTATATGAGCATTATAATAATGTTATAAATGATAGTAAAATTGTTCTGGCTGTTTGCGGTGATGTGGATATAAATATTGCAAAAGAAGAATTTGAAGAAATATCCTCAAATGAAAATATTCCAAAAAGCACAGTTGCAGATATAAGAGAAAATGTTAAAGAGGTTACAGAGCCTATGGAGGTTACCCAAGGCAAACTTTCCATGGGATTTAAAATAGAAAGAGGTTTTCCTCTTGCAAGAGCAGAGGCTATAGTTTTTAATGCAATATTTGGCGGAACTGCCACATCGAAATTATTTACAAATGTACGAGAACGCCTTTCGCTTTGTTATTATGCCAACTCAAGACTGTTTTACGGAAAAAGAGTAATAACTGTTCGCAGCGGTATAGAAATTGACAAATACAATCTTGTAAAAGAAGAAGTATTAAATCAACTTTCGGAAATTCAAAAAGGTAATATTTCAAATGAGGAATTGGAAAATGCAAAAGCTCATCTTGTAAATATTTATACATCTTTAGATGACCAGCCAAGGACAAAGGCAGACCTTATTGCAAGCTGGCTTTTTGAAGGAGAAAGCGGAGATGTTGAGGCATTAATTGAAAATATAAAAAAAGTTTCTGTAGAGGATATTAAAAAAATTGCTGAATATGTGAAACTTGATACTGTATATTTTCTTACAGGAAAGGGGGAATAGCATATGAAAAATACAGTTTATGAAAACTTAAATGAAAGTGTTTTTTTCTATGAACATTCATCCGGACTTAAGGTTTATATGGTAACTAAACCTGGCTTTAAGAAGTTTTGTGCAGGTTTTTCCACACATTTTGGCTCTATAGATAATACCTTTGTACCAATTGGTGAAAATGAAATGGAAACTGTTCCGGACGGAGTTGCACATTTTCTTGAACATAAGGTTTTTGAACAGGAAAATGGCGAAGTTATATTTGAAACCTTTGCAAGAGACGGAGCATCGGCAAATGCCTATACTTCCTTTAATTTAACAAATTATTATTTCTGGGCAACAGATAATTATGAAAAAAATCTGGAAACCTTAATACGCTTTGTTCAGAGTCCTTATTTTACAGAGGAGAATGTAAAAAAAGAACAGGGTATAATCGGTCAGGAAATAGGAATGTACGACGATAATCCAGGATGGCGATGCTATTTTAATATGTTACAGGGAATGTACAAAAACCACCCTGTGCGTCTTGATATTGCAGGTACTGTGCAGACAATTTCTGAAATAACCGAAAAGACACTTTATAAATGTTATAACACATTTTATCATCCTTCCAATATGTATCTTTGTATTGTTGGTGATTTTAAACCTGAAAAAATTATACAGGTTATTGATAAAACATTAAAACCCGCAAAAAAAGAAGAACCAATACCAAGAGAATATGAAGATGAGCCAAGGGGAGCGTATGAGCATATAAAGGTACAAAATTTACCTGTTTCTTCTCCTGTGTTTTCTATAGGATTTAAAGATTCGGCTATTTTAGATTGCACAAATCTTGAGAAAAGAAAAGCCGTTATGGATATCGCCCTTTATATTTTGTTTGGTAAAAGCTCACAGTGCGATGCTGTTCTTTATGAAAATAAAGATATTAACGGACATCTTTCCTTTGATTTTACTTGTGAAGACTCAACATATGCTTTTGCGGAAATATGCGGAGAATCAGATAATCCTGAAAAAGCAGGGAATATAATCCTTGAAATGGCAGAAAAAGCAGAGTTTTCAAATGATGAGTTTAAGGCAGGTAAGAATGCTGTTTACGGAAAATTTTTATCAACATTTGATGACCCTGAGGATTATATGCAAAATCTTGTGCGAACTTATACTGTTGGTCTTGATATGTTCAAGCTTGCACAGGAATATCAAAATGCAACAATTGATGATGTGAAAAAAATATGCAAAGAAATTTTTACAAAAGATAATTATTGTCTTAGCATTATTAAAAATAAATAATTTAGGGCATCTGCCCTATACATATGAAAGGAAGCTTACCCATGGAAAACGTATTTGATACACTTAAAGAAAGAGGACTTATTGCTCAAACAACACACGAAGAGGAAATCCGAGAACTTCTGGGAAAAGAAAAGGTTACTTTTTATATTGGTTTTGACCCCACTGCAGACAGTCTTCATGTAGGACATTTTCTTCAGATGGTGGTTATGCGTCATATGCAGCTTGCAGGTCATAGACCCATTGCTCTTGTAGGGGGAGGCACAGGTCATATCGGAGACCCTACAGGTAGAACAGATATGCGTCAGGTTATGACAAAAGAAACAATTCAGCACAACTGTGAATGTTTTAAAAAACAGCTTGCAAGTGTTGTTGACTTTTCGGATGATAAAGCTATTATGGTAAATAATGCAGATTGGCTTTTAGACCTTAATTATATTGAATTTTTAAGAGATATAGGTGCTCATTTTTCAGTAAATAAAATGCTTGCAGCAGAATGTTTTAAACAAAGACTTGAAAAAGGGTTATCTTTTCTTGAGTTTAACTATATGCTTATGCAGAGCTATGATTTTCTTATGCTTAGTCGTAAGTATGACTGTAAAATGGAGCTTGGCGGAGATGACCAGTGGAGTAATATTTTAGGCGGTGTTAACCTTTGCCGTAAAAAAGACCAGAAGCAGGTTTATGGTATGACATTTACTCTTCTTACTAACAGTGAAGGTAAGAAAATGGGTAAAACTGCAAGTGGTGCAGTTTGGCTTGATCCTGCGAAAACTACACCTTATGATTTTTATCAGTACTGGATAAATGTTGGAGATGAAGATGTAATAAAATGTATTAAACTTCTTACATTTATACCTATGTCACAAATCAGAGAAATGGAAAAATGGGAAGGTGCAGAACTTAATAAAGCAAAGAGAATACTTGCGTATGAAGTTACAAAGCTTGTTCACGGAGAGGCTGAAGCAGATAAAGTTAAACAAGCTGCACAGGCTGTATTTGAGGGTCAGGGAAGTAATGAAAATATGCCTACTACTGAAATTTCAGGAGATATGGGTATTTTAGATATTCTTGTTGAAACAGGTCTTACTTCTTCAAAGGCAGAAGCAAGAAGACTTATTTCAGGAGGCGGAATATCCCTTGACGGAAATAAAGTAACAGAAGCAAATCTTATTGTTACTGCTGATATGTATAATAATAACGAAATCATAATAAAAAAAGGCAAAAAGACTTTCCATAAGATAAAAAACCAATAATTTTACAATAGTTTTTGCAGAATGTAATTTTGCACAAAATTGTTCCATAATATTGTATAATATGTGTATTGAAAGAAAATATCAAATTATTATATAATATATAAGTATTTTTGTTGTTTTTACTCATTATAGGAGGTTAGTATATATGAAATTTTATAAAAGCTTTTCAATACTGTTTATTTGCTTGATAATGCTTGTTTCAAGTTTAGGATTTTCAGTTATGGCAGACAGTGATATAACTGTTACTGTCGGTTCAGCTGAAGGCATCGTGGGAAGCATTATTTCAATTCCTGTGACAGTATCAGAAGGCTCTGGTATGGTTTCAGGTGCTTTTTGCATTGAATATAACGAAAATTATCTTGATTTTGTGGGTTATACTGAAGGTAATATTTCACAGCTTACTCAGCTTTACGTTGATAAGGTTGCTGTAGGAGAAAATGCGGTTGGTTTAATTTTCTCTACTGAAAATTCAGATATTGCCGTTGAAGATGCGGGAACTATAGTAAATCTTAACTTCAGGGTAACAGACACATCTACAGAGGCCCAAAAGCTTACAGTTAATCTTGTAAGACCTGATGATTTGTTGGTTGAAGGCGGTATAGCAGACGCAAACGGAATGATATCTGCAAATTACATAAATGGAGCTATTGACATAAGCGAAGCGACAGTTGCTCTTGCTTATGCAGTATCATATAACGAGGAAGCTTTTGATGAGATTATTTCTGTATCTGGTGGAGTTGGTAATGCTTTTGCAGGACAGTTATATTCTTTTGACAGAAGCAATAGCAGTGTTTATGTTAAATATATATTGTCAGGCGTTGAAGCTTCAAAAGAAAATGTAGTTGTAAATAATGAAAGCGGAAGTTGGACATTTCCTGTAGATGGTAATGGAGTGGCACAGATACCTATGTATCTTATTACTGATATGACTACCATTACATATAATTCTTATATAGAAGGTTTTTTATATAAATCATTTACTATTACAGAGTCAAATTCTTCAGGAAGTCAGTCTTTTGTGTCTGATTATATTAATGCAGAAATTTCGTCAGATGTTTTAGCAAAAGGGACATCTTTTACTACAGATAATTATAATGTTGATGTTTACTATACTTTAGATGAAAGTGATAATTTTACTAAAACAAAAGTATGGGTAGCAAAATCAATTGACAGCTATAGCTATAATTTTAATTCTCTTGAACTTACTGCTGACCACATTGAAGGTAAGGCTACAACCTCTGATGTTACCTTTAATGTATCGCCTGCATCGGCTGTAGTTACTTTTGATAACAGAAGTATAACAGCAATAAATGGTGTGGCAGTATTTGAAGATGTTCCGTTTGGCGTGGCTGATTATACGGTTTCATTACAGGGATTTACTACTGTTTCCGGAAGCGTAAATGTAGTTCAGTTTACACCTGCTGTTAATATTTCTCTTAGCCGAAACTCTACAACAGAAGTTACCTTTGTTGTAACACCTGATAATGCTACAATAGAATTCAATGGGGAAATTATAGAAGCGTTTGAAGGCTATGCAACATTTGAAGATGTAGCCTTTGGCGAAAAAGAATATACAGTATCTGCTGAAG
>JAFQMF010000015.1 GCA_017396395.1 Clostridia bacterium | reverse complement strand
TGCCTTTCCAATAGAATGTTTTGAGTTCAGGAGCAAGTCTGTATATTGTTGACCAGAAAATCAAATCATCACTCTTTGTACCTTTTCTTGCTTCTTCCTCGGCATCATCACACACTCTTGCGCACTTTTGATTTGAACTGTTTGCAAAGTGCGGAGCGAGATAACCTCTGAACAGTTCTTTTTTACCATCATTCCAGTACGTAGCAAGTTCAACAACAAGACCGTGTGTATCTGTGAAATCCTTCCCCTTGAAGTTATACGGTTTCATATCTACACGTCCATTACCAATACTTTCGCCGGGAATCGTTTGCTTTTTGCCTGCGCACCAGTTTCTAACCTCTTCATAAGTCCATCTTCTGTTGGGGTTATCTTTGTTCTTACGGTTTGTTATATCATAATATGTGAGAGCATTGATAAAGTCTGCAAGCTCTGTTGGCATATCTTTTGGCACAGGGATTCTTTGTACTGATGTATATTTTTCGATTTCATCAGGTGACATATGAGCATACGGAGTAAAACCACAGAACAATTCAAATACAGTTACACCAAAGGAATAATAGTCTGATTCGGTTAAGAACAGATTTCTGAATGTTTCGGGTGCAGAATATTCAGGTGTCATACCTGTGCGTGTCATTACAACGGTATTGCCGGCTTCACGAACAGAACTGATACCAAAGTCAATAATTGCAACATCTTTACCATTATCGCAAAGCATAATGTTAGAAGGTTTTAAGTCCTTATGTATGATTTCCTTATCGTGCAAAGCTTTAAGACCTGCATTGATGCAAGGAATGATGTTGTTTTTTAATTCCTCATAAGTAAATTTTCTTCCCTGAATACTGCCATTTTTGTAGTAAGGTAATATTTCAAAAGGCATTCCATTGATTGTTCCGGTTTCATAAAGTTTCGCAATATATGGAGAATCAATTTGTTTTAAGATATTTGTTACTTCCGGTTTTATTGCAAATTTTCTTCTGTAAATTTTGGCAATAAACTTTTCACTGTTGTAATCACAAACATACAAATCAGCCTCGCCGGTGTTGATGTCGAGCTTGCTTACAACTGTATATTTGTCACAAAGGGTAGTTCCCTCTGCAATATTACTTAAATTGCTAATCTCTGTATTGATTACAGTTGCATTATTTGACTGCAATTCAGAATTTATCACAGTACTGCTTGAATTGTTAATAGGGTTTATCATTGTTTCGTTACTCATTATAATTCCTCCACAATATGTACTTTTTCATCGATAAGTTTTATCTTTCCGGATTTTAAAAGTTTAACAAATGCATCGTTCATTGCTTTTGTAACCTTCGGTCCCATTCGCTCAAAACCAAAGATTCTTGCAGTTTCAACTTTTAAATCAGATTCATTAATTCCTAATGCGTATTCAGCTATTATCATCATTGCTTTTCCGATTTCAGGAAGTGATATATGTTCAACCTTTCGAGCCTCATCCGTAATGATTTTGCTTACTCTGACTTTGATTTCTGACATATCAGTTCTTGAAGCAAAACCATCTTCTATTTTTACAGAGTTGCGAAGAGTTCTATTAAGAACATAATCTACCTGCTCACGAACATAAGATGTTGCTTTTTCTCTGCCAAACAATCCTGCTAAACGTTGATAAAGCAAATCTATATGAATAGGCTGTTCAATCTCCAATACATAGTTGATTACATCTGCTACTCGTTGCTCGTTACTCGAACTATAATTTTGAGGAGCATCCCACCATTTTGCTTCAACATAATATCCGAATCCATATGGATTTGTAGTATTATTACGCGCAAAAGATTTTGATTTATCTTCTACAACAGTTTCTACCGGAACATCATATGTTTCATTTGCTTCTAGTGTCATCTGTTGAGGATTTTGTTTTAAACAATCATTGATGAAGTTTAAAAGTCTTTCTTGTTCATCGTTGGTGTTTTTAATCCATGCAGTTGACCAAATACGATACATGTTCCAACCCATATTTTTTAATATCTGTGGGCGGAGATGGTCTCTTTCACGAGCTGTTCTTGCTGAGGAATAACTTTCGCCATCACATTCGATTCCGGCAACAAAAGTACCATTGTTTTTAGGATGTTCAACCGCTAAATCTATTTTATAATCGGAGCATCCTATGTTTCTGGCTACCTTAAATCCATTTGATGTTAAGAAATCATAAATGCAATCACAGAAATCATCTCTGTTTTCAATGGCTTCTTCCTGTTTTGCAGGAAGAGTAGAAGGACCATTCATTGCAAATTCAATATATGAGCGAAGCAGCCTTGCACCATCACTTTTTGCTCTGTCAAGGTCAATGTCTGTTGGTTCTATTGAACCTACGAGCTTGATGTTGGTCTTTGCTCTTGTGACCGCAACATTTAATCTTCTTTCGCCACCTTGCTTGCCAAGAGGACCAAAGTTCATTAGCATTGTTCCACGACTGTTTTTAGCATAACATATACTGAAAATGATAGTATCTCTTTCGTCACCTTGAACATTTTCAAGGTTTTTGATAAAGAAAGGCTCGTCCTTATTTTCATCAAAGAACCATTCATACTGAGGATGTTGCTCTCTGTATTCATATAGAACTTGTTCGATGGTGGATTGTTGTTTTTCACTAAATGCAATAATACCGAGAGACAAATCCGGATAATTGTTAATGTGTTCAATAATTAAATCTACACATTTCTTTGCCTCCGAAATATTACATCTGTCTTCATAAACACCATCTGCAACTTTGTAGTATTCTACACCAGTATCTTTCTTTGATATCGCACTTCCAGGGAATGTGATAAGCTCATTTTTGTATATGTGGCTGTTTGAAAATGCAATCAAATCTTCATGTCTGCTTCTGTAATGCCAAAGGAGTGTTCTGTTTGGCAATATACTTGCAGTTTCTTCAAGAATTGAATCAAAGATTTCCTCTTCATATTCGTCCTCAGATGAATCAAATTGTCCGTCCAAATTATTTGCACTTGAAGCAAAGAAGTTGGTAGGAGGCAATTGTTTTGTATCTCCTGCGATAATAACCTGCTTACTTCTTAAAATAGCTCCAATAGCATCCTCAGGGAATATCTGTGATGCCTCGTCAAAAATTACCATATCAAAATCATATGTTTGTGCTTCTAAGAAATACGAAACCGATAACGGCGACATCATAAAGCAAGGTTTGATTTTCATGAGTAGATTAGGGATGCTTTTAAACAATTTTCTAATTGGCATAATACGGCGTTTTTTGCCTAATTCCCTTGTTAGTATACTCATTTCATCATGTGCTGAAAGAAGACGATCTTTGCTAGGTAAATTGTTTATCAATTTTTCGCGGATTCTCATTCGTGCAATTGAAAGCTGGTGTTCATCGTGCATACAGAAATCACTTACTGTTTTATCATGTGTTACACCTTTGAAATTTGCAATTGATGGCTTTGTATCCAAGACTTTGCTTAACCAAAGCATATAGAAACGCTTTTTGAAACTATCAACAACATCTTTAATGCCATCTTTTTCAACTAGCAAAATGAATTCTTCCAGACCACAGCTTATACATTTATCTCTGAAAGTTTTATATTCGAGATATTTTTCAAGAAGTTCAACTTTTCCAGAACATTTACTATATTTTTCTTGAAGTGTATCAATAGATAGAGAGGATACAGTTTCTCCAAAAATCTTCTCGAAAAATGGTTGCAATCTGTTAACATCAAGAAGAGTTTTTTCTATATTTTCTGTTTTAGTTGTTATGTAAATTCGTTTGTCGGAATGTGTAGCAATAGTTCGTAAGAAATGTTTGGGAATATTGCTTGTGGAGACTAAACGATCAAATTCCTTCTTGTTATCAATATGCTTTTTAATTTCATTCCAATCTGTTGAAGTGTAATTGTATAAATCAGCATAATATGATTTGAACAACTGCTCCTCATTCTTTAAAACATCTTCTGATGAACGTAATTCTATCGCTTTTTCAAGTTTTACAAATATACCCACATGAGAATCGGTATCTTTATAAATTCCCTTTAATTCTTTAATCTGAGATTGTAATTCACCAACAGTTTCTAATGCGGATTTTATCTTAGAAATAACATCAGTTAAATCTTCATTAGAGTTTAACTTATTCAAGAATAAGCGATTGAAAGTTGAACATATCGACTGAATTCTCTCAGATGATAATTCATCAAAGGTTGCAAATATTCTTGATAATTTATCGTATTCATTATTAATCAAGATGTTTTTGAATTCACTTTGCGTACTTGCATCAGGATATAAAGCAAGTATTTTTTGAAGAGAAGAAAGATCTAATGAAACAGCTTCCCAATCTGTATTCGTACCAGAGAATGCACTGCCATACATTTCATCAATAGCGGATTTGTTGTTTGCAAGCTCGGTTGTTAATTCGTTCAACTCTTTGATTTTTAAAAGTGTAGTTACAATCTGTTGGTCACTAATCTTGGCAAGAGGGTCTTTACAGTTGCGTATAACCGCTTTTTTATCTGCACGATAATTAGAATTGAAGATTTTAAAAATGCTCTTATAATCGGTTTTAAATCTATTAAGAATTTCTGTATATTCAATATCAAAAATTTCTTTTTCCCAATTGCTCAATATTTCATTATTAAGGGAGTTAATTTTAAATGACAATTCTTTATATTTAGATATGTTAAAGATAGCACTGCCTAAAATCTTTGCATCAAACCATTGTTTTTGGCAAGACGGTTGTGTTTTTAATTCTACAATAAGGTCGTGCAAAACACTTAAATTTGTCAATGTAAGAGGCATATTAAGGCACAACAAAGACATGTCGCTATTTGCAAGATTTACGACATTTGTCATATTGTTTAGAATATCAGATATATCAGCATAATAATTATCAATATTCTCTGCAACATTGTCTGTAATTGACGAGTCTAGTACTTCTTTGAGTTGCTCTACTTTTGAATTGATTTCAGATTTGATTTTTGATAAATCAACATTATAGACATCAGAATAAAACCAAGAATCTACAATTTCTCGGTCTTTTATCAAAGAACATATGCGTTCTGCAGCTTTTTGAGTGAATTCTTCTAAATCTTTAATGTTATCGTTATCAAAGATTATCTCAGGAGTAACAGATATTTGTAACAGTGTCTTTATAAAATCAACCAAACCTTTAATTGATTGAAGTGTATTAAGAGTGTCTATATTATATTCAGTCGTTAAATCTCCAAGATTTGATGTTAGAGCTTTTAAATACTGAACAGATAAAGTAATATTATTATCAATTACCTGTTTGTCATCAAGAGATAGTGAATTTATTACCACTCCAAGCCACGGATTATTTTCAATGTCAAAATTTGAATTATTTATGTAATTAGAGAGATTTTCCAGATTGTAAATCATCTCATTCAATGTTTCTCGTGTAATAGCATCCACATTTTCCAAGGAGAAGAGGGAGTCTGATGCATTTTTAAGGTTATCCAAAATACCATAGGCATCATAACAACTAATATTTAACGGAGCAACTTCTTCATGCAATTCGGTAGCATATTTGTTCAATTCCGTTCTTTCAAAATTAAGTCTGTCTAATTCTTCAATTGCTTCTTGTTTTACACGAGTTTTCTTTAAAGATAGCGTGTTCTGAATATCATCAAGAATTTGCTTTTTGTTTGCTTTATGGCTATGTAAAGCCAAACAGAACTCAGCCAGTCCCAAGTCTGATAATCTTTTATATACCACTTGTAAAGCAGCCATTTTCTCTGAAACAAATAAAACCTTTTTATCAGATGCTAATGCTTCTGCTATGATGTTGGTTATTGTCTGACTTTTGCCGGTTCCAGGAGGTCCTTGCATAACAAAGCTGACGCCTCTTTTTGACAACTCGATGGCATCTTGTTGGCTTGAATCCGCACTCAATACCTGGAAACATTCCTTGGGTATTAATGCATCATGATTGTAAGATTTTAATTCTTCGGGGATATTGGTAATTTCAGAAGTATCTCCGAGCATTGCTTTTAACACAACATTGTTCGTAATGTTTTCAATGTTGTGTTCAAGGTCTTTATACATATTTATTTTTAGGAAAGATAATAATCCAATACTTGCTTCTCGAATTATTCTCCAACCTTTTTCATCGGCAATATCTTCAAGTGATTTCAGATAATCCTCAATTGTATCTTTATCCGAATCAAAAGGAGGCAATTCAACGCCGTAATCCGCGGATAAAAGATGTTGCAAAGTAGGATTGACCACAACATCATCGTCATACCTTACTAATTTATAAGGAGCATTAAGAGATTCTACTGTCAATGATACCGGTACTAATATAAGCGGTGATTTAACCCAAGAATGATGAGAACCATGATTCTCCTGCCATTCTATAAACCCCAAAGACAAATAAAGGATGTTCGTACCTTGTTCCTCTTGGGCAAGTCTAGATTTGTTGCGTAAATTTTTAAGAGTCTTTTTGCTCTCTTGAAAAGATGTAGCAACTTTAATATCGCCAAGCAATACAGGAATAGGGCATGAAAGTTTGTCAAGCAGTTTCAAAACAGAGTATGTGCGTATATCAGAATCCTTATCTATTGGATACTGAAAAGTAAGCTCATTTTCATTTTGAACATAATTTTCATACAGTTCATTTAATCCAGGCTCAATAATTTTCAATGTTGCCCTGGATGTTTCCCTGTAATTAATCATCTTATTTCTTTTGCCTGTATCTAAAAGTTGGCTTTTCCAATATTCTATTTTTTTATTTTCAATAGGGTTCATGTTGCCACCTCAATTTGCTTTTGTAATGAGATTAATTAACTAGTGTATTTATTACTTTTCTATGAGGATATATCCGTTCATAATGAACTGAGTAATCTCTTTTGATTTTACACGCATTCCCACAGATTTGATTACTTCTTTAATCAAATCTTCTGAAAGAGTAGGAATGTACTTTTTAAGACTTTCATCATACTGTATCAATTCGTTGAAAAGTTTAATCAGCAAGTCATTCTTGCGTGTAATGTTTTTTGGATAGCCTCTTGATATAAGTGCCATATTGTTATCAAAGTTGGGTGCTAAACCTAAGATTTCGCCGGTATCTGCATCTCTTAAAACACCGAAGTTAAAAGTGTGTCTATCAGGATTTGCACAGATTGTATCTAAGAATAACATCTTTACATAATCGCTAACTGCATCTGGGCAAATAGCTTTAAGCATTTCAACTGTTTTGATATAATCTTCATCATCACCTAAGATGTTAAATGCAGGTTCGAAATTAACAAGTGCATTGCTCGTAAAATCCTTTGTTTTAATAACGCCATTTCCACGCTCATATTCAGCCATTTTGAAACCAAGTTCGCTTCCGAGTTTATATATAAACAACTCTGAAAACATTTCATCATGGTTCGCTTTCTTGTGCATCCACCATTGACCTTTTCTCAGTTTCCAACACTTTTCAAAACTTCCGATATTAGTGAGCTCAGGAGTCTTGGAACTCTTGCTGTTAGCAACTCTGTTGAAGCTGTCGTAGTTTCCTGTCAGTGCAAGATTTGCGAAGTAGTCATTGTCAAATCTAACATCTTCATAGCTTAAATCTGAATCTACCGGTTTTATCCAATAGTTATCCGTAATAGTTGCAGCATTAACTGCTAAAACAGTCGATGTATCATCTTTTTCCGTTAAGCGAAGTGCTTTCTTTAACAATCTGGAATTTGCTCTGTGGCAATCTATTGCTCTTGTTTCTAACCATTTCTCTACATTACCTGTATTTTTCAGATACAAAGGTAACATCTTTTCATTTATTACTTCAAGATTATTGTTCTGCCATCTTGCAACTGCAACATCTTTTGACATTATATAAAAATTCATCACAGAGCACCTCCTTATTCCTGAAACATCAAGAAACTTTTCAAATCTTCGGGGTAGAGCCCCATCACTTCAACTAATGGCTTTGTATCTTCATTCTGCATAAGGAGAAGAATGATGGTTATAAAATTACTCCAAGTAAGTTCCTTTTTATAATTTTCTATGTGATTGAGTGTAGTTTTTGTCAAGCCAACGCGTTGAGCAAATGTATCTTGCGTTGCTCCGAGTTTTGCGCGGAATACTGGCAAGTTTTCAACTAATATAGAGATTAACTCTGCACGTTTGTTTTCGTTGATTGATTCACACATATTTTATTCCTCCAAAATTAGATCCTGTTTTCAATTCATACAAAAATATTTTATGGTTTTAATCCCAAAGAACAATATCATTTATTGCAGACGGAACACTTGTTTTTGAATAACTTTCATTTCCGTCTTCACTTACCATATGTTCATTTTCGAATTTGTATATTTCTTCGACACCTGAATCGAACTTTATTTTAATTTGTTCACTCAAATCTCCTTCATATGTTCCTTTTAAAATTGTCGTTCGTCCATTGCCTGCTGTTAAATGTATACACCTCAAAACTTTTTTATCAGTTTCATCAAATAAAAAACGATAGTATACTTTTGCTCTTAGCCCATCTTTTTTGCTTGCTGAATACGCAACCTCATAAACTGTGTCCTCATAGGTTCTTTCTTCACTATCATCCACTTCGGGTATCGAGAAATTACAACCGCTAAAAGCTATGCCCATTACCAAGAGTACAAATATTGTTAAAAATATTCTTTTTAGATAGATATTCATCTTTTCACCTCATGTAATAATACGGTGTCGATTTACTTGTTTAAATTCTTCTTTGATTATTAGCTATAAGTTTCTACATTATAGAATATAATGTTTTTATTATACTACATTTTTTATAATAAATCAACAGTTTTGCTATAAAAAGTGAAATAATTTCACTTTTTATAGCAAAAATCATTGACATTTTTGTGTCTTTGTATTATCATATAAGATATAGTAATATTTTAGTTGTAGGTGATTGTATGGGAGATTTTCCTGTTACTTTATCGTTGTGCGATGAATGTATAAAATATAACAAAACTCTTGAATTTTGCCACCGTATAACATCAGTGTGCGATATTTGTGGAAGAAAAAGTGAAATGTCATATTGGGCTGCTGTAAATGACGAAAACGATGTAGCTAATATACTTAAAGATTTTTATAAAAATGAAGAAGTTTTCAATAGAGCAATACAAAACAGAAGTTGTTATTTGTTATACGGAAATTGCAGTGAAGAGAAATAAACACATAAAATAATCACAGACACTTATTTGTCTGTGATTATTTTATAGAAGATTATTGTCTTTATAACGATTAGCACTGGTTAATGTTTATTATTCACAAGAATAAATATTAGGAGATGTTTTTATGGATAAATATACAAAAGAAATAATGACTCTTATTAAGGAAAATTTCAAAGATGTTATTGGAGATAAAATTTTTCAGAACACCAGCGATGCTCGTTCTTTTTATTTGGTTGATTTGGTAGATAATATATGTGAACCTATGGGCGATAACGCTCTTATAGCTTATGGTCAAGGTTCAGGCAATGAAATTGCTTCCGGAAAAATGAATGCTTTGCGTTCTTCGTCCGCACTTACATATAATCTATTTGGTAATAAACCAGCATACATCAGAAACAATTCAGGAGACCTAAGAATCGGAAACGGTGTTTATTCAGTTGAATTTGAAAAACAATATCACACTTTAAAGCCTACTGTTCCTGGTAATCCGGCAAATCTAGATGCATTTTTGTATTGTGAAGAAAGTGAAGAGGCAATTGCTTGCGAAATGAAAATGATGGAATGGATTTTCAACAAGCCAAGTAATCTGAGGTACAAATATATGTGTCCTGAGAACTATATCGACAAGAAATGTGCAGAGATATTTATACCTATTGCTAAGGAATTGATTCTTTATAATGATTATGACGATCCGGATGATGTTAAAGAAGAGTATCCTTGCAGAATGACGAGATATGATGCGTTTCAAATGTTTAAACATACTGTGGCATGCTATTCTGCTTGTGCAGGTGAAGAATCGCGTTCAATAAAGAAGCTCACATTGATTAATTGTGTATGGACATTACCTGTTCCTGACAGACTTTCACCTAATGCCTATGCTAGATATATCAGAGAAGAAAATTGCGAACACACAGAGTTTAATGAGTTTATGAATGTTATGCAGCCTGTAAAAACTTTATTTTCTGATTTAAATGTAGACTTTGATATTAAGTTTTATACTTTCAATGATTTTCTTTCATTACTCAAAAAAACTGATAATGAACTAAACTATTTAAAAAGATATACATTTGACAAATAGAAGACCAATAAACACAAAAATCATAGACTGTTTTAGAAAGACAGATATAATATTAAAAATTAAAAAATAGTTGATTCAGTTATCTAGAATAGAAAAATGCATCTAGATGCATTTTTCTATTCTATGAATGAAAACGTATTAGAAACAGTTTTGTAATTACGATAGTTTTTTCTTAAATGAGTAAAACTCTTTTTAGTGGAAATTTGTATACAATATGGCAAAAATCACAGACCTAACCAGTCTGTGATTTTTTAAAATGCCCATTTTATGCGGTTTTTAAGAACTTGGGTTTGTTACACATTATATGTATGGAAGGTGCAGACGCTTTAAGTCTTACCCCAAAACGATTGCCCTGTTTTACT
The DNA here is from genome assembly GCA_017396395.1 of Clostridia bacterium. Taxonomy (GTDB): domain Bacteria; phylum Bacillota; class Clostridia; order RUG12999; family RUG12999; genus RUG12999. Next base: position 230,435 of record JAFQMF010000015.1, on the reverse strand, counting down.
ATTTCAGGTTCTTCTAAGGACAGCTCATCAATAGTCGGTGCAACAATTCCGTAGCCTTTTGCATCAACCTCTTTTAAAGCGTATTCAAATTTATCAAACTGTTTTTTTACATCCTTTAATTCAATAAGAAGGGACAAAAGTTTTTCTTCATTATCAATTTTAAATCCTGTTTCTCTGCAAATTACATTATAAAACAGCTCACTTGGAGGAATTATAGATATTCTTACTTTTCCTGTGCCCAAATCCGCCCCTGTAATATTAACCTGCTTAGCAAAATCATACTGTTCAATTTTTTTGGAAGCCTCAATTGCCTCCCGTATTTTACGCACACAGCGAAGACTTTCAATAATGCTGTCATATATTCCCCTTTTAAGCTCATCCTCTGTTGGAAGAACCTCTAACCATGAAGGAAAATCTATGCCGATTTCTGTAAGTGGAAATTCGTACAGTACCTTTTCTAGCACTTTTGAAAAATCCTTTTCTGTCATATCGGCACAGGACAAAACAACTACAGGAACACCATACTTTTTTTCCATATCCTCTTTTAGGTTAAGAGTCTTTTCGCTGTTTGGAGTAACGGTATTTAAAATAAGAACAAACGGCTTATTAATTTCTTTAAGCTCATTTATTACTCTTTCTTCAGCCTTTTCATACTCTTCTCTGGGAAGCTCTGTAATACTTCCGTCTGTTGTAATAACAAGTCCAATTGTTGAATGTTCGCATATAACCTTTCTTGTACCAGTTTCAGCGGCTTCATTAAAAGGAATAGGTTCATTATGCCAAGGCGTCTGAACCATTCTGGGCATATCCTCCTCTACCCCTCCGATTGCACCTTCCACCATATACCCAACACAATCGATAAGACGGATATTGCAGTTAGCGTCCCCAAATTTTATATTAACCGCTTCATTTGGAACAAATTTTGGCTCAGTGGTCATAATTGTTTTTCCTGCGGCACTTTGAGGAAGCTCGTCAGTTGCCCTTTCTTTCTTAAATGCGTTATCAATATTCGGGATAACCATCGTGTCCATAAATTTCTTTATAAAGGTTGATTTTCCTGTTCTTACAGGACCTACTACGCCAATGTATATATCCCCTTGAGTTCTTTCTGCAATATCACTATAGATATTCATAAAATCTCCTCCCGTAATTTAAGTTTGTAAATCTATATGCGGACATATTGTAAATTATTCCAATGGAATATTTTGTCGTAATTTTTAGATAACTTTATTAAAATTGCTGAAAATTCCAATTTTTGAAAGTTTAAATTTTTTATAAAATGTGGATTTTTTAAACCCCCCCTTGAAAAATGATATATCAGTGTTATAAAATGCTTTGCGAAACACAAAAATCCCGAAAAAAGGAGGAAGAATGAATAAGGCAACTAAAATTACTACCGACAGACTAAAGGTTATGCAGGAAAAATTAAGCGACTATATGGCATATAAAAGCGAGCTTGATACCCGCATTACAGAAAACGAGAAATGGTACAAATCGGAACATTGGAAGCTTATTTCCACTCCGGAGCAACAGGATATAAACGAGCCTGTTACAGCTTTTCTTTTCAACGCTATTGCTACAAAGCATGCAGAAATTATGGATAGTTTTCCTTTTCCTAATATTCTTGCAAGAGAAGAAAATGACGAGGCTGAAGCAGAAATGCTTTCAAAAATACTTCCTTTTCAGCTTGAAAAAACAAATTTCAGAAAAACCTACAGCAGTGTTATATGGAATAAGCTGAAAAACGGAACTGCAGTTTACGGCGTTTTTTATAACCCTGATTTAAATAACGGCAACGGAGATATTGATATTCGTAAGCTGGATATTTTAAATTTGTTCTGGGAACCGGGAATTGAAGATATTCAGGACTCAGAATATCTGTTTATAGTAAATATGGTATCAAACAGACAGCTTGAGCAGACCTATCCCTTTATTAAAAATTCTGTAAGTCACAGCGGAATGATTACTCTCCGCTTACGGGATAATTCTGTGGATAATTCAGAAAAAACTATGGTTGTTGATTGCTACTATAAAGTTAAATCACCTGATGGAAAAACTATTCTTCATATGACAAAATTTGCAGGAGATACTATTCTTGACAGCAGTGAGGACAGACAATCTACCGCAACAAGAGGTCTATATGACCATGGAATGTATCCTGTAATATTTGATTCTCTTTATCCCATAGAATCAACACCCTGCGGTTTTGGCCTTATTGATATTGCAAAAAATTCTCAAAGCTACATTGACAAGCTGGACTATATTATTTCAAAAAATGCTTTAATATCAGGTAAAATCAGATGGATGGTAAGGGACGGCGGAGGTGTCAATGAAAATGAACTACTTGACCTTTCAAAGGATGTTATTCACTGTGCAGGAAGCATAAGGGAGGATAATGTTAAGGAATTCCAGGCTCATCCTCTGGACAGTTACATTATTGCACATCGTAACAATAAAATTGCCGAGCTTAAAGAGGTGCTGGGAAACAGAGATTTCAATCAAGGCAGTACTTATGGCGGTGTAACCGCATATGGTGCTATTGTTGCTCTACAGGAAGCGGGCAGTAAGCTTACACGAGATATTATAAATGACGGATATGAAACATATTCTAAGATTATTTATATGTGTATAGAGCTTATACGTCAGTTTTTTGACAATGAAAGAAAGTTCCGTATTACAGGTACAGGCGGAAATATTAAATATGTAAAATATTCAAATAAAAATATTTCCTTGAAAAATCAAAAATTTGCACCTGTATTTGATGTACGGGTACAGCCTGAAAAAACCAACCCGTTTTCAAGAGTCAGCCAAAATCAAACTGCACTTGATTTTTATAAAATGGGAATGTTTAATCCTGAAAATTCCTCTCAGGCAATAATGGCACTTGAAATGATGAGCTTTGAAGGAAAAGACAAGCTTATATGTGAGATAAAAAAACAAAAGGAAGAATTTGAAGCAAAGGCAGCCACTGCTTCAGTTCAGTAATAAAAACAAAAAAAGCTGAAGAAAAATTTCTTCAGCTTTTTACATAACAGGTGCTAAAAACTTTAAAAACAACTGGATTATCCTTTTCCATCTTGGTACTTTTTTTATATCCTCGTGTGTTATTTCATGACAATCTTTAAAGATGTTATCAAAATCTTTCTTTATATCACATATTATTTTGCCTCCATATAAGGCACAGCAATTTTCGAAATGCAGATACAAGCTTCTATAATCAAGATTTGCACTTCCCACTATTGCCTGCTCATCATCTCGGATAAACATTTTTGCATGAATAAAACCTGGTGTATATTCAAAAATTCTTACTCCTGCCCTGATAAGTTCAGGGTAAAAGCTTTGGGTTAAATAATATACATACTTTTTATCAGGGATACCCGGAGTAATAATACGCACATCTACTCCACTTTTTGCAGCAAGAGAAAGCGTTGTTACCATTTCGTTATCAATTACAAGGTAAGGGGTTGCAATATAAACGTATTTCCTTGCATGATAAATCACATTAAAATAACTGTTTTCAGACACATTTTCCACATCAAGAGGAGAATCGTCATATGCCTGAACATACCCGTCACCCTGATATTTTTTTGTTGGTATATACTTTAAATAATTTTCATTCGTCTTAGTAACAAATTCCCACATTTTAAGGAAGGTTGTGGTAAATGAATATACCCCTTCTCCCTTCAGCATAACAGCTGTATCCTTCCAATGCCCGTGAAGATTTATTTTGTTTATATATTCATCTGAAATATTTATACCGCCGGTAAAGCCTACATTTCCGTCAATAACACAAATTTTTCTGTGGTCCCTGTGGTTTAAAAAGGTATAATCAGTAATTTTCCAGGAAAATTTCATTGGGTTAAATACATAACATTTTATACCTAAGTCTTGCATATTTTTACGAAAATTCTCAGGGAAATCAATTACACTGCCAAAGGAATCATAAACAATCCTTATATCTACTCCTGCCTTTGCTTTTTTCTCTAAAATATTATATATTTTATCCCACATATAACCATTTTTTATAATAAAATATTCCATAAAAATAAACTTTTCAGCTTTTTCAAGTTCACAGGTTAAACTTTTAAAAAAGTCCTCACCACAAGAATAATACTCAGTGAGAGTATTTTCATAGACAGGAGAATCAGCCGTATAAAGGAGATATTTTGCACTTGCTTTTTCTCCCCCTTCTAAAATATCAGGGCTTACTGTATGTTTATATTTTTCTCTTGCCTCTTTACAAGCCGTAACTGCTTTATTTATTTCTCCTGCTTTCTTTTTTGCAATTTTCCTATCCCCCCACAAAAGATAAATAACAGCACCCAAAAAAGGAAGAACAGCAATTATACATATCCACAAAAGCTTATATACAGGGTTTAAGTCATCTTTTCCAAATATTGATATACCGATAAGTCCGCCAAAAATAACTGCAGTATTATATATCACTCCCTGGAAACTAAGTGCATTGAAAATCAGCAGTAAAACTGCCACTATCTGTATAAATATCAATAATCCAAGTTTAAATGTCTGTGTGGAGAAAAATTTTCTCATTTTACTGCCTCCTTTTTCAGAATTTATGTAAAGAAATTATACTACCTTACCCTGTTTTTGTCAACTTATGGGCATTTGACATTTTACTTCCTTTGATGTATAATATTCTAAAAAAATACACAGGAGATGTAATTAAAATGGCAACAGGAAAAATTCAAGTAAATACCGAAAATATTTTTCCGGTAATAAAAAAATGGCTCTACTCAGATAAGGATATTTTTATCCGTGAGCTTATTTCAAATGGCTGTGATGCTGTTTCCAAGCTTAAAAAGCTGGAAGGTATGGGCAAAGCAAATCTTGATGAAAAGGAAAGCTTTGCTGTTACTCTATCAGTTGATAAAGAGAAAAAACAACTTGTTTTCTCTGATAATGGTATTGGTATGACAGCAGAGGAAGTAGAAAAATATATTGCTCAGGTTGCTTTTTCAGGAGCACAGGAGTTTTTGGAAAAATATAAAGACGAGGACGGAAGCGGTAATATAATCGGTCATTTCGGACTTGGTTTTTACTCAGCATTTATGGTATCAGAAAGCGTTGAAATTGAAACACTTTCATATCAGGAGGATGCAGAAGCTGTACACTGGACCTGTGACGGCGGAACTGAATACTCCATTGAAAAAGGCACTAAGAAAACTCGAGGTACTGATATTATACTTAACATAAACGAAGAAAGTGCAGAGTTTTTAGAATATTCTAAGGTTATGGAAATTGTAAATAAATACTGCTATTTTCTTCCTACAAACATTTATGTTATAGATGCAAACAAAAAGTCTGAGGAGGGTAAAGATGAAACTCCTTTATCCCCTGTAAATGACACAGCACCTCTTTGGCTGAAAAATCCCTCTCAGTGTACCCAGCAGGAATATAAAGACTTCTATCATAAAGTATTTTATGATTTTAACGAACCTTTATTCTGGATTCATTTAAATATTGATTTCCCCTTTAATTTAAAGGGAATTTTATATTTTCCAAAAATTGATCACGAGCTTAAAGGTGCCGAAGGTCAGGTAAAACTTTATAATAATCAGGTGTTTGTAGCAGATAACCTGAAAGAGGTTATTCCCGAATATCTTCTTCTTTTAAAGGGTTGTATTGATTGTCCCGATATTCCTCTTAATGTTTCCAGAAGCTTTTTGCAAAATGATGGATTTGTTAAGAAGGTTTCTGCCCACATCACCAAAAAAGTTGCCGATAAGCTTAACGGATTATTTGGTAATGACCGTACTTTGTTTGAAGGGTACTGGGACGATATAAATCCCTTTATAAAATATGGTTGTATGCGTGATGAAAGCTTTTATGACAAAGTAAAGGACAGCATAATCTACAAAACAACAGAAGGTAAATATGTGACTATAAACGAGTATCTTGAAGGTAAAGAAGAAAAGCTTTTATATTATACCTCCAACCCCGAAACTCAAACCAGCTTTATTGAAATGTTTAAAAGTCAGGATATTAGTGTATTAGAACTTCCTTACGCTATTGACACTCACTTTATTTCTTATATTGAATACAAAAATACTGGAATAAAATTTGAAAGAATTGATTCTGCAGTTGATAATATAATGTCCGTAAAGGATGATGCGCCAGATTCTTCAAAGGATGAAATTATAAAGATATTTAAAGAGATAATCAATGACGAATCTTTAAAAATCGATGCAAGCCTTTTAAAAACAAGCGATGTCCCTGCTGTGCTTACACTCTCTGAACAGTCAAGAAGAATGCAGGAAATGGCATCTATGTTTAACGGCGGTATGGATATGCCTCAGTTCAAAAAAGAATATACACTTACTGTAAACACTGCTTCTCCTGTAATTAAAAAGCTTCTCACAGCTACAGAAAACAGAGAACTGGTAGTAAATTATGTGTATGACCTTGCATCTATTGCTCAGGGTGCTATGACGGCAGAGCGTATGAACGACTTTTTAAAACGTGCCGGCGAAATTGCTGAGAAAATATAATATAAAATAAGTTTGCGTAGTGCCCATGGGGGTACTACGCATTTTTATTAGCTTTTGTTGCCTGCAAAATCAATTAAATTTTGTTCGGGTTTTTATTATATTTAATTATTTCTTCAGTTGTGCAATCATAGCCATTCTGCCTGTATTTTCTCCACATCCTCTGTGAGAAAAATATTTATGAGTATTGCAGACTGTACATTCTTCTGACACAGTTATATTATCTTTTTCAATTCCTGCAAAAAGAAGATATTCCCTGTTTGCTTTTTTTAAATCAATATAATACTTTTCTGCTTTTTCTCCGTTTTTAATGCACTTTTCCAAACTTGCTCTGCGAAACTCCAAAGCAACCTCTCCCCCCACTTCAAAATGGCAGGGACCTATGCAGGGACCGATTACTGCGTGAATATTCTTGGGACGGCATCCGTAATCATTTATCATAGTAATAACTCCCGTTTCGGCAAAACCTCTCACCGTTCCACGCCATCCGCAGTGCAAAACACACAGTACATTTTTAATGTTATCATACAAAAGTACAGGGGTACAATCAGCATAAAAAATTCCTAATGCCACATTTTTATCAGTAGTTATAAATCCGTCGCAGTCAGGCAAATCGGTATTTCTAAAGATTCTTTTTCCTTTATCCTTTTGTGTAACCTTAACTATAATATCAGAATGTATCTGTTTGGGAACAGTTACACTGTCAGCCTTTATACCAATTGCAGAGCAGAAAATTCTATAATTTTCTTTTACATTATCTATATCATCCCCTCTTCCCACCCCAAGGTTAAGTGAGGAAAGGTGGTATATGCTTACTCCTCCTATTCTGGTGGAGAAACCATAATTTAAATTATTATTTATAATTTCATCGGTAGTTTTGCCAATTACACATCCGTTTATTTCTTCAAAATACATTTTATTCATATAAATCACCCTGTAAATTTTATCATACTAATCCTTTAAAAGTCAACAAATTATAATATTTTTCTTGATTTTCATATCTTTAAATATTATAATGTAATAGAGAAATAAAAATACCTAAGGGAGGTAGTTATGAAAAAAAATATATCTTTGTTATATAGGCTTACTTTTATAATTTTTGCTGTATGGGGATTGATTGAATATTGCGATGAAACTACATCAATATTCTCTCAGCTTGCACATTTTGCCCCCGCTGTTATTTTATTATGTCTTTTATGCATAATACCTGTGTTTATTCTTTCATTGAAAAATACCTCTCCTGCTTTTTTAATTGAAATCAAAGGAGGAATTACCCTTCTTTCATCATTTTTACTTATAATGTATTCACACCTGTTTTTTGCTTTTGAAAACTCCAAGTGGATATTATGCATATTACTTCCCATAATGCTTATACTTGACTGGCTGTTGTTTGATAAAAAAGGAAGCTTTATGCCAAGAGATTTAATAATATGGCTGGGTATTTTTGCGGGAATTATCTTACTTTCCTTTTTTATGGATATTCCTTTTTTATCAGATATATTAAATTTCTTAAAAACATCCGATAATTTATTTAAGCTGATATTCTCACTTCTTGGTTTATCACTTATTTTATACTTATTAGATTCTTTGATGGGAAGCAGTAAAAAAAATAATCAGCTTTTTAATTCAACCTTGCTCAGGCTTATATTTATTTTTCTTGAAATATTTTGCATATGGGATATATCCTCTTCTCAGCTTACAAGGTTTATAAACTCATTTAAGTATTACTCTTTGTTTATTAATTTTTTATGCCTGTTATGTATAGTTATAACAGTGCTTAGCTGTTTAATAAAATCACGGAAAAATTCTTCTCCCTTTCCGCGTATTAAGGGATGTCTTACATCAAACGCACTGCTTGTTACCATTTTTTTCGGTGTTTATACAGGGTCAATTTTCGGCAACGGACTCACCTGTCTGCTTTTATGCGTAGTTTGCCCGATTATAATACTTGCAGATTGTCTTATATATGACGAAAAAAAAGCCTACAAGCTATATGACCCGTTTTTGTGGATGATAATACCTGTTTTACATTTTGGCGCAACCTATTTTGTATTAAAACCCTATTTTGACCTTAGAACATACAGTCATTTATCTTATAATCCTCTTACTGTTTTTTTAACAGCTTTAGGAGTGCAAATATTACTTGGATACATAATGTTAGTCTTAAATAAATTTAAAAAATAAATACTGTAAGGGATTAAAAAAGTACCGTAATACTTGCGTATTACGGTACTTTTTTAATCCTCATCTGTAGGAACACTTTTCATTTCAGTATAATCTGCTATTTCCTCTTTATAGTCTTCAACAAAATCAAGAAGCTCATTTATATCATCAAAAGACTTAATCAGTTTTAAGCTTTCAGTGGACATAAATCCCTGAAGTGCCATATCTGCAAGAATTCTCAGCAAATTATCATAATATCCGTCAACATTGTAAATAACAATAGCTTTGCCGTGCCTGCCAAGTTGTTTTAAGGTGTAAATTTCAAAAAATTCGTCAAATGTACCTATTCCGCCGGGGGCAATTATAAAAGCCTGAGAACGTTCTTCCAGTATTTTTTTACGCTCACGCATAGTTTCAGTAAAAATTACCTCGTCGCATTTATCATATATAATACCATCTACATCAAAAAAGGAAGGAACAATCCCTATAACCTTTCCTCCGCCTTGATGCACTCCTCTTGCAGAAGCACCCATCATACCGCCTGAACCGCCTCCAAAAATCAGATTATGACCTCTTTTAGCCATTTCTCTGCCAAGCTTTTCAGTTTCAACGATATATTTATTATCTATAATATTGCTTGATGCACCATATACACATATATTCATTTTGTCACAACCTTTCCTATATATTTTAGCATAGTAAACGTTATATGTCAATTTATATTTAATATTATATGACCAATTTTACATTTAAAAACTATAATTACTTTTTTATTTAAATTTTTTTATTTTTTACCATCTAATTTTATAAAACCTCTTGTAAATTAGATATTTTTGTTATATAATATATAAGTAAATTTTTGTTAATTTATATTTTATTATATACAGGAGGAAAAATAAAGTGAGTAATTTTTTAGACAGAATTAAAGAAAGAGCAAAGCAGGACAAGAAAACTATTGTGCTGCCTGAATCAATGGACAGAAGAACTTTCGAAGCGGCTGCCAAGGTGCTTGCAGAAGATATTGCGAATATCATTATTATCGGCACACCTGAGGAAGTAGCTGAAAACAGCAAGGGTCTTGATATTTCAAAAGCTACTATAATCGACCCCTTCACATACGAAAAAACAGAAGAATATTTAAATCTTTTCGTAGAGCTTAGAAAAAGTAAGGGTCTTACATATGAACAGGCAAAGGAAACTGCACTTGGTGATTATATGTACTATGCTTGTCTTATGGTAAAAGCAGGTGACGCTGATGGTGTTGTATCAGGTGCTTGTCACTCAACAGCAAACACACTTCGTCCAAGCTTACAGATTATCAAAACTAAGCCAGGAATAAAGCTTGTTTCAGCATTTTTCCTTATGGTAGTACCGGATTGTCAGTACGGAAGTAACGGTATATTTATTTTTGCAGACAGCGGTCTTGAACAGAATCCTGACCCTGAAAAGCTTGCTGCTATTGCTGCTTGCTCTGCTGAGTCTTTCGAGCTTCTTGCAGAAGATAAGGCTTATGTTGCAATGCTTTCCCACTCTACAAAGGGAAGTGCAAAGCATGCCGATGTTGACAAGGTTGTTGAAGCAACAAGAATTGTTAAGGAAAATTACCCACAGCTTTTAGTTGACGGCGAGCTTCAGCTTGATGCTGCTATAGTTCCCTCTGTTGGCGAATCAAAAGCACCAGGCAGTCCTGTAGCAGGAAAAGCAAATGTACTTGTATTTCCTGATCTTGATGCGGGTAATATCGGATATAAGCTTGTTCAGCGTCTTGCAAAGGCAGATGCTTACGGTCCTGTAACACAGGGTATTGCAATGCCTATAAACGACCTTTCAAGAGGTTGTTCTGCTGACGATATTGTTGGGGTTGTAGCTATTACTGCCGTACAGGCACAGGCTAACAAGTAATTTTTAGGAGGAGTTAATAATGAAAATTTTTGTTATAAACGCAGGTAGTTCTTCTTTAAAGTATCAGCTTATTGATATGAATACTGAAAAGGTAATGGCAAAAGGTTTATGTGAAAGAATTGGAATTGAAGGCTCAAAGCTTACTCACAAGCCTGCAGGCAAGGATGAATATGTAGTTGAAAGTCCTATGCCTACACATACTGCAGGTATCAAGCTTGTACTTGATGCTCTTTGTGATGAAAAGCACGGCGTTATCTCTTCCCTTTCAGATATTACTGCTGTAGGTCACAGAGTGGTACATGGTGGTGAAATGTTCAGCAAATCAACTCTTATTACCGAAGAGGTTAAAAAAGCACTTGAGGTATGTTCTGAATTTGCTCCCCTTCATAACCCTGCAAACCTTATTGGTATAAATGCAATCGAAGAGGCTATGGGCAAGGATATTCCCCAGGTAGGCGTATTTGATACAGCATTTCATCAGACAATGCCTGCAAAAGCATTTATGTATGGTATCCCCTACAAATATTATGAAAATGATAAAATCCGTCGTTACGGATTTCACGGCACTTCTCACAGATTTGTTTCTGCTGAAGCTGCAAAGCTTCTTGGTAAGCCAATTGAAGAACTTAATATCATTACTGTACACCTTGGAAACGGTTCTTCTGTTGCAGCTGTAAAGGGCGGAAAATGCATTGATACATCTATGGGCTTTACACCTCTTGCAGGTATGCTTATGGGTACACGATGCGGTTGTGTTGACCCTGCAATTATTCCTATATTAATGGACAAATATAACTTGTCAACAAAAGAAATTAACAACATTATGAACAAAGAATCAGGTGTATATGGTATCTCTGGCGTAAGCAGTGATTTCAGAGACCTTGCAACTGCAGCTGACGAAGGAAATGCAAGAGCACAGCTTGCACTTGATATGTTTATGTATCAAACAAAGAGCTATATTGCTTCTTACGCAGCGGCTATGGGCGGTGTTGATGCAATAGTATTTACCGCAGGGGTTGGAGAAAACTCACCTGATGTACGCGAAGGTGCTATTGAAGGTATGGAATTTATGGGTATTAAAATGGATAAGGAAAAGAACAAAGTTCGCGGAACTGTTGATATTACTGCTCCTGAATCTAAAACAAAGGTACTTGTTATTCCTACAAATGAAGAACTTATGATTGCTAAAGATACAAAAGATTTAGTAAAATAATTCAATAACAAAACCCCCTTATGTGCAATAAGGGGGTTTTATTATTAAAATTCCGGAGTATAACAGCTGTCCGCTGAAGACAATTCCTGTGTATAACCATATTCTATATTACAGCAATTCATATAATCGCACATTTTTTTGTACATTGAATTGCTTACTTTTTTATTAATCTCACTATATTTTTCCTCTTTTAGCACTTTTCCCATAGGCACATACTGTCCCATAAGGCTAAACATAACCTTTTTACCTTCAAACTCTTTTGAAAAAATGTCTATAACTCCTTTTGTATTATCCCCCAAGCCGGGAAGAATTAAATGTCTTATAATGAGTCCTTTTTTCATTAACCCATTTTCATCTATTTCAAAATCTCCCACTTGACGATACATTTCCTTTACAGCATTAAGGGCTATCTCAGGATAATCTTCTACATTTGAATATTTTTTCCCAAGAGAATTATCAGAATATTTAAAATCTGCAAGATATATATCAATTTTACCTTCCAGAGCTTTAAGCTCATCTATATTTTCATATCCTCCACAGTTATAAACAACAGGAATACCTACAGGCTCAGCTAAAGCTTTACTGATAGCGCGTGTAAAATGCGTAGGATTTACAAGGTTTATATTATGAGCACCCTGCTTTTTTAAATCAAGAATAATCTCCCTTAATTCAAAAAATGTATAATATTCCCCTTTTCCCAAGAAAGATATTTCATAGTTTTGACAATATGCACATCTTAAACTGCATCCACTAAAGAAAATTGCCCCTGAGCCATTACTGCCGCTTATGCAAGGTTCTTCCCACTTATGTAGCATTGTTTTTGCAATTTTTAAATTTTCTCCGCATCCGCAAAAGCCATTTCCATATGTATCTTCACGGATTGCTCCGCATTTTCTGGGACAGCAATTACAAATCATACAGCTGTTCACTCTCCATATTATATTGACTTAAATTCTTAAGCTTATAAAATTCTCCCTCTTTATCCATCAGCTCCTGATATGTACCTGTTTCCACCATTTCTCCATTTTTCATAACAATAATTCTGTTTGCGTTTCGTATAGTGGAAAGTCTGTGTGCCACAATAAAAGTTGTTCTGTCTTTAATAAGAGAATTCATAGCCTTTTGAACCTGATATTCTGATATATTATCAAGTGCACTTGTAGCTTCGTCAAGAATAATTATTTTAGGGTCGCGTATCAACGCCCTTGCAATACAAATTCTTTGTTTCTGTCCTCCCGAAAGCTTGCCTCCGTGTTCTCCTATACTGGTATCAATACCATTTGGAAGTTTATCAAGAAACTCTATTATATTAGCCTTTTCCAGCACCTTCTGAAAATCTTTCTCAGACACATCCTTCATTCCATATAATATATTTTCACGAATTGTTCCAGTAAATAAAATACTGTTTTGCGGAACTACTGCAATATGTTTTCTGTAGCTTTCAAGATTTATACTGTTAATATCTCTGTCGTCTATTTGAATATTGCCTTCTACAGGTTTTAAAAAACCGATAATCATATTCATTACAGTAGTTTTGCCACAGCCCGAAGCACCCACAAAAGCCATACACTCACCTTTATTAATCTCAAAGGAAAGATTTTTAACAGCAGGCTTTTCTGTTCCCGAATATGCAAAGGTTACATTATTAAACCGTACCTTTCCTGTGACCTCTTTAACCTTCAGCTTGTTTCGGTTATCTTCAATATCATCAGATGCCATAACCTCAGTAACAGATTTCAGGCTTTCCATTCCTCTTGAAATTTCCTGATAAAGAGTTATTATTGCGTTAATATTATGAAGCACTAAATTAAAATAAATCTGATACATTGCAATATCACCTACGCGGATATGTCCGTTAAAAGCAAGCACCGCAGCAACAATTACAAAAAGATTTATAAATATATTATTCAGTATCCAGTTTATAGAAGTAAAATACCCTGAAACCTTATCAAGGCTAAGTCCAGTATTTTTAAGGTTTAACAGGCTTCCGCTAAGCTTATGTATTTCTTCCTCCTCCAACCCGTGAGCTTTTGTTACGGGAATCATTTCTATCATATCTGAAACCTGCGAGGATACATTTTCCACCTGGTGACGGAATTCTCTGTTTATTTTAATAATTTTTTTCCTGAAAAACCTCATTACACACACATTTATAGGAACTATCATAAGAAACAGCAGAGCCATAAACGGATTTTTAAAAATTACAATAACAAAGGACACAACTGCCGTAATTATACAGGGTACCATAGACATTATAATCTGCCTGTTTAAAAATTCAATAGACTCAACATCACGCAAAAATTTAGACTGGAGTTTTCCGCTTTCCATTTCTTTGTGGTATGTAATAGAAAGATGCTGAAGTTTTTTTATAAGGGAATTTCTCATACCTGCTCCGATATTTCTAAGAGCACGGCTTGAATAATGCACAAACATAGCATTAAAAGGCAAATTCAAAACAAGTACAATCAGTCCAAGAAGTGCCCAACGCCATATATCAATTACATCACTTGGTTTTCCGCTTATTTTATCAGTTGCAATATTAATTGCACCTGCAAGCACTATGGGGATTACCCACACAGCAATATTTTTTGCAAAATGTAAAATTATTGACAAAATAAAATCTTTTTTGTTTTGATTAAAAATACTACAAATAATACGAAAGCCTAATTTTTTCTCATCTTTAATGCTTTCAAATAATTCTTCATAGTCAGGTAGTTTATTTTTAAAATTATCCATAATAAACTCCTCTCTTTGCATTTTTTGTTATTATATCACTATAAAAAAATGATGTCAACCTTTATTCACTTTTAGTACATTACATTTTAATTACAGTCATTTTATAGGATATTTTCCCGTATAATTTACTATTCTGTCTATAAAAGGAGGGGTCGTTTTTGTGAAAAAAATTATTTTACCTATATTTATTACTGTAATGCTAATAATGTGCAGCAGACTTTTTATAAAAAATCCCGAAACAACCATTAAAGAATATTATAAATCATATGGATACACTCTTTCAGAAAGTCCTGTAGAGATTACACGACTGACCCTGAATGATAAAATGACTGATGTATATGAAAACTATAATAAAATTCTTAAAAAAAGCGGTTTGGATATAACTCCTTATCTTGGAAAAACCGTGCGTAAATATACATATTCCTTAAAAGAAATTCCTTCTAAAACGCCTGTTTTTGCAAATATATTATACTATAAAGGGAAAATTATTGCAGCAGATATTATGACTCCTGCCATAGACGGGTTTATGATTTCTCCAAATGAGCATATACCTCTAAATCTCTTGACATAATTTGTCCTATGTGGTAAAATAATGAAAATATAAAAAGTTTTGGAGTAAAAACATGGATAACAAAAGTATTTATCAGTCACTTGGTATTTCTCCCAAGATTTATGATTTTGGAAATGAAATATTATTATCACTAAAAGACAGATTTGATAATATTGACAAAATAGCAGAAATCAATCAATGTAAGGTTATTTCAGCTATGCAGAAAAACAAGGTTAATGCTACTCATTTTTCTGCAAGTACAGGTTATGGATATAACGATAACGGACGAGATGTTTTAGAAAGAGTTTATGCTGATACCTTCCACTGTGAGGCAGCGTTAGTGCGTCCTCAGATTACCTGCGGAACTCACGCACTTTCTTTGGCACTTTCAGCAAATCTTCTTCCGGGAGATGAGCTTTTATCTCCTGTAGGTGCTCCCTATGATACTTTAGAAGAAGTAATAGGTATTCGTAACTCCGTCTGTTCTTTAAAAGAATACGGTGTCAGCTATCGTCAGGTTGATTTACTTGCTGACGGCAGTTTTGATTATGAAAATATTAAAAAAGCTATAAATGAAAAAACAAAAGTGATCACTATTCAGCGTTCAAAAGGGTATCAGACACGGCCTTCTTTTTCCGTAAAGCAAATCGGTGAGCTTATAGCTTTCGTTAAAGGTATAAAGCCTGATGTTATTTGTATGGTAGATAACTGCTATGGTGAGTTTGTAGAAACAATTGAGCCATCTGATGTTGGTGCTGATATGACAGTAGGCTCACTTATTAAAAATCCAGGCGGCGGACTTGCCCCTATCGGCGGATATATCTGCGGAAGACAGGATTTAATTGACCGTTGCGGATATCGTCTTACTGCTCCCGGTCTTGGCAGTGAGGTTGGTGCAAATCTTGGCATTTTAACTTCACTTTTTGAAGGATTTTTCCTTGCACCCACAGTTGTGGCAGGGGCACTTAAAGGTGCTGTCTTTGCAGCAAATATATATGAAAAATTAGGCTTTAAGGTAGTGCCAAACAGCACTGAATCCCGCCATGATATTATTCAGGCAGTAGAGCTTAAAAGTCCCCAAAGGCTTATTGCTTTTTGCAGAGGTATTCAGGCGGCGGCACCTGTTGACAGCTATGTCACTCCTGAGCCTTGGGATATGCCCGGATATGACAGTCAAGTAATTATGGCTGCAGGTGCGTTTATTCAGGGGTCTTCTATTGAGCTTAGTGCTGACGGACCATTGAGAGAACCTTATGCAGTTTATTTTCAGGGCGGTCTTACCTGGTACCACGCAAAGCTTGGAATACTTATGTCACTTGAAAAATTACATCAAGAAGGTCTTATTGACTTAAAAGGAGGAAACAAATAATGTGGTTAGTTTTTGCACTTATAACACTGCTTTTCTGGAGTGGCTCAGACCTTTTCAGTAAAATCGGTTCACCTGAAAATGACAAATACAGTCATTTTAAAATAGTAACAAGCGTTGGTCTTATTATGGGACTTCACGCTATGTATAGTATTTTTATCGGCAAAGTGCCTATTTCACTTGATGCGGTTATTGCATACCTTCCTGCATCATTATTGTACATAATATCAATGCTGATTGGATATATAGGTCTTAAATATATTGAACTTTCGGTATCCTCTCCAATATGCAACTCATCAGGTGCAATCACTGCAATTCTTTGCTTTTTTGTACTAAGACAAAGACTTGATATGCCTCAGACTATTGCAGTTGTAATTATATGCATTGGCGTGTTTATGCTTGGTGTTACCGAATATACTGAGGATGATGAAAAAAGACAGCTCCGCCAGAGCGAGTCAGGCAGAAAATATACAAAAAGCTTTCTTGCCCTTACTCTTCCCTTATGCTACTGTCTTTTAGATTCCATAGGAACATTTGTAGATAGCATTATTTTAGATACAGAAGCTACTGCAGTTTCACAGTTTACAGGTGGATTTTTAACAAACGAAACAGGAAACAGATTTTTAAGCCTTCTTATGTACGGAAGATTAAACGAGGAAACAGCCAATACAGCATATGAGCTGACCTTCCTTTTAATCGGTATAATCTGTGCAATTTATGTTTTTGGTATCAAAAGAGATAAACCTACAGTTAAAGCGGATACTCCAAAATTACTTGGCGGTCTTTGCGAAACAATAGGTCAGTTTACATATGTATTTGCAATTTCCGCTAATCCTATCGGCTCAGCTCCTGTAATCTCCGCATACTGTGTTGCATCAGTACTTTGGAGCAGAATTTTCTTAAAAGAGAAACTTTCACTAAAGCATTACCTTTGTATTGCCCTAGTTATAACAGGAATTATAATTCTGGGCATACTTGAGGGTATTTCTGGGGATGTGTAAAAATTCACTGACATATGCCAAGTGTCATTATAAATAGTATTTTAAAAGGTGGAAACAATTTGTTTCTACCTTTTTTGTATAATCGCTGATTTGCGATTTACCGCCGTAATTTTAAAATTAACATTAGTTGGGACAATATTTATTTTTTGCCTTGTAAATTGTGAGATATGGTCATTTTCTACAATAACTCCTACACATTCAAAATATTATTGTATCAGATAATATTGTCTTTCTTACTTATATAAATTTCCTCTGTGTTCTTTTGTGCTTCCTTCAGTATTTTCCTGGCTTGTTCTATTTTTTCTGTTGCCTTTGTAATTTCATTAAAAAGCGTTACGTACATTTCAGATGTAATATCCATTGTTTTTTCTCCTTTTCACTTATTAAAATAAAAAGTGCGACAAACCAAGATTGGTCGTCGCACCAAAAACGCAATCCCGATTGTCGCACAACAAATCTATTATAGAATTAAAAATTAAATCACATAACAGAGGGATATGCATTTTTAACAATATCATTGTTATGTGATTTGTTTTAAAAACTGTAAACTTATCCATTCTAAACTCTTAATTCTACTTTATCTAATTTGTTGTGCATTATCATTATAGCATAGAATTTTACAAATTTCAATACTTTTTACCTACAAATCGTTCATCAAATTTTGACATTGTTTTTTTAATAAAAGTGTCCATATGCTTAAAGCTTGCTTTGATAAATATTTTATACAGTCACTTTTTCTCCAAGCACCGCAATTAAAAAAAGTCCACTTAAGCGTGTAGCTTAAGTGGACTATTTTTAATTAGTTTTAATTTCGGCTAAATATTTATACATTTCTTCAACTGACTTTTTAGCTACAAGGAAGTTTGAATTTTCCCCATTTCTGTCTAATACATAGTTTCTGTCATCATAGTCAAAATATGTTACTGTGTAGCTTGTTCCGTCGTCAAAATTGAAGGTTATTTTATGTTGTGGCTTTTTCTTTACTGCATGGTTTCCTGCGTCTGAAACAAGACCGATTCCTACAATATATTTGTAAGCAGTTCTGAAACTTGATTCCTGTGCAGGTTTACCATTTACAAAAAACAGCTGAGCTGTATTTTTATCCACTGTTAAAGTGTAATTTTTACTGTTATCATAAGATGCAACATTTACAGAGGTAATATTATTTATGCTGATAAGCTGTGCAAATCTGTCACAAATGGTATAAGGCTCAAGCTTTTCAAAGGCTTCAAGCTTAGTAGCAGACATTGTAAATACAAAATCCTTACCCTCCATTTTACAATATACACCTGCACCATCAGGAGTTCTGCTACCATAATATATGGTATGCATACCTTTATCATCTTCAATTTTAAGAGTATAAGCAGGATTTGAAAGTCCATACATGGCAAGATTTGAAGGATTATCCTCCACAAATTCCTCTACCTTAATGGGTACTACCCCCTGAATAAATTCAATAAGCTTTGAAGCATATACGGGCATTGTGTATGGATATGACATAACAAATTTTGAATTTGAAACTGTTACCTTATCTTTTTCTGTTGCAAGATGGATATCCATAACTGTACCAAAAGGAGCTGTAATTTTCAGACTCTTCATTATATCGGCTGTATTATTTGCCTGAAAATTAACAAGATCTGTTTCTCTCAGTCCGTTAAGTCCTCCAAGCACCGCCTGTCCGTAGGCAGTATAAATAATATAAACCTTTTTATCTCCTTCTACCATAGAATAGTATTTTGAGCCAATTTGTGCACCGATATATACTGTTGTCCTTTTTCCGTTTTCATTTACAAGAGTATATTTGCCCTGCGGATTATCCAGACCATAAACTGCAAGGTCGGCAGGGTTTTCATTTATAGTGTCTGCCATAACCACCAAGCTGTAATTTTCAGCAAGAGAATTTAGTCCCTTTTCATCCACTTCAAGGTATGGATGAGAGCTAGCCACATACTGTACCTTGTCATTTTCATCAGTAGTTTTTGTAAGAGTATAGGAATTTTCTCCTGCCTCTACAATAATTTCTGAATTTACATAACTTCCCTTTTGATAGTTTACTATTATCACAGAAGTGTCCTCTGCCTCACTCCAATTTTCATCCTGTAACGTGTCCATTTTATCAGGCATCAAGAAAACTGTGATAAGAGCAGCTATACAAATTAACACTGCTATAACAGCAATTATTATATTTCTTTTCAGCCTCATAAATATCTCCTTCTTATCCACACTACAAGACCTGCTGCTAAAATAAGAATAGGCACTACCCACTGAAGTATAATTTTAATTGCATTAACCTGTGCCTGAGTCATATTAAGCTTACCTGTTGTGGCATCCTTAGGACGGATTGATGTTATGGAGTCGTTTGCTCTGCCTGTTGCAAAATTTACAACATTTAAAAGGAAATCTCCATTAGCATATCCAGGCTGTGAAAGGTATCCGCTTCCTTCAAAAGCATAGTATGAGCCGGATACAAATATATTTGAAATATTATTATTATCAGGAGTGAATCTTCTTGAAAGAGCAGCTAAACAAAGCTGACCTTCCTTATCACCCTTTTGCTTTCCGATAGTCATATCAGCTGTAATATCACTTTTAGCATATCCCTTTGCGGATGTTACCAAAAGCCGTGTAACCTCTGCCCCAGCCTGATTATTTTCAATTATTTCAAGACTTGAGCTTTCAGGAGTTACAACTGTCATATCCTTTTCAAGCAAGGCATAGTTAATATCATAATCATCCATTTGAATATAAGGAATAGGTTCGCTTTTAAAGCCTGACTGTGATTTGTTTCTGCTTGCATCTCCTTCAAAAACAAGGTCGTTATTTACCTTAACACCCCACTCTGCAAGGTATGCATTAAGCTTTGGAAGCTCCCCTACACCAGGTGCAAAAAAGAAGGAAGCATTACCGCCATTGTCAAAATAATCGTCAAGAGCTTCAATTGACTGAGTGGAAAAATCCTTAGTAGGAGCAACGCAGAAAATCATATCAGCATCATCAGGCACTCCGCTTGCTTCAATGTTTACAGTATCAACAAAATAATTATCCTTTAAAAGTGCAGAATAAATTTCCTCAAAAGAATGTTCTCCCTGACCTGTAATAAAGTAAACTCTTGTAGGAATATCGCCTCCGGTCAAAGATACAAGTGCATTTATAATGGCACTTTCCACATTGAGAGTCTGATTACCGCTTTGGTCAAAAGCATACATCTGTGATGGGGTAACAATTTTGTATTTATCCCCCATTTCTATTATAACTGAATATTCCTCAACTCCCATTCCGCCTTCTGAATACTTATGGGCAAATTCAGGATTTCTGTATATATCCACATATTCTAATGTTATATTTTTACTTACATTCGGAAACTGCTCTATTGCTTTTTTCATAGAGTCACTTCTTCCATCATTTGGAAAAAGCGCATACATTTTAACATCTGTTTCCATATTATCAAAAAAGTATTTAGTTTCATCTGAAAAAACATAGGTTTGTGTATCTGTGGTATCAATATAAAAAGCACGCTTAAAATTAAGCTCATAAGCTATAATATTAATAAGAATTACACATAAAATTGCCGCTATCGTAATAACAAGTGCGTTAACCTGTAACCTTGTTTTTACTTTCATTTTTTTATTTGCCATAATGTGATTCCCCCTTCCTTTTACTCAGTAAATCTTCTTCTGTCCACATTTTGAATTGTCAAGAACACAAACAGGGCAGTGAAGCTAAGGAAGTATATAATATGTCCAAAAAATACTATACCAATCTGGAAATCATTAAATCTGTTAATAGGTGAACAAGCAGTTATAAAATTCGCCAATGTCTGGTTTGATATATTGCTTATAAAGTTTTCTGTCATTAAAAGGGCAAATAAAATACCAAAGGTTACCACTGCCGCAATAAACTGACTTTCTGTTAAAGATGAAATAAACATCCCTATCGATATAAATAACATCCATAAAAGGGTAAATCCAAGATAACAGGAAAACATTCTGCCAAAGGAGGCACTTCCGTATCTGCCAATAATTACAGGGTAAATTAAAGAAAGTACCACTGTAATTCCAAGTACGCTGATTGCAGCTAAATATTTACCAAGTACAATTTCAGTTATATTTAAAGGTGCTGATAAAAGCAGATGGTCAGTATGCTTGTTTCTTTCCTCCGCTATCATACCCATAGTTAAAATCGCTGTTAAAAATATATAAACTATATTAATATAATAAAACATACCTGACATACCTGAGGTTTGTCCTGCTAGGTTAATCTGAGTGAAAAACATCGGTGTAAGACACATAAATACTGCTATGTACATATATCCGATTGGTGAACAAAAATAGTTTCGTATTTCTTTTTTATATATTGCTCCCATTATGCCTCCACTCCTTTTCCTACTTTTTTATCACTTGAATTAACAGTTTTAATAAACACTTCTTCCAGTGTCATTTCAACAGGTCTGAGCATTAAAACATCAATGCCGTTATCCACAAGATGTTTAAGAATTCCCGCTCTGGTATCCTGTTCCCCTTTAGTGTAAACAATAAAATCAGTTGCACCAGATTCCCGTCTGCTCATAGGTTTAAATTCTTCTATTAAATCCTTTGCACGGCTAAGCACAGAGGATGCGGTTTTTTCGTCTGTGTGTACTCTCAACTGAAAAGCACTTTCTTCTCCATTTTTCTTGGTAATATGTTCAATAGTATCTTCAGCTACAACTTTACCTTTGTTGATAATTACAACTCTGTCACAAATTGCATTAACCTCCTGCAAAATGTGTGTGCTGATAATGACCGTTCTGTTTTCACCAAACTTTTTAATCATTTCACGCACTTCAATAATTTGCATAGGGTCAAGACCAATTGTAGGCTCGTCCAGAATAAGAACCTCAGGATTACCTACCAGAGCCTGTGCAAGACCAACTCTTTGTTTATAACCTTTAGAAAGATTTTTAATAAGCTTATTTTGTACTTTTCCAAGCTTGGTCATTTCAATAATTTCACTGATATGTGATACCTTAGTTAATTTCACCTTCTTAAGGTCGAAAACAAAGTTAAGATATTCCATAACAGTCATATCCATATAAAGTGGAGGTTGCTCAGGAAGATATCCTACCATTTGCTTTACTTCTTTCGGGTTAGACAGAATATTATATCCGTCAATTCTGGCACTTCCGCTTGTTGCGGAAAGATATCCTGTAAGCATATTCATTGTAGTGGATTTTCCTGCACCATTAGGGCCTAGAAATCCCACAATTTCCCCTCGGTTTACCGTAAAACTGATTTTATCCACCGCAAGGTTGTTACCATATTTTTTTGTGAGATTTTTTATCTCTATTACAGGCTGTTTTATATTATCCACAAAATCGACCTCCAAACTTCAATATAAGCCTATTATATCAGATTTATTTAAACATAATGTTAATAATTTGTAAATTATTCTTCATTAGCTTTAGTAACTGAAACATTTAATTCCTCAAGCTGTTTTGCATCAACAAAATCAGGAGCTCCACTCATAAGCTCGGATGCATTTTGAACCTTAGGAAACGCAATAACATCACGTATTGATTCGCTTCCTGTAAGAAGCATTACAAATCTGTCAAGACCGTATGCCATACCTCCATGAGGCGGTGCACCGTACTTAAATGCATCAATAAGAAAACCAAATCTGTTTTCTGCCTGCTCTTTTGTAAAGCCTAAAACCTCAAACATTTTAGCTTGCATATCAGGATTGAATATTCTGATACTTCCGCCACCAAGCTCAACTCCGTTAAGCACAATATCATATGCCTTTGCTCTTACTCTTGCAGGGTCAGTATCTACAAATTCCCAGTCTTCATCCATAGGAGCAGTAAAGGGATGATGCATAGCTGTATATCTGTTTTCTTCTTCGCTGTATTCAAGAAGAGGAAACTCTGTCACCCAAAGAAGGTTATACTTTTCATTATCAATAAGGTCGCATCTTTTTGCTATTTCAATACGAAGAGCACCAAGAGAATCAAATACCACTTTATCTTTATCCGAAACAATAAAGATTGTATCTCCCTTTTCTGCTCCCATTTTTGCAATAATAGCACTTAACTCCTCTTCGCTAAGGAATTTAGCTATAGGAGATTTTACTCCCTCTTCATTTATTGCAATCCATGCAAGACCTTTAGCTCTGTATGTTTTAACAAATTCACCAAGAGAATCTATAGTTTTTCTGGAAAGCTTGTCCCCAAGACCTTTTGCATTAATTGCCCTTACGCTGCCACCATTTTCAATGCTGTCGGTAAATACTTTAAATCCGCAATTTTTAACTTGCTCTGAAATATTAACAAGCTCTAAACCAAATCTGGTATCAGGCTTATCACTTCCAAATCTTTCCATAGCTTCTTTCCAAGGCATTCTGGGAAGAGGGGTTTCAATATCAATTCCCTTAAGTTCTTTAAATGCCTTCTTTAAAAAGCCTTCGTTGACTGTAAGTACGTCATCAACATGTACAAAAGACATTTCAAGGTCAATCTGTGTAAATTCAGGCTGTCTGTCAGCTCTCAGGTCTTCATCTCTGAAGCACTTAGCAATCTGAAAATATCTATCAAAACCGGACAGCATTAAAAGCTGTTTATACATCTGAGGCGACTGAGGAAGCGCATAGAATTTTCCAGGATGTACACGGCTGGGAACAAGATAATCTCTTGCACCTTCAGGAGTACTTTTAATCAAAATTGGGGTTTCAATTTCTAAAAATCCGTTATCGCTGTAATAATTTCTTGTAATATTACAAAGCTTATGACGAAGGAGAAGATTTGCCTGCATTTCAGGACTGCGAAGATCAAGGTATCTGTACTGAAGTCTGTTTTCTTCGTTAGCATTGTCCTGAATAGGAAGCGGCTCACTTTTACTTAATATTCTAAGCTCTGTAACCTTTACTTCTACCTGTCCTGTAGGAATGTTAGGGTTAATACTGCTTCTTTGTCTTATTACACCTGTAGCAGCAATAACATACTCAAGATGTACTCCCTGTGCCTTTTTAAGAAGCTGGGGGTCATCCTGTTCAACAACAAGCTGCATAATGCCTGAACGGTCACGAAGGTCAATAAAAACAAGTTGACCAATATCACGAACCTTACCTGCCCAGCCCATTAAAGTAACAGTTTGTCCAATATTATTTTCATTAAATTCCGTAGCTAATCCGCTTCTGTATATTCCTTCAATATTTTCCATTGTATTTTCTCCTTTAAGGTTATTTAAGTTTTTCTATTATTTCATCAAAGGTAGTAGCTTCACTTTCCCCTGTTTCCATATTTTTAAGGTTGCATATACCCTTTTGTACTTCATCGTCACCAATTACTACACTGTATTTTGCACCAATTTTATTTGCATATTTCATTTGTGCCTTAAGACCTCTGTCCATATAATCACGCTCAGCACAAATACCATTATCTCTCAACTTTTTTATAAAACCAGTTGCATAGCTTGCTGTATTTTCACCTAAGGTTGCAACAAATATGTCTGCTTTTGAAGGCTCACCCATATATACACCTTCTGCCTCCATACACATAAGCAGTCGCTCTAAGCCCATAGCAAAGCCTATTCCAGGAAGGGGATTTCCTCCAAGCTCCTCTACAAGACCGTCGTATCTGCCTCCTCCGCAAACTGTACTTTGTGCACCAAGACTGCTGGAAGTAATTTCAAAAACAGTTTTAGTATAATAATCAAGTCCTCTAACAATTGACTTATTTATTACATAATCAATATTGTAAGTTTTAAGCTCATTTTTCAGCTTTTCAAAATGCTCACTGCATTCATCACAAATATTATCAATTAAAACAGGAGCATTTTCTCCGATTTTTTTGCAAACATCTGACTTACAGTCAAGTATTCGTAATGGATTTTTCTCAAATCTTGTTTTGCAGGTATCGCAAAGCTCATTATAATATGGTCTTAAATATTCACGAAGCTTGTCATTATAAGCCTTACGGCAAGCAGGGCAGCCAATGCTGTTAATATTAACAACCAGATTTTTAAGACCAAAATTTTTGAGTATATCCACAGCCATAGAAATAATTTCTGCATCCAGCACAGGACTTTTTGCACCAAACACTTCTACACCAAACTGACGGAATTCTCTGTATCTTCCTGCCTGAGGTTTTTCATTACGATAACAGGTTATCATATAAAAAAGCTTTTTAGGAAGTGCATCTGCAAACATTCCATGCTCCAAAAAACTTCTTACAACCCCTGCTGTCCCTTCAGGACGAAGGGTAAGACTACGGCCGCCTTTATCATCAAAGGTGTACATTTCCTTTTGTACAACGTCGGTGGTATCACCCACTCCACGAGCAAAAAGGTCGGTATATTCAAAAACAGGAATTCTTATTTCTTCATACCTGTACTTTTCTGTAATCTCCTTTATTTTCTTTTCAACATACTGCCATTTGAATACTTCACCAGGCAATATATCATGTGTACCCTTGAGGGCGGTAATAATCTTCATATGTATCTCCCCTGATAATTCCACCCCTTTTTTGAGGTGGAATTACTCATAATTATTTTACAAATTCTTTATTAACAAACTCTACTACATCGTCAATTTTATTTTCTGCCTTTATAATGCTGTCCTCATTTACGCCAATGTAAAACTTAATTTTAGGCTCAGTACCCGAAGGTCGTACAGCCAGCCATGCACCATTTTCCATTTCAAATAAAAGAACATCAGACTTAGGTAAAGTAATCTTTTCCTCTTCACCTGTGGCTATAATTACCTTTTTACCAAGACTGTAATCGCTAAGAGAAATCACCTTCATACCCACAATTTCCTTAGGAGGATTATTTCTTATACCTGCAGTAACTGCTTTGATTTTGTCTGCACCCTCAATACCTTCAAAGGTAAGAGCAATCGTTCTTTCTCTGTATGTGCCATACTTTTCATAAAGAGATAAAAGAGCCTGATAAAGGTTCATACCCTTATTTCTGTAATATGCAGCCATTTCCACAATAAGCATTGATGCCTCTACTGCATCCTTATCCCTTGCGTGCATACCTGTAAGATATCCATAGCTTTCCTCAAATCCAAGAAGAAATGTATTACTTCCTGTATCTTTATAGCTATTCATCTTCTCGCCTATATATTTAAAGCCTGTAAGTACATTTTCTACTGCAATTCCGTTTTCCTTACAGATTTTATCCACCATATATGTTGTAACAATTGTTTTAACAATTATACCGTTAGAAGGTAGCTCTCCTCTTTCTTTCTTACAAGAAATAATATAATCAGCAAGAAGTGCTCCTACCATATTTCCTGTAAGGGTAATAAATTCTCCCTTTTCATCCTTAACTGCAATACCAACTCGGTCACAGTCGGGGTCAGTACCAAATACAAAGTCTGCTCCCTCTTTTTTTGCAAGCTCTATAGCAAGAGAAAGTGCTTCTTGATTTTCAGGATTGGGAGATTTTACTGTGGGAAAATCTCCGTCAGGAGTAATTTGACTTTCCACAAGGCTTATATTTTTCACTCCGATAGCATCAAGCACCATTCTTACAGGAACATTTCCTGAGCCGTGAAGAGGAGTATATACAACCTTAAAGTTTTGAGACTTTTCCACAACTCCAGGATTTATCTGCTGTTTTAATACATTTTCAATATATATCTTATCAAATTCTCCGCCAAACTCTTCCACTATACCTTTATCCATAAGAGTCTGTAAATCTTCATATTTTACATCATTGAAAATGTCTGTTTTATTTATAAAATCAAGTACTATACCTGCATTTTCAGGAGGCATCTGCCCTCCGTCCTCACCATACACCTTGTATCCGTTATATTTTGCAGGGTTATGGCTTGCAGTTATCATTACACCAGCTGCAGTTTTAATATGCTTTACTGCAAAGGAAAGCTGCGGAACAGGTCTTAAACTGTCTGATAAATATACCTTTATTCCGTTACCGCCAAGTACTTTGGCAGTTTCTTCTGCAAACAGTCTGGAACAATGTCTTGAATCATAAGAAATTGCAACTCCTCTGTCCATATATTCCTGACCTTTGGATTTTATAAATCCTGCTAAGCCCTGAGATGCGTGACGAACAGTATAAATGTTCATTCTGTTAGTTCCGGCACCCAGTATTCCTCTAAGCCCGGCAGTGCCAAACTCAAGGTATCTGTAAAAACTTTCTTCAAGTGTTTTTTCGTCCATATCAAGAATTTCTTTTTTTGTGTTTTCATCCACGTTCTGGCTTTGTAGCCACAAATTTTTCTGATTGGTGTAAGTCATAATATGATTTCCTTTCATAAAAATTAGTACATGTTTCTTATTCTGTTGATACGCTCTTCAATAGGAGGATGTGTTGAAAAAAGACTGGCAGCATTTTTTATTGGAAAATTAATATACATACATTTAAGCTGACTTCCCCCTAAAGATTCAACCTGCTCTTTTGAGTAAGGTCCTACGCCCCCGATTTTCTCAAGTGCACTGGCAAGTCCTTCGTTATATCCGCAAAGTCTTACTGCGTAAGCATCTGCCGCATATTCTCTTTTTCTTGATATAGAAAGCTCAATAAGACTTCCGATAATTCTTGCAAAAGGCTGAAGCAATACCGCTGCAATAGCAATAATTGCAATAATTGCTCCTGCGTTACTGTTGTTATCTCTGTCAGAGTTTCTGTTTCCTCTGCCCCAAAAAGCCATTCTGTAAAGCACTGATGAAAGCATAATTATTATACTCACAAGTGAAACAGCAAGCTGGGATACCATTATATCCCTGTGTATAATATGAGATATTTCGTGTCCTATAACGCCTGTAATTTCTGTATCATCCAGCATATCCATAAGCCCCTGTGTAACACATACAAAAGCATCCTTTTCGCTCATACCCGAAGCAAAAGCATTAGGAACATTTGATGGAACAATATAAATATCAGGTGTTCTTCTCATACCTGCAGAAACAGCAAGGCCCTCCACAATACTTTGAAGCTTTCTGTGACGGTCATTTGCCATATCAAGCTTTTTCCCTCTGCTCATAGAAAGTATTGCACTTTTGGCAGTGAGCATCTGTATAGGAATAACAATAACAGTAATAATCACTCCTATTGTAAGTCCGTAATATACATCCTCTGCCATATAGCCAATACCAATTGAAAGGATTAAAATTATTAAAGCCATTATAAGAATTAAAATTCCTGTTTTAATTTTATTTTTTCTTACTTCCTCAACGGAAAAATATGGTTTTGATGGAGTATTCATTACTTTATATCCTTAATTCTTAAATTATCTGTATCTACGCGAAGCTGACTGTCTATTTCAAAGAATTCCTCTTCCTTAAAACCAAATAAGCCTGCAAAAATCATACCTGGAAATACTTTAATTGCAGTATTGTAATCTGTAACTGAAATATTATATCTGTTTCTTGCGTAGGTAATTTTATCTTCACAATCGCTTACCTGTTCCATTATTTTACGGAAAGAATCATTTGCTCCAAGCTGAGGATAGTTTTCTGCAACCGCATAAACATTTTTCATAAGCATGTTCATTTCTTCGTTGCTTTTTACTCTTTCATTATTAGAGCCTTCCATAACGCCTGTTCTTGCTTTTGTAAGCTTTTCTAAAAGGTCTCCTTCATAGTCTGTCTGCATTTTTATAACATCAATAAGATTTGGAATTACATTTGCTTTTCTTTTAAGCTGAACGTCAATTCCTGACCAGCTTTCAGATACGTTCATTTTTTTGCGTATTAAACTGTTGTAATTTCCTATAAAAAGAAGTGCTATAACAACAATAATACCAATTACTATCCAAGTCATAATTACATCCTTTCTGCCTTTTAAAACAAGGCAAAATTACTCTTCCTTAAAAGAAAAATAATTCGTTTGAAATTTTAATATATACCTATATTCTATTATATCATTTTTCCGCTTAAAAATCAAGGTATTTTATGAAATTTATGCGAGTTTATTCCTGTATATACGAAAAAGAGTCAAAAAATTTTTTGACTCTTTTTTACAAAATATTTTTTATAATATTTCTGTTTTTACACTGCTTGAATTGTAAGTATCCTTAGTAATACAAAGTTTTGATGATATTCTTTCCTGCATTTCCTTAAGATGGCTTACAACACCAATTATTCTCTCACTGCTTGCTAGTGTTTCAAGTGCGTCCATAACAGTATCAAGAAGCTGTCCGTCAAGTGAGCCAAATCCTTCATCCAGAAAGAAGAATTCAAGTGGACTTTGACCTTTTAACTGAATTTGCTTAGACAGTGCTATTGCAAGAGATAAGGAAGTAAGGAAGGTTTCTCCACCTGAAAGAGTGCTTACATCACGATAACTTCCCCCTGACAAATAATCTCGAATTACAAAATTGCTGTCTGTTCCAAGTTCAATTCTATATCTGCCACAGGTAAGACTGCTTAATATTTCAGATGCCTCCAAAAGTACATATCTAAGACTTTCCTCTGCAACATATTCCACAAATTTATTGCCTGATATAAGCTTTTTGATTAAATTATAGCTTTCAATATTTTCGCTTAGCTCCTTGTGGTTTTCACTTACAATTTTCCACTGT
Organism: Clostridia bacterium; assembly: GCA_017396395.1. Taxonomy (GTDB): domain Bacteria; phylum Bacillota; class Clostridia; order RUG12999; family RUG12999; genus RUG12999. Next base: position 200,473 of record JAFQMF010000015.1, on the reverse strand, counting down.
CTGTTGTTTTCTTTAAGCTTTTCATACTCGTTTCTTGCAACTTCTGTTCCGCTGATTATTTCATCTCTTAACAAAGCTGCTTTTTCATACTTTTTAGACACTACATCGTACTCAGTAGAGGTAACTTTTCTGTTAGCAACTTTTTCTTTTGAAATTGCAATAGAAGTACAAAGACGACGCAAGTTTTCATCATAACTATTTACTTCAATATGATAATTCTTTTCCATATCGTCACTTAATTTTGCCTGCAAAATCACATCAGGAGATTTGATTTCAGTATCCTTTAAAATTGCCAATATCTGTTTTTCTCCTGCATCCAGTCTTTCTTTACCTTTTGCATTTTCCAAAACAATCTCCTTGCTTTGCACGGCAACATTTTCAAGAGCATTTTTTAGTGCATCTCTTTCTTTTTTACTCTCCTCCTGCTCAGTTACCAAAGAAGAAATTTCCCCTTCTGTTATGATAATTTCTTCATAAACACTGCCCTGAAGGGAAAGTGCAAAAAGCTGTGTTTTTACCTGACCAAGACTTACTGTCTGTTCTCTTATTGTAGCGTCTGCTGCAGAAAGCTGAGCGTCCAGCTTACTCTGTTTTTCGCATATAACATTAAATTCCTGCGTAAGCTTTTCGTTTTCTTTTCTGAGGGCATAAATTTCTTCGTCTATACCCGAAATATTCTTTTCAATTTCATCAAGCTCTGCAAGTGTTTTTCCAATATCAGCTATTCCGTTTAGAGAAATAAACCTTGTATATTCATTGTTTTTCTCATGGTATATTTTAAGTGTTTCCTCAGCATTATTTTTTGCTCCAGAAACCTTAGCGGATATTTGAGAAAGGCGTTCTGTAATAAGTTCCAGCTTTGTGGATGCGGCTGCAATATCGTGGGTTAAATTTTCAATTTCCACTAAAACTTCTGCCTTTTTCTCATTGTTATATCCGTTTGTAAAGCCTAATATGATTTTATCAGCATCCTCAATTTCCTTATTAAAACGCTGAATTTCTTCTTTACATTCCTGCATTCTTGCACTGCTTTCCTGGTTAAGCTTAGCAGGCGAAGGATGATGCATACTTCCGCAAACAGGACAAGGAACAGCATCTTTCAAAGTAAGAGAAAGGTTGTATGAGGATTGGTCAAGGTATAACTCCTCAACCTCTTTTTCCAACTTTTCTTTTTCTGCAATATAATCCGCTTTAAAGGATTTATATTGTTTAATTGTACTTTCTACAGAAGCTTTTCTTTTCTCTCTTTTTTCCTCAAGCTCGCTTTTTAAAACGCGGGTATCCTCATAATCCTTTTCCAGCTTTTCTTTTTCTTCCTGCAAGCTTTCATAATTTTTCTTGGCATTTTCAGCAATTTCCTTAGCAGAGTTAAGCTCAGATTCCAATTTTCTTGCTTCCATAAGCACACGCCTTTTTTCAAGCTTGGGCCTGTTTTCTCTGGAAAATGCATCATGGGCATTTATTTTCTCATTTATTTCATTTCTGCGTATCTGATTTCCATTCTTTTCCCCTGCAGTAGATAACATTTCAGCCTTCAGGGCTTCAGCTTTTTGTGTGTTTTCCTCAATAGATTTAATAAGACTGTCGTTTCTGTCCTGCAAATCAGTGCTTTGCTCAAGGCGGGACTTTCTGTCGTATAATTTTGGCAAATCAACACTTGCATTCTGGTCTGCAATTTTACATCTGTTTTCGCTTTTTTCTAATTTACTTTCAGTATTTTCTTTTTCAACTCTAAGTGCCTCCAGCTTCTTTTCTCTTTCCTTAATTTTCAAGGCTTCTGCCTTATATTCATTCCATAAAGGCTCAACCTCTTTAGCTTTTGCACTTAAACTTAACTTTTCTCTTATTCTGTCGTAATAATCCTTTTCGGAATTTGCTGTTGCAAGCTCATTTTCCAGTTTTAATATATTGGCAGAGGTTTCATATAAATCCTTGACTTTTAAATATTCCTCTTCCACCGTTTTAAATTTTTTAAGTTCTATCTCTCTTTTTTCTTCTAAAGCAGCAACCTTTTCTTCAGCTGATTTAAGAGCATCATCATCGGAATTTTCATAAGCCGAAAGCTTTCCTTTTACTCCCTCATACTCTTTTTCCAGCTCATAAAGCTTAACCTTTACACTTTCATTAAGCCTCTCACCATATTCCTCCAAAGCAAAAAGCCTCTCAAGCATACTAAGCTTTTTAGCCTTTTCCATAGTTAAAAATTCCTGAAACTTATTTTGGGGAAGTACAACTGCTCTTGTAAAATCTTCATATTCAAGACCAATAAGTTCCTTTACTGCGGTTTCAATATCAGTAATTTTTTCCGCAATAGGCAGGTCACCCTCCTTTTTGCAAAGAAACATTCTGGATATTTTACTCTCATATGTATTTTCAGTTTTTCTGCCATACACTCTCTCAATTTTATATGTATTACGCACTCCCTTTTGCATAAGAGAAAACACAAATAAAACCCTCATAGTGTCACACTCATTATTCATTATACCCTGTGTTCCCCGTGATGCACGGTTAACCTTCCCGTAAAGTGCAAGAGTGATAGCATCAAGTATAGTAGATTTACCGCTTCCCGTATTACCGAAAATACCAAAAAGACCACTCTTTGTCAGAGTCTGAAAATCAATTTTCTGTAATGACTTATAGCTTTGCAGCCCTTCAATTTCAAGATAAATCGGTTTCATTAGTTTTCACCTCTCAATCCGGCAAATGCTTTTTTTATGTTTTCAGGCATATCCTGTCCCATTTTCTTTTTATAAAACAAAGCAAAACTTTCCTCAAGAGGTATATGTAATCTTTCCTGTGTGTTATTGTAGAATTCACCCTCAACAGTAACCTGGGGAAGAATTGATACAATTCCCGGACAGGCAGAATGCATAATTTTAATTTGCTCTGAAGTTATAGCAGTTGAGGAAACAATTTTCATTTCTACCCATATATTTTCATCCTGAGAATGTTCCTGACACCATTTAACCGCTTCCTCAGCACCATTTACACGAATACTGACAAGGCTCTTTCCGCTTTTAATTCCAACAGGCTTTACAACCGCCTTATGGTCATTTATATCTACAATATTTACTGTTTTTTCATATCCTGCTTCGGAAAAACTGTAGCCAATAGGCGAACCGCTGTAAAATGTTGGTGCAAGACATTCTTTAATATGCTGAGGACGATGAAGATGTCCAAGCGCTACATAATCGCAAGAAGCAGGGATAGTATCACTGTTTACCGCATATGCTCCGCCTAGCTGAAAATTACGCTCGGAATCACTTGTTGCACCGCCGTTTATATAAAGATGAGATACCATTATATTGGCACTGTCACTTTTAAAATGAGATGCTAAATCTTCCATAAGCTTTTTAAGTCTTAGGTTATAATCAGCCTTAATATTTTCTTCTCCCTCGCTGTACTCTATAACCTTTCCTATTCTGCTTTCAGAAGGATATGAAAGGGATGCAAATACAGCTTTTTCTCCGTTACTGAGCGCAAGAGAAAACCAGCCTTCCCCGCTGTCTGTGACTGTGAAAAGACCATATTCACCCTTTGGCACAATAGTATAAGGATATTCACACATAACAATACCGCTTTTTCTGGCAATACTTTCAGCACTGCACAGCTTTTGTGGGCTGTCATGATTACCGGATATGACAATAACACCTATACCTTTATCGGTAAGGCTTTTAAGTGTTTCATAATACAATTTTTCTGCCCATATGGGAGGTACAAAGGTATCAAAAATATCCCCTGCCACCACTACAAGCTGAACTTTTTCATTTACCGCAATTTCTGTCAGTTCTTTGGAAAAAGCCGTTTGCTCCTCAATTCTGGGAGTGTTTTCAATGCTTTTACCCAAATGCCAGTCGGAGGTATGTAAAATCCTCATATGCTTCATCCTCTCTGCTGCTTTTAGTTATTAAATGGTATGCCAAAATGCTCATAAGCCTTAATTGTTGCCATACGTCCTCTGGGAGTTCTGTTTATAAACCCAAGCTGCAGAAGATACGGCTCATACACATCTTCTATGGTATTTGCCTCTTCACCTATAGTTGCAGCTAAGGTATCAAGCCCCACAGGACCTCCGCTGAAATTCTCAATGATAGAAAGTATCATTCGTTTATCTAAATTATCAAGACCAAGTTTATCAATTTCGTACATGCTAAGTGCCTGATTTGCCACATCAGCAGTTATCTCACCGCTTCCCTTTACCTGTGCAAAATCTCTTACTCTTTTCAAAAGACGGTTAGCAATTCTGGGAGTTCCTCTTGAACGGGAAGCAATTTCCACTGCCCCTTTTTCGTCAATATTTATACCAAGTATCCCCGCTGACCTTTTTGCAATAGTGGCAAGTTCTTCATTTGAATAAAGCTCCAGCCTTGCAATTACCCCAAACCTGTCACGAAGGGGAGGTGATAAAAGTCCAGCTCTTGTGGTTGCTCCTATTAATGTAAAGGGCTGTAAATCAATTCTAAGGGAGCGTGCTGCAGGACCTTTGCCTATAATAATATCAAGTGCAAAATCCTCCATAGCAGAGTAAAGCACCTCTTCCACACTTCTGCTAAGACGATGAATTTCGTCAATAAATAACACATCTCCAGGGGCAAGATTTGTTAAAATTGCCGCCAAATCTCCTGCTTTTTCAATAGCAGGACCTGAGGTAATTTTAATATTAACTCCCATTTCGTTTGCTATAATTCCTGCTAAGGTCGTTTTTCCAAGTCCAGGAGGGCCGTATAAAAGAACATGGTCAAGAGATTCTCCACGTTTTTTTGCCGCCTGTATGAAAATCTCCATTTGCTCCTTCGCTTTAACTTGTCCTATATATTCAGTTAAGTATTTTGGCCTAAGCGAAAATTCAATTTCGCTGTCCTCATTTATAAAGCTTCCGCTTACACTTCTTGTATCTTCCATATTCTTCCCTCAGCTTTCCGTCTTTATTTTTATTTCATAAGCTGTTTAAGACCGTATTTTAAAAGTTCCTCTGTGGTATTTGCACTTGCTCCTCTAAGAGCATTTTTACTTTCGTTATATGTATAGCCAAGAGAAACCAGTGCACTTATTGCTTCGTTTACTGCATTTGATTCTGTTGCAACAGAAGGCATATCATCTATACCCACTGAAGCTTTATCAATTTTATCCTTTAATTCAAGTACAATTCTCTGGGCAGTTTTAGCACCGATGCCCTGAGCCTGAGAAAGAAGTTTGTGGTCCCCCCCTGCTATTGCACTTTTTATGGTAGCAGGCTGGTGTGCAGACAAAATAGACATTGCCGCTTTAGGTCCAACACCGCTGACAGTTATAAGCATCTGAAAAAGAGAAAGGGCATCTTCACTTGTAAAGCCGTACAAATCAAGAATATCCTCTCTTACGTGCATATAGGTATATACCTTTACATTTGTGCCTATTTGGGGAAGTTCATTTATCTGAGAAAGAGGCATATTTAAACTGTAGCCGATTCCGCCACATTCTACTATAGCTTTATCTGCTCCTTTAAATTCCACACTTCCCTTTATATATGCTATCATTTATATTCCTCCAATTTCTCATTAAGTAAATTGTAGTTTGCATAATGGCTATGGCATATAGCTACTGCCAGAGCATCTGCTGTATCATCAGGCTTTGGTACTTTATCAAGTCCTAAAATCATTTTAGTCATTTGCTGCATTTGCTTTTTATCAGCTCTGCCGTATCCGGTTAAAGCCTGCTTTATTTGAAGGGGTGTATATTCATATACCTTTAAGCCTTCATTTGCCGCTGCCAGCATTGCAACACCACGTCCTTGTGCTACAGATATAACTGTTTTTGCATTATTGTTGTAATACAGCTTTTCTATGGCACAAACATCAGGCTTATACTCATATATAATATTTCTAAGCTGACTGTATATACTTTTTAATCTTTCTGCATCAGGAGTATGTGCAGGAGTGAGAATAGAATTATAGGTAATTGTCCTGTATCGGTTACCTATATATTCAATAACTCCGTACCCCATAATAGCAATACCCGGGTCTATTCCAAGAATAATCATTTTATTTCACCCTTTTTACAGCACTTACTTTATATTGTATCATAAAATAACATATTTTTCAATGTATAAATTTTAAAAAACACCAATTTTGTATTTTTTATTTTTAAGGGTATTACACTTGATTTATGAATAATTATGTAGTATAATGTATGTTATGAAAGGATAGTGATACAAATGAAGCTTTGGGGCGGAAGATTTCAAAAATCTACTGATGCAAAAGTAGATGATTTTAATTCCTCAGTTCGTTTTGACTATAAAATGTATAAGCAGGATATTTTAGGTAGTATTGCCCACAGTAAAATGTTAGGAAAACAGGGCATTATACCCAAAGAGGACAGCACTCTTATCGCAGAAACCTTAATGGAAATCCTACAGGAAATTGAGGATGGCAAGGTTGAATTTATGATAGATGCGGAAGATATTCATATGAATATTGAAAAGCTTCTTACTGATAAAATTGGGGATGCAGGAAAACGCTTACATACTGCAAGAAGCCGTAATGACCAGGTTGCACTTGATATAAGAATGTATTTAAAGGAGCAGACTCTTGAAATAAAACAAATGCTTATTTCTCTTGAAAATGCATTGGTTAGTTTAGCTCAAAATAACCTTGAAACTGTAATGCCAGGTTATACTCATATGCAAAAAGCTCAGCCTATTACCTTTGCACATCATATAATGGCTTATGCTGAAATGTTTTTGCGGGATTTAGGCAGACTAAACGATGCATATAAACGAATGGACAAAATGCCTCTTGGCTCTGGTGCTCTTGCAACTACCACCTACCCTATAGACAGGGAATTTGTTGCAAAAGAGCTGGGTTTCTCAGAAGTTACAAGAAACAGCCTTGACGGCGTTTCGGACAGGGACTTTGCTATTGAGCTGGCAAGTGCACTTTCAATTATTATGATGCATTTAAGCCGTTTTTCCGAAGAGCTTATTATATGGAGTACAAACGAATTTTCATTTGTGGAAATGGATGACAGCTACTCTACAGGTAGCTCTATAATGCCTCAGAAAAAAAATCCTGATGTGGCAGAATTAATTCGAGGTAAAACAGGCAGAGTGTACGGAAATTTAATTGGTCTTTTAACTGTAATGAAAGGTCTTCCCCTTGCATACAACAAGGATATGCAGGAGGATAAAGAGGCTATATTTGATGCTGTTGATACTGTAAAGCTTTGTATTCCCGTGTTTGAAGGTATGGTAAGCAGTATGAAAATAAACAGTGAAAATATGCGTAAAGGGGCAAGCGGTGGTTTTACCAACGCAACTGACGGTGCAGATTATCTTGTAAAAAAAGGTATGCCCTTCCGTGATGCTCACGCTGTAATCGGCAAGCTTGTATTTTACGCAATAAGTCAGGATAAATCCTTAGAGGAGCTTTCCTTAGAGGAATTTAAGCAGTTCTCTGACGTTTTTGATAATGATGTATATGAAGCAATAAGCGTGGAAACCTGCGTTTCCTGCAGAGATATTATCGGAGGCCCTGCAAAATCGGCTATGGAAAAGACAATTGAAAGTTTCAAAAAGGAACTTAAGAAGATATAAACAAAAAACACCGTTTTAAAAAAACGGTGTTTTTTTGTTCATATAATACTATTTTGCTTTCTGACCTATTTTTGATTCTGTGCCTGCAATCAGTCTTTCAATATTTTTTCTATGCATAAATATTCCCATACCACCTAATAAAAATGCAAATACTGTATAAAAAATATAATTAATATCCATATCATTTATAAAAGTAGTTGCCACAATCAAAGGGTATAATCCAAAAACAAGTACAGACCCAAGTGAAACATATCTTGTAAACAAAACTATACCAATCCATATTAAAAGAAGTACCGGAGTTATCCACCATACGCCTGAATATATACTGACCATTGTAATTGCACCAAGTGAGGTTGCAACTCCTTTTCCCCCTTTAAAACCAAAAAATACAGGGAAAATATGACCTATAACTACTGCAAAAGCAGATGTAAGCATAAACAAAAAGCCGTTCTGCATACAAATGAAATGTGCGAGTACTACGGGGATTACTCCCTTTAGCACATCGAACAAAAATGTAAGCGCTGCCGCTTTTATACCAATTGTTCTAAGAACATTAGTTGAGCCTGCATTACCGCTACCGTGCTTTCTTATATCCTCTACCCCAAAAAGATGTCCTATTAAAATAGAAGAGTTAATACTCCCCAGTAAATATGCGATTAATGTAAAAATTATTCCTGTTATCATACCTTTTCTCCTTTCTTTGCAAGGCGAAAATCACTTGTTTTTTATATAATCGTCAATGGCAAGCGCTGCGTCCTTCCCTGCTCCCATAGCAAGAATAACTGTTGCCGCACCTGTTACAGCATCTCCCCCTGCAAATACACCCTCACGGCTGGTAATTCCTCTGCGGTCAGAGGTTATTATACAACCTTTTTCATTTGTATCAAGACCCTTTGTAGTGTTACGGATAAGAGGGTTCGGAGATGTTCCGATAGACATAATCACACAATCAACCTCTAATGTAAACTCTGAATTTTTCTTTTCAATAGGGCGTCTTCTTCCTGATATATCAGGCTCTCCAAGCTCCATTTCGGTACATTTTATTCCGCCAACAAAACCTGTTCCGTCATTTAAAATTTCTGTAGGGTTAGTAAGTATTTTAAAAATAATTCCTTCCTCCCCTGCGTGCTCTACCTCTTCTTTTCGTGCAGGCATTTCCTCAAGAGAACGTCTGTATATTATATATACATTTTCTGCTCCCAGTCTTTTTGCACATCTGGCAGCGTCCATAGCAACGTTTCCGCCTCCTACTACAGCAACATTTTTAGACTTCTTGATAGGAGTATCGCTATTTTCAATGTATGCCTTCATAAGATTTGTTCTGGTTAAAAATTCATTTGCAGAGTAAACTCCGTTTAAGTTTTCGCCTGGAATTTCCATAAATCTTGGAAGTCCTGCACCTGTGCCTATGTAAACTGCATCAAAGCCTTCCTCATTTAAAAGCTCATCTATAGATAAAACCTTGCCTATTACCATATTGGTAAGTACATTTACACCAAGACTTTTTAAATTTTCAATTTCTTTTCTTACAATTTCCTTAGGAAGTCTGAACTCAGGTATTCCATATACCAGAACACCCCCTGCAAGATGAAGTGCTTCAAAAATTGTCACATCATACCCCATTTTTGCAAGCTCACCTGCACAAGTAAGTCCTGACGGACCTGAGCCAATTACAGCAACCTTGTGTCCGTTGCTTTTGGATTTTTCGGGCTGATTTTTTGAATGTGCCATATGATAATCTGCAACAAAACGTTCAAGCCTGCCAATAGCTACCGGCTCCCCTTTAATTCCTCTTACACATTTAGCTTCACATTGATTTTCCTGAGGACATACTCTTCCGCAAACTGCAGGCAGAGAACTTGATTTTATAAGGATTTCATAAGCACCTTCAAAATTTCTTTCTCTTACTTTTTCAATAAAAGCCGGTATGTTAATAGCCACAGGGCACCCTGTGATACAAGGCTTATTTTTACAGGAAAGGCATCTTTCTGCCTCTGCAACAGCCTGCTCCTCAGTATAACCAAGTGCTACCTCATTAAAGTTTTTATTTCTCACATCTGCCTTTTGTACAGGCATTTCATTTTTTTTAAGACTTAAGTTTGCCATTAGTTCTTCTGCTCCTTTAGCAAATTACATATATGCTCATGGGATTGTCTTTCAAAGTCCTTATATATTCCGCTTCTTGCAATAGCTTCATCAAAATCTACCTGATGTCCGTCAAAATCAGGGCCGTCAACACAGGCAAATTTTGTTTTACCTCCAACAGTAAGTCTGCATCCTCCGCACATTCCCGTACCATCAATCATAACAGGATTCATACTTACTATAGTTTTAATGTCATACTCTTTTGTAAGCTTACAAACAAATTTCATCATAACAAGAGGACCGATTGCAATTACTCTGTCATACTTTTCTCCGCTTTCAATAAGCTTTTTAAGTGCATCTGTAACAAGGCCCTTTTCCCCGTATGAGCCGTCATCTGTCATAACAATAAACTTATCACAGCAAGATTTGAATTCTTCTTCCAGTATTACTAAGTTCTTGTTTCTAAAGCCTGCTACTGCGTGAACTATTGCTCCATCCATATGTAGCTGCTTCGCAGTGGGATATGCTATTGCACTGCCTACTCCACCGGCGATTACTGCCACTTTTTTAAAGCCTTCCGTTTCGGAAGGAGTTCCAAGAGGACCTGCAAAATCGCAGATATATTCACCTTCTTTTTTTTCGTTAAGCTTGGCTGTGGTAGCTCCTACAATCTGAAAAATTATAGTAATAGTACCTTTTTCTCTGTTATAATCTGCAATAGTAAGAGGAATTCTCTCTCCATTTTCATCTACCCTGAGTATAATAAACTGTCCAGCCTTTGCTTTTTTAGCAACAAAAGGTGCGTCTATTTCCATTAATGTTACATATTCATTTAAGATTTGTTTTTTTACTATTTTATACACTTTTTTCGTCTCTTTCTAGAAGATTAGTATTTTATATACCAAGTAATGATTTTATACCGATTAATATAAGTATTATACCGCCAAAAATTTCTGCTTTGCCTTCTAAAGTATCCCCAAACTTTTTACCAAGAATAATGGCTAAAATACTGCAAAGTGCTGTAGTTATACCAATTATTCCTACTGCAAGTAAAATGTTTAATGAAAGCCCACCAATGCTGAAGCTTACTCCTACAGCAAAGGCATCAATACTGGTGGCAATTGCCTGTGCTATAATAGATTTAATGGTAAGTATCTGCCCGACTTCACAAGCTCCGTCCTTGCATTTTACAGCTTCTCTTACCATATTTACTCCAATAAATCCGAGAATTATAAAAGCAACAATTCCCGCATATTTCTGGATATATTCAGCAAAAAGCCCCCCTGCATAGTAGCCTATAAGAGGCATAAAAGCCTGAAAAGCACCAAAAAACAACGGCATAAGCCATAATCTTTTTCTGGATTTTTTATATACCATTGAGTTTGTCATAGATACTGCGGCAGCATCCATGCTAAGACCAAGACCGATAAATACAACATCCAATAAATTCATTACTGCATAATTCCTTTTTCTAAAGATATAATATCCGGGAAGGTTGTGGTAAATGTGTAGTTCATAAGAAGTACATCAGTTATACCATATTCCTCTGCTACACTCATTATGTCTGTTCCAAAGGAGCGTGGGTCACATACTACAACTGTTTCAAAGCTGTTTATTACCCAAGGAATAAAGGCATTTGCATATGAATCTTTTATAATCATAAGGTGTCTGCCATTTTCAACATTTGTGGGGATATACAAAAGAGGATGGTCTCCTCCCATAAACAAGGAATATTTTGTTTCTGTGCCTGCAGGTGCAGGTGAGAAAATCTTTCCTTGATATTTTATAACCTCGCCATTTTCCCAAGCTGTTGCGTAGGTGGTAAGATTTTGACCTTCTTTTTCATAATAGTATATAGTATCAGGCTTTTCCTTAAGCTCGGTTGCCTGTGCCTGATTATATAAATATCCAAGGAAGCCTTCCGCTTTCTTTTCTTCATAATCTTTAATATTTGCAATATTCACTTTAGCGGTTTGAGCAAATTCCCGATAGGCATAATATGCACCAAGTGTTGTCCAGTGGTGGTCAGTACGGAAATATATATATTCATTTTTATGATTTTTTAAAGCATCATAAGCATTTACACATTTTACTCTGCTATCAACCTTATTATAAATATAGTCTATTGTTTCCTTCTGGCTGTCAGAAAGACTTTTATATTCATCGCCCTCAAATTCAATTTGAGTAGGAATAATCATACTATAAACATATATGTCATCAGGCAGACTGTTACGGTAATGACTTACCATATCTGCATAGTTATCCCTCTGCTGTGCATTAGCTTTAAATATTTCCATTATTTTTTCATCAGCAATTAAAAGCCCTTTTTTCGTATCTCCAGCACCTAAACCAAGATCTGCATTTGCATTTGAAATATATCCGTACCCTTTAATTCCCTTAAGAGAGTTAATCTTATTCGAAAGCGAAATAAGCTTACCCCTGAAGCCTACGTCATCTGACAAAAAGCTTTCGTAATCAGAACAAAAATCTCCAAAAAATATATTGTTAAGTGAAACCTCAGGCATCTGTGCCGGTTCTCTGTTTTCCGCAATAACACTGTCCGGATCTCCAGGCATAAGTGTAAGCACTGCAAAAATTGCAAGCATTATAACAAATGCCGAAACTGTAATTTTTGTTTTCATATCCTATCTCCTAAAATCTGAAGTATAAAAATGCATTATAGGTTTGTCCTACTAAAAGAGCAAAACATATTGACATTGCAAAAATAATGCCTATTGCAGGAACAAATTTGCCTATATACTTAATCTTAGTTGCTTTTTTAAAGAGTATTTTAAGCAGTGGTGTGGAGGATACCGCAAGAATAATAAGCAACCATATATTTGAGAAAAAGGTGCTTTTTGCAGTATAATCCAAAAAGTTTCCTGTACCGCCAAAGGCACATACAAAGAAATTTTTCAGCTTTGTAAAATCTGTAAAATAGAAAAGTGCCCATCCAAGTACAACTATTACCATACTGTAAATATGACCAAGCCATCTGGGCATTTTTAAAAGTGCACCGCCAAAGGCTTTTTTCTCAATTATAAGGACTATTCCGTAAAATGTACCCCATAATATAAAATTCCAGCTTGCACCATGCCAAAGACCTGTGAGCATCCATACAACTGCTATATTGAAAATCTGATGTTTTCTGTTTCCGCCAAGAGGTATATATACATAATCTCTGAAAAAAGTACTGAGAGAAATGTGCCATCTTCTCCAGAAATCTGTTATACTGGTTGAAATATAAGGATAGGTAAAGTTCTCCATAAATTCAAAACCGAAAAACCTTCCCATACCTATTGCAAGGTCAGAATATCCAGAAAAGTCAAAATAAATCTGGAAGGTATAGAAAATTATACCAAGCCATGCAGTTGCAGACGAGCATGATAATAAATCTCCGCCTAATAGAGCGTCCGCAATTTGTCCTGCACTGTTTGCAAGCACCACTTTTTTTAAAAGTCCCTGACAAAAACGGAGCGTTCCGCTTTCAAATTTTTCTAAGGTAACTTTTCTGTTTTCTATTTGTTTTTCAATGTCTATATACCGAACAATAGGACCTGCAACAAGCTGAGGGAACATAGATACATATGTCATAAATTTAAGAAATGACTTTTGTAAACCTACATCTCCTCTGTATATATCAATTACATAAGATAAGATTTGAAATGTATAAAATGAAATTCCAAGAGGAAGTGCAAAACCTGCAAAAGAAAAGTCCGTTCCAAAAAGGAAGTTGAAATTTTCCACTACAAATCCGCTGTATTTAAACATTCCAAGTGAGCCAAGACAAATTACAAGAGCACCAATAAGTGCCATTTTTGCCTGACGTCTGCCATTATATTTATCAATTATAAGTCCGCTTAAATATCCAATAAAGGCAGTAAACACAAGGAGAAGAACAAGCTTAGGCTCTCCCCAAGCATAGAATATAACTGAAGATAAAACTAAAATTACATTTTTATAGGTAATATTTTTGCTGAGATTATACAGTATTAAGGTTGCGGGCAAAAATATTCCTAAAAAAAGCAAGCTTGAAAAAACCATAAATTAATACTCCCTTTTGCTATTTTGTCATATCAAGTATTGCCTGTCTGATGCCGCCTGATGATATTGCACCAGGATAGTTAATCATAATAAGGTCATTACATCCCACATTTTTACAGAAGGTTGCGATGTTAAATTTATTGTAATACACGTTTCCAAAACCATTGAATTTTCTGGGGTCAATAACATATACTCTTTTATAGTTATTAAGTGCCCATGTAGCAAAGGCATTTCCGAAAGACTCTTTTACAATAACTGCCACCTCATTTGAAGGTGCATCTGTATAAAATGCAGTAACAGGACCGTCCCCGCCGATAAACGCCATATAGGATGCAGTATTAGTATTTACTGCATTTACAATTCTTAAGGTTTTTGTCATATTCATATCTTCATATACAGTACCTACAGTAGCATATTTAGGAATAAATCTTTCCACAATTTCAGGTCTGCTGCGAAGTATTGTTTCAGCTGCACTTCCCTTTGAAAAACCTGCAAGAGAACCTACAAATCCGCTTCCCGCTTTGTTTTCAAAAGAGGAAAGAGGATCCATTGTAAGACCTTTAACTTTTAAGAACTCAGCATATACATAATATGCTCCTCTTTGTGTCCAGTGATGGTCAGTAGCAAAATAAATCTTTTCCCCTGCATGCTCATATAACGGTTTAACTGCATTTATAGGTACTATGTTTTTATCAAGATTTTTGTATATTGTACGGATACCATTAAGCTGATTTGATTTCATTGATAAAGGTGCATAAAATTCCGATGCTGTGGGTACTGCGATATTAAATACCTGTACATCAGGAACTGCTTTTGCTATAGCATTTATTACTCCTGCATAGTTTTGGGCATTTGTATCCGAAATTCCGATAAATTCCATACCAAATCCGTCAACAGCCGTTACTCCTCCACCTGAGGCAACACTTTTTCCTGCCAGGCGGTATTTATTATCAATAGTGGTGTTTTCAAGAAGGTCACGCATATAATAGATTTCAAACTCTCCTGTTTTATATACCTTTCCTCCTGTGATTTTTTCCAACATATCTCCACTTATATATAGTCTGTCATCACGAATTAAAGAGGGGGTCTCAAAAATATACTGTTTTTCATTCACCCATACATTGTATTTTTGACTTATTATGTAAATAATATCCTCATTTTTCACGCACACAACTGCTTTTATATCATCCTGCCAACCAAGAGTATATCCAATTTTAGGAAGCACATCATCAACAGAAAAATAAATATTTCCTCCATAAAGATAACAAGGAGTTTTCATTTCGCATTTTTTTCCGTTGTTATCCCATTCTAAACTCTTTCCGACAAATGTAAACTCCTTATATTCGTCAGTAATTTTCTTATCAACTTCAACACTGTATCCAGAAATAGCATCAATAAGTTTTTCGCCGATGCATATAATCCCCTCTCTGGTAACCGGTTTTAAATACTCCTTCTTTTCACCATTAAGGGTAACTGAGCCGTCGATTGTAGAAATAAGAAATACATCCTTATTTTTATTTTTGCATATTATAGATGACGTGTCATTATCCCACCCCATATCAATCCCACAAGGCGGAAGGATATTATCTATAGGAAGATACACCTGTCCTTTAAAGGTAAAAGGCTCTGTAGGAATACTTACCTGGGTTTTGCCTACTTTGCAGATTGTACTGCCGCCCTCCACAGTAATTTTATTGGCACTTGCTGACATAACTGTAATCACAGAAAGAACAAGAATTACAGTAAATATCACTATGAATTTTTTCTTTGAATTTCTTCTGATTATCATATGAAACTCCCTTCTAAAATACGCAAATAACACATCATATCATATACCTGTATATTATACCACAGGGTATTACAAAAGTCAACCGAATACGACAAAGATACATAAATATTTTTACCATTAAATATATGAAAAAACCACCTAAAAAAAGAAGTGTTTTTTCAAATCAGTCCATATCTATATTTATGAGCAACTCCCCTGTTATTAAACCAACAAATATCCTTTTTATGTTATCTTTAACAAAGGTTAACAAAAAATTTACACTTTGTTTTATTGACAATAATATATGCCTATTGTATAATATACTTAGCACAAATAGATAAAGGAATGATGGATTTTATGAAAAAAATATTAGCCTTTCTCATAACTTTAATTATTATATGTACTGTTCCTGTTTTCGCAGACCAGTATAAGGACAAATCCTACAATATGAATGCAGTAAATACTGTTGCTATTTTTTCACAGGAAGCAACCTTTAAAATGATGGGTGAAGAGCCTGTGCTTATGTTTGATAAGCCTGTTACAATGACCTTTAAGGGTGATGCTGATAACGGACTTTTTACTGATATTACTCTTCTTAAATTTGACAATACGGGTATTGAATATGAAATAGCAGAGAATTATCTGTCCGACATAATCACCTACCTTGACGGAAACTTAACAGAAACTCAAATAAATGAAGGTGCTCATTTACTTGTTCTTTCTACCAAAGATGAAGATAAGGGCTCATATGTATTTATTGTTGTAGGTGAGCCTGAAATTTATAATTCTGACGAAAATCCCCCTGATGTGCCTGTTACTAATAACAACCCTAATCTTAGTGATTGGGCAGTAAGTGAAGTAAGCGAGGCTTTTGACATTGGTCTTATTACCCAGGAGTTGTATAGCGGTAACAATTTTAAAAGGCAAATTACTCGTGGTGAATTCGCTCACGTTATGGCAAAACTACTGGAAAAATGCAACATAAGCTATGATAAATATATTAAATCACTAGGTGCTAACCCTGTTTCTAAATTTACCGATACAAACAACGATTTAGTTATTGACTTTGTAAGCAGTTGCGGAATTATTAAGGGTATGGGAGATGCAATTTTTTCACCAGATGGACTTTTAACTCGTGAACAGGCTGCTTCTATGCTTTCCAGAACAGCCTCCTATTTAAAGATTAAAATTCCCTCCATTACCGTAGAAGAATATGTGGATTCACCTGCGTTCAGCTCATGGTCATATAATGATATTTACACAGTTGCAAAAATAAAAGATAAGAAAAACAATCTTGCAGTTATGGGTGGTATGGGAGAAGGTTATTTCTCACCCGCATACGGCTACTCTGTAGAACAGGCATTGATTACTGTTAAAAGACTTTATAATGCGATTTAAGAAAAAAGGCTGTTTATACAGCCTTTTTTTCATATTTTGCCCTGTTTTTGAATATACTGTCAAAAAAGGGGGAATAAAAATGATTATTCATATTGTAAAACCAAATGAAACTATATCTTCCATAGCTTCCTTTTACGGAGTATCTGCAAGGCGGATAACAATTGATAACGGGCTTGACCGACAGCCATTTTTGGTAGTGGGTCAGGCTCTTATAATTTTAATTCCCGAAACTGTACATACAGTAAAGGAAGGAGACTCTCTGTTTACTATTGCACGGCTTTACGGAGTTACCGAATTACAGCTTATGCAAAGAAATCCTGAAGCGGCAGTAAACCGAACAATATATCCAGGGCAACAGCTTGTTATAAATTACCGAGACCAGGGGCGTACAGAAAAATACATTTATGGTTTTATTTATCCTAATATTAACGAAACTGTATTAAGACGAACTCTTCCCTATGCAAGCGGATGTGCCATTTTTGGATACGGCTTTACAAGAGAAGGTGAGCTTTTATCACTTAATGATACCTCTTTAATTGACACTATGTACAGCTATAAGGTTGCACCCTATATGCTTATAACTTCCCTTACAGAAGACGGCAACTTTGACAGCGATATTGCCAGCCTGATTTTTAATAATTCTGCTATTCAAAACAGAGTAATTGAAAACGTATTATCCACTATGGAAGAAAAAGGATATTTAGGTCTTGATATTGATTTCGAGTATATAAAGCCTGAGGACAGAGATGCTTATTCTTCCTTTGTGGAAAATATTACAACCCGATTAAACGAAAGAGGATATACTGTAAATGTGGACCTTGCTCCTAAGGTTTCAGATACACAACAAGGCAGTGTATATGAAGGACACGACTACGCCGCTATTGGTGCTGCCGCAAATACTGTAATGCTTATGACATATGAATGGGGTTATACTTATGGTCCTCCCCGTGCAATTGCTCCCATTGATGAGGTAAGACGTGTTGTAGAATATGCAGTAAGCGTAATAGATAATTCAAAAATTCTGCTGGGTATTCCAAACTATGCCTATGACTGGACGCTTCCTTACCAAAAAGGTGTTTCAAGGGCTACCGGAATCGGCAACGAAACAGCTCTGCGTATTGCAGCAGAAAATCGTGCAGAAATTCAGTTTGACGATGTATCGGCAAGTCCGTTTTTTGAATATAATGATGCAGGCGGAAACAAGCATATTGTATGGTTTGAAGATGTACGAAGCATAAGAGAAAAATTTAACTTGGTAGATGAGTTTTCCCTTCGGGGTGCAGGATACTGGAACTTTATGAATCCCTTCTCCTCTAACTGGTCTTATGTAGGAACGAGATATAATATATTTAAAATTGAGTAAATATTAAATATTAAAAGGGATGTTAGATAACATCCCTTTTTTTCACTGGCCTATATACTCAAATCGTTTGAAGGTTTTTCCATCTCTTGTAATATCCTCAAAAAACATCTTCTTTGGTCTTATCCACATTTTACCTTCTCCGTAAAGTGCCTTGTAAATTACATATTCTTCTAAAGTTTCACTATGAAGGGCAATATCTAAAAGCTGATACTCTCCCCCTTTATAATGTCTGTATTTTCCAAGCTTCATATTATTTCTCCTTCACACCCACTTTTTTACAAATTTCCTTCAAAGGACAATTTGCACAATCGGGATTTTGAGATTTACAATATTTTCTTCCGTGAAGTACAATCTGGTGACAGAAAATATATGTGTAATCAGGTGGAAGAATTTTTATTAAATCAAATTCCACTTTGGTAGGGTCAGTATTTTTTGTAAGCCCCAGCCTTTTTGCAATACGCTTACAGTGGGTATCCACCACAACTGCAGGATTATGGTGAATATCCCCTATAATAATATTTGCTGTTTTTCTTCCTACTCCTGCAAGTGAGGTCAGCTCCTCCATTGTTTCAGGAACTTTTCCACCAAAATCTGACAATATTTTTTTGCAGCATTCAATTATATTTTTCGCCTTATTGTGATAAAATCCTGTTGAATAAATATAACTTTCCAGTTCCTTTATATCCGCATTTGCAAAAGCTTTAGCATCGGGATATTTTGCAAAAAGTGAAGGGGTTACAATATTAACTCTTGCATCGGTGCATTGTGCCGCAAGCTGAGTTGCTATTAAAAGTTGCAAAGGGTCTTTATAATCAAGTGTACACTCTGCTTCAGGATACTGAATATCCAATAGTTTTTTAATTTCTAAAACAAGCTGTTTTTTAGTCATTTAAAATCAACCCTACAGATTATTTATTTAAAAACATTTCCATAAGCTCATAACCATGAGCAAGCTTAAGCCCTGTTTTTTCTGCAAAATCCTCAGTGTATTTTACATCAGGATTATTTTTTTCATCGTTACTTCTGTATAGAATAAATGGAACAGCATCACGCACATGAGTACGAAGACTGAGAGGAGTAGGATGGTCAGGAAGCACTAATACGGAGTAGTCCTCTCCCATTTCTCTTAAACCCTCTAAAATGATTTTAAGTGCCCTTTCGTCAATTCGCTCAATAGCCTCAATTTTGCCTTTAATATCCCCCTGATGTCCGCATTCATCCGGACCTTCAAAATGAAGATATACAAAATCCTGTCCCTTTTTAAATTCTTCCAAAGCAGCTTTTGCTTTACCTTCAAAATTCGTATGGTATGTACCTGTAGCACCTTCCACTTCTACAATATTCATATTTCCGCATACGCCAATACCTTTTACAAGGTCAACAGCAGAAACAACACTACCTGAAATTCCAAACTTTGTTTTAAAATCGTCAAGTGCAGGAGCAGTGCCCTCTCCCCAAATCCAGATAGAATTTGCAGGATTTTTACCTTCCGCAATTCTCTTTTTATTTACAGGATGGTCTTTTAAAATTTCAATACTCTTTTTCATAAGAGCAGATATAATTTCACCATATTTACCTTTTGGCATATAATCCTTTACAACTCTGCCTGAAATATCGTGAGGAGGAGTTAAATCAAAATCCATTTCAGCATTATGCCATACAAGAAGGTGACGATATGAAATTCCGTTATGAAACTCCATTTCATTTGTGTTTAAAGCTTTTGCTATACTTTTTATAATTTCTTTGGATTCCTCAGTGGAAATTTCTCCAGCAGAGTAATCCACCATAGTTTTATCCTCATATTTTTCTTCCTCTGAAAGTGTTACAAGATTAACTCTGAAGGTTATATCAGTTGGAAGAAGCTTTACTCTCATACTTGCCGCTTCAAGAGGCGAACGCCCTGTATAATACCTTAAGGGGTCATATCCCATAACAGAAAGATTTGCCACGTCACTACCAGGTTTTAAAGTTTCAGGTACGGTTTTTACCATACCCATAATCCCTTTTTGTGCCAAAGAATCAATATAGGGTTTATTTGCAAGTTCAAGAGGAGTTTTTCCACTAAGCTCTTCATTTTTATAATCTGCCATTCCATCGCCTAAAAGAACAAGATACTTCATTTTCTATTTCCTTTCTGTATCACTTAAATAATCATTAAAACCTTTTTAAAATATTTTACCATACTTTTGCATTTTTAGCAAGCTAAAATTACTTAAAAAACTTGATTTTTTATGAAAAATGTTGTAATATATATATTATTAGTAATTTTACGGAGGATATACAAACATGGCAAAAGTTGCAATTTTAGGTTTTGGTACAGTAGGCTCAGGAGTTTACGAAGTTTTAAATGAAAATGCTGAAGGTATTGAAAAAAGAGCAGGAGAGCCTATTACTGTTTCTCATATACTTGACATAAGGGATTTTTCAAATCATCCCCACAGTGAGCTTTTTACAAAGGACTTTGAGGATATTTTAGCTGACAAAGAAGTAACTGTAATAGCTGAGGTAATCGGCGGAAAAACCTTTGCCTTTGACTATACAAAAAAAGCTCTTATGGCAGGTAAAAATGTTGTAACCTCTAACAAGGAGCTTGTTGCAACTCACGGTGCTGAGCTTTTAAAACTGGCACAGGAAAATGGGGTTAAATATCTTTTCGAAGCAAGTGTAGGCGGAGGTATTCCTATTATACATCCTATGTACACCTGTCTTGCTGCCAATGAAATTTCTGAAATTTTTGGTATTTTAAATGGTACTACCAACTATATTTTAACACAAATGATTCAAAATGGTCAAAGCTTTGATGTTGCTTTAAAAAATGCTCAGGAGCTTGGCTATGCTGAGGCTAATCCAAGTGCTGATGTAGATGGAATTGACGCCTGCAGAAAAATTGCAATTTTAGCTGACCTGGCTTTTGGTAAACAGCTTTCCCCTGATAAAATATATACAGAAGGTATTACAAATATTGACCTTTCAGATGTTAAATATGCAGAAAAGCTTGATAGCGTAATTAAGCTTATCGGCTACTGCAAAAAGGATGAAGATGAAGTTTTTGCAAGAGTGTCCCCTATGCTTATTCCTAAAGGTACTGCACTTGCAAATACCAGTGATGTTTTTAACGCTATATTAGTTCGCGGTAACGCAATCGGTGATGTTATGTTTTATGGTCGTGGTGCAGGCAAACTTCCTACAGCAAGTGCGGTTGTATCTGACATAATTGAAATTGCCGTTGGTAACTGTGCAAAGATTATGTGGGAAAACTGTGGCGATGACTTTATGAAGGATATATCTTCAGAAACCGCTTCCTTTGTGGTAAGGGCGGACAAGTCATTCACCGAGGATAAAGCTAAAGAAATTTTCGGGAATATTACAGTTATTGATACAGATGGTGAATTTGTGTTTGCAACAAATTCCGTAAAGGAAGCCCTGATGGCAGAAACCGCAAAGAATTACCCAATAAAAAAATATATCAGAAGGTTTTAATTGTAAGATGGATGTAGATATTTTTGACTTTGATTTACCTCAAAAGCTTATTGCACAGACTCCTCTTTCTGACAGATCAAGTTCAAGACTTCTTGTGCTGAACAGAAAAACGGGTCAGGTAAATCATAAAGTTTTTTCGGATATAAAAAGCTATTTAAAGCAGGGTGACTGCCTTGTATTAAATGATACAAAAGTTATCCCCGCAAGACTTTACGGAGTAAAAGAAAACAGTGACAGAGCTATGGAAGTGCTCCTGTTAAAGCGTGGCTCGGATGATGTGTGGGAGTGTATTATGCGTCCCGCAAGGAAAGTAAAAATCGGAGAGCGTATAATTTTTGGTAATAACGAGCTTGCCTGCAAGGTAATTTCTGTTGATGAAACAGGCTCACGATTTGTAAAATTCGAATATGAGGGAATATTTGAGGAAATTTTAGACAGACTTGGTGAAATGCCTCTTCCTCCATATATTACCGAAAAACTTCAGGAAAAGGACAGATACCAGACTGTTTATGCAAAGCATTCAGGATCAGCAGCTGCTCCCACTGCAGGACTTCATTTCACAAAGGAATTACTTGCAGAAATTGAAAATATGGGTGTAGATATTGCATATGTTACACTTCATGTGGGACTGGGTACTTTTCGCCCTGTAAAGGCAGAAAAGGTTGAAGAACATATTATGCACTCAGAGCATTATATCGTACCTTCCGATACTGCCGAAAAAATTATGAAGGCAAAATCACAAGGGGGCAGAGTTATTGCAGTTGGAACAACCAGTGCAAGGACTCTGGAAACTGTCGGTGAAAAAGATGGTGTTATCCGCCCTTGCAGCGGTGATACCAGTATATTTATTTATCCTGGCAAAGAAATAAAGGTTTTAGACGGTCTTATAACAAATTTTCATTTACCCAAATCTACTCTTATAATGCTTGTTAGTGCGTTTGCAGGTAGAGAAAATGTACTGAATGCTTATAATGAGGCTATAGAAAAAGAATATCGTTTTTTCAGTTTTGGGGATGCGATGTTTATTGAATAGAGGCAAATATTATGTTTAAACTACTTAATAAAGACGGCAAAGCAAGAAGAGGAGAATTTCATACTGAACACGGGACTGTTCAGACTCCCGTTTTTATGAATGTTGGTACTTGTGCCACCGTCCGCGGGGGTATTTCCTCTCTTGACCTTAAAGAGGTAGGCTGTCAGGTTGAACTTTCAAATACATATCATCTTCATGTTAGACCCGGAGATGATGTTATATACAAAATGGGCGGTCTTCATAAATTTATGAACTGGGATGCTCCTATCCTTACAGACAGTGGCGGTTTTCAGGTTTTTTCCCTTGCAAAGCTCAGGAAAATTACCGAAGAAGGGGTATCCTTCAATTCACACATTGATGGTGCTAAAATTTTTATGGGTCCTGAAGAAAGTATGCAAATTCAATCAAATCTTGCATCTACTATTGCTATGGCATTTGATGAATGTGTAGAAAATCCAAGTCCAAGAGATTATGTTCAGCAGTCTGTTGAACGTACTACAAGATGGCTTGTAAGATGTAAAGAGGAAATGAAACGTTTAAATGCCTTAGAGCGTACCATAAACAAAAGTCAGATGCTTTTTGGTATAAATCAGGGCGGATGTTATGATGATATCCGTATTAATCATATGAAAGAAATTGCAAAGCTTGATCTTGACGGTTATGCTATCGGCGGTCTTGCCGTGGGAGAATCCCATGAAGAAATGTACAGAATTATTGACTCGGTAGAGCCTTTTATGCCTGATAATAAGCCAAGATATCTTATGGGAGTCGGTACTCCTGAAAATATAATTGAAGCTGTATATCGCGGTGTGGATTTTTTTGACTGTGTTATCACCAGCAGAAATGCAAGACACGGTTATTTATTCACTGCTAAAGGCAGAGTTCATATACTTAATCAGAAATATAAAACAGACCCTCTTCCTATTGACCCTGACTGCCAGTGTCCTGCTTGTAAAAATTATTCAAGAGCATATATAAGACATCTTTTAAAGGCTAACGAAATGCTGGGAATGAGACTCTGCGTTTTGCATAACCTTTACTTTTATAATGATATGATGTCAAAAATCAGAAAGGCCATTGAAGAAAATTGTTTTGAAGATTTTCGCATAAAAGCTTTGGAAGAATATTCAAGAAGACTTTAATTTATTAACTATATTACATAAGGACGGATAAAATAATGCTTGAACTTGAAGAAAAAATATTAAAAGAAGGTAAAATTATTAATGAGCACATTTTGAAGGTAGGAAGCTTTTTAAACCAGCAAATTGATGTTTCTTTTTTAATGAAAATGGGTGAAGAAATTTCCCGATTATACGAAGGAACAGGGGTTACTAAGATTCTTACTATTGAGTCCTCAGGTATTGCTATTGCAACTGTGGCAGCAGCAAAAATGAATGTACCTTTTGTTTTTGCAAAAAAAGATAAATCAAATAATATTGCAAATGACGTTTATAGTGCTTCTGTTCATTCATTTACTCACGGAAATACATATGATGCAGTTGTAAGCAAGGAATATTTAGATAAAAACGATAAAATTCTTATTATTGACGATTTTCTTGCAAGAGGAAATGCACTCCACGGTCTTATAAGTATTGTATCTCAGGCAGAGGCTGAGCTTGTAGGCGTTGCAATCGCTATTGAAAAAGGATTTCAAGGTGGTGGCGACCAGCTACGGGAAAAGGGTATCAGAATAGAGTCTCTTGCTTTAATTGACAGTATGAGTGCGGAAAAAGTATCATTTCGCAGATAAAAAACAAATGTTCAGATTAATGTTATCATACTAAATTTTTGATTTTGGGTAGCACAGCAATTTTAATAATCTGATTTTTCTTCAGATAAGGATTAAAAGTCCCGTAATACATCAGTATTACGGGACTTTTTTACATAGTACAAAGAAAAAATATTTATAAAAAACATAATTTCCTTATATTGTGTTAGCTAACTTTTATCACTGCTTTTTACTATTAAGGGTTAATTAATACGGTTTTTGTGGCATCATCCCAATTTACAAGACAGCCCATACCTTCAGCAATAGCTCGTACAGGCACAAGAGTTCTACCGGAAACTACTATGGGAAATGTATCAAGTTGAATTGCTTTGTTTCCAACATACATTATATTACTGCCTACTGTAAATTTAACTTTCAAATTTCCTTTTACTCCTGTAGCTGTCTGGGTTTGCCCATCCCATAACACCTTAGCGCCAAGCTCTTCAAATATTTTTCTCATAGGAACCATTGTTCTGTTGTTATACAAAATCGGTTTTTGGTCAAACTGTATTTTTTTACCTAATATATCAACTGAAATATCCTCAAAAGAATTATTAATATTTATTCTGCAAAAGGTTTCCATACTCTGTCCATTTTTGAACTGTATAACCGCCTTAAGAGTATGAACTCCGCTTAAGTTTTCAGCGTTAATATAACTTGTGTAGGGAATTTCCTTTGATGTTTCTGCATATATCCCATCAATAAAATAGGTTACACTATCTACATCTGTATTGTACTTATGTGCATAGCATGATACTGGAAATACGCTTTCTACAGTAATTCCTTCATACATTTTTCTGTAAGCAAAATCTGTACTGCCACTATACCCGTCTTGAATAAACCTTGCCTGCTTAGTAATTTTTATATACTCATCTTGCATTAGCTTATTGCTGGAAAGCCTATAGTCATCCTTCTCCCCTGCACCATAAACATATGTGTCAAAATATGCCATCAGTTTAATTTGAGGGTAAACCATAGGAAGATAATAAAGCTGCTCTTTAAGCCTTGCAAGTGCAAAGTCTGTTATATTTTCTATCTGTGTACCGCCTGACATTAAATGGTGTCCGCAGCCACCTTCAGATATCATAATAGGCTTTCTGTTACCATACTTTTCTACTATTTCCTTAACTGCAATTACAGGGTCAGAATTACGTCCCGTTCTAAAAAACAGCTGGTCTAAATCTTTTTGGTTTTTAATTCCCTGAAAATATTTTTGAGAATATAAAGACACTCCTACCCAATCAACATAGCTGTCACCAGGATAAAAATCATCTGTATTTATATACCATCCTGATACCTGATTAGGACTCCATACTATGGCAACATTAGGATTTCTTGTATGAAAAAAATCCGCTACATATTTAAATGCCTTTTTATAGCTTTCGGGATTTGCCTGATTTGACCATACATCAAACTCAGCACCAAATCGAAGATAAATAGGCATATCAGGATAATTCTTAAATATATTTGATATTTCCTGTAAATTTCCTTGTTTTGATGTGATATTTTGAATATCAGTTCCCTCATATAAACAGTTAAGGGCAAATTCAACAGCCAGTCCTTTATCTGATGCTTCATTCATATAATTAATATTAATGGGTAAAAAAGGGTCACCCAAAATATGATATATAAGCATCATTGATTCATTTTCTAAAAAGGGTCTTGAAGCTGCATCTGCACAAAGTCCAAATAATACTCCATTATTCTTTTCGTTTTTTGCCCCATAAAAGGGAGATGTTCCTCCATCTGTATAAAGCTCTGCCCTTGATGTGTATTGATTTACTCTGGGCATTGCAGGGCGAAGATATTCAAAATATTTGTCACCATAATTTTCAGCAAGATTATTCAGTGCCAAAAACATTTTGGCACTGCTGTCATAGTCCCCTATTTCTGCATATGAAAGGCCTACCTGATTATATCTTGTAATTAAAATATCAGCTTTTTCAGCACAATCGGGAAGAGCATTTACTATACTGATAATCTGGTTTCCATACTTGATAATATCCTGATGATTTCCAGTAGTTATCGCTGTTTCATAATTTGAATTAGGCGTCCAGAAGCTGTTTGGAAGTTTAAATGCGAATACTGTAATATTAAAAGAAAGTACAATTAATACTATTAAAATTAGTGATATTATTTTTTTCATAGTTAACCCCCTTTTTATCTATATGTAAAGCTTTCTCATAATTTATTAATATTTTGTCTGTTCTTGCGCCATTTTTCTCTACATATCAAGTTTTAAGTCATTTTCCTTAATCCAACCCCATTTTCTTAAGGGAATAGCAAGAAGCGGAGTAATAACTGCGGGAAGAACAAATGAAATCAATATAAGCCCTGCCCAGTCAAATGGAGTAATTGAACTCATACTTCCTGATGAAATACTATCCATCCAGCCTGTATAAACACCGATTTGACCCACAAATCCACAGGTACCCATACCGGAAGAAATAGCAGGTCCGTTCATTTCTAATTTAAACAGACAGGTAGCAAGCGGTCCTGTAATAGCAGAACAAACTATAGGCGGAATCCATATTTTAGGATTTTTTACAATATTACCCATTTGAAGCATGCTTGTACCTATTCCCTGAGAAATAAGACCTCCATATCGGTTTTCTTTAAAGCTCATTACTGCAAAGCCTACCATATTTGCACAACAGCCTGCAAGAGCTGCACCGCCAGCAAGACCTGTAAGGCTGAGAGCTGCACAGATTGCTGCAGAGCTTATGGGAAGTGTAAGAGCAACACCTACTACTACGGAAACTATAATTCCCATAATAAATGGTTGCTGTTCTGTTGCCCACATAATTACACTGCCTACTGAGCTTGCTGCTTTTCCTATGTACGGAGCACAGGTTATGGAAAGCATAACTCCAATAAATATAGTAACAAAAGGAGTTACGATAATATCCACCTTTGTTTCTTTACTTACAAGCTTGCCAAATTCTGATGCAATAATTGCAATAAACAATACAGCTAAAGGTCCTCCTGCACCCCCCAGTTCATTTGCAGAAATACCTACTGCTACCATAGAAAATAATACAAGAGGCGGGCATTTAAGTGCCATTGCAATAGATACTGCCATTGCAGGTCCGGCTGCCGCTTTTGCATAATCTCCTACTGTTTTTAAAACATCAATTCCAAATTGAGTACCAATTGTAGAAATAATTGTTCCTATTAATAAAGATGCGAAAAGTCCTTGTGCCATAGCTCCAAGTGCATCTATGCCATATCTTTTAACAGAAAATACAATATCTTTTCTTTCTAAAAACCTCTTTACTTTTTCAAAAAACTTTGCCATTTTTTTCTCTCCTTAATAATATATACAATTTAAATCATTGTTCGAAAAAGACCCACCACCTTACCTATAACCTGCATTTCGTCAGGATAAATAGGCTCCATATTATCATTTTCAGGCTGAAGTCTTATTCTGCCGTTCTTTTCCTTATAAAATGTTTTAACAGTTGCACTATCCTCAATAAGAGCAACAACTATTTCACCATTTTTTGCTGTTTCTTGTTTTTGTACAATTACCAAATCGCCATCAAAAATCCCTGCGTTAATCATACTTTCGCCGCTTACCTTCAGCATAAAAACTTCACTGCTTTTTACATATCTTGAAGGAAGCGGAAATAAATCAGTTGCATTTTCCACCGCAGTAATAGGCATTCCAGCAGCAACCTTTCCCACAACGGGAACTTCTACAAATTCTTCCTTTCCAACCGCTTTAACAAGCGGTGAAGATTCCTCTTCTTTTTTAACCCTTATAGCACGGGTTTTGGTGGAATCCTTTTCAATCATACCCTCTTTTGACATACGTTCAAGATATCCGTGAACAGTAGAAGGCGAGCTAAGCCCTACTTTTGCACATATTTCTCTTACAGAAGGAGGATAGCCATACTCCTTTGTATGCTCAGATATATAATCCAGTATTTTCAGTTTCATATCTTCGTTCTTCTTAGACATAACAACATCCTTTCTGTCAAATACCGCAATATTTTTCTATTAATATTTTATCACACCAAAAGGGGTTTGTCAAACATTTGTTCTTTTTTTTTAGTTTTTTTACCAAAAAATATTGACAAAGAACAAATGTTCTGTTATAATCATCAATAGAACAGATGTTCTAGGAACATATATTCGCATAATTTGATTATCTTTTGAAAGGAATTTTTATTATGACTATTATTATTCACGGAAGAAAAACAAGAGTAAAAATTAATATTGCAAAGTTTCTCCTTTCTATGGTTGTAATTTTTTCAGGAGTATTCGGAACTCTCTCCCTCACTGATAAAATCAGTAATTCTGCTATGTCTGCATATGAACACAGCGAGGAATTTGTGGTAACATACGGAGATACACTTTGGTCTATTGCTTCTATGTGTAATGACGGAAGCTACGACAACAGAAAAATTATAAATGATATTATTAAATTAAACAACCTGAATAATTCGGATGTTTCAGCAGGTCAAGTGCTGATTATTCCCGGAAAATATAATATAATATATTAACTTTTTTATATTCTATTTATTTTTTTACTTAATTTGTGGTAAAATATAAGAAAAATAATTAGGATGTGGAAAAAATGAAAACCGGTCTTGTACTGGAAGGCGGCGGAATGAGAGGTTTTTTTACTATCGGTGTTCTTGACGCTTTACTGGAATGTGGTATTACTTTTGATTATATAGTGGGTGTATCTGCAGGTGCCTGTCATGCACTTTCATATATATCTGGTCAGTATGGCAGAGGACTTAGAATAAATCTTGACTATGCACCTGACTCAAGATATTTAAGCATCAAAAACCTTGTAAAAACCAAATCTATATTTGGTATGGATTTTATATTTGATGAAATTCCAAACAAGCTTGACCCTTTTGACTTTAAAGCATTAGAAAATTCTACTGTGGAGCTTAAAATGGGAGCAACCAATATTGAAACAGGTAAAGTTAAATATTTTACCAAAAGTGATTTAGATAACAAATTTTCACCCCTTCGTGCTTCCTGCTCTCTGCCTATTGTTGCAAAGCCTATTGAAATAAACGGAAAAAAATATATGGATGGGGGTATAGGCGACCCTATTCCCATAAACAGAGCATTATTAGACGGATGCGACAGATTGGTAGTTGTTCTGACAAGAGAAACTGAACACAAGAAAACTCCTGAAAAATTCAAAACTGCCTATACAAAACTATATAAAAATTACCCTGAATTTATCAGGGTAATTTCAGACAGACATCTTGTATATAAAAATTCACAAGTAAAAATTAAAGAATTAGAAAAAAATGGCAATACAGTTGTTATTTCACCATTATGCGAACAAATAAATATTAAAAGGTTTGAAAATAATCCTAAAATATTAAAAGGTCTTTATGACCATGGATATACCAGATGTTCAGAGAAAATATGTGAAATAAAATCTGTTCTTACAGATATATAATCTCAAGCTTATCTTTTTTATCTGAGCATACAGTTATATAATAATTTTTTATTTTAGAAATATAAAAATAATAATTATTATATGAACACACCAAGACAGAGCCGTTATGTTCAAAGCATATCTGCTCTGTTTTTTCTATTATCGAAAGGAAATTTGTTTTTTTAAGATGTTTTCCCAGTCCATCTCCCAGCTTTTTTCCATATGCCTCTTTTATGGTCCAAAGCAGTGTAAATATTCCGTCCTTATTTTCCGCGTTTTCTATATATTTTATTTCCTCTTCAGAGAAGATAGCCCGTGCAGCTCTTTTTCTATATTCTGATATTTTTTGCAAATCAACACCAATATAATCTTCATCGGTACACAAGCATATCATATCATCGCTGTGGCTAATATTAAAGTTGCTAAAGCCTGAAATATATGGCTTTTTCATATCCGTAAAAAGTATTTTATTATCCTTAGAAACAAAACTTCTGATTAGGATATAGCTTGCTATAATTTCTTTATTTCTCTTATTATTTTTACTCCATTTATTTTTAACATAATCATCCTTCTCTGCTGACTTTAAAAAAGGTCGGTATTTTCCATTATTAATTATTTCGTCTATATTTCCTATATACAATTTCATTTTATATCACTTCCCTTTTTATAAAGCTAATTAAATTTTATACCAAAATACAAATTTTTGCAAGTTTTTTTATTTGCCTTTGATTTTCTTTTCATATGTTGTATAAATGTCCAATATGTACAACATTTTCAGTTAAATTTTTGTCAATATAAATAAATATAGAAAAAATTAGTAAAATCTCTTGCATTTTTTTCCCTTTTGTTGTAAAATAATATATGGTGTATAATAACTAATATTATGCACGCTGCTGTCCTTTTGTTGGGCAAAAAAACAGCAGTGTTAAAATGTAAAATTTTTATATAAGAGGTGTTATTTATGTTAAACAAGAAAACAGTTGAAGACATTGCCGTTAGCGGTAAAAAAGTCCTTGTAAGATGTGACTTTAATGTTCCCCTTGATGGTGAAGGCAACATTACAGACGAAAACAGAATTGTAGGTGCACTTCCCACCATTAAGTATCTTTCTGAAAATGGTGCAAAGGTTATTCTTTGCTCACATATGGGAAGACCTAAGGGCGAATTCAATATGAAATACAGCCTTGCACCTGTTGCAAAAAGACTTTCTGAAAAACTTGGAAAGGAAGTAAAACTTGCAAAGGATGTTATTGGTGACAGTGCAAAAGAACTTGTTGCAGGTCTTAACGACGGAGATGTTATTCTTCTTGAAAATGTTCGTTTCCATGCAGAAGAAGAAAAGAATGATGCTGATTTTGCAAAAGCACTTGCATCTTTTGCTGATATCTTTGTAAACGACGCATTTGGTACAGCTCACAGAGCACACGCTTCTACTGCAGGTGTTGCTGATTATCTTCCAGCAGTATCCGGCTACCTTATCAAAAAGGAAATTGATTTTATGGGTAAGGCTCTTTCTAACCCTGACCGTCCTTTTGTTGCAATTCTTGGCGGTGCTAAAGTTAAGGATAAAATTGGCGTAATTAATAACCTTCTTGAAAAAGTTGATGCTATTGTTATTGGTGGTGGTATGGCTTATACATTTATTAAGGCTATGGGCGGAAACATTGGTAAATCTCTTTTAGATGCCGACAGACTTGATTACTGTAAAGAAATTCTTGCTAAAGCAAAAGAAAAGAATGTTAAAATTCTTCTTCCAATCGACAACGTTGTTGCAGATGACTTCAGTAATGATGCTAACATTCAGGTTGTTGAATCAATGAACATTCCTGATGATTATGAAGGTATGGATATTGGTCCTAAGACAATTGAACTTTTCAAAGAAACAATTCTTAGTGCAAAGACTGTTGTATGGAACGGACCTATGGGCGTATTTGAAATGAGCAATTTTGCAAAGGGTACAATTGCAGTTGCACAGATGGTTGCAGATGCAGATGCTACTACAATTATTGGTGGCGGCGACTCTGCTGCAGCTGTTGAACAGCTTGGCTTTGCTGATAAAATGTCACATATTTCAACAGGTGGCGGTGCAAGTCTTGAGTTCCTTGAAGGTCTTGAGCTTCCCGGTATTGCTTGTCTTGAAGATAAATAATAAATTTCACTTGAAAGGACATACTAAAAATGAGAACTAAACTTATTGCAGGTAACTGGAAAATGAACAATACTCCTTCACAGGGTGTTGCTCTTATAAATGAAATTAAAGAAACTGCAAATGCTGCAAGCTGTGATGTAGTTGTATGTACTCCTTACATCTGTCTTCCTGCTGCTGTACAGGCTGCAAATGGCAGCAAAATTGCTGTTTCTGCTGAAAATATGCATTTTGAAGATAAGGGTGCATTCACAGGAGAAATTTCCGCAGCTATGCTTAAAGAGGTTGGTGTAACTTACACAGTTATTGGCCACTCTGAAAGAAGAGAATATTTTGCAGAAACTGATAAAACAGTTAATCTTAAAACAATCAAAGCTCTTGAAAATGATATTGTTCCTATTGTTTGTGTGGGAGAATCTTTAGAGCAGAGAGAAAGCGGTGTCGCTTTTGATTTTATTGCAATGCAGGTTAAACTTGCTCTTAACGGTATTTCTGCTGAAGATGCAAAAAAGGTTGTAATTGCTTATGAACCTATCTGGGCTATCGGTACAGGTAAAACTGCTACTGATGAACAGGCTAACGAAGTTTGTGCATTTATCCGTCAGCAGATTACAGCTCTTTACGGAACAGATGTTGCAGATACAATGAGAATTCTTTATGGTGGAAGTATGAATGCTGGAAATGCTGCAGGTCTTCTTGCTCAGTCAGATATTGACGGAGGACTTATTGGCGGTGCAAGCCTTAAGGCTCCTGACTTCTGCACAATTATTAATGCTGCAACAAATGCTTAGGAGGTAAATACTATGGCTAAAAAGCCTCTGGCTTTAGTTATTATGGATGGTTACGGAATGACTCAGGATTCTTCCGTAAGTGCAATATCAAAAGCAAAAACTCCAAATATGGATAAATACCTTGCAAGCTATCCTTACACTCAGCTTAATGCAAGTGGTCTTGCTGTAGGACTTCCTGAGGGACAAATGGGTAACTCAGAGGTTGGTCATACAAATATTGGTGCAGGCAGAGTTGTTTATCAGGAGCTTACAAGAATTACTAAATCTATTGAGGATGGGGATTTCTTTGAAAATCCTGCTCTTAAAACAGCAATGGAGAATTGTAAGAAAAATGGCAGCAAGCTACACCTTATCGGGCTTCTTTCAAATGGCGGTGTACATTCTCACAACACTCATCTTTATGCCCTTGTAAAAATGGCAAAAAAATATGAACTTTCGGATGTAAACATTCACTGTCTTTTAGATGGTCGTGATGTTCCCCCTAACTCTGCTGAAGGTTTTGTGGCAGAGCTGGAGAAGCAGCTTAAAGAAATTGGTGTAGGTAAAATTGCTACCATTTCCGGCAGATATTATGGTATGGACAGAGATAATCGCTGGGAAAGAGTAGAAAAAGCATACAATGCTATTGCTTTGGCAGAGGGTGAACAGGCAGATGATGCTGTAACGGCTGTAACAAATTCATATGCTGGTGAGGTATTTGATGAATTTGTCCTTCCTACAGTTATATGTGGGGGTGCAAAGGTAGAAGAAAATGACAGTATTGTCTTTTTCAACTTCCGTCCTGACCGTGCACGTGAAATTACCCGTTGCTTTGTAGATACTGATTTTAATGGTTTTGAGAGAAAAACTTTTAACAAGGTATATTATGTATGTATGACACAGTATGACGCATCTATGCCTAATGTGGATATAGCTTTCAAACCTCAGCAGCTTGTTAATACTTTAGGCGAATATTTAAGCAAACAGGGATTATCTCAGCTTAGAATTGCTGAAACAGAAAAATATGCACATGTTACTTTCTTCTTTAACGGAGGGGTTGAAAAGGTTTACGAGGGCGAGGATAGAGCTCTTATCCCATCTCCTAAGGTTGCAACCTATGACCTTCAGCCTGAAATGAGTGCATATCTTGTTACAGAAGAAGTATTAAAACGCATTGAAAGTGACAAATATGATGTTATTATTCTTAACTTTGCAAACTGCGATATGGTTGGTCATACAGGCATTATGGATGCAGCAATCAAAGCAGTTGAAACAGTTGATGAATGTCTTGGCAAAGTAGTTGATGCAATAACAGCTAAAGGCGGTGCACTTTTAATTACTGCAGACCATGGTAATGCGGACTGTATGCAGGATACTGACGGCGGTCCCTTTACTGCACATACAACAAACCCAGTTCCTCTTGTAATGATTGGATATGAAGGTAAACTTCATAATGGTGGTCTTTCTGACCTTGCCCCTACAATGCTTACAATGATGGGACTTGAAGTTCCACAGGAAATGTCAGGAAAATCTCTTATAGATTAATCCTGACTGTGGTATTCTCTTTACATAAAAGAAATCTTTTATGATACTAATTTATAAGGAGAATACCATGAACAAATTTATACCAATCGATAATATCCATGCAAGGCAAATTATTGATTCCAGAGGAAATCCCACTGTAGAGGCAGAGGTTTTTGCGGGAGGATACTGCGGCAGAGCCTGCGTACCCAGCGGTGCATCTACCGGCTCATTTGAGGCAGTAGAGCTTCGTGACGGTGGACTTCCCTATTGCGGTCTTGGTGTAGAAAAAGCTGTTGGATTTGTAAACGGCATTATTTCAGCAAAGCTAATCGGTAAAAACGTATTAAATCAGGCTGAAATTGATAAAACAATGATAGAGCTGGATGGCACACCAAACAAAGAACGGCTTGGTGCAAATGCAATTTTAGCAGTTTCTCTTGCCTGTGCAAAGGTGGCAGCTGAAAATACAGGTCTTAGTCTTTATCGGTATATTGGTGGTGCAAATGCACATATGCTTCCTCTACCTATGATGAATATTATAAACGGAGGTAAGCACGCAGATAACAGCATCAATATTCAGGAATTTATGATTATGCCGGTTGGAGCATCTACCTTTAAGGAAGCTCTGAAAAATTGTACTGAGGTTTTTCACACCTTAAAAAAAGTTATTAAAGAAAAGGGTGGTTCAACTGCTGTTGGAGATGAAGGTGGGTTTGCACCTAATCTTTCCAATGATGAAGAAGCACTTTCCCTAATAACTGAGGCTGTGGAAAAAGCTGGATTTACTGCCGGCAAGGATTTTAAATATGCCATTGATGCAGCTTCTACAGAAATGTACGAGGAAGCAAAGAAAATTGGCAAGGATGGATATTATTTCTGGAAAACAGATAAATTTTATACAAGAGAAGAAATGGTTAATTACTGGACAAGCTTGTGTGATAAATACCCTATTATCTCCCTTGAAGACGGAGTTTCAGAGGATGATGAAGAAGGATGGCTTCTTCTCACAAAAGCTTTGGGAAATAAAATTCAGCTTGTTGGTGATGACTTGTTTGTTACAAACACCAACAGACTGTCTCGCGGAATAGAAATTGGTATTGGAAACTCACTTCTTGTTAAGTTTAATCAGATTGGCACTTTAACTGAAACCTTATCTGCTATAGAAATGGCAAAAAATGCAGGATACACTGCAGTTATTTCTCACAGAAGCGGTGAAACAGAGGATGTAACAATAGCTGATATTGCCGTTGCAGTAAATGCAGGGCAAATCAAGACAGGTGCTCCCTCGCGAACAGACAGAGTGGCAAAATACAACCATCTTCTCCGTATAGAAGAAGAACTTGGGGAAAATGCTGTTTTCCCTGGCAATAAAGCTTTTAATATTTAAGTGTATAATTCTTTGCAGAGGCGTAAGAAACCTCTTATGCCTTTGTAATTGAATAATATATAAATAATTATTTTTTAGGAGGAAATACATTATGGCTACAAAACTCACAGTTGATGGCAATACCGCTGCCGCTCACGTTGCGTATGCGTTCAGCGATACTGCTGCCATCTACCCTATCACTCCTTCTTCCACAATGGCAGAAGTTTGTGATGAATGGGCTGCACATGACCGCAAGAACATTTTCGGTCAGGTTATGAAAATTGCAGAAATGCAGTCTGAAGCAGGTGCTGCAGGTGCCGTTCATGGCTCATTAGCTGCTGGTGCTTTAACAACAACATTCACAGCGTCTCAGGGATTACTTCTTATGATTCCTAACATGTACAAAATTGCAGGTGAACTTATCCCTTCAGTTTTCCATGTAAGTGCTCGTTGTATTGCTGCACACGCTCTTTCAATTTTTGGTGACCATTCAGACGTTATGGCTTGCCGTCAGACAGGTTTTGCAATGCTTGCATCTGCATCTGTTCAGGAAGTTATGGACCTTGGTACTGTTGCTCACCTTGCAACATTAAAGGCAAAGGTTCCTTTCCTTCATTTCTTTGACGGTTTCAGAACTTCTCATGAAATCCAGAAGATTGATGCTATTGATTATGATGATATGGCAAAGCTTGTTGATTGGGATGCTATTAAGGATTTCAGAGCAAAGAGTATGAATCCTGAACATCCTGAACTCAGAGGTACTGCACAGAACCCTGATATTTACTTCCAGAACAGAGAAGCTTGTAATAAATATTACGATGCTGTTCCTGCAATAGTTGAAGAATATATGCAGAAGGTTTATGAAGTAACAGGCAGAAAATATAATCTGTTTGATTACCATGGTGCTGCTGACGCTGAAAAAGTTATCGTACTTATGGGCTCTGGTTGTGACACTGTTGAAGAAACAGTTGATTACCTTTTAACTAAAGGTGAAAAAGTTGGTGTAATTAAGGTTAGACTTTACAGACCTTTCTCAATGAACCACTTTATCAACGCTATTCCTAAAACTGCAAAGTCTATTGCAGTTCTTGACAGAACAAAAGAACCTGGTGCTCTTGGAGAACCTTTACTTGCTGATGTTTGCACAGCTATTAAAGAAGCTAACCTTGATATTACTGTAATCGGTGGTAGATATGGTCTTGCTTCTAAGGAATTTACACCTTCTATGGTAAAAGCTGTATATGACAACCTTGGCCTTGTAAATCCCAAGAACCACTTTACTGTAGGTATAAATGATGATGTAACTGGTCTTTCTCTTCCTATCAATGAGGAAATTGATGCATCTCCTGCAGGTGTAAGCCGTTGTAAGTTCTTTGGTCTTGGCTCTGACGGTACTGTTGGTGCTAACAAGAACTCCATTAAGATTATTGGTAACCATACTGACAAGTTTGCTCAGGGTTACTTCTCATATGACTCTAAGAAGTCAGGTGGTATTACAGTATCTCACCTTCGTTTCGGTGATACTGCAATTAAAGCTCCTTATCTTCTTACAGTTTCCGACTTCATCGCTTGCCATAACTCTTCATATGTAACTCGTTATGACATCCTTGAAGGTATTAAAGAAGGTGGCGTATTCCTTCTTAACTCACCTTGGAACACAGTTGAAGAACTTGATAAACAGCTTCCTGCTGCTATGAAGAATGTAATAGCTAAGAAGAAAATTAAGTTCTACAACATTGATGCTATTAAACTTGGCGGAGAAATCGGCCTTGGAAGCAGAATCAATATGATTATGATGTCTGCATTCTTCAAACTTGCTGCCATTATTCCTGAAGCTGACGCAGTTAAGTATATGAAAGAAGCTATCGTTAAGTCTTACGGCAAGAAGGGTGAAAAGGTTGTTAATATGAACAACGCTGCTGTTGAAGCAGGTCTTACCGGTCTTGTAGAAGTTAAGTATCCCGAAAGCTGGGCTACAACAACTGAAGGTGCTCTTCCTGTAGTTGTTCCCGCTACTGAATATTTTAACGATGTTGTAAAACCCATCCTTGCTCAGCAGGGTGACAAACTTCCTGTTTCCGCATTTATTGATAATGCTAACGGTATTGTTCCAAGTGGTACAACACAGTTTGAAAAACGTGGTATTGCAGTTAACGTTCCCAACTGGATTCCTGAAAACTGTATTCAGTGTAACCAGTGTGCATATGTATGTCCTCACGCTTGTATCAGACCTTAT
The DNA here is from genome assembly GCA_017396395.1 of Clostridia bacterium. Taxonomy (GTDB): domain Bacteria; phylum Bacillota; class Clostridia; order RUG12999; family RUG12999; genus RUG12999. The sequence continues at coordinate 162,509 of JAFQMF010000015.1, read as the reverse complement.
GTTGCAACTGAAGAAGAGCTTAAGGCTGCTCCTGCAACATATGTAACAAAGAAAGCTAATGGTAAGGCATACGAAGGTCTTCAGTTCAGAATTCAGCTTAGCCCTCTTGATTGTACAGGATGTGGTAACTGTGCTGATGTTTGTCCTGCAAAGAACAAAGCACTTGTTATGGAACCATTTGCAACTATTACAGAAGCTGAAGAAGCTAACTGGGAGTTTGCTCAGACTCTTCCTGAATTTACAAATGTAAATAAGACAACAGTTAAGGATAGCCAGTTCTCCAAGCCATTATTTGAATTCTCAGGTGCTTGTGCAGGTTGTGGCGAAACACCTTACGTTAAACTTGTTACTCAGTTATTTGGTGACAGAATGATGATTGCCAATGCTACAGGTTGTTCTTCAATCTATGGTGGTAGTGCTCCTACTAACCCCTATACAACAAATGCTAAGGGCTATGGACCTACATGGGCTAACTCACTGTTTGAAGATAACGCAGAATTTGGTTACGGCTTCAACCTTGCTATGACTCAGAGAAGAGCAAAGCTTGCTGATATCGTTGAAAAGTTCCTTGAAAATCCTTGCTGTGAAAAAATGGCAAATCTTTTCAAGAAATGGCTTGAATGTAAAGATGAAGGCGAAGCTTCTCAAGCAGTAAGTGAAGAAATCAAAGTTGCTTTACCTGAAGCAATTGCTGCTGCTAATGGCGAAACAAAAGCTCTTTTAGAAGAAATTAACACAATGGCTGACCTTCTTACAAAGAAATCCATCTGGATTTTCGGTGGTGATGGTTGGGCATATGATATTGGTTACGGCGGTGTTGACCACGTTCTTGCAAGCGGTGAAGATGTAAACATTCTTGTAATGGATACAGAAGTTTACTCTAACACAGGCGGTCAGTCTTCAAAGGCAACTCCAACTGCTGCAATTGCTAAGTTTGCTGCTGCAGGTAAGAGAATTAAAAAGAAAGACCTTGGCCTTATTGCTATGAGCTATGGCTATGTATATGTTGCAAGCGTATGTATGGGTGCAAACCAGAAACAGCTTTTAGATGCTATGAGAGAGGCTGAAAGCTATCATGGTCCTTCCATTATCATCGCTTACGCTCCTTGTATTAACCATGGTATTTCTAAGGGTATGGGTAAATCTCAGTTTGAAGGAAAACTTGCTGTTGAATGCGGTTACTGGCCTTTATACAGATATAATCCTAACCTTACACTTGAAGGCAAGAATCCTTTCAAACTTGATTCTAAAGAGCCTGTAGGTGATTTTGAAGAATTCCTTAAGGGTGAAGTAAGATATGCTTCATTACTCAAGCAGTTCCCTGATATTGCCGAAAAACTTCTTGCTCAAAATAAGGAAGATGCTATGAGCAGACTTTCATACTACAAGAAGCTTGAAGCTATGGAATATTAATTATCAATTATAAATTCCTAGAATCATAACATTAAGCGGGTATTTGTTAAATAACAAATACCCGCTTTTTTTACATATTTTATTTTAATTTAAATAACACCACTCCGCCTATCATAAGGCCAATACCTACAAATTTAAGCAACCCAAATGGTGATTTTTCTGTGCCAAAAAGCCCAAAAGCATCAATTAAAGCCGCAACTGTAAGCTGTGAAATAAGTATTGCCGAAACCGCTACTGTCGGTCCTAAAGCACCCATTCCCTTCATAACAGCAAAGGTAATAATAATGCCAAGTGCTCCTCCTAAAAGATAAAGCTTATTTGCATCTGCAATCTCCTTAATATTACCATTGCCAAAAAATAATGCAACAAGCAAAGCCAGCAAAAAACCTGTACCTTGTACAAAGGCAGTAACTTCCCAAAGTCCCACTTTTTCCTGCAACCTTGTATTCCATACTCCCTGAATACTCATAGCAGCGCCTGCTAAAACACTAAAAATAAATCCCCACATAAAAAAATCTCCTTTTTATTTATCATTAACAAAAGGAGATTTTTTATTCTCAATTATTTTATAAATTGCAATATTTCGTACATAAAACCTGATGTAAATACTCCGTATTTAAGAAGTTCGCAAGCAACTGTAACTAATATACCCGCAATTACCACTCCCACAAATATTGCAGGAAGTGCTTTTTTAAAACGCATATTAAGTAATGCAGCGATAAGTGCTCCAGTCCATGCTCCCGTACCCGGCAAAGGTATTGCCACAAATATCATAAGACCTAAAAAGCTTTTTTTTCGTACAGATTCAGATTTATTAAGTGCTCTGTCCTCCAGCTTTTTTATAAAATTAAACATCTTAGTTTTTTTAAGAGCATTAAATATAGGCCGTATAAATAAAAGTATGAAAGGTATCGGAATCATATTACCTATAATACACATAATACAAAGAATTATCGGATTTATCCCAAGCGCTACTCCTGCGGGAATAGCACCTCTTAGTTCAACTATAGGTATCATAGAAACCAGAAAAACTCCCAGCTCTTTAAACTTCATAAAATAATCTAATACCGCAGACATTTCCTTCCTCCGCAAATCAGGTTATATACCCAATTGGATTAACCGCTTTACCGTTTATTCTTACTTCAAAATGCAGATGAGGTCCTGTAGAAAATCCTGTAGAGCCAATTTCTGCAATTTTCTCGCCTCTGTTTACATACTGTCCTACACCCACTATTATTTTACTTGTATGGGCATATAATGTCATAACCCCGTTACCGTGATTAACTATTAGATATTTACCGTAACCTGTTGTACCATTTATAACCTTAACAACTGTTCCCGCCTCTGCAGCAACAATTGTACTTCCCATTTTTATACCGATATCAAGACCTGTATGAAGCCCGTTAGAAGGGTATGTTCTGTACCCATAAGGACTTGTAATAGTACCACCCTGAGGGGTTGGCCATGCCATTTTACCTCCTGCATAGGCAGCTCCCTGTGTAGGAGGCTGTGTATATCCTGCAAGCTCTCTTTCAAGCTGAGCGTTAAGAGCATCCTTTTCTCTTTGTGCTGCAGCCGCTTCCTGCTGATTTACCTTAACCTGTGCGCCAAGCTTATCAACAATCATCTGTTGCTGTGCTAAAGTTTTGTCAAGCGTTTCTTTTTGTTCCTGAGCAAGTTCTCTTGAAACCTCAAGCTCCGCTTTTCTTTCCTCAATAACTTTTTTGGCTTCTACAACCGCATCACGTGCATTGGTCATATCCTCAACTATTTTTTTATCATTTTTAAGCACATAAGAAAGCATATCCATTCTGCTGAAAAAATCTGCGATACTGTCTGCACCAAACAACATATCAAGATATGTTGTAGCTCCTGATTTATACATAGAAACTACTCTCTTTTTAAAGTAGCTTTTATTTGTATCAAGCTTTTCCTGAGCAACTAAAATTTCTTCTTCCTTTTGTGCAATCTGTGTGTTTGCATTATCAATACCTGTATTTATATACACAATATTTGCAACAATCTGTTCAATTTTATCATCAATAATTTCTTTTTGTTTTTCAGCAGATGCTTGTTTTTTCTTAGCTTCGCTAAGCTCTTTTTCAGCCTGTTGTATCTTTTTATCTGCAGCAGCAATTTTATCTCTTAAAGCCGCAGCAGACTCTGCATAGGAAGATAAACCGGAATAGCAAACAAATCCAGTAACAATCAATAATACAGAAACAATTTTCTTAAAAGACATTTTACTTCTCATTGGACTTCCGGCTCCTTTCCAAGCAAAAACTTTACACCTTCAGGTGTTTTCTTATTGATATAACACTACCAAAAGCACCTAAAAAACAACCCATAATAGCAAAAATCAAAATCACTCTTGCCTGCAGGTCTATTAATGGAATAAGCTCAAACATACCTGCACCGTTACTCTGCCACCAGGATACTATATTTGCATAACCTATAGTTACAGGAACGTAGGCAATAAGTGCACCTATTATACCCATAACTGTTCCTTCAATTATAAAAGGCCATCTTATATACCAGTCTGTAGCACCAACATATTTCATTATTTCAATTTCTCTTTGCCTTGCTGTAACTGACATTTTAATTGTACTGGATATAATAAATATTCCTACTAACGCAAAGATAATCATTCCTATCATACTTACTGCCTGAGCAGCACGGGATGTATTTATAATAGAATTCAAAACATCCGAACGGTTTTTAACCTCGTCAATTCCTACAAGCTTACTTACCTCTGCTACAACCTCATTTGCCTTTGATACATCAGTAAGAGTAATATCATAAGTATGAGGAAGAGGATTTTCTTCTCCATGGAGCATTTCAAAAGCTGATGCAGAATCCGCCATACTTTCTTCCATACCTGCAAGAGCTTCCTCCTTTGAAACAAAGGTAGCAGTATCAACATACGGTATATCATTTATCTTACTTTGAAGCCGTTTTGCATCCGCTTCAGAGTAGGATAAATCAACATAAGCATGTATTTCATACTGCACTTCAAGCTGTTTTGAAACATAAGTAATATTTGACCCTAATATAAGGGCTATTCCCAAAAGCAAAAGGCAGAAAACTATTGTAGCAGTAGAAAGCAGAGAAAATAATCTGTTTTTCCACAGGTTAGAAAATGCCTTTGCAAAATAATTGCTACAAGCTCTCCCCAGCATGATTATACCCTCCTTGTTCGTCCTTTACAACAATTCCGTTTTCAATTGTTATAACTCTTTTTTTCATTCGCTCTACAATCTGCTGAGAATGAGTTACCATAATAATGGTAGTTCCGCATTTATTAATCTGGTCAAGAAGCTCCATAATGCCATCAGCTGTATCATTATCAAGGTTTCCCGTAGGTTCATCTGCAACAATAAATTTGGGGTTATTTACAAGTGCCCTTGCAATACCCACCCTTTGTTGTTCACCGCCGGAAAGCTGACTGGGTAAAAATTTCCATTTATCAGAAAGTCCTGTCTGACTAAGGACAGTTGAAACTCTCCTTCTGATTTGTTTTTGACTTGCCCCTATGATTTCCATGGCAAATGCAACATTTTCATATACGGTCTTATTAGGCAAAAGTCTGAAGTCTTGAAAAACCATTCCCATACTTCTTCTAAGAGTGGGAATATGTTTTCTGTGCATAGAAGCAATATCAAAGTCTGCCACTTTAACTCTGCCATTATCAGGAGTTTCTTCGTGAATCATAAGTTTGGTAATGGTAGATTTGCCCGCACCACTGGGACCTATAATAAATACAAATTCTCCTTTATTTACAGAAAAGCTAACATTATCAAGAGCTTTAACTCCGCCCTCGTATATTTTTGTTACCCCTTCAAACTGCACTACTGTCTGTGTGTTGATTTCAGAAAATGGCATAGCTTTTTGCCCCCTTTCCATTCCGGAACCGACTAATACTTAATTGTGTTAGATTCAAGATACTTTTTAACCATCATAGCAACCTTGAAGGTTACAGACTGGTCAAATTCTCTAAGGTCAAGACCGGTAATTTTCTCAATTTTATCAAGTCTGTACACAAGGGTATTTCTATGAACAAAAAGCTCCCTTGCAGTTTCTGAAACATTAAGATTGTGTTTAAAGAATTTTTGAATTGTAAGGATAGTTTCCTGGTCAAGAGCATCTAAGGACTCTTTTTTGAATACTTCATGTAAAAATAATTCACAAAGTGTTGTAGGAAGCTGATAAATAAGTCTTCCAATACCAAGTGTTTCAAAGTTTACAATCTGCTTGTCGCTTTCAAATACTCTGCCTACCTCAAGAGCAATTTTAGACTCTTTATAGGAACGGGCAAGGTCACGGATATTATCACAAGTGCTGCCAATGCCTATATACACTTTAACAAGTGCTTCAGTATAAAGGGTATCCATAATGGACTTTGCAATTTTATCCATTTCCTTTGCGTCAATACCATCTTTTACCTCTTTTACCAGTGCAACAAAATGCTCATCAATATTTATAATAAAGTTTTTGCCCTTTTCAGGAAACATATTCTGCAAAATATCAAATACAGAAAAGCTTGCCCCTTCTGCAGTCTGTATCAGGAAGCAAGCACGGGATACATCTGCATCCAGATGAAGCTCCTTTGATTTAACCAGAATGTCTTCCGGAAGAATGTTATCAAGAAGAATATTCTTTACAAGATTAGATTTATCATACTTTTCATCGTGAAAAATCTTGATATTTGAAAGGGTTATAGCAAGGACACTACAACAGGTTCTTGCAGTTTCGTCAACACCCTCGCAAAAAGTAATAAAATCCATCTTACTTCTATTTCCTACGGGCTTATATGTATATCCGTCATATGAATAAAAAGCCGCCGGATCAGCATATTTTTTTAGAATATGCTCAACAGTAGGGCCATCAAGCAAGCCGTATGTACAGGCAGTCACTGTGCCTGAGCTGTCTATAACTCCCAGCTTGCGTCCGTAAATTTCCTTCAGTTGTAAAATTACATTCTGGAAAATTCTGCTCATATGGTATTACCCCCTAAATATAAAAGAATTATTATGTTATGTATATATAATACTACATTTTTCACAAATTTGCAAGATTTTTTTTTATATTTTCCACAAATTCTTTAGTTTTAACAGTAAAAAAAATTTGCAAATTAACTTTACTATTTGATATTTATATGGTATAATATATACAGTAAATTTTGCCTATGCGGCATTTTTACATACAAAAACTGATTTAAAATTTACGGAGGTGTTTTTTATGGCTAAAAAGAACGAAAATGCAATTACAACTACATTTTATAAAAATAAACCCCTTGTTAAAAAAGATAATATGGTATATTTAGGATACCTTGACGAGGCTTTTATGGTTGAAATGGAAATTACTGATACTGCACCTAAATACGGTGTGGAAGCTGCTACAAATGTGGTAATATCACTTATTGATAATACCAAAGCAGGCAGAGACAGAGTGGTAAAAAAAGCTGAACGTGAGGACCTTAATAAAGCCTTTGATATTGCTTCCTTCTGGCTTTGCGACGCTCTTGGTGAAGAGGAGGCATAAGCTTTTATGGTTGACGGCAAAAATCTTACAATGCTTACTGATTTTTATGAATTTACTATGGCAGGCGGTTTTTGGAACAGCCCTCAAAGAGATACTATAGGCTATTATGATATGTATTTCCGCACAGTTCCTGAAAACGGAGGTTATGTTATAGCCTGCGGACTGGAATCAGTGGTGGAATATTTGTCAAATCTTCATTTTTCCGATGAAGATATTGAATATTTAAGAAACAAGAAAATTTTTGCAGAGGATTTTTTAGAATATTTAAGAAATTTTCAGTTTCAGTGTGATGTTTGGGCCGTTCCTGAGGGTACTCCAATGTTTCCCAACGAGCCTCTTGTAACAGTTCGAGGTCCAGTTATTCAGGCACAGCTCCTTGAAACTATGATTCTTATTTGTATGAATCATCAGACACTTATTGCTACAAAAGCAAGCCGTGTTGTAAGGGCAGCTGCAGGCAGACCTGTTATGGAATTTGGTGCAAGAAGAGCTCAGGGGTATGCTGCCGCAATTTTAGGTGCAAGAGCTACATACATTGCAGGTTGCAGTTCTACCTCTTGTACAATTTCCGACAGACAATATAATATTCCTGTTTCAGGAACAATGGCACATAGCTGGGTACAGCTTTTCCCTTCAGAATATGAAGCATTTGCATCATATGCAAAATCTTATCCTGATAGTTGCGTGCTGTTGATTGATACATATAATGTCCTTAAAAGCGGTCTTCCCAATGCAATAAAATGCTTTAAAGAAGTACTTGCACCTATGGGATACCGTCCTAAAGGTATTCGTATTGACAGCGGTGATGTTACTTATCTAACAAAAAAAATCAGAAAAGTGCTTGATGATGAAGGTTTTTCCGATTGTAAAATTGTTGTTTCCAACTCCCTTGATGAGAATATTATTTCCACACTTATAGCACAAGGTGCAGAAATTGACTCCTTTGGTGTTGGTGAAAGACTTATTACCTCTCGTGCAGAACCTGTGCTCGGTGGTGTTTATAAGCTTACAGCCATCGAAGATGAAAAAGGAAATATCATTCCCAAAATCAAGCTTAGTGAAAATGTAGCAAAGATTACAACTCCTTGCTTTAAGCAGATTTACCGTCTTTATTCCAAGGAATCCGACCAGGCATTTGCCGACATTGTAGCACTTCACCACGAAACAATTGATGACAGCCGTGATATTACAATTTTTGACCCTGAGTTTACCTGGAAAAAGAAAACTGTATCAAACTTTTACGCTAAACCTTTAATGGTACAGATTTTTAAAGACGGCAAACTTGTATATGACCTTCCTGATGTGGAAGACATCAGAAGTTACTGCTCAGCTCAAATGGATACAATCTGGGATGAGGTTAAACGATTTGATAATCCTCATAAATATTATGTTGACCTTTCTAAAAAGCTGTGGAATATTAAGCAGGAGCTTCTTGATAAATACTCCGAATAAAGTTTTTTTGCCTCTGATACATATCAGGGGCATTTTTACGAAATAAAGGAAAAATCTTCTTGACAAACACCTTAAAAAAGTGTATAATATATAATGTTGTTTTATGCAACATCCTTGCTCTGTACAAAGTTTACAGGGCCAAAGTCCAAAAGGAGGTGAAAATAATGACTAAAATTGTAAACAAGTACGAGACTATATTCGTTGTGGATGCAGCTCTCGAACAGGAACAGATTGACGCTGTTGTTGAAAAGTTCAAGTCATTAATCGAGGCAAATGCTCAAATCGATAATATCGACGTATGGGGTAAAAAGAGACTTGCTTATGAGATTAATTACAAAACTGAAGGCTACTACGTTCTTGTTGAATTCACAAGTGAACCTTCATTCCCCGCTGAACTTGAAAGAGTTTACGGTATCACAGAAGGTATCCTTCGTTCTTTAATCATCGTTAAAGAGCATTATGAGTAAGAGGTGAATTTATATGCTGAATAAAGTTATTTTAATGGGCAGATTAACCAGAGACCCGGAACTTCGTTCCACTCCAAATGGCGTAAGTGTTGCCAGCTTCACTCTTGCAGTAGATCGTGATTTTGCTAAACAGGGTGAAGAAAGAAAGACTGACTTTATTAACATTGTAGCCTGGAGAAATACTGCTGATTTTGTATCTAAGTATTTCACTAAGGGTCAGCTTGTTGCAGTAAGCGGTAAGCTTCAGGTTCGTTCATGGGATGATGCCCAGAGTGGTCAGAAGCGTTATGCTACCGATGTTGTTGCTGATGAAGTTTTCTTTGCTGAAAGCAAGAAAAACAGCTCATCCGCACCTGCAGGTGAAATGGAAGGACTTGTTCCTCCACCCGATACAAGCTTTGACTCAACTTCGGTTGCCGGTTTTACCACAGCCGACGAAGACTTGCCTTTCTAATAAAGGGCAGTTTTGCGAAAAATTAATTTTATAAGGAGGACTATTCAAATGGCAGAAAGATCAAATGATCGTGGCATAAGAAAGCCCAGAAGAAAAATCTGTGCTTTTTGTGCTGATAAAGTTTCTGAAATTGATTATAAAGATATTGCTAAGCTCCGTAAATACGTTTCTGAAAGAGGTAAGATTACTCCCAGAAGAATTAACGGTTGCTGTGCAAAGCACCAGAGACAGCTTACAACAGCTATTAAAAGAGCAAGAATTATAGCTCTTTTACCTTTCTCTGATGACTAATCAATAAACAAAAACCTACGGCTAACGCCGTAGGTTTTTATATTTTCATTCTTAATTATAAGTGCTTTCGCATATTTAACAGTGCGCTCTTTTCCAATCTGCTCACCTGTGCCTGAGAAATACCTATTTCCTCAGCTACCTCCATTTGTGTTTTTCCTTTAAAAAACCTTAAATTCAAAATATGCCGTTCCCTTTCTCCCAGATTAGCAAGTGCTTGCTTTAGGGCAAGCTCCTGAATCCAATTTTCATCGCAGTTTTTGTTGTCCTTTACCTGATCAACAATATAAGTTGCATCTTCACCGTCATGGTAAATAGGTTCAAATAAAGATACAGGGTCAGCTATAGCATTTAAAGCAAAAACTACATCTTCCGTTTTCATTTCCATTTTCTTTGCAATTTCTTCAATGGCAGGCTCATTTCCTGTCTGGTTTACAAGCTCTTCTTTAACCCTCAATGCTCTGTACGCGGTATCACGAAGAGATCTGCTTACCCTGATTGTGTTATTATCTCTTAAATATCGTCTTATCTCCCCGATTATCATAGGTACTGCGTAGGTACTGTACTGTACCCCCAGTGTCATATCAAAATTTTCCATAGCTTTAATAAGTCCCACGCATCCAACCTGAAACAAATCGTCAACACTTTCCCCATGACCTGTAAATCTTTGAATGACACTTAAAACAAGTCTTAAATTTCCTTGAATAAACTCCTCCTTTGCTAAACTGTCCCCTTCTTTTATTCTGATAAGAAGTTCTTTTTTCTTTTCGTTGCTGAGGATTGGTAATTTTGAAGTATTTACACCGCAGATTTCAACTTTATACATAAATAAAAATCCCCTTTTTATATTAAAACTGTATAATATAATTTTTACCAATCGGGCAAAAATTAATACAGAATAAAAGGGTCATTTCTTGACAAAATATGGATTATATGTTAATATTCTATATATATATTATAGGAGGTATTTATGAAGGAATTGTTTGATTTGTTTTTTACCTTTGCAAAAGTAGGAGTTATGACCTTCGGGGGTGGATATGCTATGTTGCCTATTTTACAAAGGGAAGTTGTAGATAATAAAAAATGGGCAACTGAGGAGGAGCTTGTAGATTATTTTGCTATTGGCCAATGTACCCCTGGTGTAATTGCAGTAAATACTGCTACCTTTGTGGGAAATAGCAAAAAAGGGGTTTTAGGTGGAATTGTAGCAACACTTGGAGTAGTGTTTCCTTCATTGATTATAATATCGCTTCTGGCAGGAGTTATTGAGGCTTTTTCACATCTGGAAATTGTTCAGCACGCCTTTGGCGGTGTGAGGATTTGTGTTTGTGTGCTTATAATAAATGCGGTTGTAAAGTTGTTTAAAAAGTCAGTTCTGGATGTTAAAACACTGATTATTTTTATACTCATAACCCTGGGCAGTACCTTTACTCCATTAAGTCCTATAATCTTTATTTTACTTTCCGCAATTTGTGGAATCGCTCTCACAATTAAAGGAGGTAAAGCATAATGACGTATTTACTTCTTTTCTGGGAATTTTTCAAAACAGGTCTTTTTGCTGTAGGTGGAGGAATGGCAACTATCCCCTTTTTATACGAAATGTCAGACAAATTTCCCCATTGGTTTTCACATAAAGACCTTGCTAATATGATAGCCGTTAGCGAGTCCACACCTGGACCTATCGGTGTTAATATGGCAACCTATGTAGGTTTTCTTACAGGAGGAGATTTAGGCACAGTAGCTTATTCAATACTGGGTGCAGTTATTTCAACCTTAGGTCTTGTAACCCCTTCTATTATTGTAATTTTAATAGTAACGGCAATACTTAAAAGCTTTAAAAACAATAAATATGTAAAGAGTGCTTTTTATGGACTTCGCCCTGCATCAACAGGACTTATTGCATCAGCAGGTCTTAGCGTACTTTTTGCAAATATGTTTTTGGATGATAAAATATCTCTTTCTGCTTTTAATTATAAAGGTCTTATTTTAGCGGTTATATTATGGATATTTACTAACATTGTGAAAAAAACAAAAGGCTGGCATCCAATAATATTTATTGGAATCTCAGCAGTAGTAGGTATGATTTTTTCAATGTAGTTAAAAAGAAAAAGCCTTGTCAATCAAATTTAGGTGACAAGGCTTTTTAACTTTTTATTTATCAAGTGGCTTCATTGTGGGGAATAATAAAACATCTCGTATAGCTGCTGAATCTGTCATAAGCATACACATACGGTCTATACCGAAACCGATACCTCCCGTTGGTGGCATACCCAGTTCCAAAGCATACATAAAATCTTCGTCCGTTGTATTAGCTTCTTCATCCCCAAGTGATAAAAGTTCTTCCTGAGCTTTAAATCTTTCTCTCTGGTCAATAGGATCGTTAAGCTCAGAGTAAGCATTTGCCATTTCCCAGCCGTTCATAAAGAATTCAAATCTTTCAACATAGTCAGGATTTTCAGGCTTTTTCTTTGTAAGTGGTGAAATTTCTATAGGATGGTCCATAACAAAAGTAGGCTGAATAAGATGTTCTTCTGCAAATTCTTCAAAGAACAAGCTTAAAATGTCACCCTTTTTATGACGATCCTCATATTCCACATGGTGCTTATCGGCAATTGCTCTTGCCTCTTCTAAGGTATTAATTTCATTGAAATCAACCCCTGCATATTTCTTAACAGCGTCCACCATTGTAATACGCTCAAAAGGTTTACTTAAATCCATTTCAACGCCATTATAGGTAATGGTAGTTGTACCCAAAACTGTTTGTGCAACATGGCGGTATAAATCTTCTGTTAAGTCCATCATACCGTGATAGTCTGTATATGCCTGATAAAGCTCCATAAGAGTAAATTCAGGATTATGACGTGTATCAAGACCTTCATTTCTGAAAACTCTGCCAATTTCATATACTCTTTCAAGACCGCCTACAATAAGACGTTTCAGGTATAATTCAAGAGAAATTCTAAGCTTAAAATCCTCACCAAGTGCATTAAAATGAGTTTCAAAAGGACGTGCTGCTGCACCTCCTGCATTAGATACAAGCATAGGAGTTTCCACTTCAAGAAAATCTCTTTCATTAAGATATGAACGAATTGCTGAAATAATCTTAGAACGCTTTAAGAAGGTATCCTTAACTTCATCGTTCATAATAAGGTCGATATATCTTTGACGATAGCGAGTATCAGTATCTACAAGGCCATGAAACTTCTCAGGTAAAATCTGCAGTGATTTGGAAAGAAGAGTAATTGAGTTTGCTCTAACAGAAACTTCGCCTGTCTGTGTTTTGAATACCTCTCCTTCAGCACCTATAATATCACCGATATCGTATTTTTTTATTTCAGGAAAAAGTTCTTCTCCGATAACATCTTTTCTAATTACTATCTGTATCTTGCCATCTCTGTCAGCAAGGTCCCAGAAAAGCATTTTTCCCATACCTCTTTTTGCCATAACTCTACCCGCAACACTTACGGTTTTACCTTCTAAATTATCAAAATCCTCTACAACCTTATTTGTAGCATGGGTTCTGTCATAAACTGTGATCTTAAAAGGGTCTCTGCCTGCTTCCTGTAAGAGCGCAAGCTTATCTCTTCTTATCTGTAAAAGTTCAGATACTGGTTGCTGGTTTGTATTTTCGTTCTGTGCCACTTTTGTATTCCTCCATTTATTTTACAATTTCCAAAATCTTAAATTTCTTTGCACCGCTGGGTGTATCAGCTACAACAGTTGCACCTGCTTTTTTGCCTATTAAGGCTTTTGCGATGGGAGAATCAACAGAGATTTTGCCATGCATAGGGTCAGCCCCGATAGCACCTGTAATTGTAAGAGTCATTTCTTTTGAAAGCTCCATATTTTTAACCTTAACTGTAACACCCACATTAACAGTTTTACCGTCAATGCTTTTTGCCTCCACAATTTTAGAATATTTAAGTCTGTGTTCCAGTTCCTTTAAAAGTTCTTCATTTTCTGCCTGTTCAGCTTTTGCAGCGTCATATTCAGAGTTTTCAGAAAGGTCGCCGTAGCCTCTTGCTACATTGATTTTCTCAGCAATTTCTTTACGTTTTTCGTTTTTAAGGTAGTCAATTTGTTCCTTTAACTTATCCTGCTCTTCAAGGGTCATTAAAAATTCTTTTACGTTATCCATTTTTTAAGTCCTCCGATTTTTATTTAATGTTGTTATATATTAAATTACATACCTAATATTATACCCTAAAATTGCCATTTTGTCAATTCTCAATATGGGTGTTTTCAAAAGAGGGTATATCTATTTTGTTACTTTCTCCAAAATAGGGGTTCTCTGCTGCTAAAGTAACCTTTTTATTATCCTTAATATATATGTTTTTTATTTCATTTGATTTATCGTTTATACCTGCACTAAAGTTACTTGTTTTTTTATTTAGGCTTCTTTTTCCGCCAATGGATATATAAAGATTTTCACCTGAAACTTCGGTTTTTACATAATATACTTTGCCTCTGTAATCTTTAACCTGTCCTGAAATTTTCAAAAAGCTGTCCTCTTTTTCTATTTCTATAACAGAAGGAATTTCAGAAGGAAATATAATATTTATATTAAAAATCATAAAGACACCTAAAATCAAAAGTAAAATTCCATAAAATGCTATTCTTTTCTTCACTATATAACATCCTTTTTAATAAGATTTAAAATTTATAACTATTTCCACTTGTAAATAACAAAAAAATATGTTAGAATAGTATCAACACTATAAATGGGAGATTGATTATGAAGCCTGTTGTTAAACGTCCAATTACAATTAAGCTTGTTATATTGTATATACTTGATAAATACAAGTCCCCAATTTCCGAAGATACTTTAAGCACCATTATGCTAAGTGATATTGAGGTTAATTTCTTTGATTATCGTGAATCTCTGGGAAAATTAGAGGAAACAGGATATGTATATACCTATACAGACGAGGGAACTGAATATCACCGTCTTACAAAGCAAGGAAAAGAGCTTGCAGACGAAACCTATAAAAAGGTTGCATATGAGCTTCGCCTTAACATTGCCGATTATATAAAACGCGAAAAACGCAAAATTCTTCTTGCAAAAGAGTTTGTATGTAATATTTATCCAATATCCGATACCAGCTTTGGTGTGAAGGTAGAATATACCGAATTTGAAGAAGAACTTATGACTCTTTCCTTCCGTACAGGCTCCAGAGAAGCATCAGAAAATATTAAAAATGCTCTGCGTGCAAAAAAAGGAGAACTGTATAAGGAAATCAACAACGCTCTTTCAAAAGTAATTGATATATAAAATCTTACCTCCGACCCGAAAATTTTCAGGTCGGAGGATTTTTTTACTGGGTTATATATTTAATGGCACTGGATATCGCTTCCTCAGCTGTCATATCAACCGATTCCTTTTCTGTTCTCAGTTTGTACTCAACTATGCCATCCGCTGCCTTTTTACCAACAGTAATTCTCACAGGAATACCAATAAGGTCAGCATCTTTAAACTTAACGCCGGGACGTTCATGACGGTCATCAATGAGCACATCTATACCCTTTGATTTAAGAGTATTATATATTTCCTCCGCAAGTGCCATCTGCTCCTGATTTTCTTCATTAACAGGTACAATTATCGCCTTAAATGGTGCAACATCTACCGGCCAGATAATACCATTTTCATCAGAGCTTTGTTCCACAATTGCCGCTACACATCTGTTTACACCAATGCCGTAGCAGCCCATAATAATTGTTCTGTCCTCGCCCTTTTCGTCAAGACAGGTACAGCCAAGTGCTTTTGAATATTTTGTTCCAAGCTTAAAAATGTGTCCCACTTCAATACCCTGTGCAGTTTTAATTTTTCCGCCGCATTTAGGACAAGCATCACCGCAAACAACATTTCTTAAATCAAGTGTAGCTGTGGGAGTAAAATCTCTGCCTGGCTGAACATTTTTAAAGTGGTAATCTGTTTCATTAGCACCGATAATAAAGTTTTTCATTTTTTCAACTTCCAAATCCATAAGCACATCACATTTAATGCCTACAGGACCCGCAAAGCCAACTGCCGCACCTGTTACATCATATACTGTCTGAGGGTCAGCCATTTCAAGCTCAAGACAACCAAGATAATTCTGCAGCTTTGTTTCGTTAACATCTCTATCCCCTCTTACCATTACTGCTACAGGTTTGCCATCTGCCTTATAAATAATTGTCTTAACAAATAATGTAGGCTCACAGCTAAATAGTTTGATTAAATCTTCAATGGTCTTTACATTTGGGGTATGAATTTTTTCTATTTTCATATCCCCTTGGGGACATACACAGGAAGATGGAACCCCTGCCATTTTTTCTTCATTGGCAGCATATCCGCACTCCTGACAATATGCAATTGTATCCTCACCTACATCGGACTTTACCATAAATTCCTGAGAACCGCTTCCTCCCATTGCACCTGAATCTGCATCTACAACAGTATAATCAAGCTTCATACGGTCAAAAATCTCACAGTAAGCATTATACATTTCTTTGTATGACGCATCAAGCCCTTCCTCATTCAAGTCAAAGCTGTATGCATCCTTCATAATAAACTCACGGCTACGCATAACACCAAATCTGGGACGTCTTTCATCTCTGTACTTTGTCTGAATCTGATAAAGTGTAAGAGGAAGGTTTTTATAAGAACGAACCTCATCACGAACAGTAATTGTAAACATTTCTTCATGAGTAGGACCAAGACAGTAATCTCTGCTGTTTCGATCCTTAAGTCTAAACATTTCAGGGCCAAATACTTCCCATCTGCCAGATTCCTCTAAAATTTCCTTTGGAAGAATAGCGGGCATCAGAAGCTCCTGAGCACCATGATTATTCATACCTTCGCGGATAATTTTTTCAACATTCTGCAAGGTTTTTACTCCAAGAGGCAGATATGAATATACTCCTGACGCAGTTTTTCTCATAAGACCTGCTCTGAGCATAAGCTGATGGCTTTTAATTTCAGCCTCTGCGGGTACTTCTCTTAATGTAGGCATTAATAATTTTGATACTTTCACTTTGTTTCCTCCTCAAGAATAACAACTGCATAAGCGCTTATTCCTTCGCCTCTGCCTTCAAACCCAAGCTTTTCGGTTGTAGTAGCCTTCACACTTACCTGTTTTACATCAACTCCAATAGCTTGGGAAATATTTTCTCTCATTTTATTTATATGTGGTGCGAATTTAGGATTTTGTGCACAGATAATACTGTCAATATTTCCCACCTTGTACCCATAATTTAAAATAAGCTTATTTACCTTTTCCAAAAGACTTATACTGCTTATTCCTTTATACTGTGGGTCACTGTCTGGAAAATGCTGACCTATATCTCCAAGAGCAAGCGCTCCCAACATTCCGTCCATAATACTATGCACAAGCACATCAGCATCTGAATGACCAAGAAGCCCCTTATCATATGGGATTTCTACTCCTCCCATAATAAGAGGTCTTCCCTGCTCTAGTCTGTGCACATCAAAACCATTACCTATACGCATTTTTATCACTTCCCAATAATCCCTTCTGCAAAAGCAATATCTGAAGGAAAGGTAATTTTTATATTTTCCCTACTTCCCTGTGCCATTCCGCAAGGAACTCCTTCACGGCACAAAAGTCCGCAAACATCAGTAAACTGTTCCAGTTCATTTTTATACTTTTCCAGCAGTTTATATAAAATATCTACCTTAACTGTCTGTGGTGTCTGCACATTATACATAACACTTCTGTCCGGAATTTTTTCCACCATATATCCGCCTTTTGATATGCACATTGTATCCACAGCCGGAATAAATGTACCGCAAGCTCCGCATTTTTTACATATTTCTATATTATCCTCAATCATTTTGCCTGTAACAAAAGGACGCACGGCATCGTGAGTTAAAATAATATCGTCTTTGGTAATTTTATGATTTTTTTTAATTTCCCAAATAACTGCGAAAAGGGTGGCCGATCGATTTTCTCCACCGATAACCACTCTTATTTTATTTTGTATATTAAATTTTTCCACAAGCTTTTCTGTATAATCCTTCCAACTCTGAGCCACCCCTATATAAATTTCATCTACATAAGGTAAAAACTTTTCGATTGTATGAATTATAACAGGCTTTGCATTTATTTCCATATACTGCTTGGGAAGGTCAGTACCCATACGGTTTCCCATTCCCCCTGCAACAATACCTGCAAAAACCATTCAAACCCCTTCTTTCAAGGAAGTTATATAACTATTTTTCAAGACTTCTGTCAATTATGCTGTTAAGCTGTTCTTCCACATCTTTTGCACTTACATCTGTTGAAAGCATAATTTCAGAATTTAAAATCTGCTTTGCACTGGCAAACATTTTACGTTCCCCTGATGATAAGCTTTTTTGCCTGTCACGGCACATAAGCATTTTTAAAACTGCTGCTACCTCAAATATGTTTCCGCTTTTAATGTGTACAATATTTTCACGATAACGCTTATTCCAATTGGAATTTACTTCTCCTGTGTATTCTTCAATATATTCCATAACCTTAACTGCTTCGCTTTCGCTTATAATGTTACGGACACCTATATTCTCAGCATTATCTACCGGAATTTTAACCTTCATACCATCCATTGGCATTTTCAGGACATAGTACTCCCTTTCCTCCCCGAAAATCTCTTGGGTTTCAATAGCTTCCACTATACCTGCGCCATGCATAGGATATAAAATTTTTTCTCCCACCTTATACATAAGGTTATCCTCCTTATGTGCACAAGAGCAAAGCCCCAAATGTGCCTCATCATATGTATATTTTACCACTAAAAACCTTATTTGTCAAAGGCAAAACTGTAAAATTTTAGCCTTTTTTTAGTTAAATAAGGGTGCATTTTCACAAAGGAGGATTATTTGGTTGACAAAAAAACTGCTTATGATGTATAATGTAGTTAAATTTCTTAGAGGGAGCATTTTATGAAAATAGGAAATCTTAAATTTGAAAATAATATATTTACTGCTCCCATGGCAGGAATAAGCGATATTGCCTACCGTTCAATTTTAAAAGAAATGGGTGCAGGACTTGTTTTTACCGAAATGGTAAGTGCAAAAGCTCTGTGGTATAAAGACAAAAAAACAAAACAGCTTATGCTATTAGATAAAAACGAGCACCCGGTTGCTATACAGATTTTTGGCAGCGACCCTGAAATTTGTGCATATGGTGCTAAAATGGCAGAGCTTGAAGGTGCGGATATTGTGGATATCAATATGGGCTGTCCTGTGCCAAAGGTGGCAAATCACGGGGACGGCAGTGCCCTTATGAAAAACCCCAAACTTGCAGGAGAAATTGTAAAGGCGGTAAAATCTGCCGTTAAAATTCCAGTTAGTGTAAAATTTCGTAAGGGTTGGGATGATAACAATATAAACGCTGTATGTTTTGCAAAGGTTTTAGAAGAAAACGGTGCGGATATGCTTACTGTTCACGGACGCACCAAAATGCAAATGTATCAGGGTAAGGCAGACTGGGAAATTATATCAAGAGTTAAGGAAAGTGTATCTGTTCCTGTTGTGGGAAACGGAGATATTTTCACTCCTGAGGACGGCAAACAAATGCTGGAGCAAACAGGCTGTGATGGAATTATGCTGGCAAGAGGGTTAAAAGGTAATCCCTGGCTTGTAAAACAAACATTGGAATACATAAATTCAGGAAAAATCAGCTCCTTTCCCACCACTGAGGAAAGAAAAGAAATGGCAATCCGCCACGTTTTTAACCTTTGTAAATATTATGGTGAAAATATTGGTGTTAAAATGTCCAGAAGCCACCTTTTATGGTATATTAAAGGGTTTAAGGATGCGGCAATAATACGAAATGAAATTTCAAGAGTGGAAACTCTGGAAGATGTAAAAAAAGGACTTGGTAGCATATGAAAACTTTTTCAAAAGGTAAAACAGTACTCATTTTTCTTCTGCTGTTTGCAGTAATTATAACATTGGATGTTATTTTTTTTGATGATAATTACTACGAAGGTATGTTTTTTAAAATGGATACTGATATTGTAATTCGCGGTGAAGGCAATAATATGGATTTAGCCACCCGTGATATTTTGAAAATGATAGATAACCTTGATGCTAATATGAATGCATCAAATGTAAACGGAAATCTTTATAAACTTAATAATGAGGGCGGAACTGTTTCTTTTGATAGCGACACTATAAAAGTGCTGGAGGTTGCAGAAGATATAAAGATAAAATCAAATGGTGCTTTTAATGTTGCAATAAGACCTCTTGTAGAGCTTTGGGGATTTAACGGAAATTACCGCAAAGTGCCTACGGATACTGATATTGCAGATACCCTTTCTGTTATTGCATCAACACAAATCAAAAGAGAAGGTAATAAGGTTTCTATAACTCCCAAAGGGAAAATTGATTTAAGTGGAATAGCAAAGGGATATGCTTCCGATAAAGCATCAGAAATTTTAAAGGAATATGATGTAGATTTTGCAATACTGGATTTTGGCGGAAATATTATGACTTATGGGCAAAAACCTGATGGTTCTCCCTTTAAAATTTCTATAGACGACGGAAAAGAAGGAGTATTTGCCACCTTGTCAATTAAAAGCGGTGCAGTAATTACCTCAGGAGAATACCAGAGATATTTTGAAGAAAACGGCAAAAAATATCATCATATATTAGACCCGAAAACAGGTTTCCCTGCAGAAAATGGACTTGTTTCCGTTACTATACTTAGTGACAGCGGTGTGCTTGCAGACGCACTTTCCACAGCTTGCTTTGTACTGGGAGCAGAAGATGGAATAAACCTTGCAAAAGACTGCCAAGTAAAAGCAGTGTTATTAGACAAAAATAAAAATGTATATACTGTAGGAAATCCTGAAATAACTTTGGCAGAAGGCTACAAGTTAACAGAGAAATAATAAAAAGCTGAGT
The DNA here is from genome assembly GCA_017396395.1 of Clostridia bacterium. Classification (GTDB taxonomy): domain Bacteria; phylum Bacillota; class Clostridia; order RUG12999; family RUG12999; genus RUG12999. The sequence goes on along the minus strand of JAFQMF010000015.1, from coordinate 142,003 downwards.
AACTAAGGCAAAATCCCTTAGTTACTCAGCTTTTTCTTATTTATTGGTATCTGTGCAAAAATCACTGCAGCAAATATAAGTACGCATCCAAGTATTTCAAACCACTTAAGTCCGCTTCCTCCAGATATTAAAGTTTCAGACAGTACTGCAAAAACCGACTCAAGACTTAAAAGGAGAGTTATAACAGTAGGGTTTGAGCCTTTTTGGGATACAATTTGCAATGTGTATGCAACACCGCTTGAGAATATTGCAATATACAATAGTGGCATAATGCAAGGTAGAATATTTCCCATTTTAGGACTTTCCGCAATAAATGCCATTATTCCTGACATAATCCCCATAGTAGCAAGTTGAACACAGGAAAGCTCTACCCCGTCCACCTTAGTTACAAAGTAATCTATTATATGTATATGTACAGCAAATACTATTGCACATAAAAGTATGTAAAGGTCTGAAACTGCTATGCTGAAGCCTACATTATAAAGACATAAATAATAAAAACCTACTACTGATACTGCTACTGCCATCCACACATTTATGCCCACTTTTTTCTTAGAAAATATACCAATCAGCGGAACAATCACAATATACATAGCTGTTATAAATGCACTTTTCCCAGGACCTGTATCTTTAATTCCTGCCTGCTGAAATACAGATGCCACGCACAGAGCAATTCCGCAGATAATACCGCCGATTAAAAGAGTTTTGTTATATTCCTTAGTATTTTTCCTTTTTTCCCCTTTTGCTTTTTTCATAAAAAGTAATATAATGAATACTGCAATTGATGAAATAATCCCCCTTAAAAAGCTTACTGTAAAGGGTTGTAAATATTTCGCACAGCTATCCTGAGCAAGAAATGCTGTACCCCATATAAATGCTGCTAAGGTAGCACATATCTTTTGTTTCATTTTTACACTTCCAATTTTCATTAGTCTTGACAATATATATAAAAAATGATACAATTCTTTATGCATTATTTTTATAAAAAGGATTACATAATATGTTATACAACCCCTTTAAAAATTTAGAAAAGCACGAATGGTTTTTATGGATAATATCCCTTGTTATGGTGCTTTGTTCAAACATAATTTCTAATAACCGTGATATAATTTCCCTATGTGGCACTGCACTTGGAGTAACCGCTCTTATTTTTGTTGCAAAGGGAGATGTATGGGGACATATCATATGTGCATTTTTCTGTATTTTATATGGTATTTCCTCTTACCAGACAAGGTATTATGGCGAGCTTATAACCTATGTGGGAATGTCCCTTCCTGCCACAATTTTTTCTATATTTTCGTGGCTTCGCCATCCCTTCGCATCGGGACACAACGAGGTTAAAATTCACAGACTTACAAAAAAGGAGTTTTGCATAGTCTGTTTAGTATCTGTAGTTGGTACAATCATATTTTATTTTATTTTAAAAGCCTTAAATACTGCCAGTCTTTTATTTAGTACCTTTTCTATAACTACCAGCCTTTTTGCATCCTTGCTTACCTTCTATCGAAATCCCTACTATGCAGTTGCATATATGGTAAATGATGTTGTGCTTATTATTTTGTGGAGTATTGCATCCTTTGAAGCATTTTCAAAATTTCCTATGGTAATTTGTTTTTTTATGTTTTTTGTAAATGATTTATACGGCTTTATTAGCTGGAAAAAACGAGAGAAAATTCAAAGAGGCTGATTATGCCCCTGCAAAATCCTTTGGCACATCAAAACCTTTTTTATGGGATTTGATAAAGCCAAAGGTTTCTTTTTCCCCTTTTTCTGCCAGCATAGTTAAAAGATATTCAAGTTGAATTGAAGTTTCAGGATGAATTATCCTTCTTTTTTTTGCTTTCATAAAATACTCAAGAGGGTCTTTTTCACTGTAATTATTCCCCTGATATATCTTACTTGCTGCAACCCTGTCACAAAACATCTCTATCAAATATCTGTATGGCATTTTTACAGGTGACATTATATGTGTCTGAGGGTCATAGTCCATCCAATATTCAAAATGGTGCTTATTTCTCCCCTTATGATGCATCCACGCAGAGGAATAACCTTTATCTTTTCGTTCCTTATCATTAGGACTTCTTGTTCCCAGATAATTTTTAGCTCCTGCCAGAAATTCTGCAGGGTAATATTTTGACATATCGTGCATAAGTCCCTGAAATAAAAAACCGCACTTTGCCGCATGTTTAATAACTGCGTGTCGGTGCTTTGTAATTGTATTAAAATGCTTGATTGGATGAAACATATTTTTACCTCTTTAAATACGATTTTATATATATTTTAACAGTTAAAAGAGTATCTGTCAAGGTGTTTTACCAAGTAATATATATTGACTTTTTCCTTGTGTTATGTTAGAATACTTTTATTATATTATTTTGTCGAAGGATTATAGTAATAATGGAAAAACTACTTGAAAAAGAAGAAAAATTAAATATAACAACCTTTTTTAATACCCATAAAAAACTTGTTGTTATTTTGTCCATAGTCTTGGTTTTAATACTGGCTGTGGCAGTTGTTTTTATTATACTTCCAGCAAATGAAGAGCCATATACTATTATTGCCAGAGAGTATGTAGAAAAATATATTTCTGATGAAGTTCAGGATCAGTATAATCTGCTGGATGCAAGCAGCTTATATAATAATAAAAATCAGGTAACGGAAAAGGTTAAAGGATATAAACGAAAATCTCTTATGAGAAATAAAACTTCCTATACCTTAAAAATGTCAAAACAAGCAGATAGTAAAACATTATTAAAAATGAACAATATATACAAGGCTCTTGGAAGTACTGTTGAAAATACAAACCTTTTAAAGGCAAAGGATGCGTATAGATTTAATGCCACAATTACAGAAATTTCGCCTGCAAAGAAAATCACCAAAGCGAGCTTTTGGGTGGTAAAAATTGACAATAAATGGCAGGTATGTACAATTTTCGAATATGACAGGCTTTTTGACAGATGTGTTGCCTTTGATTTATACTGATTTTGTCTGACTTTGTAATTAAATTGTATTGCAATTAGTATTGTAAAATCTTTTAAAATGTGGTAAAATAAATAAAAGTGAGGTGAGCCATTTGGCAAATGATAAATTTAAAACTATAGTTGCCAACAGGCAAGCATATCACGAATATTTTATAGAGGATAAATTTGAAGCAGGTATTGAGCTTGTTGGCACAGAGGTAAAATCCGTGCGTGCAGGTAAAGTGAATTTAAAGGATAGCTGGGTGGATGTTTCAAACGGTGAAATATTTGTTAAGCAAATGCATATAAGCCCCTATGAGCAGGGAAATATATTTAATAAAGACCCTCTTAGGGTGCGTAAGCTTCTTATGCACAAGAGGGAAATATTAAAGCTCTTCTCCCTTGTACAAAGGGAAGGATATGCACTTATTCCATTATCCATTTACTTTAAAGGAAGTTTAATAAAAATGGAAATTGCCGTTGCAAAGGGTAAAAAACTGTATGACAAACGCGCAAGTGATGCAGAAAAAAGTGCAAAACGAGAAATTGCAAGAGAAATTAAAGAACGTAACCGCGTTTAAATATGGGGGCGTAAAGGTTTCGACGGGGATAGTGAATCAGAGATAGCGAGTAGTGGCGGGAGTCCACTTAAAAAGCCCAAACTTTAAAATTAAACGCTAATAATAATATAGCATACGCTGCCTAATTAATGGCAGCCGTCCTTTCTTTGAGTACCACGGCTTAGAACAGGGCGTCACTTAGTGGTGAACGTGAGCAGAGAGCGTCTTAGTATCTGCCATGAACAATAAGACTACCTGAATTTGCAGTCTGTCTGTGGACGGCTTATAAAGGGAAACTTAAATCATAGACTGCACTCGGAGAAATTTCTGTGGAAGTGTTTTCGGACAGGGGTTCAATTCCCCTCGCCTCCACCAAATAAAAAAACACCCCTATGGGGTGTTTTTTTATTGATAGAAAGAAAGAGGGGAATTGAACCAGAAGCGGGCAAAAAGCGTAAAGAAAAACTTGCCAAAAGTGCAAGTTTTTTAGCTTTTTGGTGCGCAGACGGGTACCGAAAGGCAAGCCTTTGGGTCGTCAAGCAGGGCAGATTTGAGGCGTAGCCCAAATATGCGTTCCCCTCGCCTCCACCACATAAGAACGGTTATTTTGATACAATAATCGTTCTTTTCTTTTTTCCTTGAAAATAAAAGAGTTTCGAGCATATCCGTCACGCCCGAAACACTAACGTATAAAAGTATTAAACATAACTACTTATATTATTATATCGTTCCTACATCTTATAGTCATTCCATTATTAAAGCACTACTACAAACTATTATTTATTATAGTAGAGATTGTTCAAGAAGTTCTTGTTCAAAAATTATTTTCAAAATAGTTCTTTTAAAAGTTCCTCGTCTCTTGAAAAATGTCAAGTTTTGTGTTATAATTAGTATATAAGAGGAATTTATAAGATAACAAATTTAGGTGAAAACATGAGAGATACAAACGCTTTAATAAGAAGAATAATAGTAGCTTTGATAGTAATTCTAATACTTTCTTTATTATATCCCGTAGCGATACACTTTTTGTTTAAGTGGAAAAGTAATTGTTATTGGATAATTGCTGAGTGGAAAAGCGGAGATATTTTAGGTTATGGCGGTGCTGTTTTAACTGCTATTGGAACTTCGCTTTTAGGTTTAACTACATGTATTGTTCAAAAAAGAACAGAAGAAAACAACCAACTGCTTAAAAACCGCCCACAGATTGAAGTATCAAGAATTGAAGTTAATGGTTCGGTCTGCGAATTGGCAAAACAGTATAATACGGACAACCCTTTTGCAGACGCTTTAACACTTAAAAGACCGTATTTAGATTTTTCTTCCGAGTTGAAATATAGAAAATTTTATATAACCTGTAAGAACACTCACGGAGTAGAACCGAATAGTGTTAAACTTCTGCCAGACCATTGTAATATATCATTTAATAACGGAAGAAGACGAGGAACTTCACATGTCAAATATAAGACTCCTTTTGTTGATGACAAAGCTTTTATGTTTGAAAACTGTAAAAAACTGAATGTGGTTTCGGATGATTACATAAGTATAGACGCTTCTGATAAATTATATTTCAAATTCCCTGTCATAGTGATGTATAATGAAAACGACGATGAATTTATAGAAGATATAAACTATTCTATTGAAAATAATATGTATGGTCTTACATTGGCGTTGAAATTCAAAAACAATCTTGGATATTTTGAAGAAAGCGTTTTTGCATTTTCAGTAGCAGGAGAACAAATCAACTTTAATAAAACCAGAACTAATTTCGGCAATGAAAAGAATACCCAGAGAAAAAGTAAGAGAGGTAAGAAATAATGCCTAACCTATCACAACTCAAAAGACAAAGAATGTTAGAGTTCTTAAATAAAATCAAGGCAGAGCATACGGACGATGAATCCCTTATTGCCATAAATGAGATAGAAACCGAGATTACCGAGAAAAAGTACGGTCTTGTCTGGGAAGAACATCAAGAACAGGTTGATTTTGAAATGATAACGAAGGTTCCTGTCTTTACCGAAGTTGCCGACAGAGAGCTAGTGTCTGATGAAGAATTACCTTACAATTTCTTACTAGAGGGCGACAATCTCCACAGTTTGAAACTTCTTGAAAAGACACATAAGGGCAAGATTGATGTTATCTATATTGACCCCCCATATAACACAGGCGGAACAGATTTTGTTTATGATGATAAATATGTCGGCGAAGATGATACATTTAGACATTCAAAGTGGTTGTCCTTTATGAATGAAAGATTATCTATTGCCAGAACACTATTATCAGAACGAGGTGCGATTTTTATTCAAATAAACGACATTGAAGTCGCACAGTTAAAAATGCTATGTGATGAAATTTTTGGAGAAGCAAACTATCTTAATATTATAAGTGTTAATATGAAAAATATCGCAGGTGCTTCTGGCGGTGGCGAAGATAAGAAATTTAAGAAGAATTGCGAATACATACTTGTATATGCTAAAAACTATGATACGCTTCCTTTGTTTAATGGTGCTTATGAATATGAGGAAATCGGAGATATGGTAGAACGCTATCGGACAGAGGGTATAAGTTGGAAATATACAACTGCACTTGTAAATTCTGGCGAAAAAATATATGTTGGCTCTACCGCAGACGGAGACGGAAATGAAATTAAAATTTTCAAAAGAGAGAATTACAGTATAAAATCTATTGGGGAGATAATGAAAAGCGAAAATCTGTCGGAAAAAGAAGCGTATAATAAATATGCTCATTGTATTTTTCAAACAGCAATGCCTCAAAGTTCAATAAGACCTCGTGTTATGAGTAAAGTTAATGAAATAGGTATTGAAAGCGATTTATACTCCATAGAATATGTGCCAAAAACAGGAAGAAACAAAGGCGTTGTATATGAACAATTCTATAAAGGAGAAAATTTTAGATTATTTGCGTGGTTGCGTGATGTTTCGGAAGAAATTGACGGCGTTTTATATAAGAAAACTCTTCAAGGGACATATTGGAATTTTATAGCAGGAACAAAAAATCTTTCAAAAGAGGGAAATGTAGAATTCCCAAATGGTAAGAAACCATTGGATTTGATGAAACGAATTATAAGTTTATACCCAGATAATGATATTACAGTTCTTGATTTTTTCGCAGGTTCTGGAACAACAGGACACGCTGTTATATCGCAGAATATTGAAGATAACGGAAAGCGTAATTTTATTTTATGCACTAATAATGAAAACAACATTTGCGAAGAAAAAACCTATGTTCGTTTATCAAATGTTATTCGTGGTTATACAACTGACAAAGGAAAAGTGTTTGCACCTAATTCCGCAAATCTCAAATATTACAAAACGGACTTTATTGACAAGACTTCCGAAGATGAAGAATATTCCGTAGGCGAAGAACTGCTCGGACATATCGCTGAAATGGTGCAGTTGGAATACGCTGTCCGATTAGACGGAAAAAATTATGTGCTTCTCCTTTCGGACGAAGAAGCCGACACATTTATTGCAGATGATGAAAAGTTGTCGGCGTGTTCGGCGGTTTTTGTTTCAACGGCTGTTCTGCTGACGGCGGAACAGGAAAAGAAACTGTCCGAACTTGGCATAGCGATTTTCGTTATTCCCGATTACTATTTTGAAAATGAATTGTTGGAGGTGGGCGAAAGATGATAAATTTACCGAACGGACTTTTTGACTTTCAAGAAGCGTGTTCTTTGTTTCTGGTTGATAAGGTCAGTTTGCAGGACAGCAAACAGACAATCACGGTTAAAGCACCGACAGGGGCAGGAAAAACGGTTATCTTAATTGACTTCATTGATAAATTCCTTACTTCCGTTAATCCAAACACCGCTTTTATCTGGCTATGTCCTGGAAAGGGCGACCTTGAAGAACAAAGCCGACAGAAGATGATTTCACTTCTTCCGAACAGGCGGACAAACACACTTAATGACGCTCTGCTCTCTGGCTTTGAAGTAGGAAGTACGACATTTATAAATTGGGAACTTCTTACACGAAAAGATAATAAAGCAATTAGCGACACCGAGAAGAAAAACCTCTTTGATCGTATTGCAGAGGGAAACCGCAAAAAAATTACATATATAATTATCATAGATGAGGAACACTCAAATAATACAAAACCTGCAAACGACATCATCAATGCGTTTTCGGCAAAAAACATAATTCGTGTTTCGGCAACAGCAAAAGAGAACAAGCTGTATGAGTTCTACGAGATTGACGAAATGGACGTTATTTCTTCTGGACTTATAACAAAAGCACTCTATATCAACGAAGATGTTGATTATAGCGGTGATTTTGAAAGCGAACACGGCTATTTGCTTGAAATGGCAGATACCAAGAGAAAGCAGATTGCAAAGGCTTATTCCGAACAGGACGGAAAGGCAAAGTCAATAAGACCGCTTGTTATCATTCAGTTCCCCAATTCTTCGGACAAGCTGATTGAGGCAGTTGAAAATAAGCTCTCCGATATGGGTTATACCTATACCAACGGTATGGTTGCAAAGTGGATGAGCGATACACAGGAAAAGAAAAATCTTGAGGGAATTACCGAATTGTCGGCAACTCCCGTATTCCTGCTTATGAAACAGGCTATTGCAACAGGTTGGGATTGTCCCAGAGCAAAAATACTTGTTAAGCTCCGTGAGAATATGTCAGAGGACTTTGAGATTCAGACTATCGGAAGAATCCGCCGTATGCCAGAGGCAAAGCACTATGACATTGATGTTCTTGACTTCTGCTATTTATACACCTTTGACGAAAAGTACAAAGAGGGTATAAAAGCGGCTATGAGTGAAGCATACGAAACAAAGCGTGTGTTCCTCAAAGACAAGTGCAAGACCTTTACTCTACAAAAGCAACTGCGAAACAAAGACCTTGACGGTCTGGGAGAGCGTGAGACTTTCCAAGTTGTGTATAAGTATCTCGTTGATAAGTACAAGCTCACAGGGAACAAAGAAGATAACAAGCTTCGCCTTGAGGGAGCAGGATATGTTTTCAATGATGAGATTATAGGTTATATGCGTGAGGGTAAGTTCGTGAAAACAGATTCCGTTCTTGACGAGAACTCTGGTACATACAGACAAACTTCACGTACTGTCAATACTCATACACACGGTATTGAACTTCTTCACTCTGTCGATGTCATAAAGACAACTATCGGTATGACAATGCAGAAGACAAAAGTCATACTTGAACGCCTTTTCCGAAAGAACGTACTTGTTCCGCACAAGCTGTTATCTCTCACAACACCACAGTACTATGCTTTTGTTATCAACAACGAGCATACTCTCAAAGTGGATTTTAGAGAAGCTACTGCAAGTCTTGCGGTGCAGACAGGATTTTTAGAACCAAAGACCATGCCTTTTACTATCCCCGAACAAGAGCTTTACCGCTATGACCCAACGGAAACAGATGTTGAAGAAATGCTGTCAAGTGCGTATAAAGATTACTCGTCTGCTATGATTGTCGAGGGAATACGTTCGAAGTCAGAAAGATTGTTTGAACGCTATTGCGAACAACAAACGGACATTGAATGGGTTTATAAGAACGGTGATACAGGTCAGCAGTATTTTTCCGTTGTGTATATTGATTCTCTACAAAAGCAATGGCTTTTTTATCCCGACTACATCGTTAAGAAAACAAATGGTGATGTTTGGATAATCGAAACCAAAGGTGGAGAAAGTGGAGGAAAGAGTAAGAATATCGACATTCAAGTTGAGAACAAGTTTGCTTCTTTCAAGGAGTATGCGGAGAAAAAGGACTTGAAATGGGGATTTGTCAGAGACAAAAACGACAAGCTCTATATCAACAATACCGAATATACCGACAATATGCAAAATGAAAACTGGAGACCTTTGAAAGAATTATTCTAATATTTGTTATATTCTGAGGTATTCCTTCTATGATATAGTAGGGTCTTTTCACACCCTCCTCTCATATCTGTATCAACACAAACACAGACAGGGGTAGGAATTAGAATGGACGGAATATAAAATTGGTTTATTCCTGCCGTAAGGCAGGTGAAAATAAAAATGGTTGGAATTATGCAACCGCCAGAATGTATTGAATACATTCTGGCGGTTTGTTTTATATGGCGGTGGAACTATAACCTTTGAATTATTTGATGAAAACATATCCAGTATGTCTATACTCCAATTAACAGATTGGATAGTGGCTTGCAGGAATGAAATCAAAAGAGAAAACTTTGATACAGACAGCGAATACTATGAGAACCTCAAAATCTTTTGTAATGAATGGAAAAAGCATTATGAGGTGGTCAGGACAGGTTGTCCCTCGCCTCCACCATAAAAAAATAGATGATTTTACTCACAGTAAAATCATCTCTTTTTTATTAATATTCGTCTTGTGGAAAGCTTTATTTTTTCCATAATTTTATGCACTTGTCTTTTTTTCTTTTTTTACTCTTATTGTATATTCGTAAAAATCCTTATCATCTTTTTCTGAGGATATTGCACGAAATCCGTTTTGTTTCATCATATCAACAAGGCGTTTCATAGTATTTTTAAAAAGACGCATATCCCCTTTATTGTACTTTTTATTTGTATGTACTGTTGGAATTTCTCCTATTAAAAGCTTTTCAATAAGCTCCTTTGTCTGGGTATAATCATAATTATTTTCTACGATTTTACTTATTACCTTAAGCTTCATTTCATCATTTGTAAGACGCAACACCTGTTTTGCGTGAGATTCAGGAATTTTGTGATAACAAATAGAACGTCTTACATCCTTAGACAGTTTTTTAAAACGTATTTTTTCTTCTACCTTATCTTTATTTTTACATATTGCATAGCTTAGAGAATGAAGGTTGTACCCTGTATTTTCTGCCAGCTTGCAAAGGCTGTCGCTTTCTTCAAGATATGTTAAATTTTCTCTTTGTAAATTTTCCATTATACTGCAGCTTGCCGCTTCATCATCTGACATTTCCCGCAGTATTGCGGGTATTTTTTCAAGTCCTGCAATATATGCCGCACGAAGCCGTCTTTCTCCCGCTATTATTTCGTATTTTCTTCCAACTTTTCGTACTAAAACAGGCTGAAGCACCCCGTACCTTTTTATAGACAAACTAAGCTCGTCCAGCCTTGTGGTTTCAAAGTAACTCCTTGACTTAAAAAAAGCCGGCAATATATCTTTAATGGGAATATATATGAGTTTAGGTTTTTTATAATTTAAATAGAACAAAGGTTTCACTCTCCCAATTTTTATTACACTTATATTGTAACATAAATTGGTAAAATATGGTAACTAAATCGTTCGCCTTTTTCTATCAAAATATTAATATCTTCCAAATACTTTTTCAATTTTCCCCTTTAAATTTTCTCCATCTTCCGCTTACTATGTCAATAATGTCATAATTTCCAAGAAGCAACAGTGAGCTTGCAATAAGAAAAACACTTCTGGCACACATAAGAATTACCAGTATCATACTGTAATCCTTAGACACATAAAGTCCCACATTTAAAAAGTAATATCCAAGCTGTAATCCGCTTGATATTGCCCAAATATGCCTTGAAGCGGGAACTCCAAAAAAAAGCAAACCTGAACAAATTACAGACAATGTAAACACCACTATTCCAAATATAATTCTCTCTTTTTCAAACAAGCATAACGCAGAAAGAAACACTGAAAGAATTATCATCACCCAGTACCTTTTCTTGGCTTTTTCTGTTATTTTTCTTTGTCTTAATTCGTATGCAGATTCTATAATTTTTTTCTCTTCCATAAATTTTTCCTCCAAAAATATTACACAAAAAGGGCAGATATCTCTGCCCTTTCTATAACTATCTGACTCCAAATAATAAGTCTCCGTATGTAGGATACGGCCAGTATTTTCTTTCTGTTAAAAGCTCAATTTCATCAGCCGCTTTTCTCAGCTTTTCCATTATAGGAATTATACTGTCCTTATAAGCATTTGCCTGTTCTAATAAGTCATCAATTTTATGCACCTTATCAAGCACTCTTTCCAGTTTTACAGTTTCATTGTACATTTTATTCATTAAACCGGAAATCTTTTTAATCTGCTCTTCCTCATATGTACAATCTATGCCTGACACTGCACCTTTTTTCGCAATAACAGACTGGCTTAATTCCTTAACAAAAGAAGCAACAGCAGGTAAAATATCTCTTTTTGCCATATCTATCATGGTAAGTGCTTCGATATTTATAACCTTAGAATAGTTCTCTATTTTAATTTCATATCTGGAATGAATTTCTGTTGCTGTATAAATTTTATGTTCTTCAAAAAGCTTAACGCTCTTTTCTGCAATATAACAAGGAAGACAATCAGGAGTAGTTTTAAAATTCGAAAGACCTCTTTTTTCAGCCTCTTCTATCCACTGGTCGCCGTAACCGTTACCATTAAAGATAACCCTTTTATGTTTCTTTATTGTTCTTTTAATAAGCTTATTTAATGCTTCATTGAAGTTTTCTGCTCCCTCAAGTTCATCAGCAAACTGTCTTAAACTTTCTGCAACTGCAGTATTAAGCACAACGTTTGGACCTGAAACAGAGGCAGTAGAGCCAAGACTGCGAAACTCAAATTTATTACCTGTAAAGGCAAAGGGACTGGTTCTGTTTCTGTCTGTAGTATCCTTTGCAAATCTGGGAAGTACATGAACTCCGATTTTAAGCATTGTTTTTTCTTTTGCGTCATAGCCTTCTTCATTTTCAAAGGCTTCTAAAATTGCAGTAAGCTCATCCCCTAAAAACATAGAAATAATTGCAGGAGGAGCTTCGTTTGCACCAAGTCTGTGGTCGTTTCCCGCAGATGCAACAGATACTCTGAGCAAGTCCTGATAATCATCCACAGCTTTTATAACTGCACATATAAAGGTAATAAACTGAGCGTTTTCGTGAGGTGTATCACCAGGCTCTAAAAGGTTTATACCTGTATTTGTAGAAAGTGACCAGTTATTGTGCTTACCACTGCCATTTATACCTTCAAAGGGTTTTTCGTGCAAAAGACATACCATACCATGCTTTTTAGCAATTCTCTGCATAAGCTCCATAGTAATCTGATTATGGTCAGTTGCAATATTTGTAGTAGTAAAAATAGGTGCAAGCTCGTGCTGAGCAGGAGCAACCTCATTATGCTCTGTTTTAGAAAGAATACCCAGCTTCCAAAGCTCAGTATTAAGCTCTGTCATAAAAGCTTTTACCTTTGATTTGATTGTACCGAAATAATGGTCATCAAGCTCCTGTCCCTTTGGAGGCATCGCACCAAATAAGGTTCTGCCTGTATATAAAAGGTCAGGTCGTTTGTCATACATATCCTTATCTATAAGAAAATATTCCTGTTCGGGACCTACCGTTGTCTTAACTGAGGTTACATCTTCATTACCAAACAGCTTTACTACTCTCATAGCCTGTTTGTTTATTGCCTCCATAGAACGAAGTAGAGGTGTTTTTTTATCAAGTGCTTCTCCCCCGTAAGAACAAAAGGCAGTAGGAATACAAAGTGTATTATTTTTTATAAATGCATATGAAGTGGGGTCCCAGGCTGTATATCCCCTTGCTTCAAAAGTGGCACGAAGTCCGCCAGAAGGAAAACTGGATGCATCTGATTCTCCCTGCACAAGTTCCTTACCTGAAAACTCCATAATAATATCCGCATCCCCTGAAGGAGATATGAAACTATCATGCTTTTCAGCGGTAATTCCTGTCATAGGCTGAAACCAATGTGTATAATGAGTTGCACCTTTTTCTACTGCCCAATCCTTCATTGCATTTGCAACAACATTGGCAATACTTATATCAAGTCTTTTTCCGTCACTGATAGTCTTTTTCATAGCTTTATAGACATCCTTAGGGAGTCTTTGCTTCATGACATTTTCATTAAACACCATACTGCCGAAAATTTCAGATACATTCGCCATATCTTAATCCCCTTTTCTCCAATTTCTTATAAATAATAAAATATAATCAATTATATCACTAAAGGTGAATAATGTCAATAATTTTACGTTTATTAAATACAAAAAACTGCCTGCATTAAATGCAGGCAGTTTGTTTTTTGCTATTTAAATTATTTTACAGCTTCCTTTAAAGCCTTACCAGCTTTGAAAGCAGGGATTGTTGTAGCAGGAATCTTAATTTCCTTACCTGTCTGAGGGTTCTTACCCATTCTAGCAGCTCTTTTTCTTGTTTCAAATGTACCAAAGCCAACAAGAGCAACCTTGTCACCCTTCTTAAGAGCGTCTGTAATAGCTGCAACAGTAGCATTAAGAGCTTTTTCAGCATCCTTCTTAGAAATTGCTGCATCCGCAGCTATTTTTGCGATTAATTCAACCTTTTTCATTTTAGAATTCCTCCATCATTTGTTTTATTTTTTCCGCAGAGGCTGCGGAACATCAAGCCTACTGAAGTAATAAGAAACAATAATTAGTATATATGTAAAGCACTTCCATATTCCTGATACAATAATTATATACCTAAAAATCAAAAAAGTCAATACTTATTGCATTTTTTCTTTAAAAAAACTCTAATTTATTTGCATTTTTTGTGTAAATTTTAATAATTTGGTGAAATTTTATACAAATTTGTACAAAAAGAAGGTGTATTTTTTATTACTTGTATAACTTTTCCACTTCTTTTGTGCGTTTTTTCATTTCCAATATAGCTTTTTGTGGAGAAATTATTTTAATATCACAACCAAATGTAAACAGCCAGGCAAAAAAAGTAGGACTTATTTCCACATTTACGTTTACTTTAAAATTATTTTCATCTTCAGGATACATATTAACATCTTTACCAAACCTGTCAATTACAGCGTTTGCAACAGAGTTCCTGCAAAGTAGTGATACATATTCCTTTTCTCCCCTGTACATAGAAAAAACTTTTTTTGAGTATTCTCCCAAATCGAACTGCTTTCCTGCAACTTCACTTATATTTAGCCTTTTATAATCTGTAAGCCTTACATCAATCATTCTGTCCACACGAAAATGGGTAAAACCTTCATGCTTGTCATAATGGCAAATAAGATAATAATTATCTTCAGAAATATTAAGGCTATAAGGGCTTACCAGATAATCCTTACCGTTATTTCTGATATGCCTTGATTTATCAGCCTTATAATTAAAATACTTAAAGGAAATCTGCTTGTTATCCATAATAGCCTTATGTATAGTATCAACATTATCCAAAAGCGTATCATTTTCCGACTTTGGCCTTTTTGCAATATAAACCTGTCTTTGAAGTTCTCTTGCCTCATAAATAGATGTTAAAGATTCCAGTTTTTTTATGATTTTATTACTATCACCTTCTGTAATAAATTTTGAAGCCTGCACACAATCTACCAGCATTTTAAGCTGTGAAAGCTCTAAGATATTACTTGCGAGAAAATAGGTGGTAGTTTTTCCTCTTTTTATTTGTATGTCAAGTCCAAAAATATCCCGAAGGTCTGCAATATCGTCGTATAACGCCTTTCTTTCAGCATCAATTCCATAAATTTTCAGCTTTCCTATGATTTCTTTCATAGTAAGCCCATGATTACTGTCTGTATCTTGCAGAAAAATTTTTAAAAGGTATGGTATTTTTAATTTTTGCCCTGCATACCTTGCCATTTTTTCTCCCTCCCTTTATGATGATTTTATGCAACCATTTTAAAAGGTTTTTCTTCCGCATTTTTATAAACTTTTCCCTTTGTACAAAAAATGCAAAATAAAAAATCAATACTGTTTTTCATTAAAATTCCTAATAAAACTACTACAGCACCATCTGCAATCTGGCTTAAAGTATCGCTGATTGTAAGCCTATCCAGCTCCATAGCACCAAGAGAACCTACCATGAAATATACACCTGTTAAAATGATAATACGAGAAATAATTTTTAACATAATAAAAACACTCCTTTTCTTTTTTGTGTCTTTATTATATTAAATTTATTGTCCAATAGTTTGGACTTTGAAATACTTTTTTACAAAAAAAGCAGTTTTTTTACTGCTTTTTTATCTTTTTATTCTACTTCGCTTTTTTTAGGTCTGGTCATAAGAGATGTAACGCATTCTCTTGCGTCTTTTCCCTCGCAGATTACGGAATACACTGCCGACGTAATTGGCATTTCCACTCCGCAGTTTTTTGCCAGCTTATATGCGGCAATAGCTGCAGGCACTCCTTCTACTACCATTTTCACTTCATCAATTGCTTCCTGTGCAGTTTTACCCTGACCGATTAAAATACCTGCTCTGCGATTTCTGGAATGCATACTTGTACAGGTAACAATCAAATCACCCATTCCTGAAAGACCAAAAAAGGTTTCTCTGTTTGCACCAAGCTTTACGCCAAGACGGGAAATTTCTGCCATACCTCTTGTCATAAGAGCAGCTTTAGCATTATCTCCCATACCCATTCCGTCAAGTATGCCCGCACAAAGAGCAATAATATTTTTAAGAGCTCCGCCCATTTCAACACCTGTTATATCGCTGTTTGTATATACTCTGAAATAGTCTGTGGTAAATAAATTGCAAACATATTCAGCAATTTTTTCATCACTGCTTGCAGCAACATTGGTGGTAATCATTTCCCGTGCCACCTCTTCCGCATGAGAAGGCCCTGACAGAGCTGCTACCTTAACTTCAGGGATACATCTTTCAATTACTGTTGAAAGACGTTCTTTAGTGTCTTTATGAAGTCCTTTTGAAACAGTTACTACAGGCTGAGTATTCACATCAATATATTTAGCTATATTATAAGCCGTTGCTTCCACTGCTCCTGATGGTACTGCAGAAACTATACACTCTGCATTTTTTATGCACCACTCCATATCACAGGAAAACTCCAGATTTTCACTTAATTTAATATCCGGAAGAAAACGCTTGTTTTCTCCAAATCTTTGAAGTTCATCTCTTTCCTCAGGAAGATACGCCCACAAACGAACATCATATCCTTTTTTTCCAAGTAAATTTGCAAGTGCTGTTCCCCAGCCACCGGCTCCTATAACCGCAATATGTTTGCTCATAACGAAAAACTCCTTGCTCTAAAGTTAGTTTTTAAGACTGTGTAACGGTGCTGGTATTCTTCCCCCTCTGTTAATAAAATCACAGCTTCCAAAGGGGTTTACTGGCATAACAGGACCGCTTCCCAGAAGTCCACCGAACTCCAATGTATCTCCTATAGTTTTTCCTATAGCAGGGATAATTCTTACTGCTGTAGTTTTACAGTTAACCATACCGATTGCAGCTTCATCTGCAATAATAGCAGAAATAACATCTGCTCTTGTATCTCCAGGAACTACTATCATATCAAGCCCGACAGAGCAAACACAAGTCATAGCTTCTAATTTTTCAAGAGTAAGTGCTCCTACTCTTGCGGCATTTATCATACCTGCATCTTCACTTACAGGAATAAATGCACCAGAAAGTCCTCCTACTGAAGAACTTGCCATAACCCCGCCCTTTTTAACAGCATCATTAAGCATTGCAAGAGCAGCAGTTGTTCCGTGACATCCGCAAGTTCCAATACCCATTTCCTCTAATATGTAGGCAACACTGTCTCCTACGGCAGGAGTAGGTGCAAGAGATAAATCCACTATACCAAAATCCACTCCCAATCTGTTTGAAGCTTCAGCTGCAACAAGCTGACCCATACGTGTAATTTTAAAGGCGGTCTTTTTAATAGTTTCCGCTACCTTATCAAGAGATGCATCTTTACCCAGCTTTTTAATTGCACACTGTACAACTCCAGGACCCGAAACACCAACATTTACAACACATTCGCCTTCGCTTACTCCATGAAATGCACCTGCCATAAATGGGTTGTCCTCTACAGCATTACAAAATACCACAAGCTTTGCAGGCCCTATACATCCATTATCCGCAGTAAGCTGAGAAGCTTTAACAATAATTTGTCCCATCTGCTTTACCGCATCCATATTAATACCTGCTTTGGTTGAGCCGATATTTACAGATGAGCACATCCTTTCTGTAACAGCAAGGGCTTCGGGAATAGACTCTATAAATCTTCTGTCCCCATCTGTATAACCTTTTTGCACAAGAGCTGAATATCCGCCTATAAAGTTAACTCCCACTTCTTTTGCAGCCCTGTCAAGGGTTTTTGCAATTTTAACATAATCCCCTTTACAGCTTTCAGCCACAATAGCAATCGGAGTAACTGAAATTCTTTTATTAATAATCGGTATTCCGTATTCCTGAGAAATCTGTTCACTTTCAGAAACAAGCTTTTCTGCTTTTTTAGTTATTTTATCGTAAATTTTTTCACACAGTCTGTCAATATCTTCAGTTGCACAATCCCGGAGTGAAATTCCCATTGTAACCGTTCTGATATCAAGATTTTCATCTGATATCATATGTATGGTTTCCATTATTTCTCTTCTGTTGACCATTATAATATCTCCTTAAAACACCCTAATTAATTATATTCTGTGCATTGAATTAAAAATACCTTCATGCTGAATTTTAATATCTATTCCAATTTCCTTACCAAGTTCGTTTAACATATCAGAAATCTCCCCAATACTTTTTTCACTTTTATCCGTATCAACAAGCATAATCATTGTAAAAATATCCTGCATAATTGTCTGGGAAATATCAAGAATATTTATCTTGCTTTCTGCCAGCAGTGTACTTACCTTTGCAATAATTCCTACCTTGTCCTCTCCCATAACTGTAACTATAGCTTTCATAGACATAATCCTCCATAATAAATACTGTTAAAATTATACCATAACAAGTATTAAAAATCAATAGCTATTTTGGTAAACACCTTATATATTTCTAAAAAAAAGGTTAAACTAAAATTATATACTCATAAGGAATATTAAATAAAACTGAAAGGGTGAAAGATTTTGAGCAGCATTCATACTGATATGGCAGTGGAGGCACACGAATATTTTTCCGAAAAAAACAAGGTACCCCAGGGTGTGAAGATGAATAAAAGAGTCTTTGGAGGGCTTTGTTATACCAAAATCTCCATAACTGATGAAGAGGGAGAGAAATATCTTGAAAAACCGATGGGAACATATATTACATTAGAAGCGGAAAACCTAAGAGGAAGTGACAGGGAAAGCTATAAGCAAAGCAGAAATTTTCTTGCAAAAGAAATTGAAATGTTACTTGAAAAAAATAACATTTCCCCCACCGACCCTGTACTTGTTATAGGACTGGGAAACTGGGATATTACCCCTGACGCTTTAGGGCCTAAAACAGTTTCCTCCTTATTTGTTTCACGGCATCTGTTTGAACATTTGCCTGAAAGTATGACTGAAAATATAAGACCTGTTTGTGCTCTTTCTCCCGGCGTGCTTGGTACAACAGGCATTGAAACCTTAGAAATAGTCAAAGGAATAACCCAAAGAGTTAATCCCAAATGCGTAATTGCAATAGATGCTTTAGTGGCACGGAGTATAAAAAGGCTGGGCACAAGTCTTCAGATATCCGACAGCGGTATAAATCCAGGGTCAGGAGTGGGGAATCACCGAAAGGAATTAAGCAAGGAAACACTTGGCGTACCTGTAATTTCCATTGGGGTTCCTACTGTAGTAGATGCCGCTACTATAACCGAAAATGCATTTGAAGGCTCTGTTGAAATCTTGAAAGAAAGCGACAACTCTAATCTTTTTAAAATGCTTTCTACCCTTTCTTCAGAAGACAGAAAAAGACTTTTTTCTGTGGCACTATCCGAAATGACAGAAGATTTAATAGTAACTCCAAAGGATGTAGATGAAATGATATCAGATTTATCAGAAGTTATTGCAGCAGCTTTAAATACAGGACTTCATTCAAAAGATGTAAAAAAACTTATGTAAACAAAACCCCATCAAGTATTGAGCTGCAAAAACTGGTGCAGTTCAATTTGCTTGATGGGGTTTTTGTACCTATTCATTATTTAATCCATTAAAATTAATAAAACAATAAAGATTATTTAGATATTTCCATCCTTAAGGCGTTTTGCAAGAGACCTGTTTGTATAGTTTTTATCCTGTGTAACCTCTTTAATTGTTGTAATATATTCAGGAATAGTGAAGTTTTCATCCTCGTTTTTAAGCTCAATTTCTAAAAATGCCATATCCTTCCAGAAGGGAAAAACATCAATTTCAAAATATTTTCCATTTTCTAAAAGGCAATATCTGTCTTTAATAACAGAAGCTCTATTTTTATCTCTTTTATACATTAAAAAATAATTATATTCTAAAACACCTATTTTCCTTTCAATTTCAATGCGTGTAGTGTTGCTTAGGCGTTTTTTACGGGTATGATAATATACACTTTGCTCCCCGAAAATCCTTTTTCTTATTCTTCCCAAATCACCTTTTAAATATATTTGTGTTATATTGCTTTTACTGCAGTTATTCATTTTCTCAAGCCTTTGTATATCAGGCATTTTTATAAGAAATTTTCTTTCAATTTCAAGACTTTGAAAAACGCCCATAAAAAATAAAATTTCCGCAATGATTTCCTCTTTACTATTTCCCATACGAAGATGCTCATGCCCTACCCATGAATATACAGCCTTTTGAGAAATCTCATCCTGAGGTGGCAAAGCAAAAACAGCATTATATGAGTTTCTATAAGATACTAAGTTTCTTTTTACTTCTTTATAAGTGTTACAGTCTATATCCTCATTCATATAAACAAGGCTTTCTGCAAGTCCTCCAGAACAAATTATAACATCATATTCATCTTTTGTTTTTTCTCTTTTTATTTGAGTTTTTATTATTTTACTTTGCTTTATATCCGTTATAAAAAATTGTTTTTGAAAATCAGGCAAAATTTTGCTTGTTTTTTTATGTTCAGTTAGTACTTTTGATATTTCAATTGCTGTTTCCTCTCTTTGTTTTACATTTCCACCGCAAATTACTATTTTAATTTTATCATTTATCATTAGCTTCACCTCTTGGATAAATTGTATCATTTTTTCCTTTTTTTGTCAACAAGACCATACATATTGTGTTTTTTTAAAAAAATTGCAATTTTTTTTGCAAAAAACTATTGCAATCCAGAATAAGTTATGATATGATATATAATAAGAAAAAATAATCAAGGAGGATTATTACAATGAAGAAAAAACTAATTGCTCTTATAGTGCTTGCTGTAATGGCATTTTCCGCTATTTCAGCCTTTGCATCTTATCCTGATACTTTAGACTCTTCCTGGGACTGGGCAAGAGGTGCTATTGACAGCATGGTGGAACAGGGCATTATAAAGGGTTACAGCGATAACACATTTCGCCCCGGAAACGCTATTACCAAGGGTGAAGCTATGGTGCTTTTTTCCCGTGTTGCCGGATATTCTGCTGAAGGTAATGAAGTTTACATAGAAAAAGCAAAAGAAGCTTATGCATCCATTATGGAACCTCTTAAAACTCCATATAAAGGCGAAATATCATATCTTATTTACAAAGGTATCCTTTCAGACAAAACTTTTTTGACTTATGCCTCAGACGGCGTTGTAAACACTCCCATTAAAAGATATGAAGCTGCAGAATTTCTTGCAAAGCTTGCAACAAACAATGCAACTCTTACCGGTTCTGTATCTTCACTTTCATTTTCTGATATAGCTGAAATCAACTCAACTATGGCTCCTTACATTAAATATGTATCAGAAAATGGTATAATGCTTGGTATGGGTGATGGAAGCTTTGCACCAAACGGAACAGTTACAAGAGCACAAATGACAGTAATGCTCAGCAGAATTATTCCGATTTTATCATACGAATATTTTGACGGTAGTGTAAAATTCTACAATGCCTCTACAAACAGCATTATTGTTACATTAAATAATGGTGAACAGCAAGAATATGATATTGCTGACAATATCCCCGTAAAGCTTGACGGAAAAACAGTTTCTCCTGCAACTCTTTTAACCGGAAGTAAAATCAGAATTACTGTGAGCAATGATAATGTTGTAGCTATTGAAACAATATCTCCTGATTATGATGCAGTTATAAACGGAAAGTATTTGAAACTTGAAAAGATTGACAATGAAACCAACGGGGTTTCTGTTCAGGATTCTTCAACCGGTCTTACAACCACATATGCTCTTTCAAAAACAGTTTCCGTTAAGAAGGATGATAAGAAAATCACCGCAGCAGACCTTACACAAGGTGATTATATTGTTCTTACAATAAAGGAAGGATACGTAACATCCATTGTTGCAGAATCCAAATTGCAAACATTTAAGGGAAAGGTTGTAGATATTCAGCTTCTTCCCACATATAAAATGACTGTTCTTACAGGCGGTAAAAATGTAGCCTTTGAACTTTCCAGTTCAGTTTCCGTTACAAGAAACGGCAAAAAAGTAACTGTAGAAAATATCCTTGTAGGTGACGAGGTTGAAATCGAAACAACCTATGGCGTAATTACTGAAATTATTTCTAAGAGTAAAACAGGCACAGCAGAAGGCACAATTACACAGGTTATAATCTCAGTTACTCCATCCATTACTGTTACAGATTCATCAAATAACAGCTATACCTATGCAGTTACTAAGAATGCAAAGATTACAAAATCCGATTCTTCAGTTACATTCTACAACTTAAGAGTAGGTGATAAGGTTAAGCTTAGTATTGATGCTCAGACTGTAACTGCAATTGATGTAATAGCTGCTTTTGCAAATGGCGTTGAAGAAGGCGAAAATACAAATATATCCGGTGTTATAGAATATTTTAATAGTGCTTATGGATATATTAAACTTGTAGATTCTTCTGAACTTGTATTCATATCCAAAGCTACTATTACTGACCAGTCAGGAAAAGCTCTTACAACAAAGGCTCTTGCAGCAGGTACTTCTATTACAGTATTTGGAAACGCTAAGACAGGTAGCTATGTTGCATCTATGGTAGTTGTGCAGAAATAATTAAACAAACATTAAAAAGGTCGAAGCAACTTGCTTCGACCTTTTTGCATCTTTTACTCTTCTATATTGTCAATTCTGCTGATAGATATTTCAAATGCTTTTTTAGTTATGACTTCATCATTTTCAAGACGCTTTTGATATTCTCGACTTTGCATTCTTCCCCATATTTCCACCATATCTCCCACAGATAGCTTCGAGGAATATTTGGCATTCCTTCCCCATGCTATACAAGGCAGATAATCAGATTTTCCATATGCTCTGTTTACTGCCACCAGAAGGTCCGTTATTTCCCTTCCAAAAGGAGTCGTTCGGTAAATTGGCTCCTTGCATATATAACCTTTAATATGTATGCTGTTAGGTTTACTATCATCAAGTAAGGTACTGGCTGCAACGGCCTCAATTTCTTTCGCAAAAAGTACCAGCATAAGTCTGTTTCCGATTCCACTGTAATTATTATAAGAACGGAACTGACCGCTTACCTTAAAAACATCTCCGATTTCTATATCTTCAATATCATACAATTTTTCAGATATCATAATATTTATCTCATCACTATTATCACTAAGTCGTGGCACTTCTAATGAAAGTATATAAAATTCCTCCTCAAAGTGTGTATGACTAAGATACGGAAGCTGACATACTTTCCCTATCACAGACGCCTCATTATTACTAAGTAATTCACCCATTTCCAATTTTCCTCCCTGCAAATTTATATTTTAGACTGCATACCGCTTTTATCTATTACATAACCTTCCCTATATACAAGCTGACTGACAGGTACAAATTCATAACCTTCATTTTTAAGCTGTGGAAGCAAAATCTTTAATGCCTCCACAGTATTTTTTGCACCATTATGAAAAAGTACTATTGAGCCGTTTTTAATATTTCCTGCAACCTCACTTGCAATCTTGGAAGGGTCTGTATCCTTCCAGTCATTACTATCTACATCCCATTGTACAGGCAAAAATCCCTGTTCCTTTGCAACCGTAATCAAAGTGTTATTGTAATCTCCATAGGGAGGACGAAAAATTTTCAAAGACTGCCCTGTAATTGAATTTATTTTATCTTCACAGACAGTAATTTCCTTTATAATCTGTTCTTTTGAAAGTTTTGACATATGAAGGTGTGTATCAGTATGGTTCAGCACCTCATGCCCGTCCTGACAAAGCTTTTTTAAGCTTTCAGGATATCTGTCAGCATAACCTCCTACAACAAAGAAACTGCTCTTTGCGTTGTTATCCTTAAGCACCTGTATTATACTGTTAGTTTCTGTATCTTCCCATGCACAATCAAAAGTAATTGCAATTTGTTTTTTCTCAGTTTTAACACTATAAACAGGCAAATTACTGCCTGTCGTTGCATTTGTTATAACTGTTTCACTCATTGTACCCACAGTAAACATTCCCACAAGAACAAGCACCACAAGACCATAAATTAATAGAGTATCCTTGGAAAATACAAAAATCTTCATAAAATAAGCACATCCTTTTTCCCTGTTAAAAAATTGTTATATGTACATAGTTTATTCAAAGACAGCCGCAATAATGACTAAAAGACATAAAAAACACCTTGAAAGTAAATTTACCTTCAAGGTGCTATGATATATTATATTATTTTATTTTGTTGTACTCCCAAATCCTCCATTTCGTACTCCGTCAGTTTCATCATCCACAGTAATTCCATATTCTAAAAATATACCTTGT
This sequence comes from Clostridia bacterium, assembly GCA_017396395.1. Lineage (GTDB taxonomy): Bacteria > Bacillota > Clostridia > RUG12999 > RUG12999 > RUG12999. Next base: position 117,958 of record JAFQMF010000015.1, on the reverse strand, counting down.
GCAAAACCTTCCCCTTTTTTAAGAGAAAGTACTTTGCCTTCATTAGAGTCATTTGTTATTTTAATAAAAATGTGACCTTCATTATCAGAATTATAATAATCACTATCAATAATACCTACGGTGTTATTAAGCTGAATTCTGTATTTAAATCCAAGACCGCTTCTGGGATATATTTTAAGAACCCATCCATCATCTATTTTTGCACGAATCCCTGTAGGAATTTTAATGGTCTGTCCGGGTTTTAATTCAAAATCAAGGGGAGAAAAGAAGTCATAACCCGCAGAACCGCTCGTTGCTCTTTTGGGAAGTTTTATATCATCGTATGGCATATTAATCCCTGAAAAATCATCCTGCCAGCTTGCCTGAAACTGCTCCTTTGATACTTTAAAAAACTGTGCAATTTTTTTCATTTTAAACACTCCTTTATCTTTCACTCATAGGTATATAATCAACTCTATGGCAAATGTTTTTATATGCAGGTCTTATAATTTTGCTGTTTGAAATTTCCTCAATTCGGTGTGCACACCATCCCACACATCTGGCTACTGCGAAAAGAGGAGTAAATAAATCTTCAGGAATATCAAGCATAGTGTAAACAAGTCCAGAATACAAATCTACATTTGCACAAATAACCTTATTGTTTTTCTTTATTTCTGCAAATATATCGGGTGTAAGACGTTCTATTGCATCATATAAAGCAAATTCCTTCATACAGCCCTTTTCAATGGCAAGCTCCTTTGCCTTTGTCTTAAGCATTACTGCTCTTGGATCAGAAAGACTGTAAACAGCGTGCCCCATACCATATACAAGTCCGCTTTTATCCCCTACCTCTTTATTAATTATGCGTCTTAAGTAGTTGGATATTTCCTCATCATTTGACCAGTCCTTAACATTTTTCTTTATGTCTGCCATCATCGCCATAACCTTCTGATTGGCACCTCCGTGCTTAGGTCCTTTAAGCGAGCCTATTGCTGCTGCTATGGCAGAATATGTATCTGTACCTGTAGAGCTTGCAACTCTGCATACAAAAGCTGAGTTGTTACCTCCACCATGTTCTGCGTGTAAAATAAGCATAAGGTCAAGAACTTCTGCTTCAAATCGCGTAAACTTACTGTCTGGTCTTATCATATGCAAAATATTTTCCGCAGTAGAATAATCAGCACGGGGTGAATGTAAAATAAAACTTCCATTATCGTAATAATGTCTTTTTGTCTGATATGCATAACTGATTATTGCAGGAAGTCTTGCAATAATTTCCAAAGACTGTCTTATTAAATTATTAAGGTCTGTAGCATCAGGTTCTTCATCATAAGAATACATAGAGAGCACAGCACTTGCAAGCTTGTTCATAATATTTTTGCTGGGTGCTTTCATAATCATGTCCTCTGTAAAGCTTACAGGAAGATTTCTCATTTCACCTAAAACATGGTAAAATTCATTAAGAGCTTCCTTATCAGGAAGATATCCGTATAAAAGCAGAAACATTACTTCCTCATAACCAAAGCGTCTTTCATTATAGCATGCATTAACAATTTTTCTTACATCAACGCCTCTGTATCTTAATCTCCCTTCAATAGGAACTCGTTCGCCGTCATCAATAATATAACCTCTAACCTCACCTACAGAAGTAAGACCCGCAAGTACACCAGTACCATCATCATTTCTTAGTCCCCTTTTTACATTGTAAAGTGGATAATTATTATAATTAATGTCATATTTTTCCTTAGTTTTTTCAGTTATGTTATTAACTTTTTTATTTTTCAAATCCATATTTTTCACCCGAATTCCTTTTAACCGAACTTTTTTATTAATACCTACAATTATAGCACATTTAAACTTTGTCGTCAAGGGTTTTTTTGAAATAATTTATGCAAATCCTTTCATTTTATCTTGTTTTTCTAAGCAGATTTATGCAAAAACGAAAGTTTTTTGGTTTTCTATTTCATTTTTGCCTTTTAAAATAACATTTGACTTTTTACTTCCTTTATTATATAATAGTAGTATAAAAATATAACACTTACCAAAGAAGGATGATGAAAATGACAGAGAAAAATCTTCTTATTATGGACCACCCTTTAATTCAGCATAAGCTTTCGATTTTAAGAGATGTTAACACAGGTACAAAGGAATTTAAAGAGTTGGTTGACGAAATTGCAACCTTAATTGCCTATGAAGCAACTCGTGAACTTCCTTTAACTGAGGTTACTATCCAGACTCCAATAGAAAAGACTACAACAAAGGTGCTTGCAGGTAAAAAGCTTGCCGTTGTTCCAATCCTCCGTGCAGGTCTTGGTATGGTAAGCGGTATGCTTAATCTTATTCCTGCTGCAAAAATTGGGCATATCGGTCTTTACAGAGACCCTGAAACTTTAGAGCCTGTTGAGTATTATTGCAAGCTCCCCTCCGATATTGAAGAAAGACAAATTTTTGTTGTTGACCCAATGCTTGCAACCGGGGGTTCTGCATCTGCTGCTATTGAATTTATTAAAAAACGCGGCGGCAAAAACATTAAACTTATGTGCATTTTAGCTGCGGAAAATGGAATTGACAGGATTCAACAGGATCATCCTGACGTGCAGATTTACTGTGCTGCTGTAGATGAAAGACTTAATGACCATGGTTATATCTGTCCTGGTCTTGGAGATGCCGGCGACAGATTATTTGGCACAATTTAAGGATATTTATAATAACTTAAAAGGCTGAACAATTTAATTGTTCAGCCTTTTTCATGCTTAATAATCTGGAACTTTTTATTTATCTTTTTATTTCAATTATACTAAAGCCCCATTTTTGACTTATTTTTTCTTAATTGCATTAAGTTCTGTCTGCTTTCCTCCGTAAATACCCATAGGCTCTACATGAATAGCGGATACTGAAATAATATGTGTATTATTTTCTTTGTTGAAATTCTCAAGATAAGGAACATGCTGAAAATAGTTTGCATCAATTTCTCCGCTTTCTACAACCTTGTTAGGTTGAACATAGTCAGTAAACACTTTTATATCAAGTTCAATACTTTTTTCTGCAAGAATATCCTTAACAATGCTAAGAATTTCCGCATGAGGTTCAGGTGACGCGGCAACAGTAACCTTTTTACCATTTAAAACATTATAATTAACATCGGGGTGGTATCCGTTTGTAAGATTATCAACTGTACTTACAATAGTTCCCTCATATTTACTTTCAATAAAATCAGCCACCTGTTTACTTTCAAGTGCTGCCACAAGAGCTTTTATAATATCCTCATTTTCTCTTCCCTCTTTTACCGCAAGAATATTGCTGTATGCAGAAGATGAGCCTTCAATAGCAAATGCGTCCTGCATAGGATTAATACCTGCCTCAATAGCATAATTTGAATTAATCACTGCATAATCCACATCCTGCAATATATCCGAAACCTGATCTGCTTCAACCTCTTTAATGTGAATACTATAAGGATTTTGTGCAATATCATTTTTAGTAGCTGTTATTCCTGCACCTTCTTTAAGAGTAATAAGACCGTTTTCCTCCAGTAATAAAAGTGCACGTGCCTTATTTGTTGTATCGCTGGGAACTGCTATAGTAAAATTCGCTTTTCCTTTGCAGCCTGAAAAACCAACTGCAAAAGTAGTTGCTATGAAAATTACAAGTGCAAGACTTATTAACTTTTTCATACTTTTTCGCTCCTTTTTGTTATACTACCAATTCCATTATAACACCTATAATATTATGGGTCAATAGACTTTTTTAGTTGTAAAAATAAGACGGACCTTAAAGGTCCGCCTTACCTTACAGTTTAAATCTATTATTTATTTATATAAGGGGCCATATGTGCTGCAAGCTCTGTAGTCCTGTCCCTCTTTATCCATACCAAATGCATTCCAAGCCGCAGGACGGAAAATTTCTTCCTCAGGTACATTATGCATACATACGGGAATACGAAGCATTGAACACATTGTAATAAGGTCTGCACCTATATGACCATATGAAATAGCACCGTGATTAGCACCCCAGTTCTGCATAACTTCATAAGCAGTCTTAAATGGTGAGCCTTCCTTACCGTCACAACGAGGAGCAAACCATGTGCAAGGCCATGTTGGATTTGTACGTTCCATTAAAGTATCAGATACCTCATCAGGAAGATTAACTGTCCAGCCTTCAGCTATCTGAAGAACAGGTCCAAGACCTTTTACAAGGTTAAGTCTAATCATTGTACAGGGCATTTCTGCCTTTGTTGTATAATGGCTGGAGAAACCGCCTCCTCTGAAGTTATCAAAACCAGCTTCGCACCAAACAGTAGCGTCAGTCATCTTCTTAATATCTTCATCATTAACTTCCCACCACTTTTTCATTGTTGGGTTGCCATTTTCGTCTGTACATACACCTGACGCATCAAGACAAGCCGCACCTGAATTAAGAAGGTGAATAAGACCGTTAGACTCTGCCGCCTTACCCTGAAGGTCATATCCTGTAACTCTCTTTGTTGCCTCACCTGACCAGTAAGTACGAACATCTGCAAATATTTGTGCTCTGTGTGTAAGAAGTCTCATAAATAACATTCCAAGACCATTAAGTACATCATTTTCTGTAGCCAGTGTGTATGGCTCTCTAGCACCTTCATAGTCAAAGGTTGAAGATAAAAGAGCCTCAGGATAGTCACAGTTTGGCCAATGGTCTGTCCACTGACGCTGACCCTGGAAACCGCCTGCAATTGCGTTATGACCTACTTTTTCTTCCTCAAAAGCATCAGGAAGATTCTTGTTTCCGCACATAAGGTCCTTTATGATACAGTACATTTTAACAGTGAATTCCCATTGTTTTTCTTTTTCTTCATCTGTAAACTTAATCTTTCTTGTTTCTCCTAAAAATTCTACACTTTCAGGATTATCATCTCTGCCTTCTTTGCAATGTTCCTTTGTCCAAGCAAGAGCCTTCTGATATTCTTCCTCGTTATAAATGCCTTCTTCCATTCTTCTGATGATTTCAATTTCATCAACAGATTCAACACGCATACCAAGGTAAGATTCCATAAAGTCCTGATCAATAATAGAACCTGCAATACCCATACACTGGGAACCTATCTGTAAATATGACTTGCCACGCATTGTAGCAACAGCTACTGCGGCACGTCCGAAGCGTAAAAGCTTTTCTTTAACATCCTCGGGAATTTCTGTAATCTGGTCACGGTCCTGTACTTCATGACCGTAAATACCAAAGGCAGGAAGACCTTTTTGTGCGTGTCCTGCTAAAACTGCTGCAAGATATACTGCACCTGGACGCTCTGTTCCGTTAAATCCCCAAACACCCTTGATAGTTGTAGGATCCATATCCATTGTTTCCGAACCGTAGCACCAGCAAGGTGTTACAGAAAGAGTAATATCTACCCCTTCCTTTTTAAATTTATCAGCACAAGCTGCCGCTTCAGGCACACGTCCAATTGATGTATCTGCTATAACAACCTTAACAGGGTCACCATTTGAATAATATAAATTTTCTTCAAATAGTTTTTTCGCAGCATTTGCCATAGCCCACACTTGTGACTCAAGACTTTCACGAAGCATCATTGGACCTCTTCTTCCGTCAACAATTGGACGGATACCAATTACCGGATAATCTCCTACATATCTTTTCTTTGCCATTTTCCTTTCCCTCCTGTATATCTTAATATATATAATAAATTTTGTTTATGATAAACTACCATTTTACAAAACATTATTCTCAAAATTAAATAAAAGCCTCTCCCTAAAAGTAGGGAGAGGCACCAAATCAATCAAGTAATCTAATTATTGATAATTCTTTAGCTTACGCCCTAATTAATAATATTCTACAATACTATCTAATTATCCTTCATAAACAAGATTATCTTTTATCATCTGGTCAACATTTGTAGCATCCCACCATGCACCTGCAATAGCAACATCAGCGGTTACCTCTTTACCTTCAAGTGCAAAAATAGCCTGTTCAACAGCATTATAGCCAATCTGGAAGGAATCCTGTGCAACTGAACCAACAAGTTTAGCACCTGTTGTTGCCTTCATCCATTCAATCTGTTTTGTACCTGCATCAAATCCGCAGAATTTAATATTATCGTATTTCTTATCAGCCGCACCGATAGCATCATAAACCTGCTTTACAACGCCTTCGTTTGACATAAAGATAGCAGCTGCACCTTTTTCATATAAAGCTTCAAGAGCTGATTTATATGCGTTATCAGCATCACCAGGTTTAACTTCGTGAGCAATTTCATACTTACCTTTTGTTGTTTCATCAGCATCTGCTAATTCTTTGAAAGTATCAATAAAGCCTTTAGCTCTGTCAATACCTGTTTGAGTTTCATCATGCTGAATAACACCAACTACATATTTATCAGAAGCTGCAATTTCCTCTTTAATAGCATTAAAGAAGTTTTCAGCTGCTACGCCTGCTGCTTTAAGGTTACTTGTAGCAACAGAAGCCTTGATTGGGTTCTTGTTTGCATCGTTAAGAGCTTTAACATCATCTGCCCAGATACCGCTGTCAAACTGAACAACAGGAGTACCATTGTCATATGCTGTTGTTAATTTGTCAACAAAACCTGTTCCGATTGTTGCAAGAACGATTGCATTTGCGTTGTTGGAAATCGCTGTCTGTACCATTTCCATCTGTGAAGGAAGGTCTTTAGCAGATTCACTAGCAGGTCCACGGAAGGTTACTGCATAGCCATACTTTTCTGCTGCCGCTTCAGCACCTGCTTTAACTGACTGCCAGAAAGCGTGGGATTCGCCTTTAGCGATTACCGCAACTGTTTTTTGCTGGTCTGAAGGTCCGCAACCTACAAAAAATGAAGCCAGCATAAGAACTGCCAAAAGGATTGATAAAATTTTTTTCATAGTCTTTTCTCCTTTAAAATTTAATTTATTGTTAACAATCGTTAAGATTGCAAACTAATACAAAAATTATAATGCAGCTATCTGCTTTTCAAGTTCAGCTATTTTAATATTTTTTTCTTCATTACCTATATCTGATGCAATTACATCATCAATTTCATTTTCAAGGTCAGCAAGAGCTAATAGTTTAGCTTTTTTAGCTTTATCCTTTTCTGTTTCAATTTTAACCTTTGCTGCATTCTTATTTTTAAGAACATCCATTAAGACAGCAGCAACAACTATAAGACCTGTAAGTGCGTATGTTACATATGTGGAGTTTAAGTTAAGATTGAATTTAGCAAGTACAAAGTTAAGACCACTTCTGATTATTACAAGCATAATGTTTCCAATAATTGAGCCTGCAATTGAAGCTGTGCCGCCTGCTGAACTTGTACCGCCGATATATACACCTGCAATAGCATCAAGTTCCATACCGTTTCCTGTTGCAGCTGCAACTGTTGGGAAAGATGCTGCCCAGAATATAGCCGCAATACCTGCTGCCACACCGCTGAAGGTATAGGCAATAATTTTATATTTTTCAGTATCAATACCTGAAAGTCTTGTTGCTTCTTCATTACTTCCTATTGACAGGATGTATCTTCCGATTTTGCATTTATACATAAGGTACATACAAACTGCACCTAAAATAATAATCCAAAAAAGTCCTGTGGGAAGTCCGTTAGCATTTGAAAAAGCCTTATTAAACCAAGTTCCGCTTGGGAAGAAAATGTTTGGAATTGCTGCAATAATGGCACTGATACCTCTTGCAAACATCATTGTACCAAGAGTTGCAATAAATGCAGGAAGCTTTAACTTTGCAACTAAAAGTCCGTTAATATATCCAAATAATGTACCAATAGCTATCATTACAGGAATTGTTGCCCAAAGAGGCATACCCAGCATATAAAGCTTACCTGCAATAACTGCAGATGCAATACATACAGTACCGATTGAAAGGTCAATACCCCCTGTGGCAATTACAAATGTAACACCAAGGGCAAGCACTGCATAAGGTGCCAATGACTGTGCCATACTTACAATATTATTTTTGTTAATAAAATTAGGGTTTAAAAGTGCAAATATGGCAGTAAGTACAACTAACGCAGCAATAACAATAAGGTTTTGTTTACCCTTATTTGTAATAAAATCAATAAATTGATTTTTTGTTCTTCTTATGCTCCTTGCGAAGCTGTTTGTATATTTCATATTATCATTCCTCCCTCATTGTAGCATATTTCATAATTGTTTCTTGGGTTGCGTCTTTAATATTAAGTTCTGCTGTTATTCTTCCTTCGCACATAACAATAACTCGGTCAGAAAGACGCTGAATTTCAGAAAGTTCAGAGGAAATCATAATAATTGATTTACCTTGACTTGCAAGTTCTTCCATAAGTGTGTACATTTCGCTTTTTGCACCAATGTCTATTCCTCGTGTAGGCTCATCAAAAATAAATATATCTGAATTTTTTAGTAGCCATCTTGCAACTATAACCTTTTGCTGATTACCGCCTGAAAGATTTTTTGTAATCTGTCTGATTGAGGGTGTTTTTGTTTTAAGCTTAGCATTTTCTTTCTTTGCATCCTTTTCAATAGCACCTTCATTAATCCATCCAAGCTTGATATAATTATCAAGACTGCTGAGAACTGAGTTTTCCGCAACAGATTTATCAAGAAGCAGTCCATATCTCTTTCGGTCTTCTGAAAGATAACAAATACCAAGTTCAACAGCATTTCGGGGAGTTTTAATATCTACCTTTTTGCCATTTATAAAGATTTCACCACTGTCTTTGGGGTCAGCACCATAAATTGCTCTTGCAACCTCTGTTCTGCCTGCACCCATAAGTCCTGAAAATCCAAGTATTTCACCGCGTTTGAGTTTAAAGCTTACATTTCTTATTTCTTTTCCGCTGTTAAGATTCTTGACTTCAAGTACGGTTTCTGCATCAGCAGGCACTGTGCTTTCTTCTTTTTTATCACCATAAATAACACGGCCTACCATCATTTTAACTATTTCATCTTTGGTAGTGTCTTTTGTAATAAGAGTACCTACATATTCCCCATCCCTCATTACAGTTACTCTGTCTGATATACGATTAATTTCGTCCATTCTGTGGGAAATATAAATCATTCCGATACCGTTTTCTTTTAGGTCGTTCATTATTTTGAAAAGCTCTTCTACTTCAAGCTGAGTAAGAGCTGCTGTAGGCTCATCAAGTACAAGAATTTTTGCATTACGGGAAACCGCCTTTGCAATTTCTACCATTTGTTGTTTGCCTACTGTCAATGTACCAAGAACAGCTGACGGATCAATATTAACCCTTATCTTCTTGAAAAGCTCTGCTGCATCTTTTTCCATTTTTTTGTCATCTATATATACGCCGTTAATCATAGGTTCCCGTCCGATATAGATGTTTTGTGCTACGGTAAGGTGGTTCATCATATTAAGTTCCTGATGAATCATACTAATACCGGCATCTTGTGACTCTTTTATTGTAGAAAAATTAACCTCTTTGTCAAAAAGAATTACTTCTCCTTCATCACGTTTATGTATTCCGCAAAGAACTTTCATTAGAGTGGATTTTCCTGCACCATTTTCGCCCATAAGTGCATGAACCTCTCCGGCACGCAAATCAAAATGAACACCATTGAGTGCATATACACCATGAAAACGCTTATGTATGTTGTTCATCTGGAGAATTGCATTTTGCATTGCTTACCCCTCCTTTATTTTGTTATTTTATTCACATTAATTGTAATACAACTTTTTTATTAATTCAATAGCGAAAACAATAATTAAATTCACAATAATTGACACAAATTTTAAAATTTTCTATTGATTTTATATATAGAATATGATAGAATATATTTAAAAATAAGCAAATTATGCACAAAGTTTATATTTATAAAATATTAATCTTGTGCGTAATGTAAAATTTTAGCAAAAATTTATCAGAACAATAATCAACACTTATTTTTACATTAATTGAGAGTAAGGAGAAGCGTAATGAGAAAACAACCTGATAACTTATATACTGAAAAAAGAAAGGTAGCTTATACATCTGCCGATGTTATTAAGCTTGATACAAAATGTTTGTACGCAGGTAAACTGGAAAGAATAAAAAAATGGAATGAAAAACCTCATCAGCACCCTTTTTCAGAAGTTCTTTTTGTTTTTTCAGGCAGCGGCACTACGGTGGTAGATGGAAAAACCTATTGTATAAAAAAGGGAGATATAATTGTATATAATCCAGGAACAAGACACGAAGAATCCACTTCTGCAAAAACTACACTGGAAATTGGTTTTTTTGGAATAACTGATTTTAAAATAAGTGATTTTCCATCTAACTTTTTACTTACGCCTGATAGCAATCCTGTTATACATACAGGAAAAGCTGAGGAAAAAATATCCTTTTATTTTATGCGTCTGATTGAGGAAATAGGTAATGAAGAAAAATATAATGAACTTATTGTAAAGTATCTTGCAAGACTTATACTTATTGACATTTTAAGGCTCGCAAAAATTTCTGAGGCAAAATTTGTTACAAACGCCCTTTTTAATCAAATTCACAATTATATTAATAAGAATTTCACTTCCATAAACTCTCTTGATGAAGTATGCAACGAGCTTCATGTAAGCAAGTATTATATTTCCCATGTTTTTAAAAAGTATATGGGCAAACCTCCTATGCAATATATAACCTCTAAAAGAATGGATTATGCAAAAAAGCTGTTGCAGGAAACTGACCTTTCTGCTACCGAAATCGGAGAAAAATGCGGATATGCTGACCATGCTATGTTTTTTAAAGCTTTTAAGCGTATGGAAGGTATTACACCAATAGCATACAGAAAGGAAACATACTCACCAGGACTTAAAATATAGTTAAAAAATGCTGTATCAAATATTCTTGATACAGCATTTTTTTATTTATTCTTTTTTTCTATTATCAGATACACAAATGAAGAAATCATATTAAATGTTTCGCAAATAATACCGCCAACGGAAAGGTTGAAGCAGTTATAAACTATCCATGATGGTGACATATATGCAATTTGAAAATACCTGATATTCTTCGGATTGCCCTTCCACATAAATACACTCATTATAATAAGTGCCGAAAAAGGAAACAAGGTAAGTATCATTTGTTTTAAAGAATTATCCAGAAATATGGAGAAAACAAGACAGCCTATATATATTGCCTCTATTACTAAAAGCTTCCATAGTTTTTTAGCGTCCTTTGAAAACAAAAGTCCTCTTATAAGATTTGCTAAATTAAAAAAAGCACCTCCATAAGCTCCAATAAGTATAAAATTCAAAAAGAAAAATAAGCTTCCTATGCCCTGCATAAGAAAAAAATTACGGTTTTGTTTACACTGAAAGGATATGACAATTATAAAAAGGCCAAAAATACCAAGCATCTGCGGAATAATAGGATTCATATTATACACTCCCATTAAATAACACCTTTTTGAAGCATAATGTTAGCATAAACAGCACTTTCGCTTGTGGCAATAATGCAATAACACTCTTTTGCCTGATCGTAAAACTCAAAACGGTCAATGTTTCCAACCGCCTGTGCACCTCGATCATCATGCTTTGAAATTATGTTCTTGTACTCATCCCATATAGGAGTTTGAATTTTGCCAACATCCCTTTCCATAAGTGCCATTAATGTAGCAGGCTTTTCAACATATGCATCTAAAGGAAATACTTCTAATATTGCATCTAAAACCTCTGGCACTCCATGTCCGTCCATACGAATAACAATAGAGTTTTTACCCATTGTTTCTGCAGGAAAATTACCATCTGCAATAACAAGTCTGTCACTATGTCCCATTTCGCATAAAACCTTTAAAAGTTCGGGGGATAAAATTTTAGGAATACCTTTTAACATAAAAACACCGCCTCTCATTTTTTAATATTCTAACATATTGTATATAACTTTGTCAATTGTATTTTAAAAAGTAAAAAGTACGAAAACAACAAAGTGCTTTCGTACCCATAAAAAATTTAATTTTTAATTTCCGAAAAATAGCATATATCCTGCAAAGCCTACGGCGAGAATAGTAAAAATAGTAACAAGTATATTTACTCTTGCTTGATTTTTACACATTTTAATATTCCTTCTGGCAAAATCATTTATAATTTTTTTTGCCTCATCTATGATGTAATCCTCATCACAGTTTTTCACTTCCCGCTTTATTATAAATATTGCCTGTTCAATATTTCCTTTCCCTGGATTTTGTATAATTACAACTTTTCTGCTGCCTGCATATTGCTTCATAATAAACTCCGTTCCACTTACAATTTTTTCTTTTTTATTATGCGTAATATGTAAGCATTTAATTCTGTGATTATTTAATAATTTTTGCAACAATAATTGTCATATCATCTTTTGGTGCTCCCATAGAAATAGAAGAAAACATCATATGCTCCGCTACTTCTCGGGCATCATTAAAATCGCATTGCTCCAAAGCCCTTCGCAGTAAATGTTCCCCCTCCATTCTATCTCCTGCTGTATCAGGGAGACCATCGCTCATAAGTACCACATATCCACCTTCCGACATATCTACGAACCTGTTTTCCGTTTCGCTGATTTCAAGTATGCCAAGGGGGATTGATGACCAGCCTACCTTTTCCACCCCTTTTTTTGTTTTAATAAAGGTAGCTGCTGCTCCTGCCTTAGTAAGCTCAGCGTTACCGCTGTGAAGATTTATTTTAACTGCATCTGCGGATATACAGGATTCTGTTGGTTTACCTGCTATCATAACATTATTTATCATACGAAAGCTTTCTCCCGGTTCAAAGCCTGCTCTTGATAATTTCTCAAAAAGTTTTACTGTCCAACCGCTTTCCTTTGATGCTTCCACCCCGCTTCCCATTCCATCACTTAGCATACAGTGGAGATATCCTTTACCATCATCAAACCATATAGCTGTATCCCCTGTACGGCGGTCTTTATTATCCAAGCCTAATACTGCTACGTCATATTTAAAATGTTCTTTTTCTCTCAAGGTAAGCACCGTTCCCTTATCTATCTTTTCCTCACAGACTGTTTTCATAGGCGAGGGCATTATATCTTTTATAATGCTTTCTGCTTGTCCAAGTTTTCCTGACAGAATTTCACAATAAACCTGAAAAAGCTCATTTTTTGTTTTAGTAACGCATACATTACTGCATTTTATTCCGTTTCTTTCCAAAGCTTCTGCAATTTCTTCGGATAAATCATTGTATGTACTATAAGCGTTTTTAATACGCATCTTTTGCCTTTGTATAATCTCTGCCATATCTTGTATCGCAGTAATAGCAAATTCTCTGTACTTTTCTGTTTTTGCCTCCTCCAGATTTTTTTCACGATAAAATCTGAATGCATCTTTAACTTTATCTACCACCCGCCCTGAGTGTATGCATTGCCATTTTATAATAGAAGTAACATCCTCAGGAATACAAACTCCCCGTTTCTCTAAAAGGGTCATCATATAATCAACTGCCTGTATAAGCTGTGAATTATTTTTTCCTGTGCAATATCCCTTAAGTGCACATTCCATACATACTGTATCCCTGACCTTTGCCACAATATCCTCTCTGTTTTCTCTGTGGCTTACCGAAGTATTCATTTCCTTTACTACCTGTGCAACGCTGCTGACAGCTTGCTGAATTTCATCAATAGTTTCCTCTGCCTCCTGCTTTTGTCTTATAAGTTGTCCCGGTCCGGGAGAGTATAAGGACTTTTTTGAGGTATATGCAGATATTAAATCAATTACGCTGTTTGGAGTTGCATAAAAAATAAGTGCAGACATTGTAATTTCTATAATATGTGCTATGGAATTTCCCCCGCCAAAACCGCAAGCAGTATAAGCCGTATTTGCTAGTGCTGCTCCTATTAAAATACCATATTTGCCTATAGCTGAAAACAGACTGCAGCAAATAGCAGTAAATATAAACATCGTCAGCATCTCTGCGGTATATTCACCACCGCAGGCAATTCCCAATACTGCTGACAAGGTAACAGATATCCCACACCCGTTTTTTCTTGCGGTAAGCATAATCATATAAAGAGCTGCAACAGCAGATAATTTTACTCCAAAAACACCTATTCCGCTAAGTCCTGCAGCAACACACCCTGCTACCAAAAAAGCGGAAATTGCCTCTTCGTCATTTAAAATTGTTCCGCCTCTTGATATAACTGAAATGGCATTTTCAAATGAAATAGCCGAACCCGCAATTAATACCGTTTCTATAGCAAGTAAAATGTAGTCAAATCCTCCCCCATGACCTGAAATAATTATTATACTACCGCTTATAAAATTTGCCACACCGCCGATAAGTGCCGTTATAAGAGAGTTTTTCCGAAAAAGCTCTTCCTCTGTTTTATATAGGGCAAGCACAACAGCAAGAGAAGCTACTGAGCGAATTTTAAAAATGTCCATCCCTGAAAGAAGAATACCTGCCATAGAGCATATTATTGCATACAGAAAATTTTTCTTTTCCTTGTTCGCAATAACCCAGCCTATTCCTGTAGGCATTATTATTCCCCATATTTCCACTCTGCCCGCCAGCAATCCTATTATTGCAAGAATTATAGTTTTAGAATAGTTGTCCTTTGTTTTTTCTCCTATTCTCTTATATGTAAGTATTTCTGCCGTTTTCATTTGTATTCCCCCTTTAATTACCATTTTTTACCACTTAAAAATTATAACATCTTAGATAGGGTATTTTTTGTCGGTTTTGGGGATGCTTTTAAATATAAAAAATAAAATTTATTACAAAAAATTTATTTTTTTAAAAATTATTGACAATATATTGACCAAACTGCTTTTTTAGTGTAAAATATACTGGTACAAAAATTTTAAAGGAATTGTAAATTTATGAGAATGCGACGAAAACCAAACAGAGATATAAGGCTTGAAAAATGTGCAGAGCTTCATATTAAAAACCCTGAAATATTTAAAGGAAAATGGGCAACGCTTTTTGGTAACTCCAACCCTATCCATTTGGAAATCGGTTGCGGTAAAGGAGGATTTATTTCTCAAATGGCAGAAAAAAATCCTGATATTAACTATATTGCTGTAGAGCTTTGTGTTGATGTTGTGATTATGGCAATGGAAAAGGTTATGGGAATGGGGCTTAAGAATGTTTATTTTATAAACTGTGATGCTAAAACTCTAATTGACCTTTTTGAAAAGAGTGAGGTTTCACGAATTTACCTTAACTTTTCCGACCCTTGGCCAAAATCTCATCATAAAAAAAGAAGGCTTACCCATAGAGGATTTTTAGATGTATATAAAGCTATTTTGCAGGAAGGCGGAGAACTTCATTTTAAAACGGATAACAGAAAACTGTTTGAATTTTCATTAAATGAATTTGCGGATTATGACGTAAAAATGCAGAATATATGCCTTGACCTTCATAACAGTAATTTTGAAGGAAATATTATGACAGAATATGAAAAAGCCTTTTCTGAAAAAGGCTTTCCAATATTCCGATGTGAATTAAAATTTTAGATAAAAATAAAAAGCTGAACTGTGTTCAGCTTTTTTTGTTATTATTGAAGAAGGGTGCAAAGTCTGCATCCGTTACAATTTCCTACTCTTTCACCAAATATCAGTGATATTGTATCATAAACCTCTTTTTTCATAAAATGCCTGTTATGAATTACTATATTTTCAGGATTTTTGTTTATTAAAAGACTTATAAGAACATCATCGCTTTCATAATCAGGTTGAAGCTCTCTGGACATTTCCAGTTCAACCTCCCGTGAAATCATTTTATGATTTTCATTATAATAAATATACTCACGATTTTCAGTAACAACAATATTCAGCTCTTTTATCATGGACTGCTGAGTTGAAATATACGAAGACAATAATCCTATAAACTCCTTATATTGTCTTTTAAGTGCAAAATTTTCTGCTCCATAATCTATAATTTCTTCTAGTTCACTTAAATATGGGGAAAGCCTGAAATTCAAAAATCCATCAATATTTAAATATGTGTTTGAAGAAAAATATTCCTGAGTTATTGTTTCAATTATTCTGTTTCGACGCATTACAAACAGCTTTTCGTGGATATCCTCCTCATTTTTAATGGCCTTTATAATATCCTTTTCCATTTGTCTTTTGTCTGTAGCAGGAAGTGTTTTATAGTTTTTATCAATTATTCTTTTTACCTGAATATTTTCCAGATTTTCTACAATATATTCACGCACTCCGCGAATTATATCCTTCAGCTTGCTTTCTTCCTGAAAAACGCGGCATTTAACAATGTCCTGTTCAATTTCCACATTTTCCATTCCTAAAATACTTTTTATTTTCTCTGCAAGATTTTCTGTGCTTTTCGCCTGTAATAAAAATTCTGTCTGCAATAAAATCACCTTTATACAATAATAATACTGCCAATGTCAGCTAATTTATCATTGGATAAGCAAACGGTTTCTATACATTTTTGATGTAAAAATCTTAAAATTTTTTCTCCGCTTTTGTGTTTTTTTATATTACCTGCAAAATAAACTATATTTTTATAATATCCTGAGGCGCCTCCTATAAATCCAAAATCTTTCCCAGTCAAGGTTATATCCCCTTCTTCAATCAAAAGAAAGGACAGTCCTTTTTCCTGACACTTTTTTGCTATCCCCTTATCAGAAGTGATAACACTGCCGGGAAGAGTCAGACAAGAACATTTTGAATACCCCTGCGACACATCAATTTTCTTTACATTCTCTCCTGCGTGCTCCAATACTACAGGGTCGGTAAATTCAAAATTATGTATCATATAGCTACTTGTCAATGCTACATTATATGCCACGTATTCAGGATATTTACCTTGTACCTTCTTTTTGCCTGAATATATTTCAACATCCGGTAACATTTCACGGTAATAATCATAACATTCAGGACTTACTATAAGGCTGTTTCCCACTTTTGTAAGCTGCATATCCGGATGTCCCGCCACTGAGGCATCTATTCCCGGTATTTCCTGAGTCAGAACAACTTCAAATCCATATTTTTTTGCTTTTTTTATAATTTTCTTATTTGTTCTGTAGTCTAAAATCATATAACTCATTTTTTATCTCCATAAAACTCCTGCATAGGAAGTAGTTTTATTAAAATTATTTTTTCCATGTGTAGGGTGAGAAAAGAACAAGAAGCGGGAAAAGTTCAAGTCTGCCCGCCAGCATTCCCATAGATAAAACAAATTTTGACAAATTCGAATACATACCAAAGTTCCCCGTAGGTCCAACTGTGCCAAGTCCTGGCCCAATATTATTAAGTGTTGCCAGAACGCCGGTAAAATTTGTAGTAAAGTCATAACCATCACGGCTTATAATAATTACCGAAAATGCAAATATTATAAGATATGCCATCATATAAACATTAACTGCACGAACAGTTTCATGTTGCAATGTTCGTCCGTTCATAGTAAGCTTATGGACACTTTTAGGGTGTGCCGCAATTTTAATTTCCTTAACGATACTTTTTAATAGAATCATAATTCTTGATACCTTAATACCGCCTCCGGTACTTCCCGCACATGCACCGATAATCATTAAAAGAACAAGTATTGCTTTAGAAAATTCAGGCCATAAATTATAATCTGCCGTGGTATATCCTGTGGTAGTTATAATAGAGCCAACCTGAAATGCAGTATGCTTTAAATTTTCCCATATACTCTCATACATACCTCTGCAATTATAACTGATGAGTGCAATTGTTGCAATTATAATGCCTAAATATGTTTTTGCTTCGCTTGTAACACCTGTTTTAAACATTCTTTTTACAAATATAAAATAATAAACAGAAAAATCTATACCAAAAAGAATCATAAATATTGTTACTGTTATCTGTGCTGAATCAGAAAAACCGGTAAAAGAGTCATTTCTTATTCCAAATCCCCCTGTGCCTGCTGTGCCGAAAGTAGTAGTAAGTGCCTCAAATAAATTCATATTGCAAAAAAGGAGAATTACTATTTGAGTTATTGTCATAACAACATATATACCGTAAAGAATAAGTGCTGTCTGCTTAACTTTGGGCACAAGCTTACTAACGGACGGACCAGTTGATTCCGCCTTTATCATATGGAAGTTTCCTCCACCACTTAAGGGTAGCACTGCAACAAGAAGTACGATTACACCCATACCGCCTATCCAGTGGCTAAAACTACGCCAGAATATTATGGATTTAGGAAGAATTTCCACATTTGACAGCACTGATGCACCTGTTGTTGTAAAACCTGAAACTGTTTCAAAAAAAGCGTCAAAAATGTTTGGAATTGCCCCTGAAAATATAAAAGGAAGTGCACCGAAAATACTTATAAATAACCAACTGAGTGCAACTGAGACAAATCCCTCTTTTGAATACATTACCTTATTTTTTGGAGAGAAGGAAATAAACAACCTACCGATTATAAGGCAAATAAGTATGCAGGAAGCAAAAATCAATGCTTCTTTTTCTCCATATATAAATCCGCAAACCATAGGCAGTATCATACATACTGCTTCAAAGCTAAGTACCCAGCCAAGTGTATAAATAATAAGTCTGTAATTCATTTTATATTCCTTCTAACTACTCTAAAATATCCTCAATATCCTTGTATCCCCGATTAGTAGTTACCACAATAACTGTGTCCCCCGATTTAATCATATCCTTACCTCTTGGGGTTATAATCTGCCCGTTTCTGTTTATGCAAGCAATAATAATATTATCCTTAAGCGTTAATTCTTCCAGAGTTTTTTCGGATATTGGAGAATTATCACCTATTCTGAATTCCAAAGCTTCTGCCTTTCCCTCTAAAATAAGATGCATAGTTTCTATATTACTTTCAAAGGAGTTATTTGTAGCACGTACAAAACGCACAATATACTCTGCAGTAATATCCTTCGGCTGAATTGTTGTATCAAGATTCAGAGAGTTTATTACTTCATCAAAGGTAATACGATTTATTTTTGTAATAATTTTTCCCTTTGATTTACTTTTTGCAAAAAGAGAAAGTAAAATATTTTCTTCGTCGATATTAGTAAGTGCAACAAAGGATTCAGATTGCTCCAGACCTTCCTCCATTAAAAGTCTGTTATCTGTACCGTCACCGTTTATAATTGTCGCTTTGGGAAGGACTTCAAATAATTCTTCACATCTTGCGGTATCCTGTTCTATTATCTTTACATTAACACCTGTTTTAATAAGCTGTTTAGCAAGATAAAATCCTATTTCTCCTCCACCAACTATAATTGTATCTTTTACTTTATTTGTTTTAATTCCTATTTTTTTGAAAAATTCACTGCATTTTTCCAAAGATGCCACTATGCTTAGCCTATCCTCTGCCCTTAATACAAAATCACCGCCGGGAATAAATGCATCATCTCCACGCTCTACTCCACAAACAAGTACATCGCATTTAAGCTTAGCACCCATATCCGAAAGCTTCATATCGCATAACACGGAGTCTTTGCAAATTTTAAATTTCAGTATCTCTACTCTGCCCTTAGCAAAGGTGTCTATCTGTATAGCAGAAGGAAATCTTAACAGCCTTGCTATTTCATTTGCTGCAGTTTGCTCAGGATTTATTACCATAGCAAGACCAAGGTCCTCCTTAAACAACTCGATTTCCTTGTTGTATTCAGGTTTTCTTACTCTCGCTATTGTTTTACAACCTCCCGTCTTTCTGCCAATAAGACAAGTAAGAAGGTTAATCTCATCAGAGCCTGTAACTGCAATTAAAATATCTGCCTCTTTTACTCCTGCCTGCTCTAACACATCAAGACTTGCGCCATTACCCACAACTCCCATAACGTCATAGGCATTTACAACATCATTAACAACTGTGCTTCTAAGGTCAATAACAGTAATATCATGCTCATTTTCACTGCTTAAGCTTTCAGCAATTTTCTGTCCTACCTTACCGCATCCTACTATTACAATTTTCATATATAACCTCTTATACTTAATATTTTATTATAAGTTTACCTTCTATCTACTAGGTCATTATAGCAAAACAAATAAAAAAAGTCAATATACCCTATATACATATAATCTCTACAAAAAACATTTTAAATTCTTTAGAAAAACTGCCATTTTTTATAAATTTTAGATAAATTTACAAAAAAATAAAAAAAGGTCTTTTAATTTATGTTATTTTGTTGTATAATAAAATATAGAAAATTATATGGAGGTATTTACATATGTTAGTATCAGCAAAAGAAATGCTTGTAAAAGCAAAAGCAGGAAAATATGCTGTAGGTCAGTTTAACATTAATAACCTTGAATGGACCAAAGCAATTCTCCTCACTGCACAGGAAAATAATTCTCCCGTAATCCTTGGTGTATCTGAAGGTGCAGGAAAATATATGTGCGGATTTACCACTGTAGTTAATATGGTTAAAGGTATGATTGATGAGCTTGGGATTACTGTTCCCGTTGCTGTTCATCTTGACCACGGCAGCTATGAAGGTGCAAAAAAAGCTATAGCAGCAGGCTTCTCCTCTGTTATGTTTGACGGCTCCAAGTATGAAATTGAAGAAAACATTGAAAAAACAAAGGAAATTATTGCTCTTGCAAATTCCAAAGGTATCTCTGTTGAAGCTGAGGTAGGTGCAATCGGTGGCGAAGAAGATGGCGTTGTTGGCGGTGGTGAAGTTGCTGACCCTGATGAATGTAAGCTTATTGCTGACCTTGGTATAGATATGCTTGCTGCAGGCATTGGTAACATTCATGGAAAATATCCCGCAAACTGGCAGGGTCTTAACTTTGAAGTGCTTGACCAGATTCAGCAAAAAACAGGCATTATGCCTCTTGTTCTTCACGGAGGCACAGGTATTCCCGCTGATATGATTAAAAAAGCTATCTCACTTGGCGTGTCAAAAATCAATGTAAATACTGAATGTCAGCTTGCTTTTGCTGCAGCTACAAGAAAGTATATTGAAGAAGGAAAGGACCTTGAAGGTAAAGGCTTTGACCCAAGAAAGGTTCTTGCTCCCGGTGTTGAAGCAATTAAAGCTACTGTAAAAGAAAAAATGGAGCTTTTCGGTTCAATTAACAAAGCGTAAAAATTATGTAAAAAAATATGGCAGAAACTTTTCTGCCATATTTTTTTATTCATTTATAAGTTGTATCGTTTCAAGCAAGCTTTCGTTGGTTTTAACCTCAGCCTTTTCCTTCCATTGTTCAATGGTAGATGAAAAAACTGCCTGCTTTGCATATGCTTCGATTTCCTGTTTTCCTGTTGCTCCTTCAAAAACACGGGAAGGCGAATTCAAAAAATATTCATAAAAGTTTTCCGGCTTTTCGCGTTTTATAATATGAAATCCAAAATCACTTTCCACAATACCACTTATATTACCGATTTCAATATTTTTAACAGCGTTTTCAAAAGTTATAGGCATACCATCTTTTGTGAAAATATATACCCTGTTTTCCGGCATTCCCATATCCTCATTATATTCTTCCATAACAGTCTCAAAACTTTGTCCGCCATCCAGCTTTTCTTTAGCTTCAGTTATTTTATTATAAGCTTCTGCGTTTCCACTTGTTTCATCAGTTTCATAATTGGAAAATGCAACTAATATATGCTTTGCTGCATAATAATTATCTACAAAATACTCTTTAATCCGAACATCTGAAGGAGCTTGTATATTAAGGGATTCTCCAAGACAGCTTGTAAGATAATCCTTCATAACTACCTTTGTTACATCCTCATCAGTAAGTCCAAGCTCAGATATTCTGGCAAGATAATCCTCCTGATTTCCTTCAAAGCTTTGGTCAATAAACAGCTGTCTTTGCTTTTTTTTCATTTCACTGCTGTTATCAGCACCCTGCTCCACTGCTTTTTGAGCCATTAAAGTAAGCTCTATGGCATTTTTAAGTGCCAACTCTTTTACTACCTGACCTGCATTTTGTCCTTCAATTTCTGTTGTCTGCCAATATTCCTGAGTGTCTTCACCGCCTGATGCAATAATAGTATTTTTCGCCATAAGAAGGTAATATTTGTATTCACCAAGGGATATTTCCTCTTTATTTACAACAGCTATTGTATCCTTTCCAAGCCCGCCGCAGCCTACAGCAAAAAGACTTAGTAGGATTGATATAAGCAATATAGTTAACAAGCTTTTTTTCATAGCTTTACCCTCCTCTTAATCTATACCTATATTATACATCACAATTCTTCATTTTGCAATTCAATATAACGGCGTAACACAATTTTAATATTTGAAAACAAGCCGTCTGTTGTTTTTTCGGTAACACGCATTATAATATGAGGTTTCTTATCCTGAATAAACATAAGTCTTTGTGGAAAAAGTGCACACAGCTTATTTATTCGTATTTTATCTGCCTCACAGCTGAAGGTACAATAAAAACTCACAAAATCACCTTTTTGTGAAATATCCTTTATAAGTGCCTTTGCGGAAAGCTTACTTATATGAGCAATATTTATAAGATTCGTTACTGCCTCAGGCGGGTCGCCAAATCTGTCAATAAGCTCATCGGTAATTTCACTTACATCATCACTTGTTTCTACGCAGGAAATCCTCTTATACATTTCAATTCGTGTATTTGCACTATCAATATAACTGTCAGGGATAAATGCATCTACCTTTAAATCAATAGAAGTAATTATTTCCTCTTTTACAGGCTCACCCTTAGCAAGGGTAACAGCCTCGCTTAAAATTTTGCAGTACATATCATACCCTACGGCATCCATAACACCATGCTGTTCAGGTCCAAGTACATTGCCTGCACCTCTTATCTCCAGGTCACGAAGTGCAATTTTAAAACCTGAGCCAAACTCAGTAAATTCCTTTATAGATTTAAGTCTTTTATCTGCGGTTTCGTTAATTTGCTTGTTTTTTCTGTAGGTAAGGTACGCATATGCTCTTCTGTTGCTTCTGCCTACCCGTCCTCTTAGCTGATAAAGCTGAGAAAGTCCCATACAGTCCGCATTTTCAATTATAATTGTATTAATATTTGGAATATCCAGACCCGTTTCAATAATGGTAGTACAAACAAGAATATCAATTTCCCCTTCCATAGCGGAAATCATAATATCCTCCAGTTGCTTTTCGCTCATTTTCCCGTGTCCTACCGCTACTCTTGCATTGGGTGCTACCGACTGAATTTCCATAGCAACCTTTTCTATTCCCTCCACACGGTTATACACATAATATATTTGTCCGCCTCTGTCAAGCTCCTTTAATATAGCGTCTTTTATAACGTCCCTGTTATATTCCATTACATATGTTTGTACAGGATACCTGTTACTGGGAGGTTCATTAATAACACTCATATCCCTTATACCAATCATCGCCATATGCATTGTTCTGGGAATAGGTGTAGCAGAAAGGGTAAGAACATCAATATTTGCTTTAAGTTCTTTGATTTTTTCTTTATCTCCCACTCCAAAACGTTGCTCCTCGTCTATTATGAGAAGTCCCAAATCCTTGAACTTAATATCCTTGCCAAGTATTCTGTGAGTGCCGATTACCACATCAATTCTGCCGTCCGAAAGTTCTTTTGCTATTTCCTTTTGTCTTTTTGGAGTGCGGAATCTGCTCATCATTTCCACCTTTATAGGAAACCTTGACATTCTGTTTAAAAATGTGGAATAATGTTGTCTTGCAAGCACAGTTGTAGGAACTAAATATGCAACCTGTTTTCCGTCCATAACTGCTTTAAATGCCGCACGAAGGGCAATCTCTGTTTTACCAAAGCCTACATCTCCGCATAAAAGCCTATCCATTGGCTTTTCACTTTCCATATCTCTTTTAACTTCATTTATACAGCGAAGCTGGTCCTCTGTTTCTTCATAGGGAAATTCCTCTTCAAAGCTCTTTTGCCAGTCGCTGTCTTGGCAAAAGGCATATCCTTTTGCTTCCAGTCTTTTTGCATAAAGTGCCACCAGCTTTTGTGCCATTTCCTCAACGGATTTTTTAACCTTTCCTTTAACCCTTGAAAACTCAGCACCACCCATTTTATTAAGCCTTACATTTCCGTTTTCCCCTGAAACATATTTATTAATCAGATGAAGTGCAGTTGCAGGAATATATAAAATATCATTATCCCTGTAAAGCAGTTTTAAGTAATCCTTTTTTATTCCGTCAACTTCCATTCGGTGGATACCAAGATATTTGCCGATACCGTGAATATGATGTACAATAAAATCCCCTACCTCTAAGTCATTATAGGATTTTATACGGTTTCCCTGCATTTTTCGCACTCTTCGCTGAGTTCTTTCCCCTCCGAAAAGCTCTTTATCCCCTACAATAACATATTTTGAAAGAGGCAATTCATATCCTCTGCTGAGAGTTCCCACAGTAATTAAAATCTGTTTCTTTTGGGGGATTTTATCCTCATTTGAAATTACAGGAATATATCCTGCATCCTGCAAGGTTTTTGCAAAAGCTTCTGCTTTTGTTTTGCTTCCTACAACAACGGTTACACCGTAACCGCTGTCAATCCAGTATTTTATATCTTCTAAAATAAGTTCTGCCTTGCCAAGATATGACTGCATACTTCTCATAGAAAAACTTATGACTGCATTTGATTTCATAAGATTTTCGTGAGAAGTAAGTCCTTCTATGGCAACCTTAAAAATTCCTCTATCTGTAAGGCTGTCAAATCCTTTTACAAAGGTGTGTTTTTTAGGAAGAACAACCATATCTTTATCTGCAATACTTGTTATTTCTTCAGTAATTTCCTGAAGATACATTTGTGCTCTGTCTTTTATTCTGGGAAGATTATCATAAAAAATAATACCATCGTCAAAATAATCACAGATTGTAGTTATTTCAGTGTAAATATAAGGTAAGTATTTTTCCGCCGACGAAAAATAATGGCGGTTTTCAAATCGTTCAATATCTCCCAAAATATTCTCGTTATCTTGGGCATTTTTCTTTATTTTGCCTACAAATTCATTCACACTTTCCTTCGAATAAATAAGCTCTCTGCAAGGTCTGAGTATGGCTTTTTCCACTTTTTTAACAGAAAGCTGGGATGCAGGGTCAAACATACGAAGAGTATCCACCTCATCGTCAAAAAATTCTATTCTTGTGGGATATAACTCCCCGGGCGAAAATATATCAAGTATTCCGCCCCGAAGGGAATACTGTCCCGGACCCTCAACATTTTCACTTCGGAGATATCCCATAAAATTCATTTGTTCTGCAAGCTTTTTTAAATCAAATACTTTTCCCTCTTTAAATTCAATAAATCCAAACAGTTCTTTAGGTAAAGTATATTGTTGGGAAGCATTTGCTCCTGTAACTACAATAACAGGCTTATCGCTTGTATAAAGTGTGCAAATAGCACAAATTCTGTCAAAAATCACATCCTGATTCATTGCTTCCACATTATAAAAAACATAGTCCTTTAAAGGAAAGTACACTACACTCGCATCCTCTTTTAAAAAGAAGCGTAAATCCTCTGCCAGAGTTTTAGCCTCACTTTCCGAAGGAGTAATATATAACATATTTTTACCTGTGTCTTTTAAAAATGCAGATGCAAAATGGGCCTTAGCGCTATCACTAAGACCTGTAACAGATACTGCTTTTAAGCCCTTTTTATATAATTCAAGAGCATATGCATATTCTTTTGTAGAAGCTATGGCGTCCAAAAACCTGCCCATGTCATAACTCTCCTATTTTTACATTAAGCTTGCTCATTAATGCATTATAATCCCTCTTTATTGCAAGCTGTATATTCTCCTCAATTTTTTCAGCAGCCTGACCCATAAGCTTCATATCTTTTTCCGTAAACTTACCCAGTACATAATCTGCTAAATCCATTTCAGGATGCTGGGGTGCACCTACACCCATTTTAATTCTGGGAAATACATCTGAATTTATGCTTAAAATAATATCCTTAATTCCATTATGTCCGCCTGCACTTCCCTTAGTGCGTACTCTCAGCTGACCTACCGGCATACTTACATCATCATAAATTACAAGAATATCGGTATTTTCCAGTTTATAGAAATTCATTATCCCACTGACACACTTACCGCTTAAATTCATAAAGGATTGGGGTTTGACTAAAAGTACCTTTTCTCCATTAATATTTCCTTCTCCGTAAAGTGCGTTATACCCTATTTTATTTATTTTTATTCCATGTCTGTCTGCAATATAATCTATCGTGCAAAATCCTGCATTATGTCTTGTGTATTCATATTTTTTACCCGGATTTCCAAGACCAAAAATTGCAAGCATATTATCACCTCTTAAAAACTAAAGCAAAGGGCGAAGTCTGCTTTTAGAAATAGCACTACCCCGCCCTTTAAATTCTACCTAATAAATATTATCTTACTCTCCGCAAGCTTCGCAGTCTCCGTCCTCACAATCGCAACAGAACTCAATTTCAATGGGTTCTCCGCAAGTAGGACATATAATGCCATCTTCGCTGTCTAACATATCATCTGTAATAATAACGATTTCTCCGCACTTTTCACATTCAATTTCAAAGTAGTCGTCCTCATCGTCATACATACATTCAGCACAACTTTCCATAAGCTCTGCAACATCTTCAGCAAGCTCGTCCTGTGCTGCTGTAACAACTTCTACTTCATCAGAAATTTCCTGCATAACATCAAGCATAGCTTTTAAAAGCTTACCCTCTGCAGTTTCCTCAGAAATACCAAGACCTTCTGCAAGACCTTTAAGATAAGATACTCTCTCGTTTAAATAAGCCATTTTATTATGCCCTTTCCATATATTCCCCTGTACGTGTGTCAACTCTGATAACAGTACCTTCGTCAACAAAAAGAGGAACATTAAGTGTATAACCTGTTTCTAAAGTAGCAGGCTTTGTAGCACCTGTAGCTGTATCACCCTTAAATCCAGGTTCAGTTTCTGTAATTGTAAGTTCAACAAAGTTTGGTGGTTCTACACCGAAAACCTTGCCCTTGTAAGAAAGTACTTTAACAACCATTTCATCCTTAAGGAAAGGAAGAGCACCCTCTAATATGTCCCCTGTTAATGGAAGCTGTTCAAAGGTTTCCTGATCCATAAAGTAGTAAAGCTCACCATCATTATAAAGATACTGCATATCTCTGCGGTCAATATGAGCTTTAGGCATTTTATCGGTAGGATTAAATGTTTTTTCAACAACACCACCAGTAATAACATTTTTAATTTTTGTTCTTACAAAAGCTGCACCCTTACCAGGTTTTACATGCTGGAACTGTATAATTTGGTAAACATTTCCTTCATATTCGAATGTTACACCATTTCTAAAATCGCCGGCTGTTATCATAACTATAATACCTCCAAAAATAATATACAAATTAATTATACACTAAATACCAAGCTTTTTCAAGTAGTTTTTTAAAATAAAAGTAAAATTTTTAATATTTTGGTATTATTAACAAATTATAAGGTGTTTTCCTGATTTAGTTAGCCTTTTTGCACCATTTTCTGTAACCGCAACCGTATCCTCAATTCTTACCCCGAACTCATTTTCAATATATATCCCAGGTTCTACTGTTACAATCATATTTTCTTGTATGGTAAAGCTGCTTTTGGAACTTAAATTTGGAAGCTCGTGAATGTCAATTCCCACGCCGTGTCCCAAAGAATGACCAAAATAACTGTCAATTCCCCAAAGAGAGAACATCTGCCGTGATTTGTTGTCAACTTCTTTGCAAAAAGCGCCTTTTTTAATTTCCTTTAAGGATTCCTCCTGCACAGTAAGCACCTTGTTATAAATATCCCTCATTTTATCACTTGCATTTCCTATTGCAACTGTTCTTGTAATATCACTGCAATAGCCTTTGTAAATACAACCGAAATCCATAACAACAAAATCGCCTTCATAAAGAAGTTTTTCGCTTGCAGTGCCGTGAGGCATAGATGAACGCACACCTGATGCCACAATAGTTTCAAAAGATACGCCGGTTGCACCCTGCTTTTTCATCTCATATTCTAACATTGCCGCTACTTCCAGCTCACTGATACCCTCCTTCATTAAAGGATACACCCTTTCAAAGGCTTCATCTGCAATTTCGCATGCCTTTTCTATAGCAGCAATCTCTTCTTTTGTTTTAATTATTCTGAGCTTTTCCACCATACCTTCACTGGCAAGGAGCTTTACACCTGAAAAAATTTCCCCCAGCTGAGTAAATCTTTTATAGCTAATATATTCCTGTTCAAAACCCACTGAGGAAATATTATGCTTTTTTATAATATCGCAAAAAATCTCTTTTTCCCCTTTTGCAACATCAATAATCTCAATATTTTCCGTCTGCTCTTTTGCCTGTGAAATATATCGGAAATCCGTAATTAAATATACCTTTTCTTTTGTTACAAAAATAGTACCTGCTGTGCCTTTAAAACCGCTTAAATAATACACATTACTAAGATTTGACACATAAAAAGAGTCCATATTAAGGATTTCCATCTGCTTTTTTAAAGCTTTAAATTTCATTTTTTATCCTTTCCAGAATTTCATCTGCCGCCATTAAATATCCTTTAAAGCCGTAGCCAGCTATCTGCATATCACACACATCCTCAATTACCGAAATATGTCTGAAGCTTTCTCTTTTATGAATATCCGAAATATGTACCTCTATTTTGGGTATTTCCAAAATTTCCAGAGCATCACGGATTGCATAAGAATAGTGAGTGTATGCACCTGCATTTATAATAACACCGTCAGCATTGTTATAAGCATCATTAAGCTTTTTAACTATTTCACCTTCACAAGCTGACTGAAAAAATTCCGCTTCTGCCCTTCCCTTTATATATTCACTTATTTCATTTTCCAAATCTGCAAGGGTATTTTTACCGTAAACCTCCGGATTGCGTTTTCCCAACATATCAAGGTTAGGTCCGTTAATTACAAGTATTTTCACATTTCTCATTCCTTTATGTTTTCTTCCCAGGGGAGTACCTCTCCTTTTTCACGGAGATGGTCAAGTATCTGCCATAAGCCTTCCCCTGTTTTGGCGGAAACTCTATATACCGTTTTACATCCCGCAAGCCTCAGCCATCTCTCTGCCCTATCAGGATTTCCGTCTTTCTCCTCAATTTTTGTTACAATTCCAATAACCTCTCTGTTGGTTGCAGCTGCACAGCAGGGAGGATAAAGACTGTAGCTTTCCGTTGCACTTAGCACCATCCCTACCACATCTGCCTCATAGGAATAAAGTGCCAGTGCACGTGCAAGATGTGATACCTCCGCATACTCACCAGGCGTATCAATGATAATATCATAATGATTTACATACTGGGTTTTATGATATTGAATTTTTTCTTTACGAAGTGCCTGTTTAAGTGTGGTTTTACCACATTCACTTCTGCCTACAAAAATAATTTTTTTCATTTTAAACTCCAAGGTAAATATTTTTCATTGTAATAGCATCCTTTGCCATAGTCCCCAGAGATTCGCATATTATACGGGGCTGCAGTTCACGTTCATGAATAAGCTGTGCCAGATAATCAAAGGAAGGGCCATACTGAACATCATCATATGTCCAGTGTTTTTTTTCTCCCCCTGCAGTAAACTCAATACGACTGAAATGCACATGAAAAACCTTTGCTCTTTCCTTTCCCAGCATATTTTCCATTGTGTCAACTACATTTTCAAAATCTTCTTTTGTATTAAGACATCCAAGACCTCTTGTATGAAGGTGTCCAAAATCAATTGTAGGAATAAGACTTTTGTCAAGAAGACAAAGCTCCATAACCTCCTCCAGATTTCCCAGCTGATTGATTTTACCCATAGTTTCAGGGCATATATGCACCATTTCAAGGTTCTTTTTTACTGCCTCATCAAGTGCCATTGTGAGAGTCTTTTTTGCATATTCCATAGCTGTTTCTCTGGGCATTTTCGCACAGCTTCCGCTATGAACAACTACTCTGTCAGCACCCATAATTTTTGCAACCCTCATACTGTCTATAATATAGTCAATACTTTTCTGTCTTTTTTCTTCGTCATCTGTTGCAAGGTTAATATAATAAGGTGAATGTATGCTTAATGAAATATCATATTTTTTTGCTTCGTTTCCAATAATCTCCGCTTTTTCATCAGATACTCTTACTCCCCTTGCACAGGAATATTCATAAGCCTTTAATCCAAGTCCCGAAAGCCACTGGGGCATCTGTTCTGAATTTTTAAAACCCTCTGCATAAAAAGCATCAGGATTTCCTGAGGGTCCGAATCGCACCATATTTATCATCCAATCTTTTATTATTATTTTTTTATATTTTATCATATAATTTTTGTTTTTACAATAATTTTACAAAAATATATTGATTTTTTTACTTACATTTGGTACAATATAATGGATAAATTATAAGCAAAGGACAGAATTTTATGGAACAAACAAAAAAACGCAGTTTCAGTGCAATTCAGCCATCAGGAACAATTACCCTTGGCAATTATATGGGTGCTATTCGCAACTGGGTAAAGCTTCAGGATGAATTCGAATGCATTTTTGCAATTGCAGATTTACATACAATTACAGTCAGACAGGAGCCTGCAAAGCTTCGTGCTCACAGTCTGGAGCTTCTTGCTATGCTTTTAGCTACAGGTATTGACCCTGAAAAGAGTCTTCTTTTCTGTCAGTCCCATGTACACCAGCATGCAGAGCTTGCCTGGGTGCTTAATTGCTATACCCAGATGGGTGAACTTTCAAGAATGACTCAGTTTAAGGATAAATCCGCAAAGCACGCAAATAATATAAATGCAGGTCTGTTTACCTACCCTACTCTTATGGCAGCTGATATTCTTCTTTACAAAGCAGATATTGTGCCTGTAGGCGAGGACCAGAAACAGCATTTGGAGCTTTCAAGAGATATTGCAAACCGTTTTAATAATACATATTCAGATACCTTTACTGTACCTGAGCCTTATATTGTTAAGGCAGGCGGAAGAGTTATGAGTCTTCAGACTCCTACTGCAAAAATGTCCAAATCTGACCCTAATGAAAATGGATTTATTGCTCTTACCGACCCTGAGGATGTTATTATTCGCAAATTTAAAAGAGCAGTTACTGACAGTGAAGCAGTAGTTGAATATCGGGAAGGCAAAGACGGCATCAACAATCTTCTTACCATTTATTCTGTTGTTAC
Source organism: Clostridia bacterium (assembly GCA_017396395.1). Lineage (GTDB taxonomy): Bacteria > Bacillota > Clostridia > RUG12999 > RUG12999 > RUG12999. Next base: position 87,027 of record JAFQMF010000015.1, on the reverse strand, counting down.
AGGAAAATCCATTGAGGATGCTGTAAAAGAATTTGAAGGAAAAGGCTACGGAGATTTAAAGCTTACTGTGGGACAGGCTGTAGCCGCACACTTAAAGCCTATTCAGGAAAAATACGAATACTTTATGAAAAATAAAGACTATGTTGCTGAGGTTTATACAAAGAGTGCTGATATAGCAAGTAAAATTGCACAGTCCACTCTTCGCAAGGTATATAAAAAAGTTGGCTTTTTACAGAAATAATGAGGTGAAAAAATGAGTGTACTTAATATTTTTCTTGCTCTTGCAGTTTCTTTTTTAACCAGCTTTTTATCAGTGCCTTTTGTTAAAAATATTGCGGTAAAAGCAGGAGCTATTGACTACCCTAAAGATGGCAGAAGAATGCATAACAAGCCTATTCCAAGACTTGGCGGAATTTCTATTTTTTACGGATTTATAATCAGCATATTATGCTTTGGAAATCTGGACAGACAGCTTTGGGGAATTATAATTGGTGCTGTGATTATTGTTTCATTAGGTATAATTGACGATATTAAAGCATTAAACGCCAAGCCTAAATTCTTCATACAGCTTGCTGCATCTATTATTCCGGTAATAATGGGTTCAAGGATTGTTTTTGTATCAGTCCCCTTTGCCAACCAGGTTACAAACATTGTTTTTTCAGATATACTTTCCTACGTAATCTCAGTTTTGTGGATTGTGGGAGTTACAAATGCCGTTAACTTAATTGATGGGCTTGATGGACTTGCAGCGGGAGTTTCCACAATTGCCTCCGCTTCAATTTTCTTTATTGCTCTTATTAACGGAAATGCCTTTGTAACTCTTATATCTGTAATCTTGGTAGGTGCTTGTCTGGGATTTCTTCCTTATAACTTAAACCCTGCAAGCATTTTTATGGGAGATACCGGTGCTACATTTTTAGGATATATAATGGCAGTAATGTCTATACAGGGAATGTTTAAAAGCTACACACTCATTACATTTGTTGTGCCTGTGCTTATTTTAGGGCTTCCCCTTTTTGATACTTCATTTGCCATTATCCGCAGAATAATAAAGCACAAGCCCATTATGGAGGCAGACAGAGGGCATCTTCACCATAGACTGATTGATATGGGTTTTAATCAGAAACAAACTGTTATTATTCTTTATACAATCAGTGCTCTTTTAGGTCTTAGTTCCATAATTATGGAAGGCTACGATGAACAAACAGGCATACTATTACTGGTTTCGGTTTTTGTATTTGTATTACTTGCAATTATTTTTGCAGGAAATCCCCTGCCTGACAAAAAAACCAAAAATGAAAAAATCGAAAAGGAAACGGACAGCAAATGAAAAAGTTAAAAGTTATGACAGTATTCGGGACACGTCCTGAGGCAATAAAAATGGCACCGCTTGTAATAGAACTTGAGAAAGCACAGGATATTGAAAGTCTGGTGTGTATAACTGCTCAGCATAGAGAAATGCTGGATATGGTAATGAACTTATTCAATATAAAAGCGGACTATGACCTTAATATTATGCAGGCAAATCAGACACTCTGCGGAATAACAACCCGTGCAATTGACGGACTTTGCAAGGTATTTGAGGAATCAAAGCCTGATGTTGTACTTGTTCATGGAGATACTACTACCACTTTCTGCGGAAGTATTGCGGCTTTTTATAATCATATAAAAGTAGGTCATGTTGAAGCCGGACTTCGTACATATGACAAATACTCTCCTTTTCCTGAGGAGATAAACCGCTGTCTTACAGGTACTGTGGCAAATTATCATTTTGCTCCTACTCTTAATAATAAAAACAATCTTTTAAACGAAAAGAAGCTTGGGGATATTTTTGTTACAGGAAATACTGTAATAGATGCAATTAAATATACTGTAAAAGATGACTATAAGTTTAAAAATGAAACACTTAAAAATCTGGATTTTTCAAAGCGTACTGTCCTTGTAACTGCTCACCGTAGAGAAAACTTGGGAGAGCCTCTTGAAAATATCTGCAAGGCAATTTTAAGTGTAATAAATGATACACCTGATATTCAGGCGGTATATCCTGTTCACTTAAATCCTAAAGTGCGTGATACAGTATTTAAAATTTTAGGTAATCATAGCAGAATTTTCCTGATTGACCCTCTTGATGTAGATGAGCTTCATAATCTTATGAGCCGTTGTTATATGGTAATGACAGATTCAGGGGGACTTCAGGAGGAGGCTCCCTCAATGGGTAAGCCTGTTCTTGTACTTCGAACAGAAACAGAGCGTCCAGAGGCTGTAACCGCAGGAACTGTTAAAATGGCAGGCTGTGAATATAACAATATTTATAAGCTTGCAAAAGAGCTTCTTGACAACCCTGAAAGCTATAAGGCTATGGCACACGCTGTAAATCCATATGGTGACGGAAAAGCCTCTGAAAGAATTGTTCAGGCACTTAGGTATATTTATAAGCTTACAGACAAAGCTCCCGAGGAATTTGAAATTTAATTAAAAAGGCTTAGTGCAAAACATTTTGTGCTAAGTCTTTTTATTTATAAATCTTCATAATTATATTTTTTAAAGCTAAGGCTTGCTAAAATTTGCATAATAATTATTTCACCATTACTGTCTTTTTGTTTATTTATACAAAAAGTAAAAAAACACTTGCAAATACAGTAAAAATTTGGTATAATATTTTATGATTTAGATTTTGGATGTTTTAATTGTTATTTTTTTAACAGTTTTCTCCCCTGACAGGTACAAAGAGCTTATTTTAACCTGCGGAATTTATGTTTACAAGGAGTTTATTATGGTTACAATTACTATAAAGGATTTTGGCGATATTAAATTGGAGCTTGACAGAGAAAATGCTCCCATTACAGTTGACAATTTCGAAAAGCTTGCAAAGGAAGGCTTTTATAATGGCCTTACATTCCACAGAATATATAAAGGCTTTATGATTCAAGGCGGTTGTCCTTTGGGTAATGGAACAGGCGGAAGTGATAACACTATTAAAGGTGAGTTTTTATCAAACGGTGTTCCTAACAAAATTTCCCATACAAGGGGTACAATATCTATGGCACGCTCTCAAAGCCCCAACAGCGCAAGCTCACAGTTTTTCATTTGCGATGCAGATGCTACCTTTTTAGATGGTCAGTATGCAGCATTTGGAAAGGTTACAGAAGGTCTTGATGTTCTTGATGCAGTTGCATCAGTTGATGTACTTCCCAATCCTTATTCTGGAGAAGTAAGCAGTCCCGTGACTCAACCGGTAATTGAAAAAATTATCGTTGAATAAATTTATAAATAATTTTTAGGAGGAATATTAAAGTGAAAAATGTAAAAGTTGCTATTAACGGTTTTGGCCGAATAGGAAGACTTGCTTTCCGTCAGATGTTTGGCGCAGAAGGCTACGAGGTAGTTGCAATCAACGACCTTACAGATCCTAAAATGCTTGCTCATCTTTTAAAGTATGACACAGCACAGGGCGGATACTGCGGTCATATTGGTGAAGGTTTACACACAATTACTGCAGATGAGGAATCTATCACAGTTGACGGCAAGAAGATTAAAATTTATGCTATCAAAGATGCTAAGGATGCTCCTTGGGGTCAGCTTGATGTAGATGTTGTACTTGAATGTACAGGTTTCTACTGTTCAAAGGAAAAGAGCCAGGCTCACATTGATGCCGGTGCAAAGAAAGTTGTTATTTCTGCTCCTGCAGGTAACGACCTTAAGACTGTTGTATTCAGCGTTAACGAAGATATTCTTACAAAGGAAGATACAATCATTTCCGCTGCTTCTTGTACAACAAACTGCCTTGCTCCTATGGCAAAGGCTCTTAACGATTTCGCTCCTATCCAGAGTGGTATTATGAGCACAATCCATGCTTACACAGGTGACCAGATGATTCTTGATGGTCCTCACAGAAAGGGTGACCTTCGCCGTGCAAGAGCAGGTGCTGCTAACATCGTTCCTAACTCTACAGGTGCTGCAAAGGCTATCGGTCTTGTAATTCCTGAGCTTAACGGCAAGCTTATCGGTTCTGCTCAGCGTGTTCCTGTTCCTACAGGTTCTACAACAATTCTTACTGCTGTAGTTAAGGGTAACGACATAACAGCTGATGCTATCAATGCTGCTATGAAGGCTGCTTCTTCTGAATCTTTTGGTTACAACGAAGACCAGATAGTTTCTTCTGACGTAATCGGTATGAAGTATGGTTCTCTTTTTGATGCAACACAGACAATGGTTGCTAAGATTGCAGATGACCTTTATGAAGTACAGGTTGTTTCTTGGTATGACAACGAAAACTCATACACAAGCCAGATGGTTAGAACAATCAAGTACTTTGCTGAACTTGCTTAAGTTTAATAAAAAAATCACGGAGTATCTTTTAGATACTCCGTTTTTTTATTAGCTAAAATAATATATTGTATTGTTTTTTTATATTATATCCTGAACTTTAATCCCCTGCTGTAAAACCTCAGGTGTGATATCTATAACCTTAGTTATATTTCCATAGGAATCACAGAATGTAACAGAATTACAAAAAGAGTGTACTAAAATATAGTTTTCACTTATTCCAAATACCTCCAGTTCTTCCCCCTCTGTTATAAATAAGGAATCACTGCCCCCGTTCATACTTTTAACATAATAATAAATCTCATCGCTGTGTTTAAAATCATTTATGGTTACAACATTTACTATATTATCAATAATAATGAACTTTCCTTCTGCTCCCTTTGCCCAGCCTTCTTCCAACATCATACCAAAGCTTGCATTGGGATTAAAACCTACATTTTCAAAGTCTTCTATAGAATGAATTTTTTTAGAATCCTGATTTTTTATACATATCAGAATTTTTGTATATGAAAAATCGTACACCTGTCCAACACTGGAATAATACTTTCCTGGTGAGAGTTCTTCTTCATTTTCGCATCTTTCATAGTTTCCGCTTAGAGTAATATCTTTATTAATACGTTCTGCTTTTACATCTTCCTCTGACCAGTTAACTTTAATATATCCTAATTTAATTTTTGACATATCAAAATTTCCGGTGTATTCACCCTTTATGGAAATTTCAATCTTATCAACACCTGTCTTGGCATCTGAAACATAAGAAACAAGACCTGTTATACTGTTTGTCATTTCTCCGTCAAAAGTCACACCTTCAATTTGGGCAAAAGGGTCTTCCTCATCAATTATCTGGTCATTATATACAGGTATTTCCTCAGGAATATCCTCTACAGGCGGCTCTTCTATAAAGTCATCTTCTATTTGCTGGTCATTATAATCTATCATTATTCTTGAATTTTTCACTGCAACTCTGCCTATTATTGCCGCTGCCTCTGCACGAATAATATTTGAATTTGGGAAAAAGTCTTTCTTTTCGTTACTTCCCACAACTATTCCTGCATTATATAATTTAAGTATTTCGTTATAATATCTGTCAGTGGCCTTCATATCCGAAATTGCGGTCTTTCTGTTTATTTTATTAAACTCAATTTCAGGAAGAGAGTTAGAAAATATATAAGCAAGCTGTGCCCTTGTTGCATACTTTTTAAAATCTGCAAATTCATCTTTTTTAATTATAGAATTTTCTCCAGCATATTTTACATAATCATCATACCAGTTTACAGACTCAGTAATTTCTATCTGTTTACTGTTATATGTACTATGAACTCTTACTGCCATTGTTACAGCCTCTGCAAGGGTTACATACCCTTCAGGGTTAAAAGTACCGTCCCCATTTCCCAGCATAAGCCCAAGTTCAAAGCACTCTTTTACATTATTTTTATACCAGCTGTCTGCGGATATATCACTATATGTATTTTCCCCATAAGATATTTGTATTTTAAAATTTTCCATACCTATATTCTGAGCAAAAGAGGATATACCAAAGACAAGGACAAATATAGTAATTAAAGCAATTATCTTTTTCATAAATTACTTCCTCCATATAGTTTGTATTTATATTATACACTGTGTAACATTTAAAATCAAGTGTATTTTACTCTTGATTTTTATGGTAATATAATGTAAAATAAAAAATAAAAGGAGGCTAAACTATGAAATATTTATCTGAAATAACTATGGAAACTTTATATTCCTCAGGAGAAAAAGAAATAACCAAATATAAGCTTTTACTTCCTTTTAGATATTCCTCTGCTTTTTGTGACCTTATGAGCGAAAATGGTAAAATCTCTTTTCCTTATTTTTTCGAAGAAGATATAGAATTTCAGGAAATTCTCTTTGAAGCTTATGGAGATATTGATGAAGATGATTTTGAGAATGAAATTGAATATATAAAAGAAAACTGGGATAAAAATCGTGATATATTTCGAGAAATACTGGATATATTCTTAAGTGAGCCAGAAACCTCTTATTATTCAAAGGGAGATTATCCCGCAGATAAGCTATCCCCCTTTGCTTCAAAAAAAGAAGTTATTACACTTATTGCCCACGATTTATTATTAAAAGAACCTGATTTTCAAATTAAGATGTAATTTCCTCTATCAGCCTTTCTACACCCGAAAGGCTGTCTATTTTTATACCTTCCTTTAGCTTTGTTGCGGTGCTGTCAGGTATATCAAAAGTATCAACCTCTGTTACACTGTTGCGAAAAACCTCACCGTTTGCTCTTACTTCGTAAACATTTACACTTCTTCCCTCCATACGCACAACATACTGTTCCATAGGAGTGCTGTTTTTCTCTTTTATAAAACCCGCACCTGACACAATTCCCGCCATATATATACAAATCATACCTGCAATTATACTTTTTTTCATTTTTATTTTCCCCTTGTGTTTTTTTCTATTTTTTTCATAAATTAAATTTTTTATACATATTTAAAAACACTTGTAAATGAAGATAAATTGTGTTATACTATAGTTAAATTATGGATGTATATTTTTACTTTTCAGCATTGGAGATGACTTTATGCCGCAAAAAAAGAAGGGAACCAAGCCTAAAAAAAGTGCCAGAGGTATTTTCCGCCTTGTTGGTACCTTTTTGCTAATAGCAGGAATAATTGTAACCTTTATAGGTGCAGGGGTAGTTTCTTCTTGCCTTATTGAAGCGATTAATTTTAATCCTGACAATTATCAGATTGCAAGAACTTCTACTCTTTACTATTTGGATTCCACAGGAGACCCCCATATATATGAATCGGTAAATAGTCCGTCTAACCTTCGTTGGATAAAATCAAGTGATATCCCAAACAATATGAAAAACGCAGCTATTGCCATTGAAGATGAGCGTTTTTTAAAGCATCATGGTGTAGATTTAAAACGTACCTTAGCAGCTGTTATTGTTAATATTACCGGTCAGGATTCATTTGGCGGTAGTACCATAACTCAGCAGGTAGTAAAAAATATAACAAGAGATGATGAGCGTGACGCACTGAGAAAGGTGCGTGAAATATTCAGGGCAATAAAGCTTGAATCAGAATATTCCAAAGATGAAATAATGGAATTTTACTTAAATGTAGCATATTTTGGTTATGGAAACGGTGTTCAGGCGGCTTCTCACGCATATTTTGGTAAAGATGTATCTGACCTTAATTTGGCAGAATGTGCAGCCATTGTTGGTATTACGAAATATCCTAGCAAGTATAATCCCATTACAAACCCTGAAAACAATAAACAGCGACAAGAACTTGTACTTAAGAAAATGTTTGAGCTGGATATGATATCACAGGAAGAATACGAAGAAGCGATAAACTATAAATTGGATATAAAATCCACTCCCTCATCAGAAATTGTTGACCCTAAACAGTCTTATTTTACAGAATATGTAATTGAGCAAGTTACAAACGACCTTGTCGAAAAAGGCGGTTATACTGAAGCTGTTGCTAAAAGTATGATTTATAACGGCGGACTTACAATTTACACAACTGTTGACCCCTTTGTGCAAAAGTCAATGGAGGATGTACTGGAAAACAGAAGTCTTTACACTACTGCCGGCAGCGTACAGGCAGCTATGGTAATAATGAATCCTATGAACGGACAGGTAAAGGGTGTTGTGGGCGGTGCAGGTCAAAAACCCGGTGACCTTGTTTTAAATCGTGCAGTTGATACTTACAGACAGCCCGGCTCTACTATGAAACCACTTGCTGTTTATGGCCCTGCTCTTGAGAGAGGTATATATTCAGGTACCGGTGATGTGGTAGAAGATAAGGCTATTAATATAAACGGATATAAGCCTCAGAACTGGTATGCAGGATATAAAGGACGGGTTCCCTTACAGGAAGCTATTATTCAGTCAATGAATACTCCTGCTGTACAAACTGTTCATAAAATGGGAGTAAATGTAAGCCTTTCATATTTGAAAAACAAGTATCATATTTCTTCTATTCATAAAAATGACGAAAATCTCGCTGTATCTCTTGGTGGTCTTACAACAGGTGTCAGCGTACTTGAATGGACAGCTGCCTATTGTACATTTCCTAATCACGGAGAATGGATTAGTCCAATTTGCTATACAAAAGTTGTTGACCACTCCGGAAAGGTAATTTTAGAAAGTCAGCAAATAACCGAAAAGGTATTTAATGAACAAACTAATTTTTTGATAACCGAAATACTAAGGGATACTGCTACACGTATGGCAGGTGCTATAAGTGGTATGAGCTGCGGCGGAAAAACAGGTACAACAAATAATTATGTAGATAAATGGTATATGGGCTTTACTCCATATTATACAGGTGGGGTTTGGGTAGGTAATGATAACTCAAAACCTATGAGTGATGGTGCTACCATTAATGCTCCTCAAAGAATATGGACACAAGTTATGCGTAAAATTCACGCTGACCTTGATGATATAGGCTTTGATACTATACCATCAGGGGTAAGAAGAGCGTCTGTTTGTGCATACACAGGCAAGCTTGCATCCGAAGAATGCGAAACTGTTTATTCGTACGTTAACAGTAACCTAGTTAAATATTGTGATGGTAACCATCCATTACCTGAACCTGAGGAAACAGAAGAAGAAACTGAAAATGAAGATGAAGAAAACCCTGAACAAACTCCTCCTTCAAATGAAGAAACTTCTCCAACTCCTCCTGATACTAACACTCCCGTAGAAGGAGCAGTAGTAACCCACTAAAACAAAAAACCGAGCAATTTTGCTCGGTTTTTTTACATTTTAACAAATATTTTGTTCTTCTACTTCTTCTTGTTTTTTATTATTAGGGTTTCTTACATAAGTAGGAACAACCTCTGCCACAATATCCTTAATTTGCTCTTTATCCTGGATAATCATAGCCTTTTCAAGCTTATCAAGGGATTTTTTCAAGGTTTCCATATTAGTAAATATAGGATGTCCAATAAAAATCTTACTGTTTTCCGTATTTTTAAGTCCTTCCTCATCCATAAGCAATTCTTCGTAAAGCTTTTCTCCAGGTCTTAGTCCTGTAATTATAATATCAATATCTTCAAATGGCTTAAGGCCCGAAAGCTTTATAAGATTGAGTGCCAAATCATATATTTTTACAGGCTCTCCCATATCCAGGACAAAAATCTCCCCGCCCTTTGCATAACAGGCAGCCTGAAGTACAAGCTGTGCCGCTTCGGGAATAGTCATAAAATATCGTATGATATCTTTATGAGTAACAGTAAGGGGTTCTCTGTTTTCAATCTGTTTTTTGAAAAGTGGAATTACCGAGCCATTACTTCCAAGTACATTACCAAAACGCACTGCAACAAACTCTGTTTTACTTATCTCCTGCATAGACTGGACTATCATTTCACAGATTCGCTTTGTAGCACCCATAATATTTGTGGGATTAACAGCCTTATCAGTAGATATTAAAACAAATTTTTCAGCACCATATTCATCTGCTGCTCTTGCCACATTATATGTTCCGAAAACATTATTTTTAATTGATTCACCAGGATTATATTCCATTAACGGAACGTGTTTATGTGCTGCCGCATGGAAAATAATCTGAGGATGGTATTCTTCAAATACCTGTCTGATTTTAAGCCTGTCTCTTACAGAAGCAATAACAACTCTTAAATCCATTTCAGGATACATATGCACCAGTTCCATTTGCAGGTCATATGCATTATTTTCGTAAATATCCAAAACTATTAGGGTTTTAGGACTGTGTTTTGCAATTTGCCTGCAAAGCTCTGAGCCAATAGATCCACCGCCCCCTGTAACAAGGACAGTTTTATCTTTTATTTCTTCGTGCAACTGCTCATTATTAAGAACAATAGGTTTTCTTGCAAGTAAATCCTCAATGCTCACATCACGAACATGATTTGCAGCATTTTCGGCTAAATCTTTAAAGGAAACAATATCATTAATAGAAGGAAGAGTTCTTACCTTTATACCTACCTGTGCACAAAGCTCAATTATACGCTTTTTCCCTTCTCCAACCAAAGAAGGTATAGCAATAATAATTTCCTGTATTTTTCTCTGCTTGCAAATTTCATTAACCTTATCAATGCTTCCAAGCACCGGTATTCCTCTTACAAGCATATCCTTTTTTCTTGGGTCATCATCCAGCATACCACAGATTTTATAATTTGCAGAAGAAGATTCATTAATTGAATGAACAATCCACTCACCTGCTTGACCTGCACCTATTACAAGCACATTTTTCAGATTATTATTTTTCCATTTTCGCGAATGTTCAACGTATAACAACTTTGCAAATGCTCTTGCACCGCTCACAAATGCACATATGAATACGGTTGCAAGAAGATTGCATTTCCAATTAAGAAGATAATCGCTGAAAACATAAGATATTACAGTTAAAACTCCGCCTACACATACAGTAAGCATAGCTATATAAATATAAAGCTTTGGGGAAACATATCTTATGATATTTTTGTATATTTTCCCACTAATAAAAAATGCCATATATAAAACTATAGCAAGGGCAATATTAACCCAAGTATCAATAGTAAAATATTTCTGTACCGCGTCCTCCAGGATATATTTAAAATGAATTGATATAAAGTATGCCAGGATAATTGCAATAATATCGCTAAGGACAAAAAAAACATTTTTATTTTTAATTGTCTTTTTCATATATCCATAACCCTTTCTGCCTAAATACGCAAGCAAGTAAATTCTTTATATAATATTTAGAATTTTATTCTCTCACTTATATATGCAGTAAGCTGGTCAATATTTACTCTTTCCTGAGTCATTGTGTCTCTGTCACGAACTGTTACACAGCCGTCTTCCTCGCTGTCAAAGTCATAAGTAATGCAAAACGGAGTACCGATTTCATCCTGTCTTCTGTATCTTTTGCCAATACTTCCTGCGTCATCATATTCACACTAAAGTCTTTCTGAAGCATTTCAAATACTTTTTCAGCACCCTCGCCAAGCTTCTTGGAAAGAGGAAGAACTGCTGCCTTATACGGAGCAAGTGCAGGATGAAGATGAAGTACCACACGGGTATCTCCTTCCCCTACTGTTTCCTCGTCATATGCTTCCACAAGAAACGCAAGAGTAACACGGTCAGCACCAAGAGAAGGTTCAATTACATAAGGAATGTATTTTTCGTTTGTATAGGGGTCAGTATATTCCATATTTTCCCCAGAAACGTTTTGATGCTGAGTAAGGTCAAAATCCGTTCTGTCCGCAATTCCCCAAAGCTCTCCCCAACCAAATGGGAACATAAATTCAAAGTCAGTAGTTGCATTTGAATAATGGCTGAGTTCTTCAGGGTCATGGTCACGAAGTCTTAAATTGTCTTTAGATATACCAAGAGAATATAACCAGTTGGCACAGGTATCTTTCCAGTATGCAAACCACTCAAGGTCAGTGCCGGGTTTACAGAAAAACTCAAGCTCCATCTGTTCAAACTCTCTTGTTCTGAAAGTAAAGTTTCCCGGAGTAATTTCGTTTCGGAAGGATTTACCAACCTGACCTACGCCAAAGGGAACTTTTTTTCTGGAACTTCTTTGAATATTTTTAAAGTTTACAAAAATACCCTGTGCAGTTTCAGGACGAAGATATATTTCAGATTTTGAGTCCTCTGTTACACCCTGAAAGGTTTTAAACATAAGGTTGAATTTTCTGATATCAGTATAATTAAGTTTGCCACAAGAAGGACAAACAATCTTGTTCTCGTTAATATATGTAAGCATACCCGCATCATCAAGCGTAGCTGGATTAAAATCAATACCGTTTTGTGCAACATAATCTTCTATAAGCTTGTCTGCTCTATGGCGTGTTTTACATTCCTTACAATCCATTAATGGGTCAGAAAAACCGCCAATATGACCTGAGGCTACCCAAGTCTGAGGATTCATTAAAATTGCGGAATCAAGACCAACATTATATTTGCTTTCCTGAACAAATTTTTTCCACCAGGCTTTTTTTACGTTGTTTTTAAGTTCAACGCCAAGCGGTCCGTAATCCCAAGTATTCGCAAGGCCTCCATATATTTCAGAGCCTGCAAAAATAATACCTCTGCTTTTGCAAAGAGCAACAATTTTTTCCATTGTTTTTTCTGTGTTTAACATATCAAATCTCCATTCTATATCTTAATGCGATAAAATTATCAACTATATAATATTCTACCCATTATAAGCAAATTTGTCAAGTATTTATAAGTATTTTTTAAAATATGAGTATAAGAAATCATAAGGCTGGCAAAAATATTTTAACAAGAGAAGTTAAAAGATATTTCAAAAGGGAGTTTTTATATGTTTAAGGGATTATTTTCCGTACCTAAAAGGGCATTATTTTTATGCTTGTCCGCTATGCTGTTCATATCTACTTTACCTACAAAAAAAGCGGTGGCTTTTGACGGAGAAATATTGAGATTTCACGTTATTGCAAACAGCAATTCTGATTTCGACCAAAAATTGAAATTAAAAGTCAGGGACAGAATTTTACAGGTGTCAGAAAGCTTTATAAAGGAGGCAGAAAATGCAGAAAATGCAGAACTGCTTGCAATAGAAAATCTTACACTTTTACGCGAGGTTGCCCTTGATATTGTGCAGGAGGAAGGATATTTTTATGACATAAAAGTTTCCGCACAGGTTTGTTATTTTCCTGAAAAAACCTACGGAAGTATTACTCTTCCTCCCGGAAATTATAATGCTGTACGTGTGGTTATAGGTGAAGGAAAAGGCGAAAACTGGTGGTGTGTAATGTACCCTCCCCTATGCTTTGTAAATGAAACAGCAGATTTCCCAAAAGAAAGTATGAATAGGCTTTCCACTGAAACAAAAAAACAAATATGTAAAGCACCTGAAATACAAATAAAATGGAAAATTAAAGAATTGGCGAAAGGAGAGCCTTAAAAAGTTAAGGCAGAGAAAATATGAAATATTTATCACGAGGAATTTTATTATTTACCGCACTTTTTACTATTGTTACTGCTATAGGAGCAGAAAACTCTCAGAATATCCGTATGCAAAAGGCTTATGCAAGCGGTTCAAACTATTCCAATGACGTACAAATTCTAGCAAGATGTGTAAACGGAGAAGCACGTGGAGAAGAATATACGGGACAGGTAGCTGTGGCAGCAGTAATTTTAAACAGAGTTGATCACTCATCATTTCCCAACACAATTGCAGGTGTAATTTATCAGCCTGGTGCTTTCACTGCTGTAAGTGACGGACAAATAGATGTACCCATTGACCCAAATTCCACCGTTTATAAAGCCTGTATGGATGCTATGAACGGTTGGGACCCTTCAGGTGGTGCAATTTATTACTATAACCCTGCAAAAACAACAAACAAATGGATATATTCAAGAGAAGTAATCTGCCGTATAGGTAATCACGTTTTTGCAAGATAAGGAGGAGATGAAATTGAGCGAAAGAACAAAACACAGATACAATATATTAGTTACCTTACTTGCTATAATTTCTTTAATAGCCGTGCTTGGTGCAATAAGCGGGTATATAACGGCAAGACAGTACAAAAAAACTCTTAATCATTCTTACAGCCGTTCTCTTGCTGATTTAACAGACTGTATAAGGGATATTGACAATGCTCTTATAAAGGGTATGCTGGTATCTTCCCCCTCCCAGATGGTAAAGCTTTCAAATGAAATCGGCAGATATTCCAACTCTGCTATTTCCTGTATAGGTCAGCTTCCTTTATCAGATACTCAGCTTGACAATACCGAGAAATTTCTTGCACAGGTAGGTGCATATTCAAATCATCTTGCGGTGCAGGCTGCAAACGGAAACAGCATTACAGACAAAAACTATCAGGAAATTATTTCTCTTGCAGATTATTGTGATAAGCTTTTAAACGGACTTGAAAAAACCCAGAAAGCTTTTTATAAAGGAAATCTTTCTATGGAAAGGCTTAAAAAAAGCGAAAACAAAAATAAAAATGCCACTACACTATCAAATGAGTTTTCCTCCTCTGAAAAAGAAATGACAGATTATCCCGCACTTGTATATGACGGGCCATTTTCTTCTCACATTGATACTATAGAGTATTCTGCTTTAAAAGATGCAAAAACTATCAGCGAAGGAGATGCGATAAAGATTGCAGAAGACTTTATAAAAAATGATAATTATATTATACGCTCCGCAGGAGAAAAGGAGGGCAAGCTTCCTTCCTATATTTTCGAGGCATATCCTAAAAGCAGTAAAAACAAAACACGCATAACTATTGAAATTACTAAAAAGGGCGGAAAAGTTTCCTGGTTTTTAAACAGCCGTAATCCTGAATCTTCTAAAATTTCTGTCACCGACGCCATTGAAAAAGCTTCCGCTTTTTTAAAAGAGCACGGATATGAGAATATGACAAACAGCTATTATGATGCTCGGGAAAATGTTGCAACTATAAATTTTGCCTATATGGAAAAGGATGTTATAATGTATCCTGACCTTATAAAGGTTAAAATTGCCCTTGACAACGGTGAGTGTCTGGGAATAGAAGCAAACGGCTATTTATTTAATAACAAAACAAGGGAAATCCCACAGAACATTATTCCCCGCCAGCAGGCAGAAGCTCTTATAAATCCAAATCTTAATGTGCAGAGTGTAAGTCTTTGCTATATTCCCACCGACAGCAAGGGAGAAGTGCTTTGCTATGAGTTTAAGGGAAATGTAAATGATAAAAACTTTTTGGTTTATTTTAATGCAGTCACAGGCGTTCAGGAGGATATTTTAATTCTGCTTGAGTCGGAAAACGGCATTTTAACAATGTAAAAACTGTTTAGATTGACACTAAACCCTCTTTGTGGTACAATAAATTCCAAAGAGGGTTTATTTATATGTAAAGGAGGGGTTTTTATGCTTTATACACCAACATTTTCAGATATACCACAGCTTAAAAAAATATGGCAGGATATTTTTCTTGACAGTGATGCATTTGTTGATTGGTTTTTCACAGAAAGATTCGACCCTTCTCTTTCCTTTTGCGAAAAAACAGATGGTAAAATTATTTCCTGTCTTCATGGTTACAGACTTCCTATAATTTTATCGGGCAAAGAATATCCTGCAGTAATTATTGCAGGAGTTTCTACACTTCCCCAGTATCGTGGTATGGGAATCGCAAAAAATCTCCTTAAAGAATATATGAAAAAGATGTACTCTATAGGTGATATTGCAGTTGCTTTTTATACTCCCGTAAATCCTGATATTTATAAATTTTTAGGGCATATGCCCTTTTCAAGAGCAATAAAAGCAGAAAATTGCCGTATTGAAAAACCCAAGGAGATTTTTGATATTTCTCCTCTTAAGTTAACGGATTTAAGACTTTACGACTGCTACAAAACATATAGTAAAAGCTACAGCGGAATAGTAGCCAGAAAAGACTATTTCAGCGTGAAGATGAGAGATTATTCATCATCACAATTGACCTGTCTTGGTGCTTTAAGGGGAGAAAAAGTAATGGCATATGCCATTTATAACGATAAAACAGGTAAGTGCGAAGAGTGTATCGGTGACCTTTCTGCCCTGTCCTATATATTCTCAACAGGAACTTTTTCCGCTATGCTTCCTCCTGATTTTCCCACAGAAAAATTAAAGGGTGATGCAAAACTTGTTTCTGTTTCTATGGGAGGAGTAGTAAATGCACAGCTTTTTTTGAAAACCTTAAGCGCTCCTTGTCCATTTAATTTTTTCCTTAATGATGATATAGTAAAAGAAAATTCGGGAGTATATGATTTTAAAGGAAATAAGAAAAAAAAGCCTGCGGACTTTTCACTATCCTCAGGCAGTCTTTTACAGCTTGTTTCAGGGTACTTTGTCCCTGAAAAATTAAATTCCTGTTTTGAAATCGGAAATTGTTACACCCTTGATTTATATTAATCCTTCACCTCAGTTATGGTAATTTTCTCACCTGATACAGAGCCGTTGGATTTAACAATATCCTGAATTTTTGCAACATCAGTTCCTGTTAAAGGTTTATCTGTTTTAACTGCAACTGTTGCCACTTTGTCAGTTATAAATACCACACTTTTTTCATACCCTTTAGTTTTAAGTATGCCTTCAATGACCCCTTCCGCTTCCATATTATTTGCCATAGCGGTAAGCTCACTTAAGGCATTTTCTTTTGCATTGCTGTCTGATTTTTCATTTTCCAGTACATTATTAAGAAGCTCCATAGCCTTACTTCTTCCCTTATCCTTGGCAGACTTTGCCTCACTAAGCAAAAGAATGTCTTTATCTTCTTTATTTGTTTCCTTCTTTTCCTCAGTTTTCTTACTGTCCACCATAGTTGCTTCACCTATATTTTCTGACACCTGAGCAGTATTTCCTGTGTCGTTATAGCTCCAATTCAGATATCCTGCAATAGCAACCATACCCACTAAAATAGTTAGAACAATATATTTTCTGTTTTTTTCCAACGTTAAACATCCTTTCAAAAATAGCTATATTAATATATATGCATTTTTATCTTTTATATTCTCATGTTTTAGCTTTTGTAAACACCTCTATCCTGTGAGAAAGTACAGGCAATACTGCAACTGTTGCTTTTTTTAAATTTTCCCGTACCTCTTCATCATCTGCACCCTCTGCAATAATAATTACTCCCTGTACATCAGGAATTTTTTTCTGAACTACAATTGCTTCCCTGTTACTGCTAAGCACCGCACTTTGTTCACTTTTAATCTTTCCGTCTTCATCCCGTGAATACTGTGTATTCATAGCAATATCCTCTTTGCCATCACTTTTAAACACAATCATAACTTCTACCTGACCTGCACCCTGCACACCAGAAAGTATTTTCTCCAGACGGATTTCAATTTCGTTCCTTTGTATAGAAGTTTCCTTTTTTACATTATTATTCTTTCCAGAAAAAGTAAAAATCATTATTCCAATACATAAAATAAGTAAAATTGCCAAAATTTTTTTATTCCTCTTTATCAGGGAAATAACCGTAGTACTCAGTTTCTTTTCCATCTTCTTTAACCTCTGCTCCTATAATATTCCCCTCTTCGTCGTACCAGAATCTTATTTTCTGCGAGGGATTTTCCTGTGATATTTTTTTGTTTACATCTTCCTGGGCAAGCTCTTTTGTAAGCTCCTTCATATTTTCATTTTTTTCTTCGTCTATTAAATCAATTTCTTTGTTAATTTCAAATTTTTCTTCCCCTTTATATGTAATAGGAGATAATGCTATAAGTGCAATTATTATTCCAATTACAGCCTTAAGAGTACCTTTTACATTACTTGAAGGTACTGCTGTAAAAATAACAGAGCATATTATAATCCCGCTGCAAAGTGTGAAAATATATCCTGACAAAAAATTCATATAGCAAGACTCCCAATAGCAATAATAAAAAGTATGCTTATAGTTACAACAATAATCAGCACCAGACCTAAAATATCCGAAAAATTACTGATTGCTCCGGATATTCTTCTGTCTGCAACAGGTGATGTTATCATTTCGCTTAACCGAAAGGCAATAAGCATACCAAATATTTTCATTACAGGGGGAAGCACCATATATATTACTGCTATAATTCCTACTGCACCGCATCCCGCTTTTATTGCTTTGCTGTAGGATATAATATTTTCTAAAGAATCTGAAATTATCCCTCCCACAAAAGGTATCATATTACCCACTGCAAATTTTACAAGCTTCCCTCCCGCAGAATCAATAGTTGCTCCTGTTATTCCTCTTACCTTCAAAAGAGAAACAAATACCGTCATAACAATACCTATAAACCACATAATTACCTTTTTTATTGTTTGTTCCAGCCCCTTAAAGGATATCTCATCCGAAAGATTATTTGCCGCCGCAAGTGATGCCATAAGACAGGTAAAGGGCATTAATATACGCTCAGCTCCTTCCGTTACAACACATATACCTCCTATTATTGCAGCAATCTGAGTTGAGGATATAATTTGTCCGCTGGGCACACCAAGACTGCACATAACAGGCACCGCACCTTTCACAAAGAAATTAAGCTGTGCTACTGCATCCTTCCCCACCTGTGCCGCCTGGGTAAAGCTTAAAAGACAAATGCTGAATATTACCGCATAGGTGCAATAAAAGGCAATTTCACAGGTTGTCCCTTCAGGGATAAGCCTTAGAATAATTCCAAAAATTATAACTGTAATCATTATTTTCCCAATATCAGCTACAGTGCTTTTAAGAGAGCCAAAAAATAAATTAACGCAGTTTTCCAGTATGTTTTTCCATTCACCTTCCCGCCTTTGACCTGAAATCTCCTCCCGCACACGGCTCTCAAAATCAAAATCTTCGTCAAATTCCCTTGCACTTTTTGTAAGCTCATTAAGCTGAGGAATGCCCGAAGTATCAATCTGTCTGTCAAGAGCTGTTTCCTCTCCCAAAACAAATAAGGGAAATATAATAATTAGTATTATTAACACAAGTGCTGCAAAAAAACTCTT
Organism: Clostridia bacterium; assembly: GCA_017396395.1. GTDB lineage: Bacteria > Bacillota > Clostridia > RUG12999 > RUG12999 > RUG12999. The sequence continues at coordinate 68,263 of JAFQMF010000015.1, read as the reverse complement.
TTTCATATTATCCCTTCTATCAGGCTGAGTAATGCTCCGATAGCAGGAAGTGCAGTTACCATTATGGTAATACGCCCTGCCAGTTCCAGCTTTGTTCCCAGTGCTCCTTGCCCCATATCCCGACAAATTCCGCTGCATATTGCACATATACAGGCAATTCCCGAACATTTAATTACAATTCCTACATAGGAGGTATTAATATCAGCTTTTTCTGCAGCACTTTCAACTAAGCTTATTATATTATTTATCTGAGGAAGCACCCATATGAGAAGAACTATTCCCCCGCATAATGAAACAAGAATTCCATATTCCTTTTTGAATTCTCCTACTAAAAGGGCAATTACTCCTATGGCAATTCCTCCGCAAAATATATGTAGCATATTTTTCACCCTTTATAAATCAAACAGGCTTTTTACTGTTTCCAATAACTCCTTTGCCTGAGATACAACCATCATAAGTACTATTATTACTCCCATAACAGATACCAGCATTGCCTGGTCCTCACGTCCTGCTCTTGCCAGCAATTGATATATAACTGCTACAGTAAGTCCTACACCTGCAACCTGAAAAATCAAATTTACTTCCATAGTAATTAATTTCCTTTCCTGCTTTTTACATCATAAGTATTATAATAAGAATACCACCATACAGTCCTAAACGGGGATACAGCTTACATTCCCTGTTACAGGCGTTTTCTACTTTTTCAAGGTTTTTCTTTAAAATCTCCATACAAATATCTATTTGCCTGCCGGATAGTTCCCTGTCACCTTTCCCAAGCTCTTTTGCAAGGGATAAAATTGGAAGCATATCCTCATTTTTAAGTGTTCCAAGGATGTTCAGATTTTCTTCCCACAGCTTTTCCTGATTTTTTTCTCCGCTTAAACTTATCCTTTCAAACATTTTTCCTACTCTGCATTTTCCTGATAATTCCTGATATATTCTGTCAATTGGCAACGAAAGAAAAACTATATCCCTTTTCATTTTATCTAAAGCTGTTAATAAGTCACATATATCCTCTTTTCTGTGTTTTGTTTTCTCTTCCACCAAGCTTCCTAACAAAAATCCGCACATTATTATGCACCCTGCTGATAATATTTTAAGCATCAAGTCTTATCAACCCCTCTACCTTTTTTTCTTTTAGTATTATTATATTTTCAAATTTCCCTTTTCCAAGCAGTGTTGCTGTATGTTCTCTTGACTTTATATCCTCAAGGCTGTTTCCGTGAGCAGATGCAATTACCTTTACTCCGCACCTGAGCAGTTGGGCTATGGCATTTTTATCCTCTTCAGTTCCTATTTCATCTGTTATCATAACATCAATCCCCATACACCGAAGCATCATTTCCATTCCCTTTGCTTTTGGTACTCCATCCATAATACAAGTACGCACTCCGATGTTATTTTGAGGCATTCCTCTGTAGGAAGCTCCTATTTCTCCTCTTTCATCTGCAACTCCTACCTTATAGTTATATCTGTCACTGCCTCCCACCACTCTGCATATATCCCTAAGCATAGTGGTTTTTCCTCCTCCCGGCGGAGAAATTATAAGAGTGTTTTTTATTCCACCTTCTAATATGCAGTCAATTATTTCATCTGATGCACCTATTATTTCTCTTGATATTCTTATATTCAGATAAGATATATCACGGAGATTTTCCAGTTTGCCCTGTCTTATCACACCGCTTCCGCATATTCCCACTCTGTGCCCCCCCGAAAGGGTAATATATCCGTTTTTTATATTTTCCTCCATTGTGTAAACTGAGCCGTCGCATAAAAGTCTGAGGGTTTCTTCCAGTTCTTCTTTGCTTGTCCATATACCTTGTGAAGAATTTGAAGTTATTTTTCCCTCAGAGGTTATATAGCTGCAAATTCCATTTTGAAAAATCATAAGAGGCTTGCCTGCTCCCATACGCACTTCTTCGGCATATTCCAGACATATTACAGGTGTTTTCCCTAAAGCTTCATATATACGGATAGGGAAATATTTTAAAAGACCTATTATTCCTTTACTTTTTCCTGTGCATATCACAATTTTCATCTCCTGCAAACTTTGATTTATATAATTCTATTAGTACAAGTTCAGAATTATGACAAGGAAGATTATGAATTATATTTCATTGTTTAAAAAACAAAAGACAGAGATGATTTTTTTCATCTCTGTCTTTAAATTCACCTTTATTAATCAAAGGTTTTTTTAATTTTATCCCACCAGCTTGAATGTTTATTGTAATTTTTATCATTACAAAGCTCACCAAACTGCATAAGTGACTCTTTTTGTTTTGCAGTAAGATTTTTGGGTACTTCCACTACAATTTTAATGTACTGATCTCCCTTTGCTGAGCTTCTTAAGAAAGGTACGCCCTTACCTTTCAAGCGGATAACCTCTCCGCTTTGAGTGCCTTCTGCAATTTTAACCTTTTCTTTTCCGTATAAGGTAGGCACATCAATTTCTGCCCCCAATGCTGCCTGTACAAAGGTAATAGGCACTTCACAGTGTATATCCTGACCTTTTCTTTCAAAAATCGAGTGTTTTGCCACATTTATCTGTATATACAAATCACCGGGACGACCACCGTTTGAACCGCAATCACCGCCGCCGCTGTTTTGTATTGCCTGACCGTCAGCAATTCCTGCCGGCACTTTAATAGTCTTTTTAATTTTTCTGCGTACTTTACCCTTACCATCACAATCAGGGCACTTTTCCTTAATAATCTTACCTGCACCATTACAAACTGTACAGGTTCTGGTGGTCATAAACTGACCAAAAGGAGTATTTTGTGCACTTTTCACCTGCCCTGAGCCACCGCAGGCTGTACAGGTTTCAGCCGATGTTCCTGCCTTTGCACCAGTTCCGTTACATTTTCCGCAATCCTCAACTCTATAATAGGATATTTCCTTTTCTACGCCAAAAACAGCTTCTTCAAAGGTAATATTAAGACCCATTTCAAGAGTTCTGCCCTGTTTCGGGCCTCTGGTTCTGGAGCTGCCTCCGCCAAAGCCACCGAAACCTCCGCCAAAGATGTTTCCAAAAATATCTCCAAGGTCAATATCCTGAAAGCCTCCGCCGAAACCGCCAAAGCCACCGGCACCACCGCCATAGCTTGGGTCAACCCCAGCGTGTCCAAACTGGTCATATCTGGCTTTTTTTTCGCTGTCGCTAAGCACAGCGTAAGCTTCGTTTACTTCTTTAAAATTTGCTTCTGCCTGTTTATCTCCCGGATGCAGGTCAGGGTGATATTTTTTTGCCATCTTTCTGTATGCACTTTTAATTTCAGTGTCAGATGCACCTTTATTTACACCCAGAACTTCATAATAATCTCTTTTATCCATTTATATCCCCCGAAAAAGGGTTAGGCCGTGCTTTTGGCACAGCCATTTCCCTATAAATTATTTATCTTCATCTACAACCTTAAATTCTTCATCTTCAGGATTTGAACCTGCATCAGCACCCTGAGCCTGTTGTGCCGCCTGAGCCTGTGCATAAATTTTCTGTGAGATTTCACCAAATTTTTTCATAAGCTCATCAGTTGCATTTTTAATAGCTTCGCTGTCAGTACCCTTTAGAGCCTCTTTCACCTTTTCGATTTCATCTGTAATAGGCTTCTTTTCATCTTCAGTAACCTTGTCGCCAAGTTCACCAAGTGTTTTTTCGCACTGATATACCATATTTTCAGCGTTGTTTCTTACTTCAATTTCTTCCTTACGCTTTTTGTCTTCTTCTGCAAACATTTCTGCTTCTTTTACAGCCTTATCAATTTCTTCATCAGAAAGATTTGTGCTGGCAGTAATTGTAATATTCTGTTCGTTGCCTGTACCAAGGTCTTTAGCACTTACATGAACAATACCATTTGCGTCAATATCAAAGGAAACTTCAATCTGAGGAACACCTCTTGGAGCAGGCATAATACCTGTAAGCTTAAAGTTACCAAGAGATTTGTTATCTCTTGCCATTTCTCTTTCGCCCTGAAGTACATTAATCTCAACCTCAGTCTGATTATCTGCAGCAGTTGAGAATACCTGACTCTTTTTAGCAGGAATTGTTGTATTTCTTTCAATAAGCTTTGTGCAAACACCGCCAAGTGTTTCAATACCCCGTGAAAGAGGAGTTACGTCAAGTAAAAGAAGGTCTTTTACATCCCCTGCAAGCACACCTGCCTGAATAGCCGCACCAATAGCAACACATTCGTCAGGGTTAATGCCCTTATGAGGTTCCTGTCCTGTAAGAGCCTTGATAGCCTCCTGAACTGCAGGAATACGGCTGGAACCGCCTACTAAAATTACCTTATCAAGCTGACCTACTGAAAGACCTGCATCTGCAAGTGCCTTTTTTGTAGGCTCCATTGTTGCCTGTACAAGGTCAGCAGTAAGCTCGTTGAATTTTGCTCTTGTAAGAGTAATATCAAGGTGCTTAGGTCCTGTTGCATCTGCTGTAATAAAGGGAAGGTTAACATTCGCTGTTGCAATTCCTGAAAGCTCAATTTTAGCCTTTTCTGCAGCTTCCTTAAGACGCTGAAGAGCCATTTTATCTTTTCTTAAGTCAATACCGCTTTCCTTAAGGAATTCATCTGCAAGATAGTTCATAACCTTATCGTCAAAGTCGTCACCGCCAAGACGGTTATTACCATTAGTTGCTAAAACCTCAAATACGCCGTCACCAATATCAAGAATAGATACGTCGAAAGTACCGCCGCCAAGGTCAAATACAAGAATTTTCTGTGCTCCGCCCTTATCCATACCATAAGCAAGTGATGCTGCTGTAGGCTCGTTTATAATACGAAGAACTTCAAGACCTGCAATCTTACCTGCGTCCTTTGTTGCCTGTCTCTGGCTGTCGTTAAAATATGCAGGAACAGTAATAACTGCCTGTGTTACAGTTTCACCAAGATAGCTTTCTGCGTCAGCTTTAAGCTTCTGAAGTACCATAGCAGAAATCTCCTGAGGAGTATATGCCTTTCCTTCTATATCTACCTTATATGAGCTACCCATTTCTCTTTTAATGGAGCTGATAGTGTTTTCAGGATTAGTAATAGCCTGACGCTTCGCAACCTGACCTACAAGTCTTTCACCGTTTTTAGTAAATGCAACAACTGAAGGAGTTGTTCTGTTACCCTCAGGGTTGGCAATTACCACAGGCTCTCCGCCTTCCATAACTGCTACACATGAGTTTGTTGTACCTAAGTCAATACCTATAATCTTTCCCATAATAATTTTATCTCCAATCTAAATTATATTTTATTAATTTGCTACCTTGACCATACTGGGTCTTATAACTTTATCCCCTATTTTATAGCCTTTCTGAAATACCTCAACAACAGTATTTTCTGCTACTGTTTCATCTTCAATATGCATAACCGCATTGTGAAAATTAGGGTCAAAGCTTTCTCCAAGTGCTTCAATTTCCTTAACTCCCAGCTTTTCAAATTCTTCAATTACTGAGCGAAAAATCATTTCAACACCTTGCTTTAAGGGGTTTTCATCACTTTCGTTTTCGGCTGCCGCACTTGCTCTTTCAAGATTATCCAGTACTGGAATAAGACCTGTTACCGCATAAATTTTAGCATCTGTTACAAGCTGTTCTTTTTCCTTAACTGTTCTCTTGCGAAAATTATCATACTCGGCAAGTGTACGCTGATATTTATCTAAATATTCATCTGCCTTTTCCGCTTTTTCTTTTAAAGCTTCAAGGTTAGTACCCTCTGTTTCCTCTCCTTCAGGCTCTTTACCCAAAGTTTCCTCCTGCTCTTTTAATTCCTCACTTTTTTTCTTGGTCATTCTTTGTTACGCCTCCTTCCAATTGGGGTCTCATTCCCTCACATAGATATTCCAGAGCCGAAACAACTCTTGCATAATCCATTCTTGTAGGACCTATAACACCAATTGTTCCTGAGCTTCCGTTAAATTCATAATTGCAAAGTACTAAACTGCAATCCTTTAGCTTTACACCATTTTTTTCATCACCAATAAGAATATTTACCTTATTTCCCGTAGGCATAGGAAGTGAAATCATATTTGAAAGCTGTTCTTTATTATCAAGCACCTCCAAAATTTCCTTTGCCTTTTCAATATTTGAATATTCAGGAAATTTAAGCAAATTAACTCCGCCATCTACAATAACCTGTTTAGAATCAATTTCTCCTATTACCTCCGAAACAAAACCGATTATTGCTCCAACAAGCTCCTCTAAAGAATAAAATTCATTTTTTATGGAGTTTATGGTTTCCAGCGAAATTTCATTTAATGAAAGACCGCTGAGTCTGCCTGTCATTTCTTTGGATAATCTAACTGCATCCTCAGGCTCAACATCATTTTTAAGCCGTATAAGCTTGTTTTTAACTGTACCGTCAAAGGTTACAATAATAAGCACCATTTCTTTGCTGCTTACAGGTGCAATCTGTATTGCTTTAAGCTTACTTCTTTTATGTCCAGTGCTTACTGCAACTGTAGCATAATTTGTAACAGAAGCAATAACTCTAGAGGCTTTTTCAATCAGCTTATCAAACTGCTGTGCCTGTTCATTCATAACCTCCTGCATACGGATTGTTTCCATTACAGAAAGCTTATACTTTTCCATAATATTATCAACAAAAACCCTGTAGCCCATTACAGAGGGTACACGGCCTGCAGAAGAATGAGGCTGCTCTAAATAACCCATTTCTTCAAGGTCTGCCATTTCATTACGGATGGTAGCAGGTGAAAGGTCAGTAACATATTTCCGTGCAATGGTACGAGAGCCAACAGGCTCAGCAGTTTCAATATAATCACTTACAACAGCTTGTAAAATCCGCTTTTTTCTGTCGTTTAGTTCCACTTATTACCCACCGCCTTTGTATTATTAGCACTCAACTACTTTGAGTGCTAATAATACTTTACCACTTTTTCCTTCATTTGTCAATAGTTTTATAAATTTTTTTCTAAAATATTCTTTAAAAGGAAATAAAATAAAACCACCGATAGTAAGTCATTCCTACATATCGGTGGATTTAAATCATTATTCTTCCAGCCCAAAGCTGATGCTCAGAGCATCATTTACTCTGGTCATAAGTCCTGAATCCAGTTTTCCTATTTTATCTCTTAATCTTTGCTTGTCAATTGTTCTCACTTGTTCAAGCAATATAACAGAATCTTTTGTAAGACCATATTCCTCCGCTTTAATTTCAATATGCGTAGGTAGCTTTGCCTTGTTAATCTGTGAGGTGACCGCCGCGGCAATAACCGTAGGACTATACTTGTTCCCCACATCATTCTGCACAACCAGAACAGGACGGATTCCTCCCTGCTCTGAGCCGATAACAGGGCTTAGGTCTGCATAATAAATATCTCCTCGCCTGATTATCACTTATTTTCACACTCCGCCAATTTTTCCTCATAAGCCGAAAGTGATTCATTATCGGCGTTAATACACATATTGGCAATAGAAAGGTTAATACTTCCACAGGAGCGATAGCCTTTTTTCAGTTCAATTCTTTTTTTTCGTTTTAAGGCAGAGTGAAGTATTTTTTCAGAAATACCTTTTAGAATTTTTAATTCCCTCACTTTTTCTCCTCCTTAAAAGTCATATACATATATTATACCACTTAAAAAGAGTTAAAAGCAAATGCAAAATTTTCACTGTTTACTTAATTGTGTTATGTAATTCAGCTCATCAATGCATTTACCATTCATTTTATAAATCCTTGGAACACGTTTACTGATCATACATATAAGCTCATAATTTATTGTGCCCATAATGTCTGCCAGCTCCTCAACAGGAATTTCCTTGTCCCCTGCTCTGCCAAATAATGTTGCAACATCCCCCACAGCTATATTATTGACATCTGTTACGTCCGTCATACATTGGTCCATACAAATTCTTCCTATAATTTTAACAAAGCGGTCATTTATTATAACATTTACCTTGTCTGAAAGAAGTCTGGAGTATCCGTCTGCATATCCCGCCATAAGGGTTGCACATTTTATATTTCCTTCAGCCTTGTAAGTAGCACCATAACTGACGCTCTCTCCTGATTTTAGTGTTTCAATTCTTGAAACCATCGTTTTAAGACTCATAACAGGAACAAGTCCGCATGGGGAAATTTCCTTTGAAGGATAAATTCCATAACATACCACTCCCACACGCACCATATCCATATGATACTGGGGATATTTAAATGTTCCTGCACTGTTACATATATGTTTACAGGGAATAGAAAGTCCCTTCTTCTCTAAAGCTTTTACAATAGTCATAAATAACTCTGCCTGTTTGTGACTTAAGTTATCCTCTGCCATATCAGCACAAGCAAAATGAGAGAATATACCCGTTATTTCTATTCCTGGAAGCTGTGCTATTTCAAGTATTTTTTCCACAGCATTATCTCTATCTGCTATAACTCCGATTCTGTGCATACCTGTATCAACCTTAATATGCACACTTGCTTTTTTGCCCATTTTAACAGCGGTATCAGACAAAATTTCAGCATATTCATAATCGAAGGCGGTAGTCGTAATGTCATACTTTATAGCCTTCTCTACTTCATTAGGTAAAATTGCACCCAGAATGAGTATCATCTGGTCAAAGCCTGCTTTTCTAAGCTGAACCGCTTCATCTATACAGGCAACTCCAAAAGCATCCGCCCCGTTTTTTATCATAGTTTTTGCAACATTTCCAATACCATGACCGTATGCGTCTGCTTTAACTATTGCCATAATTTTTGAATTTACATTAGTATGGGCTTTTATAATCCTCATATTTTCTGCCAGAGCATCAAGGTCTATTTCCGCCCATATTCTGTGTGCGCCTTCAATCATTTTCTATCATCCTTTGTGAATTATTCAAATAACTTATTATCAAGTTCGGGGTTTAGTTCGAACTCATTATATTCTATGCGTAAAGAAGGTTTTCCGTCAAAGCCTGTTATTGTCATTTCTATTGGTTTCAGGCTTTCCTTATCTATAATAAGCTCTGCAGTTTTTTTATAAGGATTGCTGTCCCCTGTTTGTGCTACAAGTGTTATTTTCCCTTTTGAGTTGTTTCCGCTTGTAGTTACTGCCGTTTCCTCAGAGGAATAGTATATCTTGAAGAAAGTTTGTAACATCAGATAATCCTTTTCTTTAATATCTACCTTCTCAAGAGCAACAGGACTTGATGAATAATCAGAAAAAATCTTTCCTTTATCCCCATTTATAACAGTAATCGAGCCTCCCCCTGCCTGTGAAACATATTCACTTCTTTGCATATCGGGAGCTTTGTAAAACTGCTTTAGTGTATATTTGTTTTCCGAATTGTTGGAATATGCCGTTACACATACGGTTGCACTATAGCTTTCCATTTCATTATAGGTTTTATATACACTTTCATATGTATTATAACCCTTCATACCCTTGCATCCTGACATCAGACAGATTATCATAAGCACAAAAACAAAAAAGCTTATTTTTTTCATTCATTATTCCTTTTATAAGAATTTTAAAATATCCGAAGGAAGCATAGCGGTTTTCCCCAACGCCTTTTCCGCCTTATCTCCTGCTCTCCCGTGAAGATATGCACCAAAGGCAGCCGGGTTTTCGCAGCCTTTTGCCATAACAGCGGATATTATACCTGTAAGTACATCACCGCTTCCACCCTTTGCCATACCCTCGTTTCCCGTAGGATTAATATACACTTCACCATCAGGAGTTGCAATAACACTGCCTGCACCCTTTAAAAGAAGTGTTACATTGTAATCCGAAGCAAACTTTTTAGCAAGATTTATACGGTCTGCCTCTATTTCCTCCACAGTCAGTCCTGTAAGGAAAGAAAACTCTCCCGGATGAGGAGTGAGTATAACATTTGACTCTGTTTCCTTTAATATATTTATATTCCTTGATACTCCATATATTCCATCAGCATCAATTATAACAGGAATATTTACATTTTTTAATATTTTATTTACAGCAGCAATCGTTTTATCACTTCGTCCAAGACCCGGACCTATAGCAAGAACAGAAAGGTTTTTCGCATATTCAATAACCTGCAGTGCACCTTTTTCATCAAGAAAATCCTGACAGTCAAGAGGAACTGTTATACTTTCCGTTACCTTTGTTTCCAGTATATCGCATAAATTTTCAGGTACAAGTACCTTAACAATACCTGCCCCGCTTCTTAATGCACCAAGAGCAGAAAGTGCAGCAGCACCTGTCATACCTTTCCCACCTGCAACTATGCCCACTGTTCCGTTGGTTCCTTTATTATCAAGGGGAGTGGATTTCACCTGCCATTTTTCAAGGCATTTTTCATCTGTAAGATAATATCCTGTGTCATGTGCTTTTGGTATTGATATAGAAATTACTGTCTTTTTCCCTGAATAGGCATATCCTGCACCTGTAAAAAGACCTGTTTTCCCATACCCCATTATTATAGTTTCATCTGCTTTTACTGCATTTTTGCAGATTTTCCCTGTATCTGCACAAATACCGCTTGGCATATCAGCAGATATAACATACGCCTTTGAATCATTTATGCTGTCTATTATATCAGCAATATCATCTCTTACACTGCCCTTTACCCCTATTCCCAAAAGGCAGTCAACTATTAAATCACATGTGTATAAATCTTTTTCTTTTACAAATTTAATGTTGAGATTTTTGACTATATTGTAGTTTATAAGTGCATTTTCTGTAAGTTTTTCTTCCTTGAATGCTTTAAAAATTGATACATTTTTCCCTGCCAGAAAAAGTTGTCTTGCAACTACAAAGCCGTCTCCCCCATTGTTTCCTCCACCGCATACTACAACTATATGGGTAAAATCAGTATTGTTAAGGATATATTCCGCCATTTTGACTCCTGCATTTTCCATAAGCACAAGAGTAGAAATTCCCATATCCTCTGCCTGTTTTTCCAAAGCATACATTTGTTGTGAATTTACAAGTTTCATATTTTATTCCTCTGGCAAAAAAGTGTTTCTGGGATTGTACATCTTAATTGCCTCTATTATGTCTTTATTTGGGGTAAATACAAGACGGGCAAGATTGCCTTTTTCATCATTGAAAATAATGAAAAAATCAAGAGCAGAACCTTCTCCCGATGTAGCATTAATTTTCTCGGTTATCCCCTCTTTTTCATACTGATTATGATATTCTACAGTAGCCGGGGCAATAATATCTGCATCTTTTATATTAACTGTAACAATATGTTTGCGTCTTTTTTTACCAATTACAGTATCAACATCCATTTCTCCCGCGCTTACGCAGTATTCATATTCAATATGTCTTGATGAAATAAAATAATAAACTAAAAACCAGATACCGAAAATGGCAAGAGCAGCAAACATTCCATAAAGCTGTAAAATCAAAAATCCCGCCAGTGCAATTGTAGCAAATATTGCTCCCAGACACAAAAGCCCCATTAAAATATAATCAAAAACATTTTTCTTTCTTTCTATTAAAAATTCCCTGCTAATATCCATTTTATTTCCTCCTTTTAAAGGTGTAGAGTCATTAAAATCCCATCCTCTGTGGGGTTTTGGTAATATCCTTTTCTTACTCCTACCTTTTCAAAACCCAGACCTTCATATAAGCTGACAGCAGGTATATTTCCCTGTCTTACCTCAAGGTTTAAAAGTTTTATTCCTTGCTTTTTTTCATAGCTTATAAGCTCTTTTAAAAGTCTGTATCCAAATCCTTTTCTGCGATGGGCCGGATGTACGGCAAAGGTTGTAATTTCGCCCTCCTGGCATATATTATGCACTCCCACATATGCCACGACCTGATTTTGTTCTTTTACACAGAAATAGTGAGCATATGAAAGATTGAATTCATTTTCCAGACTTGCCTTTGACCATGGGGTGGAAAAACATAATTTTTCAATTTCCGCCACACTTTTGCAGGAGGTAACCTCCATTTTTTCTATTACCATTTTATCACCTATTTTACTATGTTATACCCTGCTGATTTGTAAAGTCTGTTTCTTACACTTTGTCCCATCTGTGACATTTCAGGACATACACAAAGAACAATTTCAAAGCCTGATTTATCAAAATTTCTAAGGTCTGAAAAAAGCTTTCTTGCCATATGGTGTGCATTTTCTCCCCAGTAAAACACATTTTCTGCAGGATAGGTTTCTCCGTTTTTACAATATACAGCTACTTTTTTATCCTTATATTTTTCTATATATTCTGTAATTTTGCCTTTTCCGCTTTCCTCAAACACAATTACCTGAGCGTCAGGAGAGTAATGCTTGTACTTCATACCTGGGCATTTTGGCACCTTAGAGGTTTTTTCACTATCGCAAAGTCCAGGCTCCATTTCACAGGTGGGAAGCACCTTTTTTATCATATCCAGAGTTATTTCTCCGGGTCGAAGTATCATAGGGACTTCTCCGCTTAAATCCAGTACAGTAGATTCAATTCCTATGTGACACTGACCACCGTCGATTATCATATGTATTTTACCATCTAAATCCTGTTTTACAGCATCTGCATCTGTAGGACTGGGTTTACCTGATGTGTTGGCACTTGGTGCTGCAACAGGCACTCCTGCACAGCTGATTAAGTTCCTTGCTGTATCATTTGAAGGCATTCGTATTGCAACTGTGGAAAGTCCCCCTGTTACAACCTTTGGCACAATATCCTTTTTAGGAAGCACCATCGTAAGAGGTCCGGGCCAGAATACCCCTGCCATTTTAATTGCATTATCGTTTAAATATGCTATTTTTTCCGCATCCTCCATTGAGGTAATATGAAGAATAAGGGGGTTGTCTGAAGGTCTGCCTTTTGCAACATAAATTTCCTTTACCGCTGTTTCATCAAGTCCGTTTGCACCAAGACCATAAACTGTTTCGGTAGGAAATGCTACAAGACCACCCTTTTGAAGGATTTCTCCTCCTTTTTGAATTCCCTTAATATCCTCTGCTTTTATATATATAGTATCCAAACGGCTACACCTTCCTATAATATCTCATTTTATATTTTACCACAATAATTTGAAAATTGCAACAAGGCACAAGAAAAAACTTGTATTTAGTACATTTTTATGGTAAAATATAAGAAGGTAGATTTTTTTATTTTAACATAATAACGGTGGTGTTTTAATTGTATTTTAAGTCTTTACAATTACATGGTTTTAAATCCTTTTCGGAGAAAACAAAACTTAATTTTGTAGATGGGGTTACTGCAGTTGTTGGCCCTAACGGCAGTGGCAAAAGCAATATTGCTGATGCTATGCGTTGGGTTATGGGTGAAATGAGTGCAAAATCCCTTCGCGGAAGCAAAATGGAGGACGTTATTTTTAACGGTACTGACAAGCGTAATCCTATGGCTTATGCTGAGGTTGTTATTGTTATTGACAATGCTGACAGAAGCCTTAATATGGATTTTGATGAGATTTCCGTTTCCCGAAGAGTGTATCGCTCAGGCGAAAGTGAATATATGATTAATAATGCTACCTGCCGTTTAAAGGATATCCACGAGCTATTTATGGATACAGGTCTTGGCAGAGATGGATACTCTATTGTAGGTCAAGGCAAAATTGATGAAATTTTAAGTGCAAAGTCGGAAGACAGACGTCACATATTTGACGAGGCATCAGGTATTACAAAATACAGATACAAAAAAGAGGAAGCCGAAAGAAAGCTTCTTTCTACAAATGATAATTTATCCCGTGTTGAGGATATTCTAAATGAAATCGGCAACAATTTAACACCTCTTGAACACCAGTCTAAAAAAGCAAAAAAGTATCTTCAGCTTAAAGAAGTCCAAAAGAACTTAGAAATCAATTTGTGGCTTAAAACTCTTGATTCTTTTGACCAACAGCTTTCTTCCATAGAGGAAACATATAAAATTGCTCTTGAAAACAAGGAAACAGGAGAAAAAAAGACGGAAGCTCAGGAGCTTGCACTTCTTGCAAAAAAAGAAGAATACCGTCATCTGGAAGGAGTTATTGACCAGAGCAAGGCAAATATATATGCTCAGAAAAATGAAATTACAAGAGTACTTGGAGAAATTCAGCTTACTAAAACAAATATTGAAAATCATAAAAAGGACATTCTCCGTTTAAAAGGCGAAATGAATATGCAACGGGAAAAGCTTGTTTCCTTAAAAGAACAGATTTCCCAAAAAAAATCCGAAAACAATTCTATAGCTCAAAAGCATAAAGAACTTGAGCTTGTATGCAGTAATTTTGAAAAGGAGCAAGAAGCTTTAAATATTACAATTGAAGTTGCAAACGAAAAGCTTAAAAATCTTCGTGAATCTTTAGCGGAAAAACAAAATGAAATTTCCTCAAACTCTGCAAAAATTGAAAGCAGCAGTGCTTACTTCTCCTCTCTTCGTGAAAGACTGACTGATATACTTTCTGAAAAATCCTCTGCTGTTACAATAAAAGTTCAGCTTCAGAAGGAAATTGACCAGTTAGCAAAACATTTAAGAGAAACTGTAGAAAATGCAAAAGAACTGCAGGAGCAAGGTGCTAACCTTTCCGCTGATATTGAAAGTCAAAGTAAGGATATTACCGAAATAAACGGAAAAATTGACTCTCTTTCCATTGAAGAAAAATCTCTTGACCATAAAAAAATCACTTTGGAAACTTTGGAAAACACTATGGAGGGCTATCCAAACAGTGTAAGGGCAGTAATGAAAGAGGCTGAAAAGGGCTGTCTTTCTTCCTGCAAAATACATGGTCCTCTTTCCAAGCTTATAAATACAGAGGAAAAATATGTTTCTGCAATTGAATCTGCACTTGGAGGAGCACTTAATCATATCGTAACAGATACAGAAGAAGATGCAAAAAAAGCAATTGAATTTCTTAAAAGTACAAAATCAGGCAGAGCAACCTTCCTTCCCGTTTCTTCCGTTAAGGGAAATTTACTAAATGATTCTTCCCTTTCAAAAGCAAAGGGATATATCGGTATTGCATCAGAGCTTGTAAAGACAAACAGTAAATTTAACGATATTATAAACTCTCATTTAGGAAAAACAGTTGTAATAGATACTATTGATAATGCTATAAATCTGGCAAGAGAAAATTCATATAAATTTAAACTGGTAACTTTAGAGGGCGAAGTGTTAAGTCCCGGAGGCTCTGTATCAGGTGGTTACTCTAAAGGAAGCAGTAATTCACTTTCCAGAAATTCCGAGATAGAAAAAATTTCAGAACGTATAAAAGAGATACAAAGTATAAAAAAGAAACTGTCTTCTCAACTTGAAAAGCTTAATGTTAAAATCAGCGAGGACAGAAAAAGATACGATACTCTTCAGGAAGAAATGTGGCAAAGCAAGTCTGCACTTATTACTGAAAAGTCAAAACTGGAAAACCTTCAGCTTACTCTTAAAAATGAAAGCAGTAAAATTATATCCTTAGAGGATGAAGCAGAAAAGGTAAACAATATAATTAAAAGTACCTCTGCTGAAAACGAGAATATGCTTACAGGCAACGAAACAGCTAAGCTTCAGGTATCTTCAATGGAATCAGAAATTGCAACTTTGGAAAAGGAACTGGAAAGCTACAATAACCATCTTTTACAGATTTCCGAAAATCTTTCACGTGCAAGAACTGATTTTGCAGTATCCGAAAAGGTTATGGAGGTTGCCGCAGATTGGATGTTAGATGCAGAAAACTCTGTTGTTGCAACAGAGCTGGAAATATCCAATAAGTCAATTCACATTGAAGCTTTGGAGGATGACATTATAAAATATGAAAATAATATAATAATGTACGAAAACAAAGTAGAAGACCTTCGTCTTAAAACAAATGACGGTGAGGATGATATTGATAAGCTTGGAAATCAGCGTATGGAATTTGAAAAAGCCATCGAGGATAAAGAAAACGAAATAAAACAGCTTAAGGAAAACACCTACAAGCTTCGGGAAGAGCTGGCACGTATTGAAGGAAAAAAATCAAGGCTTGAAGATACCAAAGAGGATATTATTACAAAAATGTGGGAGGAATATGAGCTTACATATTCCACCGCCGACAATCTTCGCAACGATATTGGTGACGAGGCAGAAGCACAGAAACAGCTTGCATCTGCTAAGGCAGGCATACGAGCTCTTGGAAATGTAAATGTAGATAGTATTGAAGAATATAAGGTTCAAAAAGAGCGTTTTGATTTTCTTTCAGAGCAGAAGAAGGATTTGGAGGAAGCAAAGGGTAATCTTAACAACCTAATTTCCGAAATGACAGTTATTATGACCGAAATGTTTCAGGAAAACTTTTCAAAGCTTAACAAAAAGTTTGGCGAAACCTTCTCTGACCTGTTTGGCGGAGGTAAAGCAAGCATTCGTCTTACTGACCCTGATGATATTCTGGGCAGCGGTGTGGAAATTGATGTACAGCCACCTGGAAAGAAGCTTCAGAGCATCACTCTTTTATCAGGGGGAGAAAAGGCATTTACCGCTATAGCTCTTATTTTTGCAATACTTAAAATTAAACCTACATATTTCTGCATATTTGACGAAATTGAAGCTGCACTTGATGATGTTAATGTGTTTAGATATGCTGATTATTTAAAAAAATTCTCAGAGGATACTCAGTTTATTTTAATTACACACAGAAAGGGTACTATGGAAATTGCAGATACTCTTTACGGAGTTACTATGCAGGAAAAGGGTATTACTACCCTGCTTTCTCTTGACCTTGATACTTATAAAAAATAAAATTTTGGAAAGGACATAAAAATGGGTTTTTTTGATAAACTAAAAGAGGGCTTGCAAAAAACAAAAAGCTCCTTTACAGATAAGGTTGATACAGTTTTTAAGGCATTTAAAAAAGTTGATGAGGAGCTATTTGAAGAATTAGAGGAAGCCCTTATCACTGCTGATGTGGGAGTGGAAACCTCTCTTGAAATTATAGACAGGCTTCGTGCAGTCTCCAAAGAAAAGAAGATTTTTGAAAGTGATGAGCTTTATACTGAGCTTAAAAACATTATATCATCGCTTATGAGCGAAAATGCCTCCCCTTCTACTGAAAAAGCAGGACTTAAAATTATTCTTGTTATAGGTGTTAATGGCGTAGGTAAAACCACCTCTATAGGCAAGCTTGCATACAAATTTAAATCAGAGGGGAAAAAGGTGCTTCTTGCCGCAGGAGATACCTTCAGGGCTGCTGCCATTGACCAGCTTATGATATGGGCAGACCGCAGTGGTGTGGATATTGTAAAGCATGAAGAAGGCTCTGACCCTGCATCTGTAGTATTTGATGCTGTAAATGCTGCAAAGGCCAGAGGAACTGATGTTTTAATAGTAGATACTGCAGGCAGACTTCATAACAAGAAAAACCTAATGGAAGAGCTTAGAAAAATTCTGAAGGTGGCAGACCGAGAAGCTCCTGAAGCAACAAAAGAAACTCTTCTTGTGCTTGATGCAACAACAGGTCAGAACGCTCTTTCTCAGGCAAAGTTGTTTGGAGAAATTGCTGAAATCAATGGAATTATCCTTACAAAATTAGATGGTACTGCAAAGGGTGGCGTGGTAATTGCCATATGTAATGAACAACGGCTTCCTGTACGATATATCGGCGTTGGCGAGGGAATTGACAATCTTCAAGATTTTTCCCCAACCGACTTTGTAGAAGCATTGTTCTAAAAGGAGATGCTATATATGCTTAGAAACAAAAAATTTATTACAGGTGTAATTTTACTTTTGTTGGTTGGATTACTTTTTTCCTTTTTTATAAATATTTATACTTATTTTGCAGAAGTAAATGAAATTGGTGCAGAGTTTATGTCTGCTCAGATAAAAAATATCTCTGCAAAAGCTCTTACTGCTGTAGGGATATTTATTCTGGGATTTATACTTTCATATATATGGAGTGTGGTTATCCGCAGAAATTTAAACAGAATGACAGTAAGCGAAACAATATTTGAAAAAAAGTGGTTGGTATTTGCAATCAGCCTTGCAGTTGGAATAATTGTTTCGGTGCTTTTTACAGGTGAAATCTCAAAAGACATTCTCACAGGCTTTTATGCAGCAGATTCAGGTGTGACTGACCCCATATTCGGTGCGGATATTTCTTATTATATGTTACTTCGTCCGCTTCTTATAACTATCCGTAATATGCTCAGCACCACCTTTATTATTCTCTTTATATATTCTCTTGCTGTTTACTATTTATATTGTGTACGCACAAACGAAACAGTTAATTTCAAAGTGCTTTTTGAAGAAAAAAGAATAATAAGACATCTGGTAATTAATATTCTTATTCTTTTTACCATTAAAATTATTGGCTTCCGCTTTACTATGGAGGATATTCTCTTTACTGGCGGGGAGCGAATTGGCGGCGGATATACAGATATAGCAATATGGCTTAATTTTTATCGTATTATTCCTATTATACTTTTAGCAATTATAATTTTTTCTCTTATTTTTCTTCTTAAGGGAAAATATAAAAACTTGATTGTTACTATCGCGGTTTATCCTCTTTGTTTTGTTCTGGCAGGCGGTGCATCTGCAATTGTTCAGCAAATTATTGTAAAACCCAATGAAGGTGCAAGAGAAAGTAAATATATTCAGTATAATATTGACGCTACAAGAAATGCTTACAACCTTGCAGACACCATTGAAACAGAATATAGCATACAGAATAATCTTACAAGAGAAGTAATAAATAATAATCGTGAAATCGTGGATAATATTAGAATTACTGACCACAAATCTACATTGATTGCTTATAATCAGCTTCAGGGAATTCGAAACTATTATCGGTTTATGGATGCAGATGTTGTCCCCTATACCGAAGACGGGCAACGAAAAGCAGCATTTATTTCTGTGAGAGAATTGTCTGAATCAGGGGATATGGCAAATGCCACATATGTAAACCGCCATATGAAATACACTCACGGTTACGGCATTGTTAAAAGTCCTATAAATCGTGTTACTCCTGAAGGTCAGCCTGAATTTCTTATAAGGGATATTCCCCTTGCATATGGTGATACTGACAGCAAGATTACCCAGCCGAGAATATATTTTGGCGAGGCAGAAGATGAATATTATATAGTAAACACCAAACAGTCTGAGCTTGATTTTTCCGAAGGCGGTCAGGAAGTTGAATATCGTTACGACGGAAAAGCAGGTATTCCCCTTACTCCTTTTAACAGAATTGCATATGCTATTAAGCTTGGAGATATTAACCTGCTTACATCAGGATATATAACTTCGGACAGCAGGCTTGTAGTTAATCATAACATAATAAACCGCCTTGAAAAAGTTGTACCTCTTATTTCATTTGACCAGGATATCCACATTGCTGTAACAGCCGACGGCAAGCTTAAATGGATTGCAGACGGATATACACATAGCGGATATTATCCCTATTCTCAGTATTCAAGCGGTGGTTTTAACTATATAAGAAACTCCGTTAAAGCTATTGTGGATGCATATGACGGCACTGTTGAGCTATATATAATTGATGAAACTGACCCGATTATCCGCACATATAAAAATATTTACCCTTCTATTTTTAAAGAAGGTGATATTCCCGAAGATATAAAAAGCCAGATTAAATATCCTGAATGGTTATTTAATGTTCAATCGAAAATTTTCACAAAATACCATGTTACAAACCCTGCTACTTTCTATGCAGGCTCTGATGTGTGGTCAATTGCCCGTGAAAAATACGGAGAAGCAAGTGAAATAAAAGAGGTTGAGCCTTATTATAATATTACTCAGATAGATAAAAACGGAAAACCTGAACTGATTATTATGATACCTTACACCCTTAAGAATAAGGACAATAACCTTGTAGGATGGCTGGCAGCTCGTACAGACAACGGAAATTATGGTAAATTTATTTCCTACGGCTTTGAAATTGGCAAGCACGCTTACGGAACACTTCAGGTGGAAAATAAAATTGATAATGACCCTGATATTTCAAAAGAAATAACTCTTTGGAGTCAGGGCGGATCTTCTGTAATGAGAGGAAATATGCTGGTTATACCAATAGAAAATTCTCTTTTATATGTTGAGCCTCTTTATATAACCTCTGAAAATTCCGCATCTCTTCCCGAAGTTAAAAGGATTATTGTAGCTTACGGAGATGAAATTGTAATGGAATCTTCCCTTGACCTTGCTTTTGAAAAGCTGTTTGGTACAAGTAATATTACACTTCCTCCGGATACTCAGGTGGAAATAATACCTGACAATATCCCTGCGGACAGCTCAGTAATATCTCAGGTACGCGAAAAATATGAGCTTTTGAAAAAGGCCGCTGCAAGCGGAAACTGGGAGGGTTTTGGAAGGTACATGAGTGAAATTGATGAACTATTAAAATGATTATATATTTTTAATAATGGTCAATCTGCTTTTAGATTACAAGTATTCTTTCTCTCATGAATGGATATAGTTTTAAAGTAAATGTATATCTTTAAAAAAACAATTAAATAAATTTTAAAAAGGCACTGAAAAATACTTTTCAGTGCCTTTAAACTTTATCTTTCTATAAAGAATTAAACAAGTTCGATAATAGCCATAGGAGCTGCATCTCCACGTCTGATACCTGTCTTTATAATTCTTGTGTAGCCGCCATTTCTGTCCTCGTACTTAGGTGCGATTTCATCAAAAAGTTTAACTACAACTTCTCTTTTTGTTATAAATCCTAAAGCCTGACGCTTTGAATGTAATGTATTTGTTTTGCCGAGAGTAATCATTTTCTCTGCAAGACAACGAACTTCTTTAGCCTTTAATTCTGTTGTTTCAATTCTACCATTTTCAAGCAGAGATGTTGTTAAGTTTCTGAGCATTAACATTCTGTTTGCTGTAGAACGACCCAATTTTCTTGTTCCGGGCATAACTTAAACCTCCTTTTACCAAGTTAATTATTCTTCTTCTTTTCTCAGAACTAAACCCAGAGCATTAATCTTACCGATAACTTCATCAAGGGACTTTCTTCCAAGGTTTCTAACCTTAATCATATCCTCTTCAGTTCTGTTAATAAGATCCTCTACTGTGTTAATTCCTGCACGTTTAAGACAGTTATAAGCACGAACTGACAAATCAAGCTCTTCAATTGTCATTTCAAGAACTTTATTGTGTTTACTTTCACCAGGTTCAATAACAATTTCAGTATTCTTAGCATTGTCTGAAAGCTCAATAAAGAATTTAAGGTAGTCGCTAAGTATTTTAGCACTGATACTTACTGCCTCATCGGGAGAAAGTATTCCGTTTGTCCAAACTTCAATAGTAAGCTTATCATAGTCGGTTATCTGTCCTACACGAGTGTTTTCAACGACATAATTAACCTTTCTTACGGGAGTGTAAATAGAGTCAATGTTTATTGTTCCAATATTCGAGCCCTTGTCCTTATTCTTTTCAGCAGGTGCGTATCCACGTCCGCGGCTGACTGAAATATCCATATACAGCCTGCCTTCAGGACCAAGTGTTGCAATATGCAAATCAGGATTTAAAATTTCCACATCAGCGTCAATTTTAATATCTCCTGCTGTAACTTCGCCTTCGCCTACAGCGTCAATGCGAAGATTTTTAGGACTGTCTCCATGAAGCTTAATAATAAGCTGTTTCATATTAAGAACTATCTCGGTAACATCCTCTTTTACGCCTTCCATTTTAGAAATTTCGTGCTGAACTCCTTCAATTCTGATGGATGTTACGGCTGTTCCTTCAAGGGAAGAAAGCATAATTCTGCGAAGTGAGTTTCCTAAGGTTATTCCATAACCTCTCTCAAGGGGCTCAATTACAAATTTACCGTAAGTTCCGTCAGGACTAAGTTCCACTCTTTCTATGCGTGGTTTCTCTATCTCGATCATACTAAAACCCTCCTTTGTTAATTTTAATCTTCTCTCAATCTATGAGGGTACTAACTTATTAGTGATTATTTAGAATATAACTCGACAATTAAGTGTTCCTCTAAGGGTAAATCAATATCTTCTCTTGATGCAAAGCTAAGCATTTTACCTTCAAACTTTGCTGCATCAAAATCTAACCACTTCGGAATCACCTTAGTTGCATTAGCTTCAAGGTTGTTCTTGAACTTATCAAGACCTGTACCTTTTTCTCTTAATGTGATAACATCACCGGGTTTTACAAGAATAGAAGAAACGGTTACTCTTTTGCCGTTAAGAGCAAAATGACCATGTCTTACAAGCTGGCGAGCTTCTGCTCTTGACATTGTGAAACCTAATCTGTAAACAATATTGTCAAATCTGCTTTCAAGGATTGCAAGTAAGTTTTCACCTGTGATACCCTTTCTTTTTGAAGCCAGCTCAAAATAATGAGCAAACTGTTTCTCAAGAACACCATAATATCTTTTAGCTTTCTGCTTTTCACGAAGCTGTAAGCCGTATTCAGATAACTTCTTTCTTGATACTCCATGCTGACCGGGGGCATATTCTCTTCTGCCCACACTACATTTATTTGTATAGCATCTGTCACCTTTAAGGTAAAGTTTCTGACCTTCACGGCGACATAATCTACAAACTGCACCAGTATATCTTGCCATTTTATTTGCACACCTCCATCTTTATAAAATTATACACGTCTTCTCTTAGGCGGTCTGCAACCGTTGTGAGGAATAGGGGTTGTATCCTTAATCATACTAACCTCAAGTCCTGCGGTCTGCAGTGCTCTTATTGCTGCTTCTCTGCCTGCTCCAGGGCCTTTAACGTAAACCTCAACTGTCTTAAGTCCATGCTCCATAGCAGCTTTTGCAGCTGTTTCTGCTGCAGACTGTGCTGCAAAAGGAGTGCTCTTTTTAGAGCCTCTGAAACCAAGACCGCCGGCACTTGCCCATGACAATGCATTACCTGCAGTATCTGTAATAGTTACAATCGTGTTATTAAAGGTTGAGCGAATATGAGCTGCACCTTTGTCAATGTTTTTCTTTTCACGACGTTTTCTGCTTGCTTTTTTAGTAGCAACTTTAGCCATTTATCCTCTCACTCCTTTACTTCTTTTTGCCGGCAATAGCTCTTGCCTTTCCCTTACGGGTTCTTGCGTTTGTCTTTGTTCTCTGGCCTCTTACAGGTAAGCCTTTTCTATGTCTTACACCTCTGTAACAGCCAATTTCCTGAAGTCTCTTGATATTAAGAGCTGTTTCACGTCTAAGGTCACCCTCAACCTGATACTCTTTGTCTATAATATCTCTGAGTTTTCCTACTTCTTCTTCTGTTAAATCCTTAACTCTTGTATCCGGGTTAATTCCGGTAGCTTCAAGAATTTTAACAGCACTTGGTACACCAATACCAAAAATATAAGTAAGACCAATTTCTACTCTCTTTTCTCTTGGTAAATCGACACCTGCGATTCTTGCCATTAATTCGCACCTCCCGCGTTTAACTTAAATAAAAATATTTTATTTTTAACACTAGCTGCCATCGTCGGTTCCATGATAAACATATCAGGAACTGTCAGCCGCACGCTTTCAGCTTGCGTCATTAACCCTGTTTCTGTTTGTGTTTGGGATTTTGACAGATAACCATTACCTTGCCGTTTCTTTTAATTATCTTGCACTTTTCGCACATAGGTTTAACTGATGGTTTAACCTTCATTTTCGGTTACCTCCTTAACTTTACATCCACGCTAATTTTTAGCCTTATTTTTTATTCATGTGTCACCCTAACAGGATTTTACTTAGCTCTCCAAGTAATTCTTCCTTTTGATAAGTCATATGGTGACATTTCAATTGTTACTTTATCTCCCGGCAAAATCTTAATAAAGTTCATTCTAAGTTTGCCTGAAATATGAGCAAGTACCACATGACCGTTAGGTAATTCAACTTTGAACATTGCATTGGGCAGTGATTCAAGCACTGTACCCTCAAATTCGATTACATCTTCCTTTGACAAGAAAAATACCTCCTTCAATGTCTTTGCTGATTGCCGGTTATACGCTATTTTAAAGCGATTTCCTGTAGCAATCTTCTGATTTTCTTATCTGTCATACTATTAATGTCATATAACTGGGTGTTCAGAGCACTTATATGAGAAATATTTTTTTGTTTTGGATTTTCCCTCTTGCGGGTCTTTCCGTTTACCAGAAGCACCCTTTTATCTGAAATTTCCAGAACAATATAATATTTATCCTTATCGTGTCCTGCCAGTGATTTTACTATATTTCCTCTTGTGATCATATTCTCACCTCAAGGTTGTAAACTCCGGCTCGCCGTCTGTTATAATGACAGTGTTTTCATAATGTGCAGACAAGCTGTTATCGTCTGTTACCACAGTCCATTCGTTGTCCAGCGTATAGACATCGTAATGACCCATGTTTACCATTGGTTCAACAGCTATCGTCATGCCTTTCTGAAGTCTTGCACCCCTTCCCGCTATACCATAGTTAGGTACCTCCGGGTCTTCATGAAGCTTGGCTCCAATTCCATGACCTACAAGTGCTCTTACTACCGAATAGCCTTGTGATTCAACATACTGCTGAATTGCTGATGCAATATCTCCAATTCTGTTTCCAGCTGTTGCCTGTTTCATACCTACAAAGAAACTTTCCTTTGTAACATCAATCAGGCGTTGAGCCTCAGGTGTTATATTGCCTACTGGGTATGTTCTTGCAGCGTCCGCGTGGTAGCCCTCAAAACAAGCACCTACATCCACGCTTAATATGTCCCCGTCCTTTAATATACGATTTCCTGGTATTCCGTGTACTACCTCTTCGTTTACAGAAGTACAGATACTTGCCGGAAAACCGCCATATCCTTTAAAGGAAGGAGTACAACCCTGCTTTGTAATATACTCATAAACAATTTTATCAATATGTGCAGTTGATACGCCGGGTTTTATTTCACTTTGAATTACTTCAAATACCCCGGCAACTACCTCACCTGCACGACGCATTTTTAAAAGTTCTTGCTCGGATTTTATAGATATCATTAATTTACACCAAGCGCTTTCCACATTGCTGCAGTAGTATCTTCTACCTTATCCTGAGAGATAATAGTAACAAGATTACCCATTGCTGCATAGTAATCACTTACAGG
Organism: Clostridia bacterium; assembly: GCA_017396395.1. Taxonomy (GTDB): domain Bacteria; phylum Bacillota; class Clostridia; order RUG12999; family RUG12999; genus RUG12999. The sequence continues at coordinate 43,378 of JAFQMF010000015.1, read as the reverse complement.
CTGTGTCTCCTGATGATAAACAGCCAAACGTTTTCTTACTGTTTCCTCTGTGTCATCTGCTCTCTGTAAAAGTTCGCCACCGCATTTTTCACACTTATCTCCTGCTTTTGAAGGCATATCGTGAGTGTTATAAATAGCACCGCAATCTTTACAGTTTCTTCTTCCGCTTATGCGTTTAACAATTTCTTCATCCTGAGCAACTATTTCAACAACTTTATCAATATTAACGTTGTTATCCTTAAGTGCCTCTGCCTGAGCTACTGTTCTTGGAAATCCATCAAGAATGTATCCATTTTTACAGTCATCTTCCTTAAGGCGGTTAAGCACAAGGTCAATGATAAGCTCATCAGGAACAAGTTTTCCTTCGTCAATATATCCTTTAGCTTTAGTACCAAGCTCGGTTCCTTCGCTAATGTTGTTTCGTATTATGTTTCCTGTTGATATAGCAGGAATATTATAATACTCAGACAAAAAAGCGGATTGAGTTCCCTTACCTGCCGCCGGTGGGCCAAGTAATATCATTTTCATATTTTTCAATCCCCTAACCTAAAATTAATCCAAAAAGCTCTTGTAATGTCTCATAAGAAGCTGTGATTCAAGCTGTCTGTAAGTTTCAATTGCAACACCAACCAAGATAAGCAGTGATGTACCGCTAAAGGATAATGTTACGCCTAAAGACTTAGCAAACAACAATGGAACAACTGCTATAAGAGCAATACAAACTGAACCAACTGTTGTAACTCTGTTCATAACTTTAGTAATGTAATCTGTAGTAGGTCTTCCGGGTCTGATGCCGGGAACAAAACCACCATTTCTCTTAATGTTATTAGACATTTCAATGGGGTTATAAATCATTGCTGTATAGAAGAATGAGAAGAATATAATCAGTATAAAGTACAGAACCATATAAACAGGTCCGCCGTAGTTAAGTACTGAAAGTACCTTTCCCCAAAATCCTGTAGCTGTTGAATTTCCAGTAAACAACTGAACCATTGTCTGTGGAAATGAAAGTAATGAGCTGGCAAAGATAATCGGGATAACGCCTGCCATAGCTACCTTGAAAGGTATATTTGAACTCTGTCCACCGTACATTTTTCTACCAACAACTCTTTTTGCATACTGAACAGGAATTCTTCTCTCTGCATCGTTGATAAATACAACAAATGTTACTACTGCAAGTACAATAAGTACAATAAGTATCAGAGATACGATATTTACACTGCCGTTCTGCATAACAATAGCTCCAAACTGCTGAACTGTTGTGGGAAGGTTTGCAACGATACCTGCAAAAATAATAATTGAAATACCGTTTCCAATTCCCTTGTCTGTAATCTGTTCACCAAGCCACATTAAAAATGCGGTACCTGCTGTAAGAGATACAACAACAATAAAGAAGTTAAGTGGAGAATTACTGTCAACAAGTCCTGAAAAGCCTACATAAAGGCTTGCGGACTGGATAAATGCAAGGATTACAGTACTATATCTGGTCCATTTTGCAATTATCTCTCTTCCACCATCTTCACGAGAAATTCTCTCTAAAGCTGGGATTGCAACTGCAAGAAGCTGAATAATGATTGATGCAGTTACGTAAGGTGTAATACTAAGAGCAAATATTGATGCATTGCCAAGTGATCCACCTGAAATAATGTTTAACAGGTCAAAAATTCCGCCGCCCGCTTCTGAACCCATACCAAGAAGCTCTTTAAGCTTTGCAGGGTCCAGTCCTGGAACGGGAATAACTGTTCCAACCTGAAAAATTGCTAACATGCAAAGGGTAAAAATAAGTTTTTTCCTTAGGTCGGGTAATTTCCACGCGTTTGCTAAGGTTTTAAACATATTACATCACCTCTGCCTTTCCGCCTGCAGCTTCAATCTTTGCAATTGCTGTCTTGGTAAACTTAGCAGCCTTAACAGTAAGCTTTTTAGTAATTTCTCCATTACCTAAAACAGCGATACCATCCATAGTCTTGCTAATAATACCAGCATTTTTTAAAGCTTCTGCTGTGATTTCTGTTCCATCTTCAAAGCTGTTTAAAGCTGAAACATTAACCTCAACATATTCTTTAGCAAATATATTATTAAAACCACGTTTTGGAAGTCTTCTGTACAAAGGCATCTGTCCGCCTTCAAAGCCCGGTCTTACACCGCCGCCTGAACGAGCATTCTGTCCCTTGTGACCCTTGCCGGCTGTCTTGCCGTTTCCGGTTCCTGCACCGCGACCTTTTCTTTTAGCCACTTTTGTAGAACCTTCTGCAGGTGATAATTCGTGTAAACGCATTTGCTACACCTCCTTCAATTATACATCGCGTACTTCAACTAAATGTACAACCTTCTGAACCATGCCGCGGATTGCTGCATTGTCCTCGTGTACCTTTACATCTCTTATTTTTTTAAGTCCAAGAGCCTTAAGAGTAGCAATCTGGTCCTTTTTGCAACCAATTGAGCTCTTAACTTGTTTAACTTCTATCTGAGCCATTTTTTGCTCCTCCTTAGCTTAATAAATCCTTGGCATTCTTACCACGAAGTGCTGCAACATCGTCAGCATTCTTTAAGCTTGCCAGACCCTGAATTGTAGCTGTAACCACGTTTCTTGGGTTGTTGGAACGAAGTGACTTCGTTCTTATATCTTTGATACCTGCAAGTTCGATAACTGCACGGGCACATGCACCTGCGATAACGCCGGTACCGGGTCCAGCCGGACGAAGAAGAACTTCGCCTGCGCCGTATGTGCCTATAACCTCGTGAGGTATTGTTGTACCTGCAAGGGGAACTGTTACCATATTCTTCTTAGCATCTTCTAATGCTTTTCTTACTGCGTCAGGAATTTCAGCTGCTTTACCTGTACCGCAACCTACATGACCGTTTTCATCACCTACAACTGCAAGTACTGAAAATCTCATTGTACGGCCGCCCTTAACAGTTTTTGCAACACGGTTGATAGTAACAACCTTCTCCTTTAACTCGGGAGTGTCCTGAGCTTCGTTTTTAAATTTTCTTTCCTTATCCTGCACTACTGTTTACCTCCTTCTTTAGAATTTAAGGCCGCCTTCACGCGCACCGTCTGCTAATTCTGCAACTCTTCCGTGGTAAACATATCCGCCACGGTCGAAAACTACTTCTGTAATTCCCTTTTCTTTTGCTCTGTCTGCTATTAACAGACCTACAGCCTTAGCTGCCTCTTTATTGCCACCGTAATTGGCTTTAAGAGAACTGTCTAAAGTAGAGGCTGCTACTAATGTTTTACCTGCAACGTCGTCTATAATCTGAGCGTAAATATGATTTAAGCTTCTATATACACTAAGTCTTGGTCTTTCTGCTGTGCCGCTGATGTTCTTACGCACACGAGCGTGACGTCTGATTCTTGCAGCATTGCTGTCTTTTCTTTTAATCATTTCTTATAGCCTCCTCTCAATTATTTCTTCTTAGCGCCTGTCTTACCTTCTTTACGCTTGATAACTTCTCCAGCGTATCTGATACCCTTACCCTTGTAAGGTTCAGGCGGTCTCTTTTCTCTTATCTCAGCTGCGAACTGTCCAACCTTCTGTTTGTCCACACCTTTTACGATAATAGTGTTCTGATCGGGTACTTCAATCTTGATACCTTCAATTTCAGCCATTTCAACCTGGTGAGAATAGCCAAGGTTCATAACAAGCTTGTCACCCTGTTTTGTTGCTCTGTAACCAACGCCTTCTACTTCAAGCTTCTTTTCAAATCCCTGGGAAACACCCACAACCATATTGTTGATAAGTGTACGGCTAAGGCCGTGAAGAGATTTGTGCTCTTTGTCTTCGGTTGGTCTTGTAACTGTTACAACGCCGTCCTTGCTCTTAACTTTCATATCTGGATTGATACGAGCTTCAAGAGTTCCCTGAGGTCCTTTAACAGTTATTTTATTATCTCTGCCAATCTTAATCTCTACGCCTTCTGGTAAAGTGATAGGCATATTTCCAATTCTAGACATTACTGCACCTCCTTAATCTTGACAACTTACCATACAAAAGCAAGCACTTCGCCGCCTACATTCTGTCTGCGAGCTTCCTTATCGGTCATAATTCCCTTAGATGTTGAAATAATAGCAATACCCATACCTCTGAGTACCTTAGGTAACTCTTCTTTACTTGCGTAAATACGAAGTCCTGGTTTGCTCACTCTCTCAATACCGGAAATAACCTTTGTCTTATTTGCACCGTACTTAAGTGTTATGCGAATAACACCCTGTGTAGCGTCATCAATCATTTGATAATTCTTTATATAGCCTTCGTTAAGCAGAATTTCTGCAATTTCCTTCTTCATTTTAGAAGCGGGAACATCTACAGTTTCGTGCTTTGCTGAAGAAGCATTTCTAATTCTTGTAAGCATATCTGCGATTGGGTCTGTAATATGCATTAGGTGTACCTCCTTCCTTATCGGTAAATAATATTACCAGCTTGCCTTCTTTACACCAGGGATCTGGCCTTTGTAAGCCAATTCTCTGAAGCATATACGGCAAATTCCGAATTTTCTTAAATAAGCATGAGGTCTTCCGCAGATTTTACATCTGTTGTATTCTCTTGTGGAAAATTTCTGCTCAGCCTGCTGCTTAAGTACCATTGCTTTTTTCGCCATTACTATATGCCTCCCCTCTTAGTTTCTGCTAAACGGAGCACCCATGAGTGTTAAAAGTTCACGAGCTTCTTCGTCTGTTTTAGCAGTAGTTACCATGATGATATCCATACCTCTGATTTTATCAATTTTATCGTATTCAATCTCAGGGAATATCAACTGTTCTTTTAAACCCATTGAATAGTTGCCACGACCGTCGAAAGAGTTAGGGTTAATACCTCTGAAGTCTCTTACACGGGGAAGAGCAACATTGAAGAGTCTGTCAAGAAATTCGTACATTTTCTCAGCTCTAAGTGTTACCTTAACGCCGATATTCATGCCTTCTCTAAGTTTAAAGTTAGCAACTGAATTTCTTGCTTTGGTAACTATGGGCTTCTGACCTGTAATGTCCTCAAGATCCTTTAAAGCAGAATCAATTGCCTTAGGATTATCCTTTGCTTCACCAAGACCAATATTGATAACGATTTTATCAAGCTTTGGTATCTGCATAGGGCTTTTATATGAGAACTTTGTCATTAAAGCAGGGGCTATTTCACTAATATACTTGTCTTTAAGTCTTGCCATTGATTGTTACCTCCTCTCGCAATTATTCATCAATAACTTCATTACAGTTCTTACAGAATCTTGAAGTTTTGCCTTCAGCATTTACCTGTCTGCCGATTCTTGTGGGTTTGCCACACTTAGGGCATACTCTCATAACCTTGCTGGCATAAATGGGGCATTCCTTCTGTACAAGGCCGCCCTGCTGATTCTGATTGCGAGCTTTCTGATGTCTTGTCATTACGTTTATTTTATCAACAATAACTTTTCTTTCTTCGGGATTAACGGCAATAACCTTGCCCTTTTTACCCTTATCTTTACCGCTGATTACGATTACTTCATCACCGGTTTTAACATGCATCTTATTCATTTATATGCACCTCCCTCTTATAGCACTTCCGGAGCCAGAGAAAGAATCTTCATATATTCCTTTTCTCTGAGTTCCCTTGCTACCGGGCCAAAAATACGTGTACCTTTTGGGTTTTTATCATCTTTGATAATAACCGCTGCGTTTTCGTCAAATCTGATATATGAACCGTCTGCACGGCGAGTACCTTTTACAGAACGTACGATTACAGCTTTTACTACTTCACCTTTTTTAACAACTCCGCCGGGTGTTGCTTTCTTAACAGAAGCTACCACAACGTCACCTATTGCTGCGTATTTTCTGCCGGAACCTCCCAGCACTCTGATACACATAAGCTCTTTTGCACCGGTGTTATCTGCAACCTTTAAAAGTGTCTGCTGTTGAATCACTTAGGTTCACTCCTTCCTTATGCGTTCTTCAATTATCTAGCTTTTTCAACAACTTCAACAAGACGCCATCTCTTATCCTTGGATAATGGTCTTGTCTCCATCACCTTAACTCTATCTCCGATACCACACTCATTGTTTTCGTCATGAGCTTTAAGTTTGTAAGTTCTCTTTACAATTTTACCGTAAAGAGGATGCTTTACATTCTCCTCAATAGCAACAACGATTGTTTTATCCATCTTATCACTAATTACTTTACCTGTTCTGGTTTTTCTGTAATTTCTTTCCATTGCTTCGTTGTCCTCCTTTCGCTACTTTTCGTAATCTGCTTACTTAGAAGCTTCTTCAATTTCAATTTCACGAAGTATGGTTTTAACTCTGGCAATGGTCTTTTTAACCTCAACCATCTTCATAGGATTATCAAGCTGGTTGGTGGCATGCTGAAATCTCATATTGAAAAGTTCCTGCTTGAGATCCTTCAGCTTAAGCTCTAATTCTGCTTTATTTAATTCGCGTATTTCATTAGCCTTCATTTGCCTCACCATCCATTTCTTCTACTTCACGAGCAACAAACTTACACTTAATAGGTAATTTGTGAATAGCTCTTGTCATTGCAGCTCTGGCAACATCCTCAGTTACGCCTGCCATTTCGAATAATACTCTACCGGGCTTAATAACAGCTACCCAATACTCAGGAGAACCTTTACCACTACCCATTCGAGTTTCAGCTGGTTTCTGTGTAACAGGCTTATCCGGGAATATCTTAATCCAAACCTTACCGCCTCTTTTAACGTATCTTGTCATTGCAATACGGGCTGCCTCTATCTGGTTACTTTTAATCCAACCGGGCTCAGTTGCTACGATACCGTAATCACCGTAAGTGATCTTATTACCTCTTGTTGCAACACCCTTTGTACGACCTCTGTGTACTCTACGATATTTAACTCTTTTAGGTAATAACATTCTTATCTTCCTCCTTCCGCTTTCTTGGTCTTCTTAACCTCAGGAAGAACCTCACCTTTGTAAATCCATACCTTTACACCGATTTTACCATATGTGGTATTCGCTTCACAAAAGCCGTAATCTATATCTGCTCTGATTGTCTGAAGAGGAATTGTACCCTCGTGATACTGTTCGCTACGAGCGATTTCAGCACCGCCAAGACGACCTGAACATGTTGTCTTAATACCCTTTACTCCAAGTTTCATAGCTCTGCCCATTACAGACTTCATAGCTTTTCTGAAGGAAATTCTTCTTTCAAGCTGACCTGCAATGTTTTCAGCAACAAGCTGTGCATTGGTATCGGGATTTTTTACTTCTCTGGTATTAACTATAAAGTCCTTACCAAATTTAGTAACAAGATTCTTCTTAAGCTTTTCGATTTCTGCGCCACCCTTACCGATAACGATACCGGGCTTTGCTACATATAAGTTAACATAAATCTTACCGGCTTTTCTTTCAATTTCAGCCTTAGCAAGACCTGCTGCATAGAGTTCCTTTTTCAGATATACTCTGATGTTGTAATCTTCTACAAGATTGTTTCCGAAGTTTGCTTTGTCTGCAAACCATTTAGAGTCCCAGTCCTGAATGACACCAACTCTAAGTCCGTGCGGATGTACTTTCTGTCCCAAAACCTTACACCTCCTCTTATTCTTTCTCTTTTAATACTAATGTAATGTGGCTTGTACGCTTGTTAATTCTGAAAGCTCTGCCCTGTGCTCTCGGCATAATTCTCTTAAGAATTGGTCCGGGATTAGCAAAAACTTCAGCTACATATAACTTATCAACATTCATGTTATGGTTATTTTCAGCGTTTGCCATAGCGGATTTTAGTAACTTAATCAGTACTTCTGATGCTGCCTTTGGTGTGTTGTTTAAAATACCCATTGCAACACCTACAGGCTTATTTCTTATTAAATCAACGACAACTTTAACTTTGCGTGGTGAGATACGAACGTATCTGCTTATTGCACGTGCCTCCATGTGTCGTTCCTCCTTTCTATAACCCTATAGATTATCTATTTACTTTGTTGTCTTGCTTCCTGCGTGACCTTTGAAGGTTCTTGTAGGAGCAAATTCACCAAGCTTATGTCCTATCATATCTTCAGTTATATAAACCGGAACGTGTTTACGTCCATCGTGAACTGCAATTGTATGACCGGTCATTTCAGGGAATATTGTTGATGCTCTTGACCAGGTCTTAAGTGCCTTCTTTTCGCCTGCTTCGTTCATAGCGTGAATTCTCTTAAGAAGCTTTTCCTGGACAAAAGGTCCTTTTTTAAGCGATCTGCTCATTTTATATCCTCCTTTCGGATGTCCGACTTTAATTACTTAGAATTTCTTCTCTTAACAATCATCTTGTTAGATGCTTTTTTCTTGGATCTTGTCTTAAGACCAAGTGCAGGTTTACCCCAAGGTGTTACGGGGCTTGGACGTCCGATAGGTGACTTACCTTCACCACCACCGTGAGGGTGATCGTTGGGGTTCATAACTACGCCTCGAACTGTAGGTCTCCAACCCATATGACGTTTTCTTCCTGCTTTACCAAGAGAAATGTTTTCATGGTCAATATTACCTACCTGACCAATTGTTGCTCTACAAAGAAGAGATACATATCTAACTTCGCCTGAGGGAAGTCTTACCTGTCCGTACTTTTCTTCTTTAGACATAAGCTGTGCACTTACACCTGCACTTCTTGCAAGCTGAGCACCCTTACCTGGAACAAGCTCAATGTTGTGGATAATTGTACCTACAGGAATATCTTTAATCTGAAGAGTGTTACCTGCTTTAATATCAGCAGTTGAACCAGACACGATTGTGTCGCCAACTTTAATTCCATAAGGAGCGATGATGTATGCCTTTGTACCATCCTCATACTGAATAAGTGCAATATTTGCACTTCTGTTAGGATCGTACTCAATGGTCATAACCTTTGCATTCATTCCGTCCTTAGCTCTCTTAAAGTCTATAATTCTGTATTTTGTTCTGTTTCCGCCGCCTCTGTGACGAACTGTAATTCTACCGTATGAGTTTCTGCCGGCTGTCTTCTTATTTACCTCAAGAAGAGATCTTTCCGGTTTGTTTGTTGTAATTTCCTCAAAAGTAGAAGTTGTCATAAATCTACGTGCGGGGGAAGTGGGACTATACTTTCTTAATGCCACTTTAATTACCTCCTATATCGGCTTAAGCCATACCTTCGAAGAATTCTATTGTCTTGCTGTCAGCCTTAAGTGTAACAACAGCTTTCTTCCAGTCTGCTCTTTTGCCTTCGTTTGCACCCATTCTCTTCTTTTTACCAAGAATTCTCTGGGTGTTTACCTTCTCTACTTTTACGCCAAAAATTTCTTCAATCGCCTGCTTAATCTGAACCTTGTTAGCTCCGATAGCAACCTCAAAAGTGTACTTCTTTTCAGCCGCACCACTCATACTCTTTTCTGTGATGATAGGCTTTCTGATAATATCATATGAAGTCATTATGCGTACACCTCCTCAATCTTTGCAACTGCATCTTTGGAAACTACCATATATTCGTACTTAAGAAGATCATAAACGTTCATCTGACCTACGAATGTAGTATCAACACCGCTGATATTCTTAGCTGATTTGTAAACATTTTCGTTTTTATCAGCTGTAACGATAAGTGCTGTACCTTCAACCGGTAATTTAGCAATCATATCTGCAACTGCTTTTGTTTTAATTGCCTCAAGTTCAATGTTATCTACAACAACGATTGTGCTGTCCTCAACCTTACTGCTGAGTGCAGACTTAAGAGCAATCTTTCTTAATTTTCTATTTAATGTGTATCTGTAGTCACGAGGCTTAGGTCCAAGTGCAACGCCACCGCCGGTCCACTGAGGAGCTCTGGTGCTACCCTGTCTTGCTCTGCCTGTGCCTTTCTGTCTCCAAGGCTTCTTACCGCCACCGCTAACTTCGGTTCTGGTCTTTGTGCTCTGTGTGCCTTGTCTCTGATTTGCAAGGTAGTTCTTGATAACTTCATGAACTGCTACCTTATTTATTTCCTGTCCGAATACTACATCTGATAAATCAATTGTACCAACAGATTCGCCGGACATATTATACATAGCCACGTTTGGCATAATGTATTCCTCCTTTCTGCTGTTCTATATTATTTACCTTTAACTGAATTTCTTATATAAAGTAATCCGCCCTTAGGTCCGGGTACTGCGCCCTTAACAAGAAGTAAATTCTTTTCAGCATCTACCTTAACTACGTCAAGGTTAAGCACTGTAGTCTTTACTGCGCCATATCTTCCTGGTAATTTCTTACCTTTAAAGATTCTGGAAGGACTTGAACATGCACCCATTGAGCCTGCGTGTCTGTGAACAGGACCTGTACCATGAGTCTCTTTAAGTCTTGCAAAGCCGTAACGTTTAATTACGCCGCTGAAACCATGACCCTTGCTTGTACCTGTTACATCTACAACTTCACCCACTTCAAAAGCGTCAACCTTAATAACTTCTCCTACCTTAATTTTGGAAATGTCATCAAGTCTGAACTCTTTAAGGTAGCGAGTGTAAGCTACGCCTGCCTTGTCGAAGTGACCCTTTGTAGGCTTGTTCATCTTTCTTTCTGCTTTTGCTGCAAATCCAACCTGGATTGCATCGTAACCGTCGGTTTTAACTGTCTTCTTCTGAACTACTGTGCAAGGACCTGCTTCAATTACTGTAACAGGAGTAACCTTGCCGTCTTCAGCGAAAACCTGAGTCATACCCAACTTTTTACCTAAAATTGCTTTTTTCATTTTCCTTTACACCTCCGTTTGGTTATTGGTTGGCTTTTACCAACTTGACCTTGGATAAATAAGCACATCATGACAAATGCTTTTTCACCCAAACTTAACTTCTTTCCGCCTTAAAGCTTGATTTCTATTTCAACGCCGGCGGGTAAATCTAACTTCTTAAGAGCTTCAACTGTCTTAGCTGTAGGAGTTAAGATGTCGATAAGTCTCTTGTGAGTTCTGAGTTCGAACTGTTCACGGGAATCTTTATACTTGTGAACTGCCCTAAGGATTGTTACAACTTCCTTCTTTGTGGGAAGTGGTATCGGACCTGATACCTTTGATCCTGTTCTCTTAGCTGTTTCCACAATCTTAGTTGCGGACTGATCTACCAATGTATGATCATAAGCCTTAAGTCTGATTCTCATTTTCTGTGTTGCCATGCACTGTCGCCTCCTTATAATATTTCTCCGAGTTGCAACAGCAAATTTTCTGTACACTCATCCGGGTGTGTCATGCTCACCCATAATAAAAACCCGAAGATTTAATAGCTCCGGGTTACCATACGCAAACTCCACCTGTACCCTTGCATACTGCCCGTACCTTGCCCGTTACAAGCAACGCCTCGGCGTTTATGCTCCTTTTGTACAAATGTATTTATAGCTCGTGTACAGTGACTCTGCCGCCCGGTTTCATGAATCGGACAAACCTCCACGGAAAACCACGCTGATACCGCGTGCAACCTCCGCTTCATCGGTTGCCTTGTCACAACGTTTCCATTATACACCAGATAAAGCCATTTTGCAAGCTTTTTTTGATTTTGATATTGTAGAAATTATGTAGAAATTTCTACATACTTTTTGTGCATATTGCACAATGCTCCTTTTAATGTAATTATTACCCAAATTTCCCTTTTTATACATATGTTGACTAATTAAAAAAACTCTGGTATAATAATATATAATATAATAGGAAGGAAAAAGGGATAAAATGAACTTAACCGAAAAATTAAAAAATTATATAGATACTATTAATATATCTGAATATGGCTTTGCAGATATTTCAGGAATCAAAACAGGAGAGCTTTTAGAAAATGAACCGAGTGCAAAAAACTTACATACCGGCATAAGTATTGTAATTAAGCTTTCTCCTGCGGTGTTGGAAGGAATAAGCGACAAGCCTACCCACTCCTATTTTCATCACTACAGAACAGTAAATGCACATATAGACGCTTCTCTTCTCAAAATAGGTATGTTTCTGGACTCACATGGCTACAGATACTACCCTATCCCTGCATCTCAAAGCATTAACGGATTTCAGGGAGTTTTTCAGCATAAAACTGTAGCACGACTTGCAGGGCTTGGTTATATCGGCAAAAATGCAATGTTTATATCTGACAAACTGGGGATAGGGATTCGTCTTGGCACACTTTTAACAGACGCTCCTCTTGATACCTGTAATGAAATATCTGGCGGTAGCTGTGGAAGCTGTAATATATGCACCTCTGTTTGCCCTGCAATGGCAATATACGGAGAAAATTTTAATCCGCAAAAGCCTGATGCAGCTTTAATAGACAGAAAAGTCTGCTCTGACTATATGAAGGATAAATTCCAGAATATTGGCAGAGGCGTAGTATGCGGAATATGTATGAGAAATTGCCCAAAATTTAAAATTTAATTAACCATTGCCTGTTTTTTCACATATACTAATATAGGAAGTGCACTTACCTAAAATTTTTGGAGGTATATCAATGTATAATTGTGGGTATTACAACAACAGTTGCAGTAATTATTCTGACAACTGGGAACAGGCTTACAGAAGAGGTTTTTGTGATGGTATGAGATATTGTGGTTGCTGCAACAATAACAGCGATTACAATAACTCCTGCAACAACGGATGCGATTGCGGTTGCACCAATTCTTGCAACAACAACTGTGGATGCTCTCGTTGTTCTTATTAAAAAAATTGCCGGGATTAATTAATATCCCGGCTTTTTTAAATATCATTTAACAATTTACTATACTTTACCATTAATTCCTGTGCCATCTCTGCATTTGCACCTTCGCAGGTAAGTCTTATATATTTTCCATGTTCCGACACTACAGCTCTTGAGTTCTTATAATTTAAAATATCGCTTTTCTCAAATCTTTCAAGGATATTTCTTTTTCTTTCTTCGCCGATATCGAAATCCTCTTTAAGAATAAAAAAAGCAGGAACTTTATCCACCAGCTTTTCTAAAGAGGTTTTTTCACTTTTTATATAATCCAGAATTTTTACAATGCTCCCCATAGGGTCAAATTCCAGTACAAACTGTACTGAAAGACCATCTTTATTCATCTGTGAAACCTTAGACATAATTATATTTCTTGCACTTTTTGTGCGAATTACCTTGCCTTTTGACGCAGCTGCAATTTTTTCTATGGCAGAAGGTGCCTCAGGCGAAGCTATATATGTGCCTTCCCGTCTTAGCACTACCATAGCACATATACATTCAAAAATTTCAGGACTAATTATTCTTCCCCTACTGTCATATAAGGTCAAATCCTCACCAATAACTGCTCCAAGATGGTAACCTTCCTTTTTTATTACCTGCGAAAATTTTTCGTCAGGCTTTTTCCCGTGACATTTATAAATTGTATATTTACAATCCATTTCCTTTAGCAAAGAAACCATTACAGCTTTTACAGAGGGATTTTGTATGCAAAGAAGTATATTAAAATCTAATTTGTCATGCACACAGCTGTTTATTAAATCCCGCACATAATAAAGCTTGTAACTGCTTAAAGATACCATTTCCCTTATATTATCTCCCGATACACGAGGAAGTTCCCCCATTGAGCATATCTCCATTATTTTATATAACTCCCCCATTTCAGGGCTTATTCCATTTCCGCCCAGAATATATATACGTTTCCCTCCGTCACTTATATGAAATCCCCCGTTTAAGTTGTAAAATTTAATTCCGCTTCTTGTAATGGAAATAGGCTGTTGTCCAAAATCAAGAGGGCTTCCTCCCCCTGACAGTATTCCTGCAACAAGAGCACTTTTTACCATTTCGGATGAAGCTATGCTATCAGTACTTAAAGCAATTTTATTTCCCAGCACTTTAGTAACACTGCATCCCAGCTTAGCGGTGTTTTCAGGTGTAATATCCTTATTAATTTTCCCTTTTATCCCATACTCATCAAACGAAATTCCCATATTAGTCCCCTTTTCTTATTTTTTATTAGTATTATTTTAATAGCGGTTAAATATACTCAGTTTTAGTTTGTTGACAAATTTTTTCTTTAATAGTATAATTATTGTAAAATGTGCAAAGGAGCTGGCATATGGCACTTACCTTCGGAGTTGTGTTTTTATCAGGAATAATTTTTTCCTCATTTGTATCAATGGATATACTGTTCACCTTATGCTTATGTCTTTGCCTGTCCGTTGCTATTCTTTTTCTGACAGGAAAAAGAGGCAGACTATTGCTTACAGCTTCTATATGTACCCTTTTATTTATCCTTGGAACATTTATCACTGTTACAAATAATTATACCTACAATTTCTATAATGATAATTTCAGTTCAGCTTGTATATTTACAGGAAAAATTGATGATATAAAACATGAGAAAAACAACATTTGTGCAGTAGTTAAGCTTACTAAAATTAAAAATGATAATATAACCTCTCCCTGTCATAAAAAAGTATATTTATATCTTGAAAAATCTTTTATGAATTCTATAGACTATGGCGATGTGGTAGTTGTAAACGGAGAAATTAAATCTCCTTTAAAATCCATGAATTTCGGCGGATTCAATTATGAAAACTACTATCGCTCACTAGGAGTTATGGGCATTTGCTCTATGCCCAAAGACGTAAAAATTTATAAAAGCGGTTTTTATCCACTATCTGTTCTTAGACATATCAGAGATTATACTAAAGCACAGACCGAAAAATACATTAGCGGTGAAAATGCTGATTTTGCAAACGGAGTTCTCTTTGGAGATAAATCAGATTTTTCAGAAGAATTAACTTTATCCATTAATAATGCTGGTATTAGCCATGTTACAGCCGTTTCGGGTATGCACGTTTCAATATTTACTTCTTTTATGCTTTTTATACTTGGTTTTATTACACGAAAGAGAAGAACTATCGCAAAAATAATTATTGTTATTTTAATAGTGTATGCATTTATCTCAGGACTATCTCCCTCTGTAGTAAGAGCTGTAATAATGAGCTGTATTACTCTCACAGGGCTGATTTTAGGCAGGAAAACTAATTCGCTGTTTATTTTATGCCTTACTGGAAATATAATGCTGTTTTGCAATCCATACCTGATATATAATCCATCTTTTGTGCTTTCTTTTTTGGCAACAGCAGGAATTATTCTTTTCTCCCCCTATGGTGAGAATGGTGAAAACTCCTCCAAACTAAAAGAAATGTGCAAAATGACATTGTTTGCAAATATTGTGACCTTTCCATATCTTTTATGGAATTTCGGCTCTTTTTCCTGGATAGGACTAATTGCAAATTTAATTATAACTCCTCTTATTTCAATTGTTTTTGTATCTTCACTTATCACTGCACTTGTGGGATTTATATTGCCTGCAGGTGTTATATCAGGCGTTTTTTCAAGAGGAATAATAGGTATAATTCTATCTGTTGTAAAAACTGTATCTATGCTCCCCTTCGGGCAATTTGAAGGTGCCGTGCAAAATGTGTATTTTGTTTTTGCTTATTCTCTGGCAGTAGCCTTAGTATTTTACTGCCTTAGAAGAAAAAAGCAAAATAAAAAAAGTGACAACATGATTATTTTATGTTATACTGTAATTGTATCTTTAATTTGTGGCGGAATATTTGTTCAAATTCAGGAAAAATCCCAGTTTTCCGTCACTTACTTATATGTTGGTCAGGGCGACAGTGCTGTTATAAATATTCCCGGCGGTAAAACAATTCTGGTAGATACAGGAGACCTTACTTCAAAAAGCTATTGTTATGAGTATCTTAAATTAAAGGGAATAAACAAAATTGACACAATTTTAATATCTCACTCGGATGCAGACCACTGCGGAGGTCTGGAGGAAATTGTCAGCAATATTACCACTGAAAACGTTTGTATAACTAAAAACAGCGTAAGATATCCGGATACTAAGAATATTATAGAAGTTGCAAAAGCAAACGCCTGCAACCTTACATATATCAGTGCAGGAGACAGACTAAAAATTGGAGATTTAGTATTTGAATTTCTTCACCCTAATGAAAATTTTCCCTATATGGAAAATTTTCCCTATGAGGAAAATGACAGTTCAATGGTATTTACTTTAAATTATAAAGGTAGAAAGTTTTTATTCACAGGAGATATAAGCAGTGAATTTGAAAACACCCTAAATATTCCAAAGTGTGATGTTTTAAAAGTTTCTCATCACGGCTCAGATACTGCTACCTCTTATAAATTCCTGCAAAAAGTTAATCCGCAATATGCTGTGATAAGTTGCGGAATAGATAATAAATATTCCCATCCACACACAAGTGTTATTTATGAACTTGAAAGGATACACGCAAAAACTTACATAACTGCTATTTCGGGAGCAGTGCGGTTTACTGTAAACAAGAGCGGGAATTTAACTGTAAAAAAAGCCATTTAAGATTGGAGATTTAGATTATGGCAGAAAAAAATTTTGATAAAGAAATTGACCTTTTAAAAGATCGTTTAAAAAGTAATAACATAAACGGTCTGTACCTTTTTTGCGGACCTGAAAGATACAGAAAATCTTCTTTTATTAATTCTTTTAAAAATCAGTTTTCGGACAATCCTATGCCGGAATTTAATATTATTACCTTTGACGGCAAAGAAACATCTTTTGATACTCTTCTAGGGGCGGTGGAAAGCTATCCTGTTATGGCAGACAACAAACTGATTATCATAAAGGACAGCGGGATTTTTAAAAAGGTAAAAGAGGAAGATAAAGAGCTTTGGAGTGAGCTTTTTGATAATATCCCTGATTACTGTGTTGTGCTTTTTGATGAAACAGAAGTGGACGGACGCTCAGTACTTACAAAAAAAGCACAGAAAAACGGTATGTACATTGAGTTTACCTTTTTAAAACCTGCTCAGTTAACAAGCTGGATAAATAATGAATTAAAAAAACAAGGTTATACCATTTCAAAAAACGCTTTAGAGGAATTTATTTTCCGTATTGACGGCTCTATGGGCTCTGGAAGCAACGAAGCTATGAAGCTTATAGATTATTGCGGACAAAGAAAAGAAATAACTCTTGATGATGTGTGCAATGTTGTTACAAAAAGCCTTCAGGACAGAGTTTTTGATATGTTGGATAATATCACAAAGGGAAATCGGAAAAAGGTTTTTTCCATTCTTTCGGATTTAAAGCAAAAGCGTGAAGAGCCTTTAAAAATTCTTGTTCTTGTGGGAAATACAATTTCTAATCTTCTTAAAACTAAAGTGCTTTTAAATGAAGGAAACACAAATATTGCCTCCGCTTTGGGGCTTGCTCCTTTTGTTGCAACCAAATATTCCCAACAATGCTCCAAACTTTCATTAGAAAAGTTGAAAGAAATGCTGGATAAATGTGCAAAAGCAGATGCAGGAGTAAAGCTTTCAAGCGGAAATCCTTGGATTATACTGGAAACTTTGCTGATAGAGTTATCAGCAAAATAAAAATGGTTGATATTGTGTGAGTACCTGCACGGCAGTATTTTTAAAAAATAGGTTATTAAATGTGGCAACGCTAATATCACATCCACATAATACGTATAAAAATATAATAGAATATGGCAATCCCTATATATAAATGTGTTAAGATGGGAAAAGGATTGTTTTTATAATGTTAAAGGCCGTAGCAAAATAGCTACGACCTTTTACTATTTAAAAGTACATCTTTTATTCATCCGTTTTTACGCAGTAACTCCGTTTTTAAGCTGAAGCCTTAGCTTGTCTGCAATCATAGCAATAAATTCACTGTTTGTGGGTTTGCCTTTGCTTGTATGAACTGTATAGCCAAATAATTTATTTATAGTGTCAATATCCCCTCTTTCCCAAGCAACCTCAATGGCATGGCGGATTGCTCTTTCTACTCTTGAAGAAGTGGTTGAATATTTCTTTGCTATGCCAGGATAAAGTTCTTTTGTAACAGCATTTATAATTCCCATATCCTCAATAGTCCACATAATTGCCTCTCTTAGAAACTGATATCCTTTAATATGAGCAGGTACCCCTACAAGCTTAATAATATTACTTACCATAGTTTCCACATTTGCAGACTGCTCCTTATCAAGCTTTGATTTAAAAATTCCTTCAAGCTGTTTACCCATATCATTTTTCTCAGCACTTGCAAACATTGCAATTCTTTCCACAATATCGCTCATATCCACCGATTTTGATATAAAATAATCTGCACCCATTCCGGCAATTTTACATATAGTGCTTTCACTTTCATATCCTGAAAGTGCAATTATTACTGCCTTCTTTCCAATTCTGCTGAGTACACCAAATCCATCCATAACAGGCATTACTATATCAAGTACCACCACATCAGGAAGGTACATTGAAAATATATCTACACCCTCCTTACCGTTTACTGCACAGCCTACCACATCAAATTTTCCAGTAGCCTCAAGTTCAGTTTTTAATTTTCCGGCAAATTCTTCATTGTCCTCAATAATTAATAACCTACTTCTACTCATTTGTATTTCCTCCCTCAAATTGTTTTATGAGACTATTATAATACAAAGCTTTATTAAATTCAAGTACTTTGAACAAATTTTGTTATTTTCTGTATTTTTTACTAAATATTTCCTTGTACTTTTGTATGATATTAACTATTTTATCTATTTTCTTTGTCGTTTTTTGTTGTAAAATGGTCTTGTTTTTCTTGTTTTAAAGCCTATTTCTACATATTAACCCTTATTTTTAAAATGTTCAACATTTTTGTATTTTATCTTCCATTATATTTGTACTTTTTACATAAAAATAAAAAACGAAGATTTTAAATTCTCCGTTTTTTATTGTAATTATTTATTAATTTGCTCCCGATTTATCCTCTTTTAAATATATAGTCACTGTAATATTTTTTCCGTCACGGTAAACGTCAAGTTTAAGCTCTTCGCCTATTTTTTTACTATCTCTTATTTCATTAAGCTCAGATGCCGTTTTAACCTCTTTTCCATCAGCACCTGTAATCACATCCCCTGTTTTAATGCCTCCAAGCTCTGCGGCACTTCCCGGCACAACATTTGCAACATATAGTCCTTCAGGAATATTATTTACAGCAGCAAGCTGTTTTGTAACTTCTATAGGTGTAATTCCTATAAAGGGCCTTCCCGACACATAACCTTTATCCACAAGGTCACGGACAATTGGAATAACATCGTTTATTGGAATAGCAAATCCTATTCCTTCAACGCCTGATGCGGCATATTTCACAGTATTTATTCCAATTACTTCACCATATCCGTTCACCAATGCTCCTCCCGAGTTTCCTGAGTTGATAGCAGCATCAGTCTGTATTAAATTCACATAGGTGTTTTCTGAGGTCTGCACAGTCCTGTTGGTTGCACTTATAACCCCTTGTGTAACTGTGCCTGTAAGCTGTGTTCCTAAAGGATTTCCTATAGCAATAGCAATTTCTCCTACCTGTAATTTGTCTGAGTCCCCCATATTAACCGCTGTAAGATTCATAGCTCCATCAATTTTCAAAACTGCTATGTCTGTCTTTACATCTGACCCTATAATCTTTGCGGGATACTCACTTCCGTCTGAAAGTATAACATTTATATTATGAGCATTTTCAATAACATGATTGTTAGTGATAATATACCCTTCCTCATTTGCTATAATTCCCGAACCGCTGCCTCTTGCAGTAGTAGCACCAAACATAGAATTTACTATTGCACTTGTTGTTACCATTACCACTCCAGGACTCACCTGAGCAGAAATTTCCACTATACTCTTAACTTCTCTTTCTCCCTCATTAAATCTGTTAAAATCAAAAGAATTAGCATTATCCAAACCCTCTGTTAAAATGCCGTTTTTACCAAATTCACCAAACCCTTTGATAATATTTCTGCTTACCATTGTTCCTGCACCTACGGCTACTGTTAAAAATATTCCCGCAAAAACGCCAATCAAAATTCCAAGTCCCATACGGCTTTTCTTTTGTTTTACATTTTCTGTATAAAAGGCATAGTCGTTTATAGTCTTTGGTATATTCTCTGTTTTCTCAGCATTTTCCTCCTGCTTATCATTTAAATTTTCTTCATTAAAATCTAAATCTTTTTTTTCATTAAAATCTAAATCTTTTTTTTCATTAAAATCCATACCTTTTCTCCTTTTATGAATATTTCTTATTTTATTATACACCAAATTTTTAAACAAATTATGAACATAATGTAAATTATGAAATTATTTTTATTTTTTTCTGAATTACTATTGACTTACAGCCAAAAAAAATATATACTTATGCTGTATTTTAAAAAAACGGAGAAAAATCATGGAAAAGAAAATAGCTGCTATAAATGATATATCCTGTCTTGGAAAATGCTCCCTGACCGTGGCACTTCCAATTTTAAGCTGCGGAGGTTTTGAAACCTGCCCTGTTCCTACCGCCCTGTTATCAACCCATACAGGAGGTTTTGAAAATTTTACTTTTAAAGATTTAACTGAGGATGTTAATGCCATTGCAAATCACTGGAAAACCCTTAATGTTAATTTTGATGCTGTATATTCAGGCTACTTAGGCTCTTTTGAGCAGATTGAGTTTACAAAACAGTTTTTATATACCTTTGGAAAAAATGCCCTAAAGCTTGTTGATCCTGTTATGGGAGATAACGGAAGGTTATATACAGGTTTTGATGCTCCTTTTGTAGCTGGAATGAGAGAATTATGCAAGAATGCAGATATTATAGTACCTAATATTACTGAGGCAGCTTTCCTTACAGATACTTCATATCTTGGTGAGATTCAAACCAAAGAGGAAATTTTAGAGCTTTTAACTGCACTTTCAAAAATATGTAACGGAACAATAATTCTTACAGGGGTTTCATTTGATAAAGACTATATAGGTGCAGGTGTTTACAAAAACGGTGAAACAAAATTTGTATTTGCACCAAAAGAAAATGTAGCATATCACGGAACAGGAGATGTGTTTGCATCCACTCTTCTCTGTGGAATTATGAAGGGCTTTTCCCCAGAAAAATCCACCGAAATTGCCGTTAATTTTACGGTAGAATGTATAAAAGCAACCGAAGAGCTTATTGGTAAATCCCATTACGGAGTTTCTTTTGAAGCTTGCCTTGAAAAGCTTATAAAAATGTTAAAATAATTTAAAGGTTAAATTTTTCTTATTTATAACAAAAACCCTCTCGAAAAAATCGAGAGGGTTTTTGGTACGCCAGGAGGGATTCATCTGCTTCGCATATTTCTTGCTCGCCGACCCTCGCTCTCGCTCCGGTGCCCGTCTTCGCACCAAAAAGCTGAAAAACAGTCCACCGGACTATTTTTCTTAACGCTTTTTGCCCTCTCAGGGTTCGAATCCCTTTATTTATAACAAAAACCCTCTCGAAAAAATCGAGAGGGTTTTTGGTACGCCAGGAGGGATTCGAACCCCCGACCTTTTGGTTCGTAGCCAAACACTCTATCCAACTGAGCTACTAGCGCATACATTTCTAACATCAACTATTATACCACAGTAATAACTAAAAAGCAAGCACTTTTTTCATAAATTTGAAAAAATTTATAATTTGGCTTTTTAAATATTGGGTGTGGAGTTATAGTCCTGTTAAATGATATAACTTTTTTGTATTATTCTTTTTGAAAACCCCCTTGAATTTATACCATTAAGGATTTATAATACCTAAAGACATATCTTTCAAGGAGGAATTAAAAATGTTATCCTATGCTACAGAAATGAGAAGACAACTGCATATGTATCCTGAGGTGGGCTTTGATTTGCCTCTTACTGTTGCACTTGTAAAAAACGAGCTTAATAAAATGAATATTCCCTACACCGAAAAATACGGAAAAAGTAGTGTTGTTGCTACTTTAAACCAGGAAAAATCCCATTTTACAATTGGTATTAGAGCAGATATGGATGCCCTTCCTATCCTTGAAAAAACAAAAGTTGCGTATAAATCTAAAATCAAAGGTCAAATGCACGCTTGCGGTCACGATGCACATACTGCAATTTTACTTGATACTGCACGAAAACTTTCCCTGATTAAAGACGAAATTGACTGCTGTGTTAAGTTTATTTTCCAGAGTGCAGAGGAGGTTGCTCCTTCTGGTGCAAAGCTTATGGCAGAGGACGGGGTAATGGATGATATTGACTGTGCTGTTGCTCTTCATTGTGAGGTAAATTATCCTGTAGGAAAGGTGCATTTTTTAAAAGGCCCTCAAAACGCAATAAGCAGTGGTTTTCAACTTGATTTTTATGGAAAAAGTGCCCACGCAGGCCGTCAGGAAGATGGTGTAGATGCAATAGGTATGGGGGTAAAGGCATATAACGCAATAGAGCTTATGATAGCAAAGGAAATCAGTCCTTTTGCTCCAAGAATTTTCAATGTGGGTACATTTAACGGAGGCTTTGCAAACAACATTATATGTGACCACGCCTCAATGTACTGCTCTCTTCGCACTTGGGACGAAGCAACTGACAGTAAAATCACCAAAAGAATAAAGCAGATTATATCCAGCATTGCAAAAGAAAGCGGTGGCAAAGCCAAATATACTCAGTTGAAATATTACCCCATTGTTTATAATAATGATATTGTTACCCAGCAAATGATGAAATCAGCCGAAAAGATTGTAGGCAAAGATAATATCGGTGCTCATTTAAGAAGTATGGGCGGAGAGGATTTTGCATATTTTGCAAGACTTAAGCCCTCCTGTATGTTCCGTCTTGGTGTTCGTAATGAAGAAAAGGACTGCATTTATACTGCCCATCAGGATAAGTTTAACATTGACGAAGATGCACTTGATATCGGTTCTGAAATTTTTGTCCGCTTTGTAAAGGATAATATGAAAGGAATTGCCGGTATTTAAAACCCTTTTGAAGATAAATAAAGCATTGACATTTTCAGCAAAATATGGTAAAATAAATGTGAAGTAAAAAAATTAAACGCAAGTCTTTTGGGACTTGCGTTTTTAATCTTAAAAAAGAAGGTAAAATTATGAGACTGGATAAAATGCTGGCTGAAAATAAGCTATCCATATCCTTCGAGGTATTTCCCCCAAAAACGGATACCGTTTTTGAAAGTGTAAAACACGCAACTGAGGAGATTGCAAAGCTATCCCCTTCCTTTGTCAGTGTTACATATGGAGCAGGAGGCGGAACAAGTAAATATACTCTTGATATTGCAAAAAATATTAAGGAAACCTATGGCGTTCCCACCCTTGCACATCTTACCTGTGTTTCATCCTCAAGAGAAACAGTAAAAGAAAGAATTCAACAGATAAAAGAAGCAGGCATCCAAAACATTATGGCTCTTCGCGGTGACCTTACTCCTGAAATGGAAAACAAAGACAGAAGCAAATGGGCATACAGGCACGCTATAGATTTAATTCGCGAAATTAAAGAAAGCAAGGAAGATTTTTGCATAGGCGGTGCTTGCTATCCTGAAATTCATCCTGAAAGCAAAAATCAGGATGAAGATATAAAATACTTAAAAGAAAAAGTAGATGCAGGTTGCTCATTTTTAACAACTCAGATGTTTTTTGACAATAACCTGCTTTACAATTTCCTTTATAAAATTCGTCAGGCAGGGATTACTATACCTGTTATTCCAGGTGTAATGCCTATAACAAATGCAAATCAGGTAGAGCGTGCAATTAAGCTTTCAGGCTCATTTATGCCTCAGCGTTTTAAAAGTCTTGTGGATAAATTTGGACATAATCCTGAGGCTATGAAGCAGGCGGGTATTGCCTACGCAACTGACCAGATTATTGACCTTTTTGCAAACGGTATTACAAATGTACATATATATTCTATGAACAAGCCGGACATTGCTCAAAAAATCCAAAGCAACCTGTCCCACATAATCAAATAATTATGAACGCTTTATATACTAAAACCTACTCTTTACCTCCATTTAATGAAAAGGAAATTTTACGTTATTGTGGTGCTAAAGAGGATAACAAAGAAGTTAATAATCTTTTAAAAGAGTGTCTTAAAGAGGCAGAAGGCAAATTTCACGGCAGGGTTGTTTTTACTGAGTATGATATAACAAAATCAGCAAATATTCTTGACCTTGGCTTTGCAAAAACCTCCTCCATGTCCCTTATAAAAAACTTAGAAGGGTGCAAAAAGATAATTCTATTCGGGGCTACAGTCGGCATTGAAATTGACAGACTAATTTTTAGATATTCTGTGATTTCCCCTGCAAAGGCAGTTATTTTTCAGGCAGTGGGTGCGGAGCGTATTGAAAAGCTTTGTGATGTTTTTAATCAGGAAGTAAACGAAAAATATCAAACTGTACCTCGCTTTAGTCCCGGTTACGGAGATTTACCTTTGGCCTTTCAACAGGAAATATTTAAAGTTCTTGATTGTCAGCGGAAAATAGGTCTTACCATAAATGACAGTTTGCTTATGTCCCCTACAAAATCCGTTACGGGAGTAATTGGCATAAAAGATTAAATGAAAGCTGTGGTGAAAATTTATGAAAATTACAGATTTTATGAAAAATAACATCCTCTGTCTTGACGGAGGTATGGGTACTTTATTACAAGAAAACGGGCTTAAAAGCGGTGAGCTTCCCGAAAGCTGGAACTTATCCCATCCTGATATTATTAAAAATATTCATATTGATTATTTTAATTCAGGGTCAAATGTGGTAAGTGCAAATACCTTTGGGGCAAATATTTTAAAGTTTTCCGAAAAAGAGCTTGAAAATATTATAAAATCTGCTTTAAAAATAGCAAAAGAAGCAAAAGAAGAAAGCAACGGAAGTCAGGAAAAATGGGTGGCTCTTGATATTGGTCCCTCAGGAAAAATGCTTGCACCTTACGGAGATTTTGACTTTGAAGATGCAGTAGAAACCTTTGCAAAAACTATCCGTTTTGGAGAAAAATACGGAGCTGACCTTGTTTTTATAGAAACTATGAACGACAGCTACGAAACTAAAGCCGCACTTCTTGCAGCAAAAGAAAACTGCTCACTGCCTGTATTTGTATCCAATGCCTATGGGGAAGACGGAAAGCTTATTACAGGTGCTGACCCTCTTTCTATGATAGCAATGCTGGAGGGTATGGGTGCTGATGCAATAGGCATTAACTGTTCACTTGGCCCTAAGTCTCTTGAAAAGGTGGTAAATGATTACTTAAAATATTCCTCCACCCCTGTTATTTTAAAGCCTAACGCAGGTCTTCCCAGAGTGGAAAATGGGAAAACGGTTTTTGATGTGCCTCCCTCTGTGTTTGCACAAGATATGGCAGAGTATATTAAAAAAGGGGTAACTATTGCAGGAGGTTGTTGCGGTACTACTCCCCAATATATAGAAAGCCTTACTTCCCTTATAAATGACATTAATCCCATTTTAATTACAGAGAAAAATTATACTGTGGTTTCTTCTTATACACACAGCATAGTATTTGACAATATGCCTGTGCTTATTGGTGAGCGAATTAATCCTACAGGCAAAAAGCGTTTTAAAGAGGCTCTTATAAACAATGAAATTGATTATGTTTTAAAAGAGGGTATTTCCCAACAGGAAAAAGGTGTGGATATACTTGACGTAAACGTAGGGTTGCCTGAAATTGACGAAGTGCAGATGCTTAAAACTGCCGTTTGCGAGTTACAGGCTGTAACTGACCTTCCCCTGCAAATTGATTCTTCTGATATTGTTGCTATGGAAACTGCCCTTCGCAGATACAACGGCAAGGCTATGATAAATTCTGTAAACGGCAAACAGGAAAGTATGGACGGGGTTTTCCCCATTGTAAAAAAATACGGCGGTGTTGTGGTAGCACTCACTCTTGACCACAGCGGTATTCCTGATACTGCACAGGGCAGAGTGGAAATTGCCAAGAAAATATTACAGGAAGCTGAAAAATATGGCATAAATAAAAAAGATATTATTTTTGACCCTCTTGCACTTACTGTAAGTGCTGATAATAACGCAGGGAAAGAAACACTTAAGGCAGTGGAAATGATAAATTCGCTTGGATGCAAAACCTCTTTAGGCGTTTCTAATGTATCCTTTGGTCTTCCTTGCAGAAATATAATTAACAGTACATTTTTTACTATGGCATTGACAAAAGGGTTGTCCTGTGCTATTATGAATCCTTATTCTCAGGATATGATGCAGTCTTATTATGCCTATATGGCACTAAACGGTCTTGATAATAACTGCTCATCTTATATAGAATTTGCAGAGAATATTGATTTGACCCCAGCAGTTAATGCTCCAGCTAATGCTTCTAAAAAGACTGATAATGAATACAAAAGCGATTTGCAAAGAGCAATCATAAAAGGTCTTAAAGAACAAGCAGGAAATATTACTAAACTGCTCCTTGATACTACACCTGCACTTACAATAGTAAACGAAGAAATTATTCCTGCACTTGATAAAGTGGGAATAGGTTTTGAAAATAAAACCGTATATCTTCCACAGCTTTTAATGAGTGCAGAATCCGCAAAATCTGCCTTTGAGGTAATTAAAAACAGTATGAAAAAAGAGGAAAAAACCTCAAAAAAGCCTGCAATAATAATTGCCACTGTTAAAGGAGATATTCACGACATTGGAAAAAACATTGTAAAGCTTTTGCTTGAAAACTATGGATATAACGTAATTGATTTAGGCAGAGATGTATCCCCTGAAGAAATTACGCAGAAGGCAATTGCAACACATTCTCCCCTTGTAGGGCTCAGTGCACTTATGACTACCACCGTACCTGCTATGGAGGATACCATAAAAATGTTAAGGGAAAAAGCACCTTGGTGTAAGATTGTTGTAGGGGGTGCTGTGCTTACCCGTGAATATGCACAGACTATTGGTGCAGATAAATATTCAAAGGATGCTATGGAAACTGTACGATATGCGGAAACTGTAATATAATAGAGCATTGACACAACATATAAAATGTAGTATAATAAATTATTATCATAACTGAAAAGAGGATTTTAGAGTGAATAAAATTACTATTCCAAAGGGATACCATCCTTTACTTGATGAATATGATACACAAAGGGCAATTGCATATATAAAGCAGACCTTTCAGCAGGAATTTTCTGAGGCTCTTAATTTAAAAAGAGTTTCTGCTCCCCTTTTTGTTACGGAGGAGTCAGGTCTTAATGATAATTTAAACGGCTATGAACGTCCTGTTTCTTTTGATGTGCCTGCTATTAAAGCAGATGCTCAGGTTGTTCATTCCCTTGCAAAATGGAAAAGGCTTGCACTTAAACGCTATCATTTTGTTGTTGGAAACGGTCTTTATACTGATATGAACGCTATCCGCCGTGATGAGGAGCTGGATAATATTCATTCAATTTATGTTGATCAGTGGGACTGGGAAAAAGTCATTACAAAAGAGTGCCGTAATTTAGATTATTTTAAACTTATTGTACGCACAATAGTTGAAGCTATCTGCAATACTAAGGACAGACTTTTTGTACATTTTCCTCAACTTACTGCAAAGCTTGAAAGAGAGGTCGCATTTATTACTTCTCAGGAGCTTGAGGATATGTATCCTGATCTTACTCCTGTAGAAAGAGAAGATGCTTTTCTTAAGATACACAAAACCGCTTGCATAATGCAAATAGGTGACAAATTAAAATCAGGTAAACCTCACGGTGGAAGAGCACCAGACTATGATGACTGGGAGCTTAACGGAGATATTCTTTTCTGGAACGAACAGCTTCAAAGAGCATTTGAAATTTCCTCAATGGGAATAAGAGTAGATGAACATTCCCTTGACAGACAGCTTAAAGTTTCTGGCTGTGAGCAAAGACGGACTCTTCCCTTCCACAAGATGTTATTAGAAGGACAGCTTCCACTTACAATCGGTGGAGGTATTGGTCAGTCAAGACTTTGTATGCTTATGATGAGCTGTGCACATATCGGTGAGGTTCAGTCAAGTATATGGGACGCAGAAACAATAAAAATCTGCGAAGAAAACGGAATACCGCTGTTATAAAAACAAAAAGAGTTAAAATGTTGATACATTTTAACTCTTTTTTTATCACTATTTTTTTACCTCTGATATAAGATATTTTGCATACTGCAAATTTACAAAGCTTGCAACTGCAGATTGAATAATACTAAGCTCTGTAGTTTCCTCATTAGAAAAATCAAATGGGGGTTTATTTTCAAAAGCATTTTTAAGCCCTGTTTCTAACATCTGGCAAAAAATATCATAGCTCTCAGGAATTTTGTGGTTTTTCAATACAACCTCAATACCTGAACATATTTCCGATATGCTCATAATTTGCTTTAATATACAAACAGGAAGAAGATAAGACAAATGAACTCTGTCATATTTTTTGTTTCTGGGTGGTTTTACTACCTTCTGTTTAATATAATTGTTAATCATAGTAGAGGTGATAGGCTTTGAATTATCTTCAGAAAAAATCGCCACATATTTATTCAGAATTGTAAGTACCTGGTCCATATAAAGGTCAATGTCAGGCAATTCCTCCCATCTGGGAAGATGGTAGTTATTAACTGTTAGTTTATCTATCATTTTCTCACTTCCTTATATTACTCTTTATTCATTCTGTTTATAATTTCCTCAGCAATCCGAAGTCCGTCTGATGCGGCAGACATTATACCTCCCGCATATCCTGCTCCTTCTCCGCAGGGAAACAGTCCTGTTAGTCCTACCGAATCAAAAGTATCTTTATCCCTTATAATCCGTACAGGGCTTGAGCTTCGGGTTTCGGGGCCTGTTAAAAGACTATCAGGAAAATTAAAGCCCTTAGCTTTTCTATCAATATCAATTATACCGCTTTTTAATTTTTCGCACACTTTTTCAGGAAGAATATTTTCCATATTTTCATATGCCACTCCTGGAGCATAGGTAGGCTTAACAGCTCCCGCACTTTTAGATTTACGCCCTGCAAAAAAATCCTCCAAACGCTGACAAGGTGCACAGTAGCTCCCTGTTATTTTGTAGGCTTTTTTCTCTATTTCCCGTTGAAAATACATACCATCTAAAACCCCATCCCCAAAATCTTTACTGTCAACATTTACAAGCAAAGCACTGTTTGCGTTTTCTCCATCTCTTTTACTATAACTCATTCCGTTTGTAACAATGGAATTTTCCTCGCTTGATGCACCCACCACAAATCCTCCTGGACACATACAAAAGGAGTAACAGTCTGTTGCAAATTTATAATCAGCATTTTTAAGGGCAGGATGATTTGCAAAGTTACCATACTGTAGTTTGTTAATAAGTTCCTGGGGATGTTCAATTCTCACTCCCACAGAAAAAGGCTTTTGGATCATAGGAACACCCTTTGAGTAAAGCATATCAAAAGTATCTCTTGCACTGTGCCCAATTGCTAAAACTGCATATTTTGCTGGTACTTTATCTTTTTTTGTTATTATACAGGTAAGCTTGTTGTCCTTTTGTTCAAAATTACAAAACTCACTTTCAAAAATATATTCTCCTCCAAGAGCCTCAATTTCCTTTCGTACATTTACTGCAATTTTACGCAGTACATCTGTTCCTATATGAGGTTTTCCGTCAGTTAAAATACCTTCATCTGCTCCAAATGCTACATATTCCTCTAAAATTTTTCTGATATATTTATTATTAACACCTGTATTTAGTTTCCCGTCAGAAAATGTTCCTGCACCCCCTTCTCCAAACTGTACGTTGGAGTTGGGATTTAGTTTTCCTTCTGCAAAAAACAGGTCAACATCAATTGTTCTTTCCTCTACCCTTTTGCCACGTTCAATTATTATAGGCTTTGCTCCTGCTTTGGCAAGGCAAAGTGCGGCAAATGTACCTGCCGGACCTGTTCCAATAACAACAGGCCGATTTTCACTTTTTTTAGTTAAACGTGGGTACTCAAAGCTTTCTTGCAAAAACCTTTTACTTCCAGAAATTTTATTTAAAATTTCTTCCTCATTTTCTACATTTAAAATGACAGAATATACAAAACGGATATCCCTCTTTTTTCTTGCATCTACAGCTTTTTTATAAATAGTATAGTTAACCTTTTTAATGCCGGTAAGCTTATCTAACTTTTTCTGAATATCACTATTTCCAGCATCAAGTGGCATAGAAATACCGTCAATTTTAATCATAAAGATGACCCTTTCAATTTTCCTTTATGGCAGACATAACTGCAACATAAGCAGAAGAAAATGCCCATTGAAGATTAAAGCCTCCGCAATCTCCGTCAATATTCAGCATTTCTCCCGCCGCAAAAAGACCTTTAATTTTCTTTGACTCCATTGAGGTAGGCTCAAATTCATTACAGGAAATTCCTCCTGCCGTTACCTGAGCATTATCAAAACCAAGAGTGTCCTTTATGTGAAATTTCATATTCTTAACTTCTCCTACAAGCTTTTTAAAATCCTGTAATGATAGTTCATTTGCTTGCATAGAAAGAGAAAATCCGCATTTTTTTATAATCTCACTACCCAGTTTTTTATTTAAAATCCCATTAAATAAATTATCTAATGTAATGTAGGGAATTTTTGCTTTTTTCTGGAGCATATGAGTGATTTGTGCAAAATCAAACTGCGGCATTAAGTCAAGTTTTATGCTTTTACCCTTTGCATCTCTGGAAAGCTGTAAAATGGGAGGACCGGACAATCCATAAGAAGTAAAAAGCACCTCTCCATCTTCTTTTTGTTTATCAAGATTTACAGTTGCATTAACCTTAATGCCCTCCAGTGCTTTTGTTCCGTCACATTTAAGCTGAACAATTGCAGGGGAAAGTGGTGTAAGAGTATGTCCCAAATCTGTGAGCAAATTATAAGCTCCTCCCCCTGATAAAGACTTATATGATTTTCCGCCGCAGCATACTATAACCTTATCATAGGTTTCTTTTCCATACTTAGTTTCTATTTGAAATTTCTTGCCTGTTTTTTTTATTCCAGTTACCTCGCACTCACATTTTTCACATTTGCCTTGTGCAAGTCTTAACATATCTACAACGCTGGATGCCTGAAGGCTTAATGGAAATACCTTATCTCTTTCATAGGTGCAGTAAATACCCATTTTTTCAAGATATTCTACTAATTTTTCATTGTCAAAAACCCCCAATGCATACTCCGCAAAGTTGGTGTCACCATGGTATCTTGAAATATCAATTTTGGTATTTGTCAGGTTACATCTGCCGTTTCCTGTTGCAATAAGTTTTTTACCTGCTCGCTTTTCTCTTTCGTAAAGTACAAAATCAACATTTTTACTTTTAAGTAAGGCGGCAGCAAAAAGTCCTGATGCTCCTGCTCCTATAACTGCAATTTTCATAAAAGTTAAATCCTCTTTTATTTAAGTTTTTTCAATACATCTTCAAAATGAGAAGGAATTGGTGCTGTAAACTCCATATACTCTCCAGTTTTGGGATGTATAAACCCAATAAGGTATGCGTGTAAAAGTTGACCTTTTAATTTGAATTTTTCCTTTTTCAGTCCATATACGTCATCCCCCATAATAGGATGATTAATACTTGACATATGTACTCTTATTTGATGGGTTCTCCCTGTTTCTAAAATACACTCTATATATGCACAGTCGTAAAACTGCTTTAATACTTTATATTGGGTTACTGCATTTTTTGAGTTTTCGGTAGTTATGCACATTTTTTCACGATTTTTCTTATTTCTGCCAATTGGTGCATTAACAGTCCCTTCCGTTTCCTTAAAGTTACCGTAAGCAATTGCTCTGTATTTTCTTGAAAAGCTATGGCTTGCTATTTGCTCTGCTAATGAAAGATGTGCATTATTTGTTTTTGCCACAATCAAAAGTCCTGAAGTGTTTTTATCAATTCTGTGTACTATACCCGGTCTTATAACCCCGTTTATACCCGAAAGCTCTCCTTTACAATGGTGCATAAGAGCATTTACCAAAGTTCCCGTATAATTACCAGGTGCAGGATGTACCACCATTCCCTGAGGCTTGTTTACCACCAGCAGACTTTCATCCTCATACACTATATCAAGTGGAATATTTTCCCCTTCAATTACAAGCTCTGTTGGCTCAGGAATATTTACCTCTACCACGCTTCCTGCATTTAATTTTTGAGAAGCCTTACAAGGCTTACCATCTATTAAAAGTGCATTTTCCTTAGTAATCTTTTGTATATAAGAACGTGTAAGATTGGGCATTTTCTCGCTTATTACTTTATCGGCACGAAGTCCGTTTTCTTCTTCTGATACTGTAAAAATCATTTTATCTCCGTCTTTCCATCAATAAAAAATAAATAAATACAAAGCAGACCCACCCCTACACATACAAAAATATCAGCAAGATTAAATATAGCAAAATTTATAAGCCTGAAATCAAAAAAATCCACTACATAACCTCTGAAAATTCTATCAATCATATTTCCTGTTCCTCCTGATATCAGTAAGGCTAAGGATGTAAGAAGGGTTTTGCTTTTAGGTTTTTTTATTATGATATATCCAATCAGACAAATAATTACTATACCTGAAAATATACCAAGATACATAGTTTTCCCTGAAAAAATACTAAATGCTGCTCCTGTGTTTTCACAGTATGTAAGATGAAAAACATCTTTAATTAAAGGTACTGTTATAACAGGCTGTAAAAATCTTAAGGCAAGCTGTTTTGTAGCTAAATCAAAGATTACAAGCATTATAGTTAAAATAGAAAATATTATATACATATTTATAACTTCTCCTTCATACTACCAGTATTTTTCATACTTGAAAAACTTTCTCCGCCTACAATAATATGGTCAAGAAGGGTTATATCAATATTATTTAGTGCCTCTCCCACCTTTTCGGTTATCTCAATATCGTTCCAGGACGCTTTAAGTGAACCGCTGGGGTGATTATGGGCAAGTATTACATAAGAAGCTTTATTCCTTAGGGCGGTTTCCACCACAAGTCTTGGATATACAGGTGTTTCGTTTATTGTGCCTTCTGCCAGCTTTTCACATTTGATAAGTCCTTTTGCACCATCAAGACAAATAACATAAAAGGCTTCATATGTAGCACCTAAAAACAGATTTATTGCATAATTCCCTGCAATAAAGGTGTTACCCAGTATTACTTTTTCCTTCCATCTATCTTTTAAGTAAAGCTTTGCCATAGAGGGTATCATACTAATTAAAACCGCAGTATTTTCAGATATATCTCCGTATTTTACAAGGTCGTGAACACTTGTCTCAAAAAGAGCTGAGATACCGCCAAACCGTTCAATTAAATCGTGTGCTTTCTGGTTAACATCCTGTCTGGGAATTGCATAAAAAAGCAACATTTCCAATGCCTGATAGGGTTCAAAGGCATCCAGACCTTCCTCTATATATCTTTGTTTTACTCTGTCACGATGTCCTGAGTGACTGTGTACAGGCTTAGATTTTAAAACACCTGTTACAACACGGTCATTTCCCGCAAGGTCCTTTATAATTTTAATATTGCTAAAATTTTCACTCATTATTTTCTTTACGGCCTTGCCCTGATCATACCCTATTTCAAAGAACAATCGCCCGTCTTTTTCCAAAAACAAGTAGGAATCCTTTACTATTTTTCTGTAAAACTCAAGACCATCCTCTCCTCCGTCCAGAGCAAGAGCTGGTTCGGATTTATATACCTCCAGATTTTTCATTTCTCCGGTTTTAATATATGGAGGATTTGACACTGCTATATGGAATTTTTTCTTATATACTATAGGGGCTTTTAAAATATCCCTTTTTTCAAAAGCTACTTTCACCCGATTTTTCTCTGCATTTTCCTGCGCAACTTCTATAGCTTTTTCAGACACATCCACAAGAAGAAGCTTGGAATTTTTTATAATTTTACCAAGTGATATTCCAATGCACCCTGAGCCGCAGCAAAGGTCAATAATATTTATGTTATTACCCACAAGATTTTCTGCATACTTTACAACATTTTCTACCAGAATTTCTGTATCAGGACGTGGAATAAGTACATTTTTATTTACCTTAAAAGAAAGCCCCAT
Organism: Clostridia bacterium; assembly: GCA_017396395.1. Classification (GTDB taxonomy): domain Bacteria; phylum Bacillota; class Clostridia; order RUG12999; family RUG12999; genus RUG12999. The sequence continues at coordinate 9,647 of JAFQMF010000015.1, read as the reverse complement.
AAACTCCTTTTCCCCTGAAATATACGCAAAAGGCTCACCATTTGCTCTTCTGTTTCCAAAACTTCTGTATAGGCTCAGCATTTCCTGGGATATTTCCATATCCGCATTTAATAAAATATCTGTTTTACTCATACCAAAAGCCAACTCTGCCAGCAACCTTGCTTCACGAAGAGGATTATCAGTATTATTCAATTTATCTTTAATTTCCACAATGGCATCCAATACTGTCATTTTACCAATTATCTTCCTCTCCGTTTTCAGGTATAACCGCCTTAAGGGAACAAATAGCTACTTCCAACTGACTTTCGTCCGGTTCACGGGTTGTTATGCGTTGTAACCACATACCCGGTTTGCTTAAAAGTGCTATAAGCTTTGCATCACTTCGGCCTGCCCACTTAATTATTTCATAAGAAATTCCTGAAATAACAGGCAAAAGCAGTAATTTAGCTATAATAATTACAAATCCGTCAATTGCAATTCCGCCGATTTCTTTAGGAATAACCGAAAACACCAAAATACTTATTATCATAACAAACATCAAAAAGCTGGTACCGCATCTTGGATGAAAACGAGGATATTTTTTAACATTTTCTACTGTAAGCTCCTCCCCCTGTTCATAAGTGAAAATGCTTTTATGCTCAGCTCCGTGATACTGAAAAACCCTCTGTATATCTTTGTTAAAAGAAACAAGAGTAATATAGCTTAAAAAAATCCCTATTCGAATGATGCCTTCCACAAGATTCAGCACTATTCTGCTTTGTATAACACTGCTTAATAAGTTAAATATTATGCCAGGCACTATAAAAAACAGTCCGATACTGAAAACAAGTGCTATAACAAGAGAAAAATATATTACTGCATCTTTATTTTTAAAGATTTTCTCTATAAGTTCATCTACCTTGGAGGGTTTATAATTTGGGTCTTCCTCTTCCAAATCATACATATCTGCTGATTTCATAAGAGTTTTTATACCTATAATCATAGATTCAAAAAAAGCTATACAACCTCTTATAATCGGCAATTTTAAAAACCAATTACGCTTTGACGAAGGCTTAATATTTTCAATATCACTTACAATTTCGCCTGATGTTTTGCGGACACATACAGCAATTTTATCAGGACCCTTCATCATTACGCCTTCTAATACTGCCTGTCCTCCTATTGATGTTTTTTTGCTCATTTTCTATACCATCTTTCTATATGAAATTTTAGTTATTTTTTTATATAAATATCCAATATAATTATACACTATTGTAAAACAAAAATCAACTATTAACTTTAATTATCAATAAGCATAAAAAAGTCAGGTGCTTTTAGCACCTGACTTTTTTAGCATATGTTATATTCTTGCTACCCCTGACTCCCTTGCTGCTTTTGAAACAGCATCAGCAACAGTTTTGCCAATTCTCTTGTCAAAAGAAGGAGGTAATATATACTCTTCATTTAATTCTTCCTCTGATACCAGTGATGCAATAGCGTAAGATGCCGCCATTTTCATTTCCTCATTTATGTCCTTTGCTCTTACATCAAGAGCACCTCTGAATATGCCTGGAAATGCAGAAACATTGTTAATCTGGTTAGGGAAATCAGAACGGCCTGTACCAACTACCTTTGCACCTGCTTTTTTTGCAAGGTCAGGCATAATTTCAGGAACAGGATTAGCCATGGGGAATACTATTGCTCCCTCATTCATAGATGCCACCATTTCTTCTGATACAATACCTGGTGCAGAAACCCCTATAAATACATCCGAGCCATTCATAGCATCAGCTAAAAGACCCTGTTTTTTCTCTTTGTTGGTAACCTTTGCAAGTGCCTGATGAGGAGCATTCAGACCTTCCATACCATCATATATTATACCTTCACGATCTACCATTATAAGGTTTTTAACACCCAGCTTCATAATGTGGTAAGCAATAGCTGTACCTGCTGAGCCTGCACCGTTAATTACAACCTTAGCTTCTCCAATATCCTTTTTAACAACCTTTAAAGCATTTAAAAGTGCTGCACCTACCACAATTGCTGTGCCGTGCTGGTCATCATGAAATACCGGAATATCACAAACTTCTTTTAATTTTCTTTCAATTTCAAAACATCTTGGTGCGGCAATATCTTCAAGATTAATACCGCCAAAACTGCCTGAAATAAGATAGATTGTACGTACCAATTCATCTACATCCTTAGAACGGATACAAAGAGGAAACGCATCAACATCTGCAAAAGATTTAAATAATGCACATTTGCCTTCCATAACAGGCATACCTGCTTCAGGTCCTATATCACCAAGTCCCAGAACTGCTGTACCATCTGTAATTACAGCAACAAGATTCCATCTTCTTGTAAGCTCAAAGGATTTATTGTAATCTTTATGTATTTCCATACAAGGCTCTGCAACTCCCGGAGTATATGCTAAAGATAGCTCCTGACTGTTTGTAATGGGGCTGCGGGAAACTACTTCAATTTTACCCTTCCACTCTTGATGTTTTTTTAGTGCTTCTGCCTTTATATCCATAAAAAGCTACCTCCATATTTTCTATACTCTAATTATAAGTTTAAAAGGGCTATTTGTCAATAAAATAGCACTATTACATACTATACAAAAAAATTATACCCTATATAATCATTTCTGCCCTTGATAGAGATGCATCAATATTTTCGCATATATTTTCCTGTCCTATTTTTTCTATAAACTCACCTTTTTTTAGCACTTTTAAAGGTTGCGGGTTTAAATGGGACAAAATAAGCGTTATTCCTCTTTTTCTACAAAATGCAAGAGTATTCTCTAAGGTTTCCAGACCTGAAATGTCCATAGCAGGAACATTACGCATACGAAGTATAAGAACTTTTTTGTTATTTGTGTCTGTTATATCAAGATAATTATCAGCACCAAAAAACATAGGTCCAGAGATTTCATATACCAATGTATTGGAAGGAACTTTTTTAAGGTCCATATTCTCCGATATTTCATTTTCGTTTACATCTTCCTTATAAATCCAGGATTTAACCTGAGAAGTGTCCGCCATTCTCTTCATAAACAAAAATACTGCAAGTATCATACCTACTTCTATAGCAACAACAAGGTCAAAAAGGACAGTTAAAACAAGAGTTATAACAAGCACCGCTATATCACTTTTAGGTGCAGTTTTTATCATTCTGCCAAAGGTTTTAATACCACTCATATTATAAGCTACCATAATAAGAATTGAGGCAAGTGCAGACATAGGAATCATTGAAGCATATGGCATCAAGAATAAAAGAATAAGTAAAAGTGTAACTGCGTGAACAATTCCGGCTATGGGAGTCCTTCCGCCGTTTTTAACATTCGCCGCCGTTCTGGCTATCGCACCCGTTGCAGGAATACCACCAAACAGTGCTGACATAATATTTGCAACACCCTGTCCCACAAGCTCTGCATTCGACCTGTGATGTCCGCCTATCATTCCGTCTGCTACCACGCAAGATAAAAGTGATTCAATTGATGCTAATATTGCAATAGTAAATGCAGGGGAAATAAGTTTTTTTACAAGCGAAAAAGAAATATCAGGAGTTTGAAATGCAGGAAAACCCGCTTTAATTGTATATAAATCCCCAATAACAGGTACATTTAAATCAAAAAGCTTTACTAATAATGTAGTTACTATTATAGCAATAAGGGAGCCGGGAATTTTCCTGGAAATTTTCGGCCAGAAAATCTGAATTAAAAGGGCAATTACTCCTACTGCAAGAGTCATAGGATGAATTGTTTGGATTTTATTGGCATATGCTATTATTTTATCTATAAATTCAGAAGGGACTTCATCCATACTAAGTCCGAAAAAATCCTTGAGCTGACCTGCAAAAATGCTGATAGCAATACCAAAGGTAAAGCCTATTGTAATTGTTTTGGGGATAAATTTAATAAGGTTTCCAAGCTTGAAAACACCCATTAATATCATTATAATTCCTGCCATTATTGTAGCAAGAGCAAGCCCTCCTGTGCCATGCTGTGCAATAATACCATAAATTATTATTACAAATGCCGCAGTAGGACCACCTATCTGCACACGGCTTCCACCTAAAAATGAAATAAAAAAACCTGCTATAATCGCGGTATATAAACCCTGCTCAGGGTTTACTCCCGACGCTATTGCAAGGGCTATAGAAAGCGGAAGTGCAATTATTGCTACGATTATTCCCGAAATAATGTCCTTCAAGAAGCTTTCACTGTTATATCCTTTTAAAATTGAGAAAAGCTTAGGTGTTATGTAGTTTAGTGATTTCATATGATTTTGTCCCCTTTTTATTATTACAAATATTTTATCACAGCAGAAGAAAAAAATCAAGTTCCATAAAAAAATAAAAAAAGAGTGCTATGCACTCTTTTTATAATACTTTATTTAAGAAATCCTGTGTTCTGGGGTTTTGTGGATTGCCAAATATCTCTTCAGGCGTTCCTTCTTCCATTATGATGCCTTCATCAACAAATATTACCCTGTCTGCCACTTCTCTTGCAAAACCCATTTCGTGCGTTACCACTACCATAGTCATCCCGTTTCTAGCAAGCTCTTTCATAACCTCCAGTACCTCTCCTACCACTTCAGGGTCAAGAGCTGATGTAGGCTCATCAAACAGCATAATATCAGGATTCATGGCAAGTGCTCTGGCAATCGCAACACGCTGCTGCTGACCTCCTGAAAGTTGACGTGGATAGCTCTGGGCTTTATCTGCAAGTCCTACTCTTGTAAGAAGCTCCATCGCACGCTGAGTTGCCTGTGCTTTAGATACTTTTTTGAGGTCACTAGGAGCAAGCATAATATTCTTAAGTACCGTCATATGAGGAAAAAGGTTAAAGCTTTGAAATACCATACCAATATTTTCTCTTACTTTATTTATATTAACCTTTTTATCTGTTATTTCGTATCCGTCAATAATTATAGTACCACCTGTTGCAGATTCCAGCTGATTTAAACATCTTAAAAAAGTAGATTTTCCGCTTCCTGAAGGGCCTATTACGCAAACAACCTCTCCCTCGTAAATATCAACAGAAATACCATTTAAAACATTAAGCTTTCCAAAGGATTTTTTAAGAGATTTTATGTGAATTTTCTCATTTTCTTTAACTTCTTTTGTCACGATTCAGCCTCCTCTCAAGAATTTTTGCAAGCCAGGACAGCGTTGTAATAACAACAAGATACATAACGGCAACAATTGCCCATGTTTGGAAAGATTTAAAGGTATTTGCCACAACGTTCTTTGCACTATTAACAAGTTCAGGAAAACCAATAACAGAAAGAATTGATGTATCCTTAAGAGTAATTATGAACTGGTTTATTATGCTGGGTATCATTGTTCTGATAGCCTGAGGAAGCACAACTCTGTACATTGACCTCCAATAAGGAAGACCAAGACTTCTTGCAGCTTCCGCCTGCCCTTTATCAACTGACTGAATACCTGCCCGAATAATCTCTGCCATATATGCACCGCAATTAAGAGCAAGACATATTGTCCCTGCCTGCAGTCCTGACAGAACAATAGGCATATCAAGAAAATTCTTATAAAAATAAGGCACACCCAGAAAAACGAAAAATGCCAATACAATCATAGGTACACCTCTGATTATATCAACAAATATTCTTGCAATAATATTGCACGCTTTATTTTTAATTACGCTCATCATCCCTACTATAAGACCGATTATGCATGCAAAGAGCAAGCCGTAAAGAGCAAGCAGCAATGTCTGCCCCATAGCCTTAAGCAGCATTGAGCCATAAGTAGTTATAATCATACTCACAGAACAAAACCCCTTTCAAAGAGAAGGCGGAACACCGATGTTGGTATTCCGCCGACGATTGATTTATCTAAATAGCAAATTAGCCAAGATATTTAGCTATAATTTCGTCGTATTTTCCATTTGCTTTAATATTAGCAAGACCCTTGTTGAACATATCAACAAATTCCTGATTTTTAGCATCAAAGATTGCAAGACCGTAAGGAGAACCTTCGTTTTCAGAACCTTCTACAATCTTAAGAGCAAGGTCGCCGTCTTTAATAGATGCAGCCATAATGGGTGTATCTTCAAAGCAAGCAACTGCCTGACCGCCTAAAACTGTCTGATACATTGTGGGAGAATCTTCAAGGTAAGAAATCTCAAAGCCATACTGCTCTTTAAGGCTTTCTGCATATGTAGCACCCTGGGTACCTGTTTTAGCAGCAACAGTTTTGCCCTTTAAATCTTCAAAAGAAGCTATATTAGCATCTTTAGCAACAGCCATACACTGTGTAGCTGTATAATATCCCTCAGAGAAAATCCAACCCGAATTCTTTCTTTCGGCTGTAATAGATGCACCTGCAATCATAGCATCTGCCTGACCTGCCTGACAAGCGGCAATAGAAGCGTCCCAACCAAGACTGTTAAGCTCATACTTGAATCCCTGGTCTTCTGCTACTGCAGCAAGAATGTCAACATCAATACCTACAAAGTTACCTGAAGCATCAGTGTATTCAAATGGTTTAAATACGGTATCTGTAGCTACCTTCCATACCTTTGAATTTTCATCTGTCTTTCCTGCTCCGCAACCTGCAAACGCACATACCAGAAGAGAAACTGCCAAAAGAATTGTAATAATTTTTTTCAATTTAAAATACCTCGCTTTTTTATTGTCTATAATATATACGTATATACCCACCATCATTATAACAGATTTTCGGAGGTTTTGCAAGTGATTTTTCAATATATTTCATTTTGGCTATATAAATTGCTTATATATCCTATAGTTTTGAATGATATTATTCAATTTTCGTCATTTTCTTTTTTAATATCCCCCGCTGCCAAAATAAACACAGTGGCTATTATAAGTGCCATTCCTATAAAATCCAAGAATTTAAACTCGGTTTTAAAAAATATCATACAAAGTATGATTGCTCCTATTGGTTCTACAGAAGATAAAATATTTCCTTTTACAGCACCAATTCTTTTTATACCTTCAAGGAAAAATGTAAAGGAAATTACGGTGCCCAAAAAAACAACTACCAAAAATGCAGATATTGATTTTATATTAACATCTCCTATATGCTTCCAGGGACTGCATATTATGCACATTACAATACCGCCGATTAGCATACCAAAGCCTGTTACATTAATTACAGAATACTTAATTATCAGCTTTTCCGGCAATATTGCATATATTGCCACTGATACTGCAGATACAAGGGAAATAAATAATGCAAGAGGACTAATTTGTAATTTAGCGGGGTCTAAATGAGTAGATAATATATAGGTGCCCATCACCGCAAGTATAACTGCCACCACTTCATATACAGTAGGTTTTTTGCTTTTAAATATCAAAAGATAAAGAACTATTAAAGCAGGTGAAATATACTGAATTGCTGTTACAATGGCTGTATTTGAGTAGCTTATTCCTTTAAAATATGTATATTGACAAAGTGCTACGCCAAATATTGCAAAACCTATAAGGGTTATTGTATCTTTTGGATTTTTAAATATTATAAATGTGCTTTTTTTCCACACCAGCATTGAATAAATTACCAATACCACTCCCGAAATAAGAAGACGATATGGCACAAGACCTTCCGAATCCCAGCCTGCGTATAAAAAAAGATATTCACCGCATACTCCTGATATGCTCCAGAAAAATCCTCCTAAAAGTGCAAGAATGTATCCTACTTTTTTATATAAATTCATATTTCCAGCCATAACCTTTCTAAATTAAAAAAACATATTATTTCACATTATAGCATATTCTATTATATTTGTAAACTGCTAAACAAGTGTAGTAAATAGACAAAAGGCAAAGTTGACAAAAAAAATTTTTAATGATATAATACCAAAATACATTTAATACTTTTTTGGAGGTACTTTTATGTTAATACAACTGTGGAATGATTTTATTTCAGGAGATATTCAATATATATTAAGAATTCTTGTAGCTTGTATTTGCGGTTTTGCAATAGGGTATGAAAGAAAAAACCGTGCAAAAGGCGCAGGTGTTCGTACCCATTTAATTGTAGCTGCCGCCTCTGCACTTATGATGATTATTTCCAAATACGGCTTTACTGATATTGCTTCTGTTCCAGGTATTAAGGAAGCTGATCCCTCACGTCTTGCATCTCAGATTGTTACAGGAGTGGGATTTTTAGGTGCAGGTATGATTTTTATTCAAAAACAAATTGTCACAGGTCTTACTACTGCCGCAGGTATATGGGCAACTTCAGGTATAGGTATGGCACTTGGTGCAGGAATGTACTCAATTGGTATTGCCTTTACTGTTATTATAATCCTTTCTCAGCTTATATTGCACACTCAGGTTTCATGGCTTCAGAATACCAAGCTTGAAACTCTGTACATTTATGGAGTAGATGAAAAGGATTTCCAGAAAACTGCAGTTAACAAACTCGATATGCACGGAATAAAAGTAGGAAAAATTAACGTGAATAAAGATGCTCAAACAGGCAAAAAAGATTATTATATATCAATGGAAGTAAATCCAAAGGTTAGCGAAGATGATATTATTGATTTATTTTCTCAATATACCTGTAAACTTCGTGTAAATGAATAAAGTTAAAACCGCCCGTTTTTGGTATGTACATCCAAAAGCGGGCGGTTTTTAAATTAACATAACCTGTCAAGGGTTACGCTTTCAAGCTTTTCTCTGATATGGTTATTTATTTCCATCATTATATTGTGCATAGAGCATACGGCTTTTTCTGTGTAACTGCAGCGATTCTCTCCACCCACACACTTATTAACCGCAATAGGTCCGTCTATAACCTCAACAATACTAAGCAAGGTTATATTCTGAGATTTATCCTTAAGGCTATATCCGCCGTTTGCACCTTTTTTAGAGGATATAAGACCTGATAATACTAATTTCCTAAGTATTTTAACTGTAAATCTTGAAGGAATATTTCTCATATTTGAAATGCTCCCTGCATCTATAACCTGTCCTTTATCAAGATTTGCAAGGGTTACCATTATTCTGATTGCATAATCGCACTCCTGTGTAATTTTCATAATTTATATCAGGGTTTAAGTTTAAACCTTATCCTTTCTCTATGAAGATATTGTATGGTCATATTATACTACTTTAGTGTAGAATTGTCAAACAAAAAAAATTTTAAATTTATGTAAAATAATGCTTGACAAGCTTTTTATTCTGTGCTATAATATATAGCGTTGAAACAAAATATACAGTCGTGGCGGAATTGGCAGACGCGCTAGATTAAGGTTCTAGTGTCCACCATAACGTGAGGGTTCAAGTCCCTCCGACTGCACCATAGTATAACCCCAACTTTGATAAAAAGATGGGGTTATTTGTTTTTGGCTTAAAATAAGGCTTTCCAGTACTTTTATAACAACAAGCGATCCGTTTCGATTTATTTATGAAGCGTTTTTTCGTGTTTTTAGGTGTTTTTTGAAAAGTAATAGGGTTCAGATAGCTTAAATGGAGTTCACATGATGCAAAAAGGGTTCATATAGTCATATAATTTCTCAAAAACCTTTATTTTTCAATGTTTATATGATATAATTATTACAATTAGTTGATATTGTGTGATGGTAGGAGTAAATATGGAATTACTAAGACTATATTTTCAAATGGCATCAAAAATTAATATTGAATTCAAAACTTTAATGAAATCCGGAAATTACG
>JAFQMF010000002.1 GCA_017396395.1 Clostridia bacterium | reverse complement strand
ATTTTTTCTCCGTTTTTTGTTTGGTTTATTTCTTTTTTACAACTTAATTATACCATAAAAACGGAGAAAAATCATCATATATTTAACTCAAAAAGCCGCTTGGAATCTGGCTTTTCAGACTTTTACAAACGGCTATAAATATATAAAGAAAGGAGAAAGCCATATGAACAAGATTATAAAAAAATCAAATGCAGTAACTCTAATGGCAAACCCTAAGATCGAACTTGAGGTTAAATACACCAATAGACCTGAATTTCAAGCAATAATGGATGATATGCGAAACAACAAGACAGATATGATAATGATGCCGAGAATTGCAGATTTATCAAGAGATCCTGTAGATGTAAAGGCAGCATGCAAAGAAATTATCGGAATGAAAAAGGATGTTCAGTTCACTGCGGATAAGCTTATGGGAAAGGATATTCTTAAAATGTCTGATGATGAGATTCTAAAAATAACAATGGCAACACTTGAGGATGACATGGTTATCATCGTAGATACACCGGAAATTGCAATGGAAATGATAAGCAAATCAAAAAACAACAACGAAATGACGTTGAAATAGTGGAGGAAATGTAATGAATAAAACGAAGGTGGCAATATACAATTGCTTTATACCATACAATCAAGAACTAGCTAAAGAGTCTAGACAAAAACTTGAAGCTATAAAGGAAGAAATTACAGAAAAAACATCTGATGAGGTAATTGGCATATTTGAGGATGCTAGACCTGCGTCAACAGAATTAAGATTCAGACCAGAGCTGCAAAAACTACTGAAAATGGCTGAAAGAAAAGAAATCAATGAGATAGTAGTTCCGAGAGTAAGGCAACTAAGTACAAGTGTAAGAAATATGATTAACATCATAAGACAATTCGAAAAGCATGGGGTTATAATAAAGTGTCTTGAAGAGGGAATGAACAGCCGCTCAGTACATACAAAAACCGCACTGCAGATAATGGCTCTTGGTACACAGTTTTCGGCAGAACCACAGGATGATAGAGTAAAGAATGTGGTTCTTTATTACGGATACGAAACTTGTTGCCCTGATTGTGAAACAAAACACTTTAATAGAATTGAAGAGTGCGAAAAAGCAATTAGGGCGGATAAATCATTAAACCTAGTATACACATACACAGATATCGGCATCGAAGAAGAAGCGATTATGGAGCGTGGCGGAATAATAGAAATGATGAACGATATAAAGGAAGAAAGTATAGATATGGTATATGCTCACTCATTAGAAAGCTTTGCCTCCCAAACGCATGACTTCATCGCAATATGTAAAGAACTCGAAAAATATGGAGTTGGAGTAAAGGTTATGGAAATGGATCTTACAATGCAATGTGATGAAGAAACAGACTTTGGAATGACGATGATGTGATAAGGGGTAGATGTAAAGTGTGGAATTATTATGAGATTATTGTAATATATGACAAGGATTGCGGTGAAGTAATAGTGTTCCACACTGACGCAATCATGAATGACTCAAACGATATCGTCTCTCAGGCAATATCGCTAGGGTTGTTTGAGGAAAGATATAGAGAAAAAGTTAGGTGGGCAAGAGCAGTATCTGACTATGAATATGAGCACATAAAAGATCGTTAAGCAGCCGAAGGGCTGTTTTTTATTTTGAGAGGAGAAAGCTTATGGATGCTATAGAAAGAATACTCAATGCAAAGACGATTCCTGGATTGAGTCGTGCTGTGCAAAACTTTTGGTATGAATACGGAGAAAGATACGGCGATGACATTCTTCTTATACTGCAGGATGAATTAAAAAACAAAAATGATAGCAGTATTCACAGATGGCTATATTCTTACTTACCACAATGCGAAAATGGCGATGAATTTATGGATGCATTAATTGATTTCCAAGTAGATTGTGAAGCATTCCATAATATAAACAAAGAAGATACGGTTCAAATAACTGAAACAGAGTTTATAAATGTCGTAGAAGGATTTGGTGATGCCTGTGAGATAAAGAAATTACTTACAAAGGTATATGATTTAAATGTAATAGAAACCGATAAAGGTGTAGCTAGTCAGGAAACATGCTTTTTAATTATTGGAAGAACATTAAATATATTTTTGCCACGTGTTCCGGCAGAAACACACAAAGAGAAGTATATTGGTGAAACTATAGGTCTTTTATTGTATGAGATTGAAACACATAGATATGGCGCTTTCCGAATGCGCAAAAACTTGGGGCTTAATTCCAAGAAGTTGAAAAAAAGTGAACTCACAACACAAGAACTTTATAAAATTCTCTTTTATGATGTTTTTTTTGAAAGAGATTATATGAAGAAAATTGGTTTGACGAAAACAGAAATTGCAGAAGTTGAAAATCACCTAAGAGTTGTTGTCGCAAACCATGTATTTAGCTATGAACGTGGATATAAATGTTAATTTTAAGGAAGGAGAAAATTAATGAATACGGATAGAATCATAAATGCGAAAGGATTATCTGAATTACTCGATGCGATAGACGAGTTCTGCCGGAATTCGTTCATGAGAGACGATGATACAGAATGTATGCAGCTTAAGGCTGAAGTGGAAGCTGCATCCGAAAATGATTATCTTATGCTTTTAGCATCGTATTTTGTTGCATGTGAAGATGGTGAAGAAATCATTGAAGCACTCTACGAGTTTGCAGGGAACTGTAAGGGTTTTGTAGCTGCAGATGAAGAAATGACACATCAAGTAACTAAGGCTGAATTTGAGACGGTTTTGGACGAATGTGAAGACAAGTGTGCATTGAGAACCTGTATAGAGGATAGCTATGCCCTGAAGACCGCAGAAACAGAATGTTACAACATGTATAGAGAGTTCGCATTAAGATTCAAAGAGAATAATATCAATTTGATCCTTCCAAGAATAGATGTAAATACAGATATAAGAAAGTACATATCAGAAGAATTGGGAACAATTCTTTACGGTGTGCTTAATACAAAGTTAAGTAAGGATATAATTCAAGAAGAAATGCATAGGTATATACCGGAAACCAAACAATCAGATAAACCAATCAAACAGCTTTTCAAAGAGTACTTCTATAATGTCGTACTTTATAAAGATAGGAAACCTGGCATTTATCTTGAGTTTGATGAACATATGAAAAGAGTAATTGTTATGGAATTCTATAAACGGATAATCAGTCGCTACCTCCAACTATAAAAAAGTGACATATCCTTTTTCATCATATGCAGTTATAATGATTAGCTTCTCCTTATTTTTTATGGATATTTATTTCAAAGTTTGATCTCCGCTACATATTAGAACCCGGCACTTGTGTTTTGTAAAATTCTATGATATAATAAAAAAGTGCTGAGATTTGAACTTTTCATGTTGAAAAAGTTCATGTTTTTTGGTGAATGCGGAAGCGATGTGTTCGGAAGTGATTTTTTTCAAAAAATCACCTGCATCTTTATTGTTCTGCTTTGCCAAAACAAAAAATCCTATCTTTCGACAGGATTTTTTGTTTTGTATCATTCATTTTTCATTATTCAATATTCATCATTCATTAAGACGACAGCATTTTTAATAAATAATGAATGATGAAATCGCAAGACTAATGAATAATTAGTAATGATTGTAGCTTTGCTACACAAAACAAGTATTATTTTGAATTTATTAATTATAAGTGTCATCTAAACCATTCGACTCTTCCAAAAAAAGACTATTTTTCGGAATAGTCTTTTTTATATGAAATACGCCTTGCGACGATTGAAAGGACTTCACGATGAAATACATTTTGTTTATGAAATATTGCTTGGCAGTGGCAGTTGCTTTGCAAATGATATTTCCAAGTTAGAAATCCTAAAATATTTGGACTATTATGGTAGCAGAAAAAAGAAATATATAAGAAATTAAAGCTCTAATTTATGGGGGCCTTCAAATTCCACGTAATGCTTCTTTGCCCCTAAGGTGTCCATCCACTCTCGAGTACGTACAGTATTAAAAATACCTGTATCAAATCCCTCACCCGTATCATTATTATACAGCCATTTAGGACTTGCCCAAAGACAGATTTCGGGAAGAATATATTCATAAAACTTAAAATCAACGCCATTTTGTCCGTGGTGAGAAAGCTGGGTATAATCACATTTTAGTTGATTTTGAGAAAACATATTCATAAGCTCATATCCGCTTGCTTTTGATAAATCTCCAAGTATCAAAAGTGACTTTTTGTCACTTACCTTAAAAACTGCAGAGGAGGAATTAACTGTATCGCTGGTTATTTCAGGATTAAAGGTTCGTAAAACTTCAAGGGTTATATTGCCGAAATTAAAAACATCGCCCTTTTTGATTTTTGTGAAAGAAGGACACAGCTCATTAAAAGCCACAAGAGTTTTATATTCATTTTGATTTCGGGAGGTATGGTTTTTCACAAATTCAGGCGGAGGAAAATTCAAAAAAATTTCAGGCAACGGCATAAGCTTTTCCTTTGCAATTTTCATAAAAGCACCAATATGGTCAATATGAGGGTGAGTAAAAAACCAGCCGTCAATTTTCTTGCCGCATAAAGACAGAATGTTAAGCAAATTTTCTGCATCACTGCCTGTTCCCCCATCAATAATTATTGTGTGTGTTTCGTCTGTAATTATAAAACCCATCATCTGAGTGCTAGAGGAATTATTCATAAAATAAAAGTAAGACATATTACACCTTCTAAGTTTGATTTTTTCAGTTACAGTATATCATAATAAATAGTAAAATTCAATCATTGTATATTGAAAAAAAGCTATAAATAATATTATAACAACAAAGATATAATAATTTAAAATAAAAAAAGTTGAAGAAGATTTAACTGGTGAAAATCAACGTAATAAAAAAGGGAGAATAAGGAGTTAATTTTTAAAACTCCCTATTCTCCCTTTAAAACACATTTTTGCTGAATTAGTCTTCGGGGTTTTCCCAGTTATGATATATGTTTTGCACATCATCATTATCTTCAAGGTTTTCCAGAAGCTTGTTCATCATTACCTTGTCATGGTCATCTGTAAGAGAAATATAGTTCTGAGGAATCATAGTAACCTCAGCACTTGCAAGGGTATAACCTTTGCCTTCAAGTGCATCTACCACACCTGAAAAATCTTCAGGAGAAGTAGTAATTTCATAGCAATCCTCATTTGGCTCAAAATCGGCTGCACCTGCATCTAAAGCGTCCATCATCAGAGTTTCTTCGTCAACATCGCTGTCCTGCTCAATTACAATAAGACCTTTTTTGTCAAACATCCAGGAAACGCAACCCATAGCACCAAGATTTCCACCGAATTTATCAAAAAAGTGCTTAATATCACCTGATGTACGATTTTTGTTATTGGAAAGGGTTTCTACGATAACTGCGATACCTTTTGGTCCATAGCCTTCGTAGGTCATTTCCATATAATCATCATCTCCGCCTTCACCGGCAGCCTTTTTAATACATCTTTCAATGTTATCGTTAGGCATATTATTTGATTTTGCCTTATAGATAATGTCCTTAAGCTTAAAATTAGACTGTGGGTCAGGTCCGCCCTGTTTTACACATACAGCAATTTCTCTGCCCAGCTTTGTAAATATTTTAGCCTTCTGGCTGTCTGTTTTTTCTTTTTTATGTTTGATATTAGCCCATTTACTATGTCCTGACATTTCAATTCTTACTCCAATCTGTATATATTTAAGGGGAAATCCCCTTTTTTTGCCTTTAACAGTATATCATATTTTTAAATAATAATCAAGAGTTTTTGTTATATTTAACCGCATTTTTGGAAAAAGATAAAGTAAAACACTTGACAAAAGTAAAAAAACATGATATACTTGTAAAGTATTTTACTTTACAATGAGGGTGGTAAGGAAGTATGAAGGATTTAAATTTATGCCTACTTCTTGATTTTTATTCCTTTTTGCTTTCGGAAAAGCAAGCAGGAATGATGCAGATGTATTATAATGACGACCTTTCATTAAGTGAAATTGCTCAGGAAATGGATATAACAAGACAGGGAGTTTATGATGCTATAAAAAAATCGGAAGGGATTTTAAAATCTGCGGAGGAGCAAATGGGCTTTGCAGGCAGATTTATTGATATGGCAAAAAAGCTTTCTGCATTTAAAGCACAAATTGAAAAGCTTATAGATAATAAAGAAAATATTGAGGGAAAGCTGCAAGACTTACTTGATAAAATTGAGGAGTTGCGTGCTTCCAGCGGGGTAGCTGATTATGGCATTTAACGGATTATCAGAAAAGCTCAGCGGTGTATTTAGCAGGCTAAAAGGTCACGGCAAGGTAAACGAGGCAGATATAAAAACAGCGATGCGTGAAGTTAAATTGGCTTTACTTGAGGCAGATGTTAACTTTAAGGTGGTTAAGGATTTTATTTCTGCAGTTTCAGAGCGTTGCAAAGGCAGTGATGTTTTAGAAAGTCTTACTCCGGCTCAGCAGGTTATAAAAATTGTTAGAGAAGAGCTTATAGCTTTAATGGGCAAGGAAAATGAAAAGGTGGTTTTTGCATCCAAGCCCCCTACTGTTATTATGATGGTAGGACTTCAGGGTGCAGGTAAAACTACAACTTCAGGAAAGCTTGCGTCACTTCTTCGTAAAAATCATAATAAAAGACCTCTTTTAGTAGCAGGTGACGTTTATCGTCCCGCTGCAATCAAACAGTTGGAGGTTGTGGGGGCACAGATAAATGTGCCAGTGTATTCTCTTGGTGATAAGGTAAGCCCTGTGGAAATTGCTAAAAAGGCATATGCCCATGCAATAGAACATGGTAACGACCTTGTAATAATAGATACCGCCGGAAGACTGCATATTGACGAAACCCTTATGCAGGAGCTTACAGATATTAAAGAGGCGGTAAATCCAAATGAAATTCTTCTTGTTGTTGACTCAATGACAGGTCAGGATGCAGTAAATGTTGCTACCAGTTTTAATGAACAGCTGGATATTACAGGTGTTGTACTTACCAAGCTTGATGGTGATACCAGAGGCGGTGCGGCATTGTCTGTAAAGGCAGTTTCAGGAAAGCCGATAAAATTTGCCTGCATAGGTGAAAAGCTTTCAGATATTGAACCTTTTTATCCTGACAGGATGGCATCCAGAATACTTGGTATGGGTGATGTGCTGACGCTTATTGATAAAGCACAGGAGGCGTTTGATGAAAAACAGGCAATTGAAATGGAAAAACGCCTTCGTCAAAGCAAGTTTACGCTGGAGGATTTTTTAAGTCAGATGAATCAGCTTAAAAAAATGGGTCCTATGTCTCAGCTTGTGGGAATGTTGCCGGGGATGGGCAATATGAAGGATGTACAGGTGGATGACAGTAAAATGGGAAGAATTGAGGCAATAATTCTTTCTATGACTCCTGCAGAGAGGAATAATCCTTCTATTATAAACGGAAGCAGAAAAATCCGTATCGCAAAAGGCTGTGGAATGCAGGTGCAGGATGTAAATCAGCTTCTTCGCCAGTTTGAGCAGATGCAGAAGATGATAAAACAGCTTATGGGTAACAAAAACCTTAAAAGAAAGGCGGTTTCGGGTTTAAGTTTCCAGGAATGTAAAATTAGTTAAATTACCATTTAGGTTTTTATAAAAAGTATATTTATGGAGGTAAAAAAACATGGCAGTTAAAATTCGTTTAAGAAGAATGGGTTCAAAGAAGGCTCCTTTCTACAGAGTAGTAGTTGCAGATTCAAGATACCCCAGAGATGGTCGTTTCATTGATGAGGTTGGTACATTCAATCCTCTTACAGACCCTGCTGAAATCAAGCTTGATGCTGAAAAGGTTCAGAAGTGGCTTGGAAACGGTGCTCAGCCAACAGATACTGTTAAGGCTCTTATTAAGAAAGCTGGTATCTAATTTAACCGGAGGTATTTCAAAGTGATGAAAGAATTACTTGAAAACATTGCAAAATCTCTTGTTGAACATCCTGAGGATGTAAACGTTACAGTTTCCGGAACAGAAAATTCTGTTGTTTTAGAGCTTCGTGTAAACGAATCGGATATGGGTAAGGTTATAGGTAAACAGGGAAGAATTGCAAAAGCAATCCGTTCTGTTATCAAGGCCGCAGCTGTTCGCGAGAACAAAAAGGTTTCAGTTGAGATTTTACAATAAGAAAGACGGGGTTTTAGTAGGTATCTATTAAAACCCCTTTTTCAAGATTTAACGGAAGAAGGCATAAAGGTATGAAAAGTATTGAAATAGGTAAAATAGTAAATGTTCACGGAGTTCATGGAGAAGTAAAGGTAAATCCTTATACTGATGGCCCGGAATTTTTCCGCAACTTTAAAAAAATAACAATTGATGGCAAAGAATATGATGTTTTATCTGTCAAAGAGGCAAAAGGCTGCAGCGTGCTTAAGCTTTCGGGAATTGACAGTGTTGAGCAGGCTGAAAAATACCGTGAAAAAATTGTAACAGTACCCGAATCCTCTCTTCCAAAATTGCCTCAAGGTGTTTATTATGTTAAAGATATTGAGGGAATGGACGTTTATGCAGACGGTGATTATTTAGGTGTTGTAACAGAAGTAATGTTTACCGGTGCAAATGATGTTTATGTAGTGAAAAATAATGATGGAGAAGAATATTTAATCCCTTCAGTTCCTCATTTTATAAAAAACAGAGATGTGGAAAAGAAAAGAATGGATATAACCCATATAAGAGGTATCACATATGACAAAGATTGATGTGCTTACCCTTTTCCCTGAAATGATGGAAGCGGTGCTGGGAGAAAGCATTATTGGCAGAGCGAGGAATAAGGGATTAATTAATATAAATTGTACAAATATAAGAGATTTTACAAAAATGAAGCATGGTCATGTGGATGACGGTGCTTACGGCGGCGGGCGTGGTATGGTTATGGCAGTTCAGCCTGTACTGTCTGCTTTAGAGTCGGTAAAAAGAGATGATATAAAACCTTTTGTTATCTATATGTCCCCTCAGGGGAAGGTGTTTAATCAGGAAATTGCAAAGGAATTACTTTTAAAGGACCATTTGGTTTTTCTTTGCGGACATTACGAGGGCATTGATGAACGCATTATTGAAAATGCTGTAGATATGGAGCTTTCTATAGGAGATTATGTGCTTACAGGAGGAGAAATACCTGCTATGGCTGTAATTGATGCAGTTTGCCGTATGGTTAAGGGCGTATTGCCTGACGAAGAAGCATTTACTGAAGAATCCCATTTCAACGGACTTTTGGAATACCCTCAATATACAAGACCTGAAGAAATTTTTGGTGAGAAGGTACCTGAGATACTTTTATCCGGACATCATAAAAAAATTGAAAACTGGAGAAGAAGACAGTCACTTTATAGAACCTGGAAAAAAAGACCGGATATGTTAAAAACTGCTCACCTTACAAAATCTGACAGGGAATATCTTGAAAAATACAAAGGGAAACGCCGTAAAACAGCTAAATTTATAGATGAAGAGATAAAATAAAATGGAAGAATATATAAATGGTATAAAACTGGAAAATATTTCCCTTAAATACAAAGAAATATCAGACAAGCTTCAGAAAAAAGAAGGTCTTTTTAACGGTGACTACTGTTTTGGAAATATTTATGCATGGGGCGTGGTTTTTAATACAAAAGTGTACTATGACGGAAAGCTTTTTTTGCGTCTGGCTTTTGGCAGTAATAACCGCCTTATTTTAAGCTACCCTCTTGGAGAAGGGGATAAGTATAATTTATTGAAGGAAGTATGCCTGTATGCTAAAAAAAAGGGGCTTACTCCTGTTCTTGGTCCTCTTACTGAAAAGCTTATGCAGGAAGGGAAGGAGCTTTTTTCTAAAAAAATAGAATTTTCCAGAAAACGCAATAGTGATGATTATGTTTACTTGGTTGACGCTATGATAAGCCTTTCGGGAAAAGAGCTTCATCCTAAGAAAAATATGCTAAACAGCTTTTTGAAAAATGAATATGATTATGAAAAAATAGATAAAGAAAATCTGGAAGATGCAAAAAGCTTCTGTTTAGAAAGGGCATATACAGAGGCAGAAGCAGTTGTAATGGAAAGGTTTTTTGATAACTATGAGGCTCTTTGTCTTACAGGAGCGATAATTAAGATTAAGGGAAAAATTGTTGCAGCAACTGTAGGGGAAAGAAATGAGGATACTGTAATCATACACATTGAAAAGGCTGAAAAAAATATTCGGGGTGCATACGCAGGAATAAATAATTTGTTTTTAAAAAATGACAATAGTGACTTAATATATGTTAACCGTGAGGATGATATGGGGCAGGAAAATCTCCGCAAGGCTAAGCTTTCCTACAAGCCTCACACTATGATTAAAAAGTATATGGGCATATTGCCAGTTTTAGAATAGTTAAGGAGGGATTGTTATAAAAAAGCGTTTAAGTTTAGTGGTAGTTTTGTTTATGCTGATATCATTTACAGCTGTAGCAGAAGGATTTAACTGGTTAGTTGTACCCACTGATATTAAAGTTACACTTTTTGGTAATGAAATTCCTTCTGTTTGTGTTAATAATCAAATGTATATTGCTGTAGAAGATATGGCTGAGTATGGGTATCATATTGGCTATGATGCCAGTCTTCGTGCTCTTTATGCAAGTTATGAAGGCACAACTCCTACAGGTAAAGAGATTTTGCCTGTAGATGTAAGGACACTTACAGAAAGTGATATTCCTGTTTACATAGCAGGTGAAAAAATTACAGGCTATGCTGGGGAAGGAAAAATGTATGTAAGTGCGTCTGCATTAGCACATTTTCGTGACGGCAATAATTTAGGAGATGCAGGTGTTGTTGGATATCCTTACGGACTTGCCTCCTTCTGGGATGGAGAAAAGAGGACACTTTCCCTGGATAAAGCTACATACAATTCAAAAATTTCCACAGAGGAAGAATATCTTGCATGGATAAATCCTGATGATAAATTCGGCTGGAGTCATATAGGGGATTTACAGGGAGATGGCTTTAAGGTTGCTATATGTGCACAGAATGGCACTCCTCACGGCACCTACACCAACTATAAGTACTATGGTGATGACGGCAGAATATTCAGTATAAATTCTCTTTTTCATATGTATGGTTTCTATGATTACTGGGGTAAGGTAAAGGTGCAGGAGGTAAAATTAGAGGGGAACAGTCTTTACTTTAACGGCCACAGAACAGATGGCAGAACAGGCACATATTACCTTAATCTTAATTCCTTTCGCCTTAATCCCATAAAGGAAACTCCGCCAGACGACAGTAACCGCACTACTCCCATTTATTCTCCTTTTTATGTGAGTGAATATTTAAAGGATGCTACATTCGGGGTATATCTTGACGGAATGAAAATAAACGGCTATGTAGTAGGTAGTCAGTGTTATATAAATCCTGATATGCTTCTTAATTTAGGATACGAAAAGGTAAAGGGCGGAAATCATATTATTTATACCTATACAGGGAATAAAAGCTCTTTTACAGAGCCATATCTTACAGGTGAAAAAATAGAAAAAAGCGGAACACCTTTTGTTATGATAAATGGTGAACAGCTGAGAACCTGTAACTTTGGCGATTACTCTCTTGTGGATACTGCACATTTTGAACGCTCCTTTGCAAATGATGTGGGTATTACTGCAATCTGGGACGGAGAAAACCACAGACTTAATATTTCTACCTGCTTAGTTAGGAGCTATGAGGAAGCAAAAAAATATGCACAAGATAAACTTACTGACCCTTCCTATGAACTAAAGTATTTGTATGAAGGTGATGATTACAGCATTTTGGCATCCTTTGGAAAAGAAGACGGAAGATTTATTGATGGCTGTAAAATCTCCTCTCGTGGAGAGGTTACAGATTTAGCTCGTCTGTATTATACTGTATATGGCATAAGTCAGGTGTATGAGGTAACGGTGGAAAATCATATTATAACACTTAAAACTCATTGGAACAGAACCTTTGCCTTAGACCTTAGAAACTTTACAGTAAATGAAATAATTTAAGGGTGGTTTTAACTTATGGCTAAAACAAAAGAAGAAAAGCTTGCTCACGCAAAGGAATTAACTGAGTTTGACTCCCTTTTTGGGTATGAGCTTCTTGCAGGAGTAGATGAAGCGGGAAGAGGTCCGCTGGCAGGGCCTGTATTTGCGGCGGCGGTTATACTTCCCAGAGGGCTTGTAATAGAAGGAATTGATGATTCGAAAAAGCTTTCTGAAAAGAAAAGGGAAGAACTGTTTGAAATTATTACCCATAAGGCGATAGCATATGCAATAGCCTCAGAGGACGAAAAGGTTATTGATGAAATAAATATTCGTAATGCTACATATAAGGCTATGAATAAGGCAGTAGATGCCCTGAAGGTAAAAGCAGAATTTGTTATTGTGGATGGTGATGCTGTTACAAATATGGAAACTCCCCATTCCTGTATAATAAAGGGAGATGCAAAAAGCCTGTCTATCGGGGCGGCGAGTATTCTTGCCAAGGTAAGCAGGGACAGATATTTGTATGAGCTTGATAAAAAATACCCGCAGTATGCATTTTCAAAGCATAAAGGGTATGGCACAAAGCTTCATAATGAGATGATTTTGAAGTATGGTCCTTGTCCTGCTCACAGAAGGAGTTTTCTCAAAAAACTTCTAAAGGATTACGATTGACAAAATATTCTATTTATGGTAAAATAATTCCGTATATTTTATGAAAAAGAAAAGAGGCATTTTTTCGTGTTAGATATAAGATTTGTAAAAGAAAATCCACAGCTTGTAAAGGAAAATATTAAAAAAAAGTTTAAAGACTCAAAGCTTCCTTTGGTAGATGAAGCGATAAGCCTTTATGACAGTAAAAGAGATGCTACTAACCGTGCCAGCGAGCTTCGTGCAAACCGTAATAAGGTGAGCAAGGAAATTGGTATGTTAATGGGTCAGGGCAAGAGAGATGAAGCAGAAGCTCTTAAAAAGGTAGTAAACGACCAGGCTGAAGAGCTTAAAAGCCTTGAAATTAAAGAAGCTGAGCTTGAAACTGCTCTAAAGGAAGTTATGATGAAAATTCCTAATATTGTGGATGAGTCTGTTCCTGTTGGTAAAAATGATGAGGATAATGTTGAGGTAGAGCAGTTTGGTGAAAAGACTAACCCCTCTTTTGAAATTCCTTATCATACAGATATTATGGCAAAATTCAACGGTATTGACAAGGATGCCGCAGGCAGAGTGGCAGGAGAAGGCTTTTACTATCTTATGGGAGATATTGCAAGACTTCACAGTGCAGTGCTCGCTTATGCAAGAGATTTTATGATAGATAAAGGCTTTACTTACTGCATACCTCCATTTATGATTAGAAGCAACGTGGTTACAGGCGTTATGAGCTTTGAAGAAATGGACGCTATGATGTATAAAATCGAGGGTGAGGATTTGTATCTTATTGGTACAAGTGAACATTCTATGATTGGAAAATTTATAAATACAATTACTCCTGAAGAAACACTTCCCCTTACACTTACCAGTTATTCACCTTGCTTCAGAAAGGAAAAGGGTGCTCATGGTATTGAGGAAAGAGGTATTTACAGAATTCACCAGTTTGAAAAACAGGAAATGATAGTAATTTGTAAGCCTGAAGAAAGTATGGAATGGTTCCATAAAATGTGGAGTTACAGCGTTGAGTTGTTTCGTTCTTTGGATATTCCTGTACGCACGCTGGAATGTTGTACAGGAGATTTAGCTGACCTTAAAGTTAAGTCTTATGACATTGAGGCGTGGTCACCTAAACAGCAGAAATATTTTGAAGTATGCTCCTGCTCAAATCTTGGTGATGCTCAGGCAAGACGTCTTGGTATCAGAATTAAAGGAGACAGTGGAGAAAAATATCTTGCTCATACTCTTAACAACACAGTTGTTGCACCTCCCAGAATGCTTATTGCTTTTCTTGAAAACAATCTGAAGTTTGACGGGGAAAAGTACAGTATTAAAATTCCTAAGGCACTTCAACCGTATATGGGCGCAATAACCGAGATTACAGAGAAGTAGGACGGGAAAAAGGAAAAGCCCCCCCTATAGGACAAGGCGTAAATAAAACAATTTAAATAAGGCATTTGCTAAAAAAGCAAATGCCTTTATTTTTATTTCATAAAACAGATATATTTTTTTGACCTGCTAACTTATACTTCAACGATAACAGGCAAAAGCATAGGACTCCTTTTTGTTTTCTGGTAAAGGTAAGTATTAAGCTGACTGCGGATTGCTACTTTAAGTGCACTCCAGTCCTTTTGCTGACTTAAATCTGTGTGAGTGTCAACGGTTTTTATAACACGGTCACGGATTTCGCCCATTAAATCCTCTGATTCACGCACATAAACAAATCCACGGGATATAATATCAGGGTCGGAAATCAATTCACCTGTAACAGAGTCAATAGTTACAATAACTACAATAAGTCCGTCCTGTGCAAGATGCTTTCTGTCACGAAGTACAATATTTCCCACATCTCCAACTCCAAGACCATCAATAAGTACCTGGCCTGACGGAACATTTCCATTAATTTTTGCAGCTCCGTTATTAAATTCCAATACATTTCCAAGTCCTAAAATATAGCAGTTTTCGGAAGGTACACCCATAAGCTCAGCTAAATTTTTATGCAGCATAAGATGGCGATGCTCTCCGTGAACGGGAACAAAATATTTAGGCTTTGTTATACCAATAATAATTTTAAGCTCTTCCGACTTTGCATGGCCTGAAACGTGAATATCGTCAAGAGCGTCATAAATAACAGTTGCACCTTTTTTAAACAGTTCATCTACTACTTTAGAAATCATTTTTTCGTTGCCGGGAATAGGGCTTGCAGAAATTACAATAACGTCATTTGAAGAAATCTCAATAGTGCGGTGGTCGTTCATTGCCATTCGCGAAAGTGCCGCCATAGGCTCGCCCTGACTGCCTGTTGTGCATATTACAACTCTGTTAGAAGGGTATCTTTTAACATCTTCCAGTTTGATGATAGTGCCTTTGGGAATTTTCATATACCCAAGTTCTCCTGCAACATCAAGGATATTTTCCATACTTCTTCCTGATACGGCAACCTTTCTGCCGTATTTTACAGCAGAGTTTATAACCTGTTGAACACGGTGAATATTTGATGCAAAGGTGGCAACAATGATACGATTATTTGCGGCAGATGCAAATATTTCGTCAAATTTTGTTCCTACAATACTTTCACTCATAGTATAGCCTGCACGTTCTGCATTGGTGCTATCTGAAACAAGGGCAAGAACACCCTGCTTTCCCAGTTCTCCAAGACGTGCTAAATCAATCATTGACCCGTCAATGGGAGTACAGTCAATTTTAAAGTCACCTGTATGAATTACCGTACCTGCAGGGGTATGAATTGCAAACATAACACTGTCTGCAATAGAGTGGTTTGAGTGAATAACCTCTACAAGAAAAGGTCCAAGCTGAAGGCGATCTCCTGCTTTGATGGTATTAAGATTGCTTTCCTTTAAATTGCCGTGCTCACGAAGCTTGCACTGTATAAGACCTATAGTAAGATTTGTGCCATATACAGGCACAGATAACTCTTTTAATACATAGGGAAGTGCACCGATGTGGTCTTCGTGACCATGAGTAATTACAATACCTGCAATTTTATCTTTGTTTTTTGTAAGATAAGTAATATCAGGTATTACAAGGTCAATACCAGGCATTTCGTCATCGGGAAAAGCAAGTCCGCTATCCACAATAAGAATTTTATCCTCATATTCATAAAGATACATATTCTTGCCGATTTCGTCAAGTCCTCCAAGTGACATAAACTTAAGGGGACTTGCGTGTTTTTGGGCTGTTTGTAAAGCTTTGCGGGGCTTTCTTTCTTTTACCATCCTGGATTTTGCAGCCTGATTAGTTTCCTTCTTAGAAACTGCTATAGAAGGTGGAGCAGGCTTTTTTTCTGCACCCTGATTTTTAGAATAAGACTTTTTACTGCTCATAGCGGTATAGCTTCTGGATTTTGCAGTAGTCTTGCCTGAATTTTTTGTTCTGTTTTCCATAAATAAATCCTTTCATAATATAGGTAATATGTAAGGAGTCGGATTTAATGAAAATAAGTTAAAACCAATTACACATAGCAAAATAAAGGGACCTAAAATTCCCCTTTTTTCTACAATATAATATGTCCTGTATGCTTTATGACGCAGCCTTTCCCAAGCATCGTACCCTCAGGGGCAATTCACGAAAAGCAAAAACATATATTTTAAATCCGTCCTAAAATATTTTTATAAAAATATCAATCTGTATATATTATACCATAAAAAGTAAAAATATAAAAGCTTTTTTTAAAAATATTTTAAAATATATAAAAAGTTCCGTTAAATTCAGTTGAAAAAAACAAAAAGATATGTTATACTGCTAATATAAAATTCAAAGGAGAACCCAGTATGAAAAAACTTTTAATGTTAATGCTTGTAGCAATTATGGCAATTTCTATGGTATCTTGCTCAGTAGCAAATACAAATGAGGAAAAAAACACTTCTTCTGAGATAAAGCAGGAACAAGAGGGAAATCTTTCTGAAAATAGAGAAGATGAAGGAGAGATTGCTGGTGAAAATCAAGATGAAAAGGAAAAAAAGCCTATACCTGAAGGTATTTCCCTTAACACAGAGTACTTAGACCTTTTGGATAAACCAAGAAGCATGGTAGAAGCAAAAACGGGAGATAAGGGTACATATAATGCAGAATTTATGCTGACACTTTATAATAATGGTTTTGCTGCAAACTATGATGAAAAGGGGCTTACAATGGCGATGTATGTTCCTCTTGAAAAAATGATTTACAACTGCCCGGATACTATTACCGTAGAACAATTCAGAAGCCTATTTGACGAGTCAAAAAAAGACTATAACTATATGGATGAAGTGGAAGTAGTTATTGGGAATTATAAGGGCAAAGCAGTTTCGGTTCAGCTTTGGGGAACATTAAAGAAAACAGATTGTGCTTTTATGAACAGAACAGACTATGATATGGGTAACTAATTTATATTAGGTATTAAATAGATACCATAAAGCAGGTTAAACATAGTAACAGAGCCACCTAAAAACATTTTAGGTGGCTCTGTTTTTTTATATTTTACAGGAGTTTGAGATATAACTCAGCAAGTTCCTCAATAGAGGTTTCTTTTGGGTTTCCGGGTCTGCAGGCATCAGCGTATGCCGATTGTGCAAGAAAAGGAATATCTTCCTTTTTTACAATGTTTTTAAGGTTTGCAGGAATACCAATATCTGTGCTTAGGTTTCTTACTGCTTCTACGGCAGCTTTACGGTATTGGTCAGGGGTCATCTCCTCAGTGTTTTTTACACCAAGTGCTTTTGCAATATCCTTGTATTTTTCGCCTGTGCTTTCTGCGTTATATTCCATAACAACAGGAAGAATAATAGCGTTTGCAATGCCGTGAGGAGTGCCATATAATGCACCAAGTGGATGTGCCATAGAATGAACAATTCCAAGTCCTACATTGGAAAATCCCATCCCTGCAATATACTGTGCCAGAGCCATATTTTTTCTTCCGGCTTCGGTATTATTAACAGCACCCTTTAAATGTTTGCCGATAAGCTCAATTGCTTTTATATGAAACATATCTGAAAGTTCCCATGCACCTGCTGTTGTATATCCTTCGATTGCGTGAGTAAGAGCATCCATACCTGTTGCCGCAGTAAGCTCTTTAGGCATAGAACTCATCATATCTGGGTCAACAAAGGAGATTTCAGGAATATCGTGAGGGTCAACGCAAACAATTTTTCTGTTGCTTTTCTCATCTGTAATTACATAGTTAATTGTAACTTCTGCCGCTGTTCCTGCAGTAGTAGGCACAGCAAATATGGGAACGCTTTTCTTGGTTGTTGGAGCAATTCCCTCTAAGGATACCACATCAGCAAATTCAGGGTTGTTTATAATTATTCCTACTGCCTTTGCTGTATCTATTGCAGAGCCTCCGCCTACTGCAATAATATAGTCTGCATCCGCATCTTTAAATGCACCTACACCAAATTCCACATTGGTAACAGTAGGATTTGGTTGAAGGTCGCAGAAAATTTCGTAGGGTAGGCCTGCACCGTCAAGCACCTTTGTTACCTTGCCTGTAATGCCCAATTTTACAAGGTCAGGATCAGAGCAGATAAACGCTTTCTTATACCCTCTTTTTCTTGCCTCCATGGGTATTTCGTTAATTGCACCGCTTCCGTGGTAAGAAGTTTCATTTAATATAAATCTGTACGCCATATAGGTTCCTCCAAAAATTAAAATTTTAATATGTGCCTTTTGTAAAATTATATCCAAAAATTTTTTTCGCTATACATAATATTTTTATGGTAATATATGGAGATAAAATTTTAAATAAAACCTTGACTTTTTGCTATATTAAAGGAAATATTAAAATTTTAGGTATTAAAAAGAAACAAAATTACAAAAAGATAATATGTAAAATTCATAAAAAAATAATAAAAAAATAGGGGAAATATGCAAAAAAAATTGGGGAAATGCTTGCAATTAACAAGGTTTTGTAGTATAATTAAAAACGGGTATATCTATAAGTAAGTTTCGTAAAAAAGGGTAATTAGTTCACATATCCCACAAAGAGAGGTTTATATGGCAAAAAGCATAGTAAAAGAGGGCTTTTCAAACATACAGGAAATGTATGATGCTCTATCAGAAATCAACAGAATAAACAGTAAAAAAAATAAAACTATGCGTGCCTTTTGTCAGGTGTATGGATGCCAGCAAAATCAGGCAGATATGGAACGCATTAAAGGTATGCTGAAAATGGCTGGCTATGAGTTTACCGATACTCCTGAAAATGCTGACATTATTGCAGTTAATACCTGTGCTGTTCGCGAGGGGGCAGAAATGCGTGTTCTTGGGAATGTGGGAGCTTTTAAAAAAATTAAGGAAAAAAATCCTGACCTTATTATTTGCATCTGCGGTTGTATGATGCAGGAGGAGCAGGTTGTATTAAAAATAAAAAAATCTTTTTACTATGTGGATATAGTTTTTGGTACTCACAATTTGGAGCGTTTTCCTTCCCTTTTGCTAAAAAAGCTAAATGGTCAAAAACGTGTTTTTGAGGTGCTTTCTGAGAGCAAAGAAATACCTGAAGGTCTTCCTGTACTAAGGGAAGACGGAGCTAAAGCAAAGGTAACTATTATGTACGGCTGTAATAATTTCTGCTCATATTGCATTGTTCCATATACAAGAGGCAGAGAGCGAAGCAGAAAGCCGGAAGAAATAATAAAGGAAATTAAAGAGATTGCAAATAAAGGGTACAAGGAAGTTACCCTTATGGGACAAAATGTAAACTCCTACGGGAATGACTTTGAAGGCGGAGAGAAGGGTAAAAACTTTGCACTTTTACTTAGGGAGATAAATAAAATTCCTGGTATAGAGCGTATAAGATTTATTTCTTCTCACCCTAAGGATTTTTCTCAGGATACCATTGACGCAATAGCGGAGTGTGAACATATCTGTAAGCACATTCATCTGGCTATGCAGTCAGGCAGCAGTAAAATTCTTAAAGCTATGAACAGAAAGTATGACAAAGAAGGATTTCTTGCTCTTTGCAGGAGCATTAAGGAAAAAATTCCGGATATTGCTCTTACTACTGACATAATTGTAGGTTTTCCCGGAGAAACTGAGGAGGATTTTGAAGAAACTCTTGATGTAATTAAAAAAGTGCGTTTTGACGGAATTTTCTCTTTTATTTTTTCTCCCAGAGTGGGAACGCCTGCATCAAAAATGGAGGATAATGCAACCAAAGAGGAAAAACAGGCACATTTTGAAAAACTTCTTTTGGTGCAAAATGAAATAACCTATGAAAAAACCTCTGCTCTTGTAGGCAAAACACTTAAGGTGCTGGCAGAGGAAGAAAGCAAAGAAAAAGAGGGATATTTAACAGGACATACCGACACTTTTAAGATTGTGCATTTTGAAGGTGATAAATCTCTGATAGGGCAGATTGTAAATGTAAAAATTACTAAAGCCCGCACATGGTATGCTGTGGGAGAAATAGTGAAATAATAATTTAAAAACTTTTAAAAATTTAAGGAGATACAAAATGGACGAAATTATTGCAAAAGCAAAAGAGCTGGGAGAGGCTATTTCAAACAGCGACATTATGAAAGAATATATTAAAAAAGAGATTGAATATAACGCAGACCCTGATGCTCAGAAGGCAACACAGGAATATAATCAGGCAAGAGAAAAGCTGGCAGGTCAGGCAAAGGATGAAAACATTTCTCCAATGGAAATGCTGGAAATCAGAAAGCAGCTTGCGGGCAAATTTGAACAAGTGTCAAAACAGCCTAAAATAGCCGAGTATTTAAAGGCAAAAAAACAGGTTGAGGAAGTTTTGGAAAAGGTAAACAGCATTATCCGTTATTATGTAACCGGAGAAACAGAAGAAGAAGGATGTTCAGGCAACTGTTCTTCCTGCGGAGGATGTCACTAATTTTAGTTAGTCGGGGTGCAGTAGTTTGGTAAGAAATAAAGAAGATTATACTCCTATGATGAGGCAGTATCTGGAAACTAAAGAGCAATATGAAGATTGCATACTTTTTTACAGGCTGGGCGATTTTTACGAGATGTTTTTTGAAGATGCTATCACAGCTTCTAAATATCTTGAGCTTACCTTAACAGGTCGGGATTGCGGTCAGGAAGAAAGAGCACCGATGTGCGGAATACCCTACCATAGTGCAAATGGTTATATTACCAAGCTTGTGGAGGGTGGATATAAGGTTGCTATCTGCGAGCAGGTGGAAGACCCTGCTCTTGCTAAGGATATAGTTCGCCGTGAGGTTGTAAAGATTGTTACTCCATCTACCATTATGGACGAAAATGCGGTGGATACAACAAAAAACAATTTTCTTGCATCAGTAATGAAAAAGGATAAATGTCTTGGTATAGCTTTTCTCGATTTTTCTACAGGGGAGCTTTACTGCACAAATATCGAAAAGGATATTTATTCAGGCTTTGAAGCAGAAATGGCAAGATTTTCTCCTTCCGAGGTGTATTTTTCTCCTCTTGCTTATGTGGATAAGGATTTACATAAAATTGCAACAGAAAAATATTTCTGCTATGTTTCTGAAGGAGAAGATGAGGAGTTTGAACAGGAAAACTCCAATAAAATCTTAAAAGACCAGTTTGGGAAAAGTTCAAAGGACTTTGGCTTAGAGGAAGCTTCTCCTGTAATAGGGGCGATTTCCGCTGCGGTTTGCTATATTATAAAAACACAGAAAACAACAATAAGCCATATAAGCAATTTAGAATACTATCAGATAAATCAATATATGGATATTGACGCAAATTCCAGAAGGAATCTGGAAATTACCGAAAATATCAGAGGAAAAAGCAAAAAGGGCAGTCTTCTTTCTGTGCTTGATAGAACCTCTACCGCTATGGGAGCAAGAATGCTCCGTCACTGGCTGGAGCATCCCCTGATAAACCCTGTAACTATTAATAACAGGCTTTCGGGAGTAGAGGAGCTTTATTCCTCAATGGAAAAAAGAGATGCGATTTCTCAGGTTCTGGGAACTGTTCGTGATATAGAAAGGCTTACTGCGAAAATTGTCAGCGGAAGTGCTAATGCTAAGGATGTACTTGCAATTGGTAATTCCGTAAAGGGACTGCCTATGCTGGCAAAGCTCATTTCGAGTGCAAGAAGTAAAATGATTACCCAGCTTAGTGCGAGGCTTGACCTTCTGGAGGATGTGGCAACACTTGTAGATATGGCAATAGTGGAGGAGCCGGGAATTACCATTAAAGACGGAGATATAATCAAAGAGGGTTTTAACGAAACTCTTGACAGGTACAGAAATGCTGAAAAAGAGGGGAAAACCTGGATTGCTCAAGTGGAAGCCGAAGAAAGAGAACGCACAGGAATTAAAAATTTAAAGGTGGGTTACAACAGGGTTTTCGGCTACTACATAGAAATTTCCAATTCCAATAAAGACAAGGTGCCGGAAAACTATATACGAAAGCAAACTCTTACAAATGGGGAAAGATTTATCACCCCAAGACTTAAAGAAATTGAAACAATTATTATAGATTCCAGAGAAAAAAAGGTACAGCTGGAGTACGACCTGTTTTGCAAAGTCAGAAGTAAAATTGCAGAGGAGCACGAAAGACTTCAGACCAGTGCAAAGGTAGTTTCTACTATTGACTGTCTTAACAGTCTTGCTACAGTAGCAGCAAAACAAGGGTATGTAAAACCTACAGTTGACGCAACTGACATAATTGATATAAAAGATGGAAGACACCCTGTGGTGGAAACTCTTACAAGCTCAATGTTTGTGCCAAACGACACGCGTCTTAATTGCAGTGACGAAAGGCTAAGCATTATTACAGGTCCAAATATGGCAGGTAAATCCACCTATATGCGACAGGTAGCAATTATTACTCTTATGGCACAGGTTGGCTCATTTGTGCCGGCATCAAGTGCAAAAATCGGAGTGGTGGATAAGATTTTCACCAGAGTTGGTGCATCAGATGATTTATCATCAGGACAGAGCACCTTTATGGTAGAAATGAGTGAAGTTGCAAATATTCTTAAAAACGCTACAGCAAAAAGCCTTATTATATACGACGAAATCGGAAGAGGGACAAGCACATATGACGGACTTGCAATAGCCTGGGCGGTGCTGGAATATACTGCTGATGCAAAAAAATGCGGTGCAAAAACTCTTTTTGCCACTCATTATCATGAGCTTACCTCTCTTGACCAGTCAATAAAGGGAGTTACAAATTACAACACTGCCGTTAAAAAGCGGGGAGATGATATAATTTTCCTTCGTAAAATTGTAAAGGGCAGTGCAGACGAAAGCTACGGCGTGGAAGTAGCAAAGCTTGCAGGAGTGCCTGGTGGAGTAATTGCCCGTGCAAAGGAAATTCTTGCGGGTATTGAAAAAGGCGATAATCAAATTACAATAAAATCGGATAACAAAAAAAGCACAGATGTTATGGGACAGATAAGTCTTATGTGCGGAGAAGAAAATGAAATAATAACCAGACTGGAAGCTCTTAATCTTGATACCCTTACTCCCATAGAAGCATTGGGTATTTTGTATGATTTAAAAAAATTACTTTAATTATTATTTAAAAAGGTGGTGAGAAATATGCTTGTTAAGGTGCTGGACCCTCAGCTTGCCAATATGATTGCGGCAGGAGAGGTGGTGGAAAGACCTTCCTCTGTTGCAAAGGAGCTTTGTGAAAACGCCATAGACGCAGGGGCATCCTCTGTAACTGTGGAAATACAGGGCGGCGGTCTTAAAAGGCTGTCTGTTACAGATAACGGCTCCGGAATTCATCCTGATGATATGGAAACGGCTTTTCTTCGCCACGCAACAAGTAAAATTTCTTCACCAAAGGATTTAGAAGCAATATTTACCCTAGGTTTTCGAGGAGAGGCACTTGCAAGTATTGCCGCTGTGGCAAAGGTAACTATGACCTCTCGTATGGAGGGAGCAGGAGAGGGAAAATCAGTAATTATGGAGGGGGGAAAGCTTATTTCCTCTGAAATTTGCGGTTGTCCTGTAGGCACAAGAACACTTGTGGAAAATCTGTTTTATAATACTCCTGCACGAATGAAGTTTCTTAAAAAGGATTATACTGAAGCAGGGTATGTGGAGGAAGTTGTACGAAAACTTGCTCTTGCTCATCCTGAAATTTCCTTCCGCTTTATTTCGGACGGAAAAGAAAAGGTATTTACTCCTGGAGACGGAAGTATAGAAGGTGCCGCATATGCAATTTATGGCAAGGATGTGCAAAGCGGAATGGTACCTGTTTCTTACAGCGACGGAGGAATAACAGTTTCGGGACTTACGGGGAATCTTACTCTCTATCGTAAAAACAGAGCCTTGCAGTGTTTTTTTGTAAATAACAGATGCATCGTAAGCAGAACGCTTACTTTAGCTGTAGAGGAAGCCTATAAGGGACTTATTCCTGTTGGTACATTTCCCGTAACAATACTTAAAGTTGAGATTAACCCTTCTTTAGTGGATGTAAATGTGCATCCTGCAAAGCTGGAAGTTAAATTTTTTGAAGAAAATAAAATTTATTCTGCTGTTTATTGGGCAGTGAAAAATGCAACTCATCAAAAGCTTACTCCTAAAATTGATGCAGAAAAACCTGAAGAAAAAAATATTCCATATACGGCTCCGTTAAATAACCCTTCCATTAGCAACGGAAGCTATGGAGCAGATTCAGGGAAAAAGGCAACGGGATTTGAGTATCAGCCAACAAAACAGGAAAAAGAAGAATTTGACAAACTAAACACACAAAATATAATAAGGCAGGAGTTTAAAAACTATGGAGATACACTTGCTCAAATGCCTTACGAAGAAAACACTCAAATTCCAAAGGATACAAAGACGGATAACCAGGGTGCATATAAAAAAATAAATGATATTGAGTTTATACAAACAGCAGTTATTGACAGTGAGGATAATTACAAAATATTAGGTCAGCTTTTTAATACATACATCTTGGTAGAGGAAGGGGACAAGCTGGTACTTATTGACCAGCACGCCGCCCACGAAAGGCTGATTTATGAAAAACTTGTAAAGGAAAAAGGAGAAAAGCAAATTATGCCGCAAATGCTCCTTGTTCCTGAGGTGGTTTCCCTGACGCCTGTAGAATTATCAATTGTTACGGAAAACAAAGAGTTTTTTGAAAATTTAGGCTGGGAATTAGAACCCTTTGGAGATAATGACATAGCAGTAAGAGCTGTTCCTTATGTGATAACAAAGGAGCAGACAAAAGATACATTAATTGAAATAATCGAAGGCTTAAAGTCTGGCAAGCAGTCATCTCTGACAGAAAAAGAAGACAGAATAATGTACACAATTGCCTGCCGCAGTGCAATAAAAGGACACGATGCACTGACACTTACAGAAATGCAGGAGCTTGTGAAAAGGGTAAAAGAGTCAGATAAGACCATTACCTGTCCTCACGGAAGACCTGTAAGTACAATAGTAACAAAAGCCTTTATAGAAAAATTGTTTAAGAGGTTATAAAAATGATACCCCTGATTATAATTGCAGGACCAACCGCATCGGGAAAAACAGCCCTTTCGGTGGAAATAGCAAAAGCTGTAGGAGGAGAAATCCTGTCTGCAGATTCAATGCAAATTTATAAATATATGGATATAGGTACTGCAAAGCCTACATTAGCAGAAAGGCAGGGAGTGCCTCACCATCTTATGGATATGGTTCATCCCACGGAGGACTTTTCTCTGGCAGACTATTGTTGTATTGCTCATAAAACTATTGCGGATATCTATAATCGAGGAAAATTTCCCATTATGGTTGGTGGAACAGGACTTTATATTGACACGGTAGAGGATAATATAATTTTATCCCAGTCACAGGGAGATGAAGAGCTTAGAAAAAGCTTGGAGCTTTTTGCCAAAGAAAAGGGAAATAAAGCACTTCACCAGATGCTAAAACCCATTGACAGGGAAAGTTATGAAAAGCTTCATGAAAATGATGTTAAAAGAATTATCCGTGCAATAGAGGTATATAAAACAACAGGACAAACTATCTCTTTTCATAACAAAAAAAGCCGTAACGGAGAAAAATTGTATAAATCTGTAAGACTTATGTTTGATTATGACAGAGAGGTTTTATATGAAAGAATAAATAAAAGAGTAGATATTATGCTAAAAGAAGGTTTGGAACAGGAAGTGAGAAACCTTCTTGATATGGGCATAACAAGAGATAATACTGCTATGCAGGCTATTGGCTATAAAGAAATGGCAGAGTATATCGTTGGAGATATAACCCTTGATGAGGCAGTGGAAAAAATAAAAATGGAAAGCCGGAGATATGCAAAACGGCAGATTTCCTGGTTTAAAAGAAAAGAATATAATCTGCTTTCTCCCTGTGAAAATGCAGTGGAAAAGGCTTTGGAAATAATAAAAAAAGATACTTTGTAAAATCTTTTTTTGCTGAAAAGAGGAAAAAATATGAAAAGATTTATGTCAATGGCACTTGTGCTGGTAATTCTTCTTGGCATATGGTGGGTTTACGGAAAGGTTTCTGTGGTGGAAACAAGAGTAACTGCCGTTGCAGGTGAATATGAAGACTCCTTTAATGCAAAAGGAATAATTATCAGAAATGAATATCCAATAACTTCATCTTTGGAAGGCATATTACAAAACAGCGTTCAAAATGGTACAAGGGTTTCAAAGTATGCAAATGTGGCATATGTTTATTCTGCAGATGCAGATAAAGATGTTATTGACAGCTTAAAAGAGGTTAATGCCAGAATTGAGGAAATAAGCAGTATTCAGGACAGTACCCTGCTGAGTCTTACTGATGTAAATGAAATCAATTCAAAAATAACTTCCTTTACCGATATAATAGCAAAAGAATCGGTAGGAGGGGATAACACAAGGATTACAGGAATTTTAGATGAAATAAATATTTTAATTAGCCGTAAAAGATATTTGGAAGGGGAAAGTGTAGGAGAAAATAATGACCTTAATTCCCTTATGAATAAAAGGACAGAACTGGAAAACAAACTGGGTGGCAAAAGAGTGGCTTTAGGTGCACCTGTTTCAGGTTTGTATTTTGACTTTACAGATGGATACGAAGGAGTAAAAATCAGTGATACTTCTTCTCTTACCATAGATAAAATTGAAAATATTCAAAATGGCAAAAGCATAGGAGATAAAACTGAAAATGCAGTGTGCAAAATTGTAGATAATTCTGCATGGGTAGTTTCGGTGGTAATGAATAAAGACAGGGCTAAGACTCTTGCAGAAGGCCAGTCAGTACAATTAAGGTTTAACGGAGATGAAAATACTCCGGCAGTTGCAAAGGTGGATTCCTTTGTGTATGACGGCAAAAAGGTAATAGTGAACTTTGCAGGCAACTGCTATGTGGGGAATATATACAGCGAGCGTGTTTGTACAGTTGATATTATATTAAATACATACAGAGGACTTAAAATCCCTGCTGATGCAATAATCAATAAGGGAGATGCAGGTAATGTGGTATTGGTACGAAAATCAGGGGGAGATGTGGAAAAAACCGTTAAGGTGCTTTATACTCCTGATGACGGAACAGCAATAGTAAAAGCAGGTACACAGTCAGAGGAGCTGCTTTTGTATGATGAAGTTATTGTTAAGGAAAAGCGAAGGTAAGGTGTAAAAATTGAATATTTCTGACAACATTTTAAGGGTAAGGGAAACAATATGTAATTCCGCCGTAAAAAGTGGCAGAAACCCTGAGGATGTACTGCTTATAGCCGTTTCAAAAACCTATCCTGCAGAGGATATTTTAAAGGCTTTGCAGGCGGGAATTACAGATATTGGCGAAAACAAGGTACAGGAAATGAAAGAGAAGATTCCCCAGCTTCCCCATAACACAAGGGTGCATTTGATTGGTCATCTGCAAACTAACAAGGTAAAAGCTGCGGTGGAAAATGCCTGTATGATACAATCGGTGGATTCGGTGCATCTGGCAAAGGAAATTTCAAGGTGCAGTGTAAATATGGGCAAGGTAACAGAAGTACTTCTTCAGGTAAATATCGCACAGGATGAAGCAAAATTTGGTTTTGCTCCCGAAATGGTAGATGAGGCATTGGGAGAGATATCCACAATGGAGGGAATAAAGGTAAAAGGTTTTATGACTGTTCCTGCCATCGAAACAGACAAGGAAATAACGCGTAAATATTTTAGAAAGATGCGTAGTTTTTTTGAAAGCTTTCAAGGTAAAAAATATAGTAATGTATCTATGGATTGCCTTTCGATGGGTATGAGTGGTGACTATGATGTTGCTGTGGAAGAAGGGGCAACAATGGTAAGAGTAGGCTCTTTGATTTTTGGTGCAAGGGACTACAGCAAATAAAGCGTGTAATAAAAATTAAAATATAAAATAAAATGAAATGGGGTATATTTATTATGAGTAATGTGTTTAACAAGGTACTTACAGCAATGGGATTCAGTTCAGAGGAAGAAGATTTAACAAATGATTATGGTTATGAAGCTCCTGCTCCAAAGGTAGAGAGAACTTCAAGACCTGCAACTTCCACTTATTCTGAACCAAGAAAAAACAAGGTTGTGTCTATGTCTGCAACAACTCAGTTTAAGGTTGTTGTAATAAAGCCTGCTGATTTTGATGAGGCTAAGGAAATTGCAGACCACTTAAAGGACAGAAAGCCTGTAGTTGTTAATTTAGAACTTCTGGAAAAGGATGTAGCACACAAAATTTTTGACTTTTTAAGCGGTGCTATATATGTTCTTGACGGAGGAATACAAAGAGTATCCAACAATATTTATCTTATTGCTCCATATAACGTAACAATTCTTGGAGATTTCAAAAACGAGCTTAAAAACAACACATTTCTTTGGGATTAATTTTTAAAAGGTGGCAAATTTTTTATATGATTAGTATTTTAATAATAATTATAAGCTATGGTGTAAAGCTTCTGTCCTGGGCAATTGTGGCAGATGCAATTTTGTCATGGATACCATCTTATAATGAAACCGTATATCGTATAAGATGCGTATTACAAAAAATTACTTATCCGATTATGGAACCTGTAAGAAGACTTATAAGTCCGCTTACTATGAGAATTGGCATTGACCTTTCTCCCATAGTGGGAATATTTGCCTTAGAGCTTATAGCAAATATTTTTATAAGAATACTTTGGATTATACGATTATGATGGACAAGACGAAGCTTTTAATTGCAAGAGCAGAAGACTTGGCAGAAGCCACATTGAAAAAGGACTATCCATCCTTTTCGGGGTTTCTTGATATGAAACAGCAAACGACACTTAAAAACTTTAAGGTGCCGGGAGTTACTCCTGTTTTCTTTGGAGGGTATGAGGACGCGGAAAGGAAAGTGCTGGGCTTTTTTCCTGACTGGTATGAGGATTATTCTGCACATTTTCCTGTAAAAGCAATAGAAATTATTCCTTCAGACACAGAAAATCTTACTCATCGGGATTATCTTGGCTCTATTATGGGTCTTGGAATAAAGAGGGAATGTATAGGAGACATAATTCAAAAAGATGATGGAGCTTATGTTTTTGCAGGGGATGAGATTATAGATTTTTTAATAGGAAATCTTGATAAAATCGGGCATAGAAATGTTAAAGTAAAAATAAAGGACAACCCTGAAATTATGCCAAAAAGCTTTAAACACATAAGCGGTACTTGTGCATCAGAACGTATTGACTGCATTTTGTGTATGGTAATGAATTTATCACGAGGCAAGGCTGAGGAGCTTATAAAAAGCGGGCGTGTTATGATAAATTATACGGAAGCTTCTTCTGTTTGTGTAAAATTAAAATCAGGAGATACTGTATCAGTTCGTGGCTTTGGGAAATTTATTTTTAAAGGTAGCTTTGGAGTTACAAAAAAAGGGCGAATTAAGGCTGAAATAGAAATTTATAACTAAAGAGAAAGAAGGAAAAAATATGCTTACTCCACTTGATATTGAAACAAAGGCTTTTAAAACAAGTCTGGGAAAATACAAAAGGGATGAGGTAGATGAGTTTTTAAAAACCGTTGCCGCAGATTATAAAGAGCTTTATATGGAGCGTATTGCAATGAAGGATAAAATTGTTGCATTAACAGAAGCCATAGCTCGTTATAAATCAATGGAAGATGTTATGCAAAGCAGTATAATTGTTGCCCAGAGTACAGGGGAAGAAGTTAAAAGAGCAGCGGGAGAAAAGGCTAAAAATATTGTTGAGGAAGCAGAAATTAAGGCAAATGCCATAATTGTGGAAGCTCAGCAGAGAGTTTCTAAAATAGATATGGAAATGTCGAATATGAAAATTCAGCTTTCCAGCTACAGAAGACAGATGGAGCAGATACTTAAAAATGCTCTTGATATGGTAGAGGTTATGCCTCAGCCGGGTAAAATCTTAGAAAGAAACCCCAGAGTTAAATGCAGCGATGAAACTATGACCTTTGACAGTCCCATTATTTCAGAGGAAATAGAAAGCATACAAAAGGAAGAAGTAAAAGTGTTTGGTTTTGAAGATAATACAGAAAAAAAAGACCAGGACTTTATTGAACAGCAGACTATGAGAATACCTGTTGTATCAGATGAAGAGTAAATAATACCCTGAAAAATTAAGGGTAATACATACATTTAAGGAGAGAAAAAAATGGATTATGGAAAATCACTGAATTTGCCTCAAACAGAATTTTCAATGAGAGCAAATTTACCGCAGAAAGAGCCTGCGATTTTAGAGGATTGGAACAAACAGGATTTGTATCACAAGGTGCTTAAAAATAATGAAGGTAAACCATCCTTTAACCTTCACGACGGCCCTCCCTATGCAAATGGGGATATTCATTTGGGACATACCTTAAACAAGGTAATCAAGGACATTATCCTTCGCTATAAAAATATGGCAGGCTATTGTGCACCTTATGTTCCGGGCTGGGATACACATGGACTTCCCATCGAAAAGCAGGCTATTAAAAAGCTTGGTGTAAACCGTCACGAGGCAGGACCTGTTAAATTCAGAGAGGTGTGCAGAGATTTTGCCCTTTCATATGTAAATAATCAGAAGGAACAGTTCAAGCGTCTTGGTGTTATCGGTGATTTTGATAATCCATATGTTACACTTGACCCTGTTTTTGAAGCTAAGCAGATTGAAATGTTTGGCACAATGGCTAAAAAAGGCTATATTTATAAAGGTCTTAAGCCTGTATATTGGTGTGCAGATTGTGAAACTGCTCTTGCCGAAGCAGAAATTGAGTATCAGGACGATAGTACAACTTCAATTTATGTAAAATTTGAAGTAACTGACCATAAAGGTCTTTTTGCTGACCTTTATAACAAGGTTGATAAGATTTATTTTGTGATATGGACAACTACCACATGGACACTTCCTGCAAACCTTGCAATATGTCTTAATGAAAATTTTGAATATAGCATAGTTAAAAATGGTAACGAAGCGTATGTTCTTGCAACAGAGCTTTTGGACAAGGTATGCAGCATCGGCGGTGTGGAAAACTATGAAGTGATAGGTGCATTTAAAGGCAGCGACCTTGAACTTATGGTATGCAAGCATCCCTTTATTGACAGAGAATCACTTGTAATAGTGGGAGATCACGTTACAATTGAGTCAGGTACAGGCTGTGTTCATACTGCTCCCGGTCATGGTACAGAGGACTTTATTGTATGCCAGAAATATAAGGATAAGATAGGAATTGTTGTTCCTGTTGACGCTAAAGGTTATATGACAAAGGACGCAGGTGAGTTTGAAGGTCTTACCTATAAGCAGGCAAATACTGCAATTTTAGAAAGATTGAAAACTGACGGCAGTCTTTTTGCAAGTGAAGAAATTCTTCACTCATATCCTCATTGCTGGAGATGTAAAGAGCCCATCGTATATAGAGCAACAGAGCAGTGGTTTGCTTCCGTTGAAGGCTTTAAAAAAGAAGCTTTAAAAGCAATCCATGATGTTAAATGGATTCCTTCTTGGGGTGAGGACAGAATTACAGGTATGGTAAGAGATAGAAACGACTGGTGTATTTCACGTCAGCGTATCTGGGGTGTGCCTATTCCGATTTTCTATTGTAAGGATTGCGGAAAAGAAATTATAAATGACCAGACAATTAAAATAATTGCTGATTTATTCCGAGAAAAAGGCTCTGATGCATGGTTTGCTATGACT
This sequence comes from Clostridia bacterium, assembly GCA_017396395.1. GTDB lineage: Bacteria > Bacillota > Clostridia > RUG12999 > RUG12999 > RUG12999. Next base: position 25,816 of record JAFQMF010000002.1, on the reverse strand, counting down.
CCCGCACAAATGCTGGAAGGTCATAATATTGCCTGTGAGTGCGGTTGTAAGGAGTTTACAAAAGAAACTGATATTATGGACGTTTGGTTTGACTCAGGTTCTTCTCACGCAGCAGTATTACAGACAAGACCTGAGCTTAAATGGCCTGCTGACCTTTATATCGAAGGTAATGACCAGTACAGAGGATGGTTCCAGTCATCCCTTCTTGTAAGTGTGGCAAACTTCGGTACAGCACCTTACAAGAGCGTTCTTACTCATGGTATGGTAATTGACCTTGAAGGTAATAAAATGTCCAAATCTAAGGGTAATGGCATTGACCCTCTTGATGTAATTAAGCAAAATGGTGCAGACATTCTTCGTATGTGGGTAGCATCTGCTGACTATACCTCAGACGTTAAAATTTCAAATGACCTTATTAAACAGCTTTCAGAAGGTTACAGAAAAATTCGCAACACTGCCAGATATATTTTAGGTAATATCAGCGACTTTAATCCTAAGACTGATATGGTAAAATATGAGGATATGACACAGTATGACAGATATGCAATGCTTAAATTAAATGAGCTTGCTAAAAAGGTTACTGATGCATATGACAGCTACGATTTCCACATTGTATATCACGCAATTTTAAATTTCTGTGTTGTTGATATGAGTAATTTCTATCTGGATATTATTAAAGACAGACTTTACACTGAAAAAGCAGACAGCCAGGCTCGAAGAAGCGGACAAAGTGCAATGTACAATATTTTAAGCTATATTGTAAGATTTATTTCACCTATTCTTGCTTATACTTCAGAAGAAATCTGGAAGTTTATGCCTCATGTTGACGGGGATAATCTTGACAGTGTTTTATTAAATGAAATGCCAAAGTATAATGAAAAATATCTTGATGAAGAATTAAAAGCTAAATATGACAGCCTTATTTCTCTTCGCTCGGATGTACAAAAGGCACTTGAAAATGCCAGAGCGGAAAAGGTTATTGGCTCTTCTTTGGAAGCGGCTCTTACAATTTATGCAGAGGGAGAAACCTTTGCAAGCCTTAAAAAGGTTGAAGATATTTTAGATACAATATTTATTGTTTCAAAGGTAGAACTTGTTGAAGGCACAGGAGAAGGCAGTCAGGGTGAAAACTGGAAAATTAACACCAAGGTTGAAAAAGCAATTGGTGATAAGTGTGAAAGATGCTGGCTTATAAGAGAAGTTGGCAAAGACCCTGTACATCCTACACTTTGTGCAAGATGTGCAAGCGTTCTTAAATAAATTTCTATATAAAAGGCTACTTTAAGTAGCCTTTTATGCTCTTTTGGTAATTTAGTATCAGGAGGAAACCAATATGCGTAAAGCACTTCTTATTGTAAATCCCACCGCAGGGAAAATGTCGGGCAAGACGGCTCTTTTTGATATTATATCTGAGTTTTCGGCTCACCATATTCTTGTTACAACTGCAATAACAAATAAAAGAGGAGATGCAACAGAATATGCACAAAAGGGTGATGAAAGCAGAGAATATGATTTTATAGTCTGTTGCGGGGGCGACGGCACCCTTAACGAAACATTAAACGGACTTATTAAAAGCGGAGGCAATACGCCTCTTAGTTATATTCCTGCAGGGAGCACCAACGATTTTGCAAAGAGTATGAATATTCCTTTAGAAATTACTGCTGCTGCCAGAAAAATTGCCAACAACAGTGAAGAAATTTTTCTTGATATAGGAAGTTTTTGTAAAAATAAAATTTTTAGTTATATTGCCTCCTTTGGCGCTTTTACTTCTACTTCATATTCTGTTCCTCAGAATATGAAAAACAGTCTGGGACATTTTGCATACGTTCTGGGAGGGATTATGGATGTTGCTTCCATTAAACCCTATCACGTAACTGTTAACACATCAGATAAAGAATTTGAAGGGGATTATATCTTCTGTGCAGTGAGCAATTCATCTTCTCTTGGAGGAGTAATAAAGCTTAATGCAGAAGATGTAAGTATGGTAGATGGACTTTTTGAAGTTCTGGCTATAAAAAACCCTAAAAATCCCAATGAGCTTCATAAAATTCTTTGGGGAATAATTAATGGAGATTTTTCAGATAAAGAGATTTTTGAATATTTTAAAACAGATAAAATTACCTTTAATATGCCAGAAAATGTAAACTGGTCACTGGATGGAGAGTACGAAGAAGGTAAACAAGTAGTTGAAATAGAAAATCTGCATGGGAAAATCAGATTTTTAAAATGAAAAAAAGTAGAAGATTTTTTAATCTTCTACTTTTTTTAGCATTATTAGTCTTCAAAATCAAAAAACTCTTTGTTTCTTTCTTTGAAAATTTCGTAAACTGCATCTAAAGTTTCTTCATCTTCGATAGTTGTAAGCTCGTCATCCTTATCCTCATCACCTTCGATAAGCTTAAGAATAGTAACGCCTTCGTCATCAACTGTTTCAATAAGGATAACGTAAATGTCATCCTTATATTCAATAGTGTCAAGATGTTCAAACTCTACATCGTTTCCGTCGGGGTCTGTGAGAGTAATAATGTTGCTCTCCTCATTTTCCTCTTCTTCAGAGAAAATATCTTTTGTTTCTTCGCTCATTTAAAGCACCTCTTTCTTGTCTAAATAATTTTGTAGTATAATAACAGCAGAAAGTGTGTCTACCACACCCTTGCGTTTTTTACTTCCGTTTACATTCATCTGGCTTAGCATTTTATGTGCAGATACTGTGGTAAGACGTTCATCAAGAAAGTCAATTTCCACATTTGTATGCTCATACAGCTTTTGGGCAAACTCACGAACTAATGTAGCACTATCTCCTTCTGTACCATCCATATTTCGGGGGAGACCCATTATAATCTTGGTGGGTTTTAATTCATTAACAGTTTTAGCAACCGCCTTAACCTGAGAAGGAAAATGCTTTTCGCTGATAGTAGCAACAGGATTTGCCACCATACCAAGTCCATCGCTGATAGCGATACCTATTCGTGCTTTGCCGTAATCAATGCCCATAATTTTTTTAAGCATATTATAAAAAATCTCACTTTCCGTCTTTAATAAGGCTCATTGCAATATCAGCAGTCTGTTCGGATTTTTCTTCCATCTCAAGTGATATTCTTTCCAGCTCCGTAACAATACTTCCTCTGTTTTTAAAGCAGTCATCAATTACAGAAACATAATCGCCTGCTACAAGGCCTCTGGGTTCAATAAAATACGGCTGTTTAATATATCTCTGGAAACTGCTTACTTTGGGGTCATAAACAATACCGATACCAGGAACTCCAACAGTGGAAGAATAAATTAAAAGGTGAAGTCTTACTCCAATAGTAAGCTCACAGCCTTTTATAATTCCCAGTATTTTTTCAGGGGAAAGGCGAGTATCTATAAAGCAATTGGGAGTTTTCATTTTCTCCTGAATTTGTCTTATAACTCTCGCATCAAGTGGATACTGCATAGGTAAAAACACCGTTTTAGTGCCATATTCCTTTGAAATATAGTCACACAGCTTTGCAAAATGAGAAATAAAATTCTCAGGCTGACCCTTCCACTTTCGAGGGGAAACACAAATGTATTTTTCACCCTTTTCAATGCCTCGTGATAAAAGCTCGCAGGAAGCACTTTCATCTGCAATATTTCTAAGAGAAAATACAGGGTCGGCAGTAATATATGCCCTTTTTGAAACACCCAGATTTGCTAAATCAATAAAGGAATCCTCGTCACGAAGAGTTATAGCACTGACTTCCTTTAACGCTTTTTTAGCAAGAAATCTGCTGAAAGAGTGTTTAAGCGGACCTATACCGTTTGCATAAAGCATAGTTTTTTTGCATAGTTTTTTTGCTCTGCAAAGGCAGTAGGTATAATAGAAAATAGAACGACTGCTTGTTCCGTCCTGCAGAAGGCTTCCTCCGCCCATTATAAAAAGACGGGTATTTTTCAAAATTTTATTAACCTTAAATATGTCAAACCGATAGGCAGAAAAAACATTGTAAATTCTTGCGGTTTCTTCAGGGTTATTGGAGAAAACCATTATTTTAAGGTTAGGATTTCTTTTTCGAAGGGAGCCGATAATTGCCTGAAGCAGAGTATCATCACCGCTATTGCGAAATCCGTAATAACCTAAAATTGCCACATCATATTTACCTTCCTCTATGGCAGACTGATACATTTTTATATTATCATTTGCCATTTTCCAAAGAGAATAATATTCTTTAACCACATATCTGCAATATTTACCCAGCTCTTGTTTTTCCTCAGAGGGCATATTGTAAAGAGTAAGAATATCCTGATACAATAAATCGTCAGTTAAAGTGACGGTATCACGACAGGTAAAATTGTTGGAAATTGCAGTTGCAAGCTTGTCCTTATTAAAAATTCCCATATATCCAAAGGAGCCTGCCATAATGCAAGGCTTACCTTGAGACATTTCCTCTAAAGCAGAACGACTGGTAGCAACGCAAAATGTTGCAAGAGCATTGATTTTATAAACATCAGTACGGGCACCTGTTAAAACAACAGCATTTCTGTCCGCTTGCTTATTTATTTCATCTGCTCTTTCTTTAAGCTCTCCATAAGATGAACCGTCACCTACAATAATTATTTCAAGGTCGGGGATTTTTTCAATCAGAGAGGGGGCAAGACGCACAAGGGAATATGCTCCTTCGCATACATCCGGCTCAAGTCTGCTTACATATACAATCCTCGTACATTCTTCCTGCAAACCAAACTCTTTTGCAATATGAGAAGAATCTATATTTTCATTAAACTTTTCAGTATCAACTCCATTAACACTTACAAAAACATTTTCTTTTTTTACTTTTTTATAATTTTGCACAAGGTAGTTTTTTATATCGTCACTTACCGCCATTTGTTTTTCGCCCCAACGGGTAAGCTTTCCTATAATTCCGTCTGTATTATACACACCGTGACAACTTGTAACAAATACAAAGCTCTTGTTGAATTTATTTATAAGATGGCATAAAAATGCAGGAATTCTCGCATGGGCATGAACAACATCCGGCATTTCCTTGTTTATTACATTTAGTAAAGAAAAAAACGCTTTAATCATTCCGCCGTGAGAAAGCAAAGGGGCATAATAATGGCGTATTCCTACTGCTTCAATATCTTTTTGATATGCACCCCCAGCCGACACAATTATAACATCGTGGCCACGCCGTTTTAGTTCCATAGAAAGCTCAACTACGTGAGTTTCTGCACCGCCTATTTCAAGACCCATAAGCGTCATAAGTATCTTCATATATTTCATCCCGTCTCAAGCTTAGTATTATCTACTATAATTATACAATAAACTTGTATAAAAAGCAAGAAAAAGTTTCCGCCATAAAAACCACTTAATATGACATATTTTGCCTTAAACTTTAAGTAAAAGACAAAGTGTATAAATAAGAGCAGAAGACAAATAAGCTATGAGAAGCTGATAAATAAATGCAAAAAGTGTCCATTTTATTCCTATTTCCTTTTTCATCACCCCAAGGGCACTGATACAAGGAGGAGTAAGGGAAGCAAATACTAAAAAGGCAAGGGCGGAAGAGGTAGTAAATATTCCGCAAATTCCGTTTTTACCTGTTAAAACCCATAATGAGGAAACCACAGCCTCCTTTGCAAAAAAACCTGAAAATAGTGATGCTGTAGCCTGACTGTTTCCAAAGCCCATAGGTTTAAATAAAAAAGAAAAGAAATTCCCGCCAATATTTATTAAACTTTCTCCCTTTATATATGTATTGCTCATTATCCATAACAAGGCGGAGGAAAGAAAAATAATGCTTCCTGCCTTTACAATAAACCCTTTTATGCGGATAAATGACTCTTTTATTATGTTTTTCAGGGAGGGCATTTTGTAAGAAGGGAGTTCTAAAGTAAGAAAATCTTTTTTTGTTCCGCCACTAAAAAAACAGGCAGAAAAAATAAAGAAAAAAACCCCCGAAAGGTAAAGCAGAAATATAACAATTTCCCTGTAAGCAGGAAAAAACTGGTCAGCAAAAAGAAGGTATATAGGCATTTTTGCACTGCAGGAAATAAAAGGCAGGGCAATAATAGTTATAAGGCGTGACTTTTCTCCCTGCAATATTCGTGAAGATAAAAATGCAGAGGTGGTGCATCCAAAACCAAACAGTAAGGGCAAAAGACTTCTGCCTGAAAGACCAATTTTTGAAAATGGCTTGTCTGTAATAAAAATTGCCCTTGCCATATACCCGCTGTCTTCTAATATGGTAAGTAAAATGTATAAAGTTCCCACCTGAGGCAAAAATGAAAGCACTCCTCCCACTCCTCCAATTAATCCCTGGCATAAAAAGGAAATAATTTTTGGATTTACAGATAAAAGAGTAAGGTGTTTTTTTACAATATCTGTTAAAAAACCGCTGAAAAAGCCCTCAAGCATATCACTTAAAATAAACACAGGGGGACTGAAAACTATGCCAAAAACCAAAATAAGCACACCTGCTAAAAAAACCAGCCCCGCCTTGCTTGAACATAAAATTTTATCTGCTTTGCAAAAAGAATTTTTTTCGGTATAACCGCAAAGAAGTAAAATTTCGGAAACATCATCATATATATTTTTACTCTCTTTGTATGAAGGAATTTCACCTTTTTCAAACAAATTTAAAGCCTTTTCAATATTTTCACCTGTCCTTCCGCTTACAGCTATCACAGGAATATTCAGCAGACGGGAAAGGGTTTTTGTGTCTATTGAAATTTGTTTTCTTCGCATAATATCTGCCATAGTAATAATTAAAATCATAGGTTTTTTTAAAGAAGCAAGCTGAAGGGTTAAAAACAAACCTCTTTTTAAATTTGTTCCGTCTGCCACATTTATTATTAAATCAAAATTCCCCTTTTTTATATAATCAGAGGCAACCTTTTCTTCCGTAGAAAACCCATCTAAAGAATATGTGCCTGGAAGGTCGGTTAAAATGTATCCGTTTTTTGTATTTCCTTGTTTTTTTTCAACAGTTATTCCAGGAAAATTTGCAACCCTGCCAAAGGAGCCTGTAAAACAGTTCCAGATATAGGTTTTTCCGCAGTTTGGGTTTCCCACTAAAACAGCATTTTTCATATTTATCACGTCCTTGTCCTTAGTTATAAATATATATGAATATAAATTTTATTTTATTATTTTAATGTATTTTATTATCAATATGGGAAAACCTAAGAAAAACAGTAATTTTTTTAATATCAAGGGGAAATAAAATATGGCTAAAAATGTTGACAGTAAAGGAAAAGATATATATAAAGATTATACCTTAACGGAAAATTTAATGGATAATATAAAAATATTTCAGGAGATTTTCAAAGATGACGGAATGTTCCGATACAGAATATGCAAAAACAGCGAAAATCCTGATATTATGTGCTGTGCAATTTTTATAGATGGTATGACAAACAGTGTGGGTGTAAGCGAAAACATCATTAAACCTCTTGTTGAAGCAAAGGGCATAAAATGGAACAGTAAGGTTCAGGATAACATCAGAGAAATATATAAAAAGGTGCTTTATGCTTCGCGTGTACAACATTCAAATGATATTAAAGAAATAGTGGAAAGCATCATATACGGAGATACTCTTTTAATGGCTCAAGGCTCAAAAGAGGTATTAATAATTGATTTAAAGGGTTGGGAAACTCGTTCTCCCACCGAGCCTGAAAACGAAAAGACAATGAGAGGGCCAAGAGAAGGCTTTACAGAGGCATTTTTAAAAAACACTTCATTTATACGAAGAAGACTGCGTACCCCCGATTTAAAATTCAAGCTAATTAAGATTGGTACACGCACCAACACACAAGTGTGTTTATGCTATCTGGATACGCTGGTAAATCCAAAAGTGCTTGCAAGACTGGAAGATAAACTTAAAAACATTGAAATTGACGGAATTTTAGATACAAACTATTTAGATGAGCTGACAAAGGATAATCCATATACACCATTAAAAACATCAGGGGTTACCGAAAGACCGGATATTGTGGCAGGTAAGCTTTTGGAGGGAAGAATTGCTGTAATTGTAGATGGTTCTCCTTCGGTTATGACAGTACCTTACTTTTTTATTGAAAACCTTCAGACAGATGATGACTATTATATAAACTATTTTTTTGCTGGGGCATGCAGGCTTATAAGAATTTTAAGCCTTATGATTACCATTGTAGTACCTGCCCTATATATTGCTCTTGTGGCATTTCACAAGGAAATGATACCAATAAATTTAGCACTTAGTATATCCGAAGCAAGGCAAGGAGTTCCTTTGCCCATTGTGGTGGAATGTCTTGTTATGCTCCTTGTTTTTGAAATACTCAGAGAGTCAGGAATGAGAATACCCTCAAATGTAGGCACAGCACTTAGTATAGTGGGAGCAATCGTAATAGGACAAGCAGCAGTAGATGCAAAATTTGTAAGTGCACCTATGGTAATTGTGGTATCTGTAACCGGAATTACAGGTCTTATGGCGGCAAAAATGAAAGGTGCAGTTATAATATACCGTACTTTTCTTGTAATAATGGCATCAGTACTTGGTATGTACGGACTTATTGTGGGACTTATATTAATTGTTGCCCATACTGTAAGCCTTACCAGCTTTGGAGTAAAGTACACTTCATATCTTGACGCATACAAGGTACAGGAAATGAAGGATATTTATGTAAGATACCCTTGGTGGAAAATGTTAACAAGACCAAGAAATGTATCCACAAACTTAGTGCGTCAGAGTAATACCAAAGAGGGTGGCGATATATGAAAATAATTAAAAAACTAATATTGTTTATACTTTGCCTTTTGCCGGCTGTGTTTTTCTGCGGCTGCCAGAATTATTCTGAAATTGAAGACAGCTACATTGTAAGTGCAATAGGGGTAGATTTTGGTGAAAATAAAAAGTATCTTGTTACTGCCGAGGTTGTGGGAATGGCACAGGGAGGGGAGGGAACCACCCCTGCTCCCGGAACACTTTCAGCAGAAGGTGATACGGTTTTTGGTGCAGTCCATGAAATTTCTACTGCTGCAGCAAAGGAGTTGTTTTTAAGTCAGGTAAGCACTATTATCATAAGCGAGGAAGTAGCACGGGAAGGAATACTGGAAATTCTTGATTTGGTTGTAAGGGATGTGGAGCTTAGAATTACCAATGATGTGGTAGTGGCAAAAGATTGTAAAGCCTATCACCTTTTGGAAAGTCCCAGTATGGGAGAAGAAATAAAGGCATTTGCAATAAGAGATATTTTACAAAGCGGAGAGGAAAACACCTCTCTTTCTCCTGAGGTTAAAGTATATGAACTTATAAACACAATAAATTCTCCTGGAATTTCTGCATATTTGCCTGCTTTCAGCCGAATACAGGCAGAAGAAAAACATTCTCTTTCCCTAAGCGGAACGGCGGTTTTTAAAGATGATAAGCTGGTAGATTTTTTAGGAGAAGAAGACTCTAAAATAATGACAATGTTACAGGGGAAAACAAAGCAAACTGTAATATCTGTAAAAAAAGGTGATACAGGTACAGGGCATATTTCTCCCCTTGTTTTTAATTGCGATACCAAGTTAAAGCCTGAAGAAACAAAAGAAGGGATTAAAATGAGTATTCATCTTGACCTGGAGCTGGGAATAAATGAGCTTACGGGAAAAGAGGATATTATAGACGCACAAAAAAGGCAAATGCTTTTAAAGGATATTGAACAGGAAATAAAGCAAAAAGCGTATAATCTGATACGGTATCAACAAATGGGAAGCGGTACAGATATTTTTGGCTTTGGAAATAAAATATATAAAAATCACTCTAAATTATGGAAAAAAATAAAAGGAACAGATTATTTTCAAAATCTTATACCTGATATAAATGTTACAGTTAAGCTTCGCTCAACAGGATTTATAAACAAGTCCCCTGCAACTTATCACGAAGGGAGTAATGTAAAATGATTGATATAGTGATGTTCTTACTTTTTGTTATTACTCTATTGGTATGTGAAATTGTATCAGGGAAAAAAGAGGATTATAAAGGCAGTCTTACAGCTTGTCTGGTTTTTACAGTATCAGCAGTTGCTATAATAGTAATTACAGGAATGGGTATTGATATTCCCGGTCCGGCAGATATTATTGCATCAAGCTTTTTAGGACATAAATAAATTTACAGGAGATGGGTTATGGAAAAGTTATCCCACAGACAGCTTTGCGGAATAGGTATAATAATTATAATAAGCGGTATTCTTGTTTCGGGAGGGGGCAACCGTTCAATGCAGGATGCCTGGATTGCGGCAGGATTATCTTTGATTTTAGCACTCCCTTTATACCTTTTATATGCACGAATTACAGCTCTTTATCCGGGCAAAGGGCTTTTTGATATTATATATATCTGCTTTGGAAAAGTGGTGGGCGGAATAATAACAGGCATACTTTGTCTTTATACACTTCAGATAGGCAGTATGTCTATGAGAATTTTTTCGGAATTTAATCAGGTGGTATCAATGCCTCAAACCTCTCAGGTGCTTATGCTTATTTTTTTTATTGTGCCTTGCATCTATATAATGAAAAAAGGGATTGCAGTACTGGGCAGAGTAACAAATCTTGTTTTGCCTGTAATAATTTTCCTTATAATGATTATATATGTGATGTCTTTAAAGGACTGGAACACAGAAAATATAATGCCGATACTTGCAGAGGCAGACGGAAGATTTATAAGCGATGCTTTTACTTGTCTTGTATATCCTTTTGGAGAAGTCTTTTTGATTTCGGTGCTTTTTGCTCATAAAAAATATGGGAAAAAAGGATACGGAGTATATTTGTGGGCACTTGTAATAGGGGGAGGAGTTTTTGTGCTGGAAACGCTTCGGGCAATAATGGTGCTGGGAACTCATACAAACTCCATTTTATATTATCCTTCATATACTGCCGCAGGAGTTATTAATATTATGGATTTCTTTACCCGAATAGAGGTAATTGTATCAGGTAGTTTTTTTGTGGCACAGATATTAAAAGTAAGCCTTTGCCTTTATGTAATATCCCTTGGACTCAGTAAAATTTTGAATACTGATAGCGGCAAAGTGCTTATTGCCCCTATAGCGGTATTTATGACAGCACTTGCAACAATAATTTTTGAAAATACAATATCTTCTTATAGGTTTTTATCAGTCTATAAATTTTACGCACCTTTTTTTCAGGTGTTGATACCTTTTTTAATATGGATTGTTGCGGAGTTTAAACATAGAAGATTTGTGTCCGCCTGAAAATAGTATGAATATAATATAAAAGGGGGAAATGTATCCCCCTTTATATATTATTTAAGGAGAGGAAAATATTGGAAGGCATAATTATTCTTCTTTCCTCTTCAACAAGTGCGGTGAGATTAAAGGATGCTCTTGCAAAAAAAGGCTTTAATGCAAAGGTAATCCAGACTCCCTCCCGCCTGGCAAAGGAAGGGTGTAACTACAGCGTAAAAACTGTAAGCTTCGCACTTGCGGAGGCGGAAAAAATTATAAAATTACTTGGAATGAAAAGCCGTGGGATATATCTTGATACAGGTATAGAGAAAATGAGATACAGACCTATTTCATCAGGTGATGAAATATGATATATCTTGATAACGGAGCCACATCTTTTCCTAAGCCTCAAGGGGTTTATGAGGGAGTGGAAAAGTACTTAAGATACTGCGGGGCATCCTCAGGTCGCTCTGCCCATAAAAGAGCAACAGAGGCAATGGAAATTGCCACAGGTGCAAGGGAAATGCTGGCAAATCTGTTTGGCATATCCGACCCTGAAAAGATAATATTTACAAAAAATGCAACAGAAGGCTTAAATACAATAATTCTTGGAATGGTAAAAGAAGGAGATAAGGCAGTAGTTTCTCATATGGAACATAATTCTGTAATGCGTCCCCTTGCCCACAGAAAAGCTAATATAGAAGTTCTGCCTGTATCAGAGGACGGAACAACAGATATGGAAGCCTTACGCAAGATAGGGGAAGGAAGCAGTCTTGTTATAATCAACCACGTTTCTAATGTAAGCGGAGCAGTAAATGACATTGAAAAGGCAGGGGAAATATGTAAGGATTTAGGCGTACCTTTATTAATAGATGTTTCCCAGTCCGCAGGACATTTTAATATAAATGCAGAAAAAATCGGAGCAAGCATAGCATTTCCGGGACATAAAGGACTGCTTGGTCCGCAAGGCACAGGGGGAATGTATCTTCACAATATAAATCCGCCCCCTCTTACCTTTGGGGGAACAGGAAGCGATTCGGAAAGTATTATTCAGCCTATATCTCTTCCTAACTACTATGAAAGCGGAACACTTAATATGGCAGGAATTTGGGGGTTATATGAAGGACTAAAGTATATTTTTTCAGTTGGAATTGATAAAATTGCACAGAAGGAAGCTCTTGTTACAGAAAAACTAAAAGGCGGACTGAAAAATATAAAGGGTGCAAAAGTAATTGGAGAAAATCTGAAAAAATGCGGAGCAGTTGTAAGCTTTACCTTACAGGGCAAAGACCCGTCTGAAATCTCCTTTTTGTTAGATGAAAAATATGACATAGCATCCCGAAGCGGACTTCACTGTGCCCCTCTGGCACACAGATTGTACGGTACGGAAAAAGGAGGAACTGTAAGGCTTTCACCAGGATTTTTCACAACAGAAAGAGAGATAGATATTGCCCTTGAGGCAATAGAAAGTATAGTTAAAAATGAAATATAAAAGCCTTAATTAGAAGACTTTTAAAAATATTGACATATGTTTGTTTTTGTGGTAAAATAAACCTTGCATTTTTAAAGCAAAAACAGCATATGTCTTTTTTGTATTAAAAATAAGGAAGGAAACATATGGGTATAAATATGGAAATTATAAGAGAAATTTTACTGGAAGCACTGCTGGACTCTGTAAAGCTTATTCCTGTACTGTTTTTAGTATATCTTTTAATTGAATACTTGGAGCATAAAAATAACAACGGAGCCCATCACCTGTTTATGAAATCAGGCAAGGCAGGACCTTTATACGGCGGACTTTTCGGGTGTATTCCTCAATGCGGATTTTCGGTAATTGCATCTGAGCTTTACTCAAAAAAAGCAATTACGCTGGGTACTTTAGTTGCTATATTTGTATCCACATCTGATGAAGCAATACCGATTTTGCTTGCAGAACCAAGATATTTTAAACAGATGCTTTTATTAATTGGTGCAAAGCTTTTGATTGCATTAATATTTGGTTTTGCCATTGATTTGCTATATAAGTCGGGTGATGTGCATAAAGCCTGTGAGCATAAAGACCATGAGCATATTCACTATCACGGCAACTGCGAGGACTGCCACGACGGCGTTTTAAAATCGGCAATTATCCACTGTATAAAAATCTTTGTGTTTATCTTTCTGGTATCTGTTGTGCTGGGATTCTTAATGGAATATTTAGGTGATTTTGTAAAATATGTAAGTTCCAACAACATTTTACAGGTGCTTATAACTCCCATAGTGGGACTTATTCCAAACTGTGCTGCATCAGTAGTTTTAACCCAGCTTTATATTGAAGGTGGTATAACCTTGGGAGCACTTACAGGAGGACTTTGTGCTGGTGCAGGAGTTGGACTTGTAGTACTTTTAAAGCTTAATCGCAATCAAAAGGAAAATTTAAAAATAATTGGGATTATGTACTTAATCGGGGTTATATCGGGTGCGGTAATAAATTTAATAGAAGTTTTATAATGAAAAAGCTGAGACAATCAACAATTATTGTCCCAGCTTTTATGTTTATAAGCTTATAATACTAGTGTTTTTCTATTAAAAAATCAATACCCGAAATCACTTCCTAAGGATTCGTCATTTTCTATCCAGTCAGTTACATCAATAATTCTGTATGTATCAGCGGTATCTCGCACAACCACCTTTTCAATACCGGAGTTTATAACCATTTTTTTGCACATAGCACAGGAATTTGCGTTTTCCACCAGTTCCCCTGTAAGCATATCTCTGCCCACAAGATAAATCCATGCACCTATCATATCACGGCGGGAAGCACTGATTATAGCATTTGCCTCTGCGTGAACAGAGCGACATTTTTCATATCTTTCTCCTCTTGGAATACCTAATTTTTCTCTAAGGCAATAGCCAAGCTCAGAGCAGTTTTTTCTACCTCTTGGTGCACCTGCATAACCTGTAGAGATTATCTCGTCGTTTTTAACTATAATTGCACCATAATTTCTTCTAAGGCAAGTGCCACGCTCCAGTACAGTTTCAGCAATATCAAGATAGTAATTTATTTTATCTCTTCTCATAGGATTTTCCTCCTTTATAAAACGGCATTTTCCACACCATTTTTAAACATTTCATTTACTTTTTTTCTTAAGAATTTATTTTCTTCATTTGCTAAATAAGGGTCTTTTTCAAGTATTTCCTTTGCACACTCGTTGGCATTTTTAAGAATTTCCCTATCCTCTAAAAGGTTTGCAATTCTAAGGTCAGGAAGTCCGTGTTGTTTAATGCCAAGCAAATCTCCCGGACCTCTAAGCTCCAAGTCCTTATTGGCAATTTTAAAGCCGTCATTTGTTTCGCACATTGTTTTTATTCGCTGGGCAGTAATATCACCGCCCCCCGAAGAAATCAACACACAGTAAGACTGGGTATTTCCTCTGCCCACTCTGCCTCTGAGCTGATGAAGTGTAGAAAGCCCGAAACGCTGTGCATTTTCAATTATCATAAGACTGGCATTTGGAACATTTATACCTACTTCGATTACTGTAGTTGAAATCAAAATATCAATTTCACCTTTTGAAAAGCTTTCCATTATTTCATTTTTTGCATTAGCCTTCATTTTTCCGTGAATAAGTGCAACCCGTCTGTTTGGAAAAACCTTTTCTTTAAGCTTTATATACAATTCTTCAGCAGAATCAAGGTCAATTTTCTCAGAAGCGGTAGCAAGCGGACAAACAATAAATACTTGATGTCCCATCTCCACCTCTTTTTCAATAAAGGAATTTACTCGCTGTCGTTTATCTTCCCCAACTGACAAAGTAGAAACAGGAGTTCTCCCCGGAGGTAATTCATCTATTACAGATATATCCAAATCTCCATACAAAATAAGGGCAAGTGTACGGGGAATAGGAGTAGCACTCATAACAAGAACATGGGGAGTATTTCCTTTTTTAGCAAGGCTGACTCTCTGATTTACACCAAAACGGTGTTGTTCATCTGTTACAATAAGTCCTAAATTATTAAAACTCACATTATCCTCTAAAAGTGCATGAGTACCTATAATTACTTTAGCCTGACCATTTTGGATGAGGGATAAAATCTCTTTCTTTTCCTTTGACCTTACACTGCCTGTTAAAAGTACAACCTCATTTTTATCAAAAAACTTCAGGGCAGATTCGTAATGCTGACTTGCCAGTACACTTGTAGGCACCATTAAAGCGGTTTGAAAACCGTTTTTAACACCGCAATACATAGCACCAAAGGCAACTACGGTTTTACCTGAACCAACATCACCCTGAACAAGTCTTCTCATACCAATGCCGGAGGAAATATCTTCAAATATTTCCTTTAAAGTTTTTTTCTGGGCATTTGTCAGGGCAAAAGTAAGCTTTTTTTCAAACTCTTTAAAATGCTCCTTGCAGGATATTACAGGTGCAAAGCCGGATTTTGAAAAGCTATGAATACTCATAAGACCAAGTTGCATAAAAAGAAGTTCTTCAAAGGAAAGACGCTTTTTTGCATTATTCCATGAATTTAAATCCTCAGGGAAATGAATAGAGGAAATCGCATGATTAATTTCTTCCAAATTATATTTTTTACGCACCCAAAGGGGTAGATATTCCTTTATTTGGCCACAACATAAATCCACACAGTTTTTTGCTATGGTTCGAATAGTTTTCTGAGGCAGATTTTCAGTTAGGGAATATACAGGGACAACTCTTCCTGTATGAAGGTTTCTGTGGGATTTTTCATAAGTGGGATTTACCATTTCTGTATATCCCAGTGTTTTGGTGACTTTGCCGTAAAAATTATAAGTTTCACCTATTTCAAAGGCATCCTTTACATATTTGTTATTAAACCACTTTATAGTGGCAATATCGCTTTTGTCACGCACCAACACCGAATAAATTTTCATATTGTTTTTTACATAAGCGGTTTTTACAGGGGAATAAATTTCACCTGTAATACAGGCGGTTTCACCGTCAATAAGGTTTCTGACAGATTTAATTTCACTGCGGTTTTCCACAAAACGGGGAAAAAACCACAGCATATCAAAAAGGGTATGAATACAAAGGCGTGACAGCAATTTGGCTTTCGCCTCTCCCACACCTTTTATAAATTTTATGTCTTTTAAAAGGTATTCATTTTCTCCGTTCATATTATTATCCGCCTTTAAGACTCATATATTTTCATTTTAACATAAAAACTGCATATAATCAAGTAAAAAAAGGAATAATACCCAAAAAGGAGTGAGGGATTATGTGTAAAAACAGGGAAGAGGATACAATTTGTGATTACGGAATAGAAATTATAGAAGGACAAAAAGGTCGGTTTTACTGTATGAATATAATCGGGCAGGTAGAGGGACACAGCGTTCTGCCATCAGACAGTAAAACGACAAAATATGAGCATTTGCTTCCTCTTTTGGTGAAAATTCAGGAGGACAAAAACATTGACGGACTTTTAATTATTTTAAACACTATGGGAGGAGATGTGGAAGCTGGACTTGCCATATCCGAAATGATTGCAGGGATGACAAAGCCTACAGTATCTCTTGTAATCGGAGGCGGGCACAGTATAGGAATACCTCTTGCGGTATCTGCCGAGTACTCTTTTATTACTCCTACAGCTACTATGATGGTGCATCCTGTGCGTATAACGGGAATGTTGATAAGCTCTCCCCAGACCTTTAATATGCTGGAAAAAATGCAAAAGAGGGTAAATCAGTTTATAGTTGGGCACAGTAGTATAACGGAAGATAGACTTACAAATATTATGATGAATACAGACGCTCTTTCTAACGATGTAGGTACAATTTTATCGGGTGAAGAAGCAGTAAGGTGCGGACTTATAAACAGAGTGGGCGGTATCAGCGATGCTATCCAGCAGTTATATACATTATGCGAGGAAAGAAAGAATAAGTAAGAAAAAGCCAACACTTTTTTGTGTTGGCTTTAACTTATTTCAATTATTTCTATACCATTATCGTAGGCGTAGCTTTTTGTGTAATAGCTACCGCCGGACATTTTACTGCAATAGGAAATAAGGCAGGAGGAATTATCCACCATATATCGGTTTCTTTTATACATACATCCGGAAAAGTATTTTTGGGATACATATACCACCTCATCCGCCATACTTAAAACTTTTGTGTATCGTATCTTGTCAGTAGGAGAAAAGCTTTTTTCCTGATTTTGGCAGGGAACAGCTATTATTAAATTTATGGGATACTGCTTTTTAAGCTGAATTATTATTTCGGCACACAGCATATCAAATCCAACTGCTCCCCCCGTTATAAAAGAGGTTTTGCCTTTTTTTATTTGTGCAATTATTTCTGCTTCGCTTTTATTTAAGATTTGTTGCATTTTGTCCTTAGGAAGCTGTCTATGCCCCGTAAAGCAACAAGTGTTTTCTTTGTTCATTTATTATCTCCTTAAAAAGATGATAAAAACATTCTATCATATCACACCATCAAAATCAATGTATTTTAAGTAATTTTCAGGAAATTTCCCAAAAATGCGGGTAATTGACAAAAGACATGGCATATGTTATAATTTTTTATATATACAAAAATGCGAAAGGGGAGAAAATGCTTGAAAAAATGCGGAATTGTTACCATCTGGAATTATGGAAACTATGGAAACAGACTACAGAATTATGCAGTGCAACAGGTGCTTTCGAACATGGAAGAAACTGATGTTTATACCCTTCGTATTATGTCCAAAAAGGAGATTTTAAAACAGATAAAAGCGGAAATAAAGGCGGATTTTCATTTTTTAGCAAAAGGCAAAGTGAAAAATGAAGGCAGCAGACTTAAAATTTTCCGTAAGTTTAATAACAGATACATAAAATGCGGTTTTGATTTTAAAAAAAGGCTTATAAATAAAACTGATTATATAATTTGCGGAAGCGACCAGATTTGGAATTATGATTTTGCAGGGGAGGGTTATTTTTTTGCAACCTTTGCAGACCCTAAAAAGCGTATTTCGTATTCTGCAAGCTTTGGAGTAGAAAATATTCCTCAAAACAAACAGGATGAATATAAGAAAAATTTAAAGAATATGAAGGCCATTTCTGTGAGGGAAGAAACTGGTGCAAAAATTGTAAAGGATTTATCCGGAAAAAATGCAACAGTTCTTGTTGATCCCACACTGATGCTTACAAAAAAAGAGTGGCAGGCTATAGCTAAAAAACCTTCGTTTATAGGAAAAGAAAAGTTTATATTAACATATTTTCTTGGGGATGTATCAGCGGATATGCAAGAATATATAAATGATGTTTGCTCATCTTATGGCTATAAACTTATAAATTTAGAAATGAAAAACACAAATAAATTCTGGCATAATAGCGGACCGTCAGAATTTATATGGATGATAGAAAATGCTGAAATAGTCTTAACGGATTCCTTTCACGGAACGGTATTTTCAGTTTTAATGGACACACCTTTTTTAGTATGGGAAAGACAGGATAAGCTTCATTCTATGTCCTCCCGTATTGACACCTTGCTTAGTACATTAAGGCTTCAGGACAGAAGATGGTCAGGGCAGAAAGGTGAAGTGGTATTTGAAAAAGAATACGCACATATTTCTGAGATTTTACAAAAAGAAAGACAAAAGGCAATAGATTTTTTGAAAAAAGCTATGGAGATGGAATAAGATGAAGGTTAACCAATTAAAAGCGGGAGTGATTTTGTCCTATTTATCTGAAGGTATAATGGTGCTTTCGGGTCTTATTTACACGCCCATAATGCTAAGACTGCTGGGTCAAAGTCAGTATGGTCTTTATCAGCTTTCTTCTTCTGTTATAGCATATTTAAGCCTGCTTAGTCTTGGGTTTGGAAGCTCATATGTAAGGTATTATTCAAGATATAAAGTCAATAATGACAAAGAGGGAATAGCAAAGCTTAACGGAATGTTTATGACAGTATTTACAGTGATTGCCGTTATTTGCATATTAGCAGGCAGCGTGCTTGTTTTCAATACTGGAAGCATTTTCAAAAAGCTTACTGCTGATGAAATAAAAACCGCAAAAGTCCTTATGGGATTTATGATTTTTAACTTAGCTATTTCTTTTCCTGGAAGTGTGTTTACTTCTCATATAACTGCAAACGAACAGTATATATTTGTAAGGATTGTAAATTTGTTAAAACATTTGCTTAACCCATTTTTAACAATACCGCTGCTTCTTCTTGGTTTTAAATCTGTTTCGCTGGTGGTAATACAAACAATTCTTTCGGTATCTGCCTTTACAGCAAATATGTATTTTTGTAAAATGAAACTTAAAATGACCTTTGATTTTAAAAATTTAGATAAGGGACTGCTTATAGAATTATTTATGTTCTCTTTCTGGATTTTCTTAAACCAGATTATTGACCAGATAAACTGGAATATTGGCAAGCTGTTTTTAGGAATGGTAAGGGGAACAACCGCGGTTGCAATATTTGGTGTTGCATCCCAGCTTAATTCAATGTATGTTAACTTTTCCAGCTCAATTTCTACGGTTTTCACTCCCAGAGTAAACAGAATTGTAGCCAAAAATGACGACAACAGGGAGCTTACTGCATTATTTACGAAAATAGGAAGAATACAATTTTTAGTGCTGACTCTACTGGGAAGCGGACTTATCTTCTTTGGAAATTATTTTATTAATGTGTGGGCAGGTAAAGAATATTTTGAATCTTACAGGATAACCTTGCTGCTTATTTTGCCTGCTATTATTCCGCTGATACAAAATATCGGTATAGAAATTCAGCGTGCAAAAAATCTACATAAATTCAGGGCGATTATTTATTCTGTTATGGCAATAATAAATGTTATTATATGCTACCCTATGTCTATCCGCTACGGTGCTACAGGTGCGGCGATAGGCACTGCGGTTTCTCTGCTGGTAGGTAACGGTCTTATTATGAATATATTCTATCATAAAAAAGTAGGACTTGATATAATATATTTCTGGAAGCAGATATTAAGCTTTGTACCGGCACTTATACTTCCTGCAATAGCTGGAATTTTAATACTGAAATTTGTGTCATATAAAAGCATTTTAATGTTTATATTACTTATTGGTATTTACACGCTTACTTACTGCATATCAATGTGGTTGTTTGGGATGAATAAATATGAAAAAGATTTGGTTACGGACTTTTTGAAAAAATTTAAAAGAAAATAAAAAGAGGCTTTTTCAAAAAGCCTCTTTTTATATGTATTAAACTAAATAATATTAAGTTATCTAAGCTGGCGTCTGCCTTCTCTTGCCTGGTCAACAACAGAAGCAGAAATGGATTCAACCTTTTCCAGCATACTGTCAGCATAGCTGATTGCATTTTTACGCATTTCAAGCTCCTGAGCTCTTGCGTCAGCCATAATCTGTTCAGCTCTTGTTTTAGCCTGCTTTGCGATTTCGTGCTCATCAATAAGAGCAATAACTTTTTCCTTAGCACTTTCGATTATAGAGTTAGCTTCCTTTTCGGCTTCGGAAAGAATTTTCTGACGTTCCTCCTTAACCCATTTCGCCTGCTTTATTTCATCAGGAAGTTTAAGACGAAGCTCTTCGAGCATAGATAAAAGGTTTTCCTTGTTTACAAGTGTAAAACCAAGAACAGAAAAATTCTTTTCAATAGAATCCTCTACTTCTTCTAATATTTCTAAAATTTCCATAGTGATATACCTCCAAAATCAAAATTTGCGTAATTTTTCATATATGGGAGCAATAAGCTCATCGGGTACTAAGTCCTTAAGACTGCCGCCATGTCTTGCAATATCTCTTACAATACTTGAACTTAAGAAACAATACTGTTCTGAAGTGGCAAGAAACATAGTTTCAATTTCGGGAGCCAGCTTGGAATTTAAAAGTGCAAGCTGAAACTCATATTCAAAATCTGAAACGGCGCGCAGACCTTTAATAATTACAGAGGCATTTTCCTGCTTTACAAAATCCACCAAAAGCCCGTTAAAGAATTTAGCCTCAACATTTGAAATGTCAGCAGTGGCTCTCTTTAGCATGTCCACTCTTTCCTCAGGGGAAAAAGCGGGAGTCTTTTCGCCGTTTTTTAAAACGCCCACAACAACCTTGTCAAATATTTTAGCTGACCGCCTGATTATATCTAAGTGACCATTTGTTACAGGGTCAAAACTTCCTGGATATATGGCAATTCTTTGTACCATTTTGCGAAAACTTCCTCTCAATAAGCAGGGTTAAAACTGTAATTTTAATAAACACTAACCCACTATGTATAAATTATACACTAATTTTATAAAGAAATCAATACTTTTTGTAAATTTTTAGAGAAATTCTGCCATAGCTTTTTGATTTTATAAGCTCAAAGCCTTCAAATTCTTCTGTTTCAAGCTCTCCTTCATCTGTTTCCAAAGAAACAAGACCGCCGCTTTTTAAAAGATTTTGGGAGAAAATAAGCTCCATTGACTTTGCACCAAGATTATGGTGATAGGGAGGGTCAATAAAAATTAAATCAAAAGGGGAACTTTCAGTTTTTAAAAATTGCAAAGAATCTCCTTGAACTACCCTTGCTTTTTCCTTTGTTTTGGTAAATGCAAGATTTTCTTTTATGCAGGAAACAGCATCACTATCCATATCTACAAAAACACATTCCTTTGCACCACGGCTTAAAGCTTCAATGCCAAGACCGCCGCTTCCCGCAAACAAATCCAGTACCTTTGCATCTGCAAGATGTCCCATAAGCATTGAAAAAAGACTACCCTTAACCTTATCGGTAGTAGGGCGGGTATAAAGTCCTTTTGGGGTTTTAAGGCTATGCCCTTTTGCACTTCCTGCAATAACTCTCATAAACTAATTCTCCTCAACAAATCCAAATTCTTTCATAAGAAAATTATTGTTTCGCCAGTCATCCTTAACCTTGACCCAAAGCTCCAGATACACTTTTTTATCTGTCATTTTTTCAATATCTACTCTTGCACTCTGCCCAATTCGCTTTAACATATCGCCGTTTTTCCCGATGATAATACCTTTATGAGATGCCTTTTCGCAGTAAATGGTAGCAATAATCCTGATAATTTTATCTTCCTCTTTATATTGCATAATTTCAATAGCAGTACCATGAGGAATTTCCTTGTCTGTCATACGAAGAAGCTTTTCACGGATAATTTCCGCAGAAATTTCTCTTACTGTCATATTTGTTATCATATCTTCAGGGTAGAGTTCAGGTCCTGCAGGAAGAAGTTTTTCGATTTCAGCTACTACCTTTGCAACACCTGAACCTGAACGTGCACAAATAGGAACAATAGCCTGAAAATCCAATTCCTTTGAAAAAGCCTCAATCTGAGGAAGTAAATCCTCTTTGTTAGGGAATTTATCCACCTTGTTTATAACAAGTATGCAGGGAAGACCGCTTTGTTTAATATCATCCATTATACGAAGCTCATTTCCTCGTATTTTATCTCCTGCTTCTACCACAAAAACAATAGCATCTGCATCCTCGGCAGAGGTTTCGGCAGTTTTTACCATAAATTCTCCCAGCTTATTTTTAGGCTTATGAATACCTGGTGTATCCACAAAGATAATCTGACTTTTTTCAGTTGTTCTGATTGCAAGAATTTTACCTCTTGTAGTTTGGGGTTTGTCGGAAATTATTGCAATTTTCTGACCAATTGCGTGGTTAATAAGGGTAGATTTACCAACATTGGGTCTGCCTATTACAGCCACAAAACCGGATAAATGTTTTTCGGACATATTTCTCTCCTTGTGCTTATTTCATTTTTATACTTGTGATTACAGGATATTTAACAGGTACACTGTTTTCTCCCGTATAGGGATTATAGGTAACCTGAGAATTTGCAATTTTATCTACTACATCCATACCCTTTGTAACCTTGCCAAACGCCGCATAATCTCCGTCAAGAAAAGTGGAATCTTCATGCACAATAAAGAACTGGGAAGTAGCACTGTTGGGGTCTTTTGCCCTTGCCATAGAAATTACGCCTCTTTCGTGAGAAAGGGTATTTTGTGAAAAGAAGTTATTTTTAAATTCCCCTTTAACATTTGAAGCTGGCTTTACATCATTAAGATTGTTTAAATCATATCCGCCGCCCTGAATCATAAAGCCACTCATTATGCGGTGAAATATGGTGTTATCGTAGTGTCCTTTTTTAACAAGCTCTTTAAAATGTTCAACAGTTTTTGGAGCATATTCGGGCATAAGCTCAACTGTAATATCTCCGTAGTCTTCAACAGAAATAACAACAATATTGCCCTCGTCTTTTTTTCCGCAAGCGGTAAAAATTGAAAGAACCAGTAAAAGGGATAGTATAATTAATAAAAGTTTTCTGAAGTTTTTCATAAAATTTCTGCCTTTCCAAATATTTTTAAAATAATATTTTAACACAAAAGCCTTTAAATGTAAAGCCTTAAAAAGTGCCCAGAGAGGAGTAAAGCTTTTTAATAAAGGAGTCGGTCATGCCTGAAATAAAATAAATAATTGCCATTATGTATTCTTCTCTTGTTTCAGGGTTAAATACTTCTTTGTTGCAATATTTTTCGCCTCTTTTAAAAGAATTTGAATATACATACAGCCATCCCGAAAATGTAGAAACAAGAAGAGGATAACTGGCTTTTGCTTTTTCTAAGTTTTCAAAGGTTTTTCCTTTTTCCCACAAGGAGGCAAGAAGTTTAAATATTACACCAATAATTTCATTTGCGTATCCTTCATAAAATTTCAAACGGCTATGACCATAAATTTCTCTGTAGTTAAAATTCATAATTTCTTGCATAAGCTCAGCCACCGAAGGGGAAAATCCAAGACCTTTTTCAGGACTGCTTGTTATGCAAAGGTTATAAACAAATAAACTTATTAAATTAGTGGTATTGATTTTATAAACGCTGTCTTTTCCAAAAACATTTTCAGCGTGAGCCTTTATCACATCTGTAGCGTTTTCCTCTATCAGTCCAAGAGTAACGGCATCTTCCATATCTCGTCCCAGATAAGAAATTTTGTCACATATTTTAACTACACAGCCCTCCCAGCTGTAGGGAGAAAACATATTGGGTTTTGTAAATTCATTTAAAGAAATAGCTTCATTTCTTGGAAAAAGCATATTCTGATTTACTTCTCCGCAGTGGGATATAATTCCGTCACGGACAGCGTAGGTAAGATTTAAATTCTGCAGTCTGTCACGGCTGTCTTTTAAAAGCTCCAGATTATCAGCAAAGAAAAGTCCGTTTTGCTCATGCCAGAAGGAGTTGCCTGTTTCATTTTTGCACAGATTGTTTAATATTCTTTCACCAAGATGCCCGAAGGGTGCATGGCCAAGGTCATGAGCTGTAGCTATTGCCCGTGTAAGCTCAGTATTTAACCCTAAATGATTTGCAATAGTGTAACTTACCGATTCTACATGGTTAACATGTTCGATTCTTGTGCATATGTGGTCATTTTCAGGCGCAAAAAAAACTTGAGTTTTATGCTTTAACCGTCTGTATCCCCGACTATGAATAATGCGGGTATAATCCCTTGCAAATTCACTTCGTATATCCTGAGCTTTTTTTGGCAAAGATACTTCTCTTTTTATGGAGTTTTCCCATTTTTCAGCATTTTCCTCTCTCACCGAAAAGGGAAGGAAAATATTTTTGGTTTTACTTAATTCCATATTTATTTCTCCAGTTTTATATCAAAAAGCCTACAAGCATTTTTGTATAATATTTTTTCCTGAGTTTTTTCGGGAAGATTAAGTGATAAAAACCTTTTCACTTCCGGAACAGGACTCCACATGGGATAGTCACTGCCAAAAAGCACTCTGTCGTCACCATATGAGGAGATAAGCTTTATAATTTCATCATCAGTTAAGGAATAAAAGGATGAAGAGCAATCTACATAAAAATTATCATAATGCTCATTTGCAAGAAGCTTTGTAGCATCTTCCCACATAGACCAGCCACCAAAATGAGCACCAATAACAGTAAGCCCTGTGTATATTTCCAACAAAGGTTTTAACCTGTTTGGATTGGAATTATCATATCTGTTATCTCCGGTATGCATTAAAATTGGAAGTCTGCCTTCACACTCCTGGTATATTTTAAGACATCTGTAATCGTCAGCCTTAAATTTCTGAATATCAGGATGAAGCTTAACACCCTTCAATCCTAAAGAAATAATCTCCTCCACGTCACGGCGGATGTCATCACTGTCAGGGTGAAGTGTGCCAAGACCGGTAAACTTTCCATTACTTTCTGCTACAGACCCTGCAATAAAACGATTTATAGAGGAAACCTGAGCAGGTGAGGTGGCAACTGACTGTACAATAAAATGGGTTATTCCTGCTTTTTCTCCTTCGCTTAAAAGCAGAGAGGTGGTGCCGTTAAGCTCAGTGTGGTTAATTCCGTAAAAAACCTCTGTTGCGGCAGTTGCCTTTTCTGCTATTTTATCAGGGTAAATATGACAATGAGCATCTATAATATGCATATAGATGAAACCTTCCTTCTTATGTAATATCAAAAATTTCCCTTTTATTATAACAAAAACAATAGAAAGTGTCAATGTTATGAAAATATAATAAATATCCCCTCGTATTGAAGTGAACCCCATTTGTTAGACAAAAAGATGTCTAATAAAGGGGTTTTTTTCATGGGTAAAATTAAGTATCCTCCAGAACAACGATTGAAAATAGTTTTAGAATATTTAGAAGGACCATTGGGATATAAGGCGTTAAGT